>NZ_JAELXW010000017.1 GCF_016428645.1 Glycomyces salinus | reverse complement strand
AGCCGATCGAACCGGTGATGGTCCGTTTCGGACTCCCGGTGCTGGCGCTCCCGATCGGTCGGGCCCTGGAGGCGCTGTCGGTCGGGGTCGGTTTCGGTCCAGAAGTGCCGGGGGCGCGGGCCCGGGGACGGCCGCTGATCCTCGATCGGCGGCGGGGACGGTTCCGGTTCGGGGTCGGTCTCGGGTGGGGGCGGGTCGGGCAGTTCGCCGCGCCGGTGACGGCCGGTGCGATGGTCGGGCCGCCACAGCGGGTTGCCGTACGGACCCCGGTCGTCGATGTCGAACGGCTTGCCGCCGATCTGCCAGGTGTCCCCGGGCCGGTGGCGCAGGTGCGGGGGCTCGTAGCGCGGGTGCGACGGGTCGGCCTCGGGGTGGGACCAGTCGAACTCGGCGCTGCTCTCGAAGGTTTCGAGGGCAGGGTCGGACCCGCTCACCAGATCGGTGTGAGCTGCGGAAACGATCCTGTTTTGCTCTGGTGTGACGGCCCGTTCGTGGCGTAGGCTAACGCTGACCACGGGAGGACTCCTCTCGGGTTAGGAGGTGGACCGCCAAGGTGATTGGCGTCAGTGAGGCGGTCCACCGACCGATATGTATTTCGATCACACGCGGATGCGTGTACGACCGAGGATGACGCGCGAACCCGGCGTAGTCAACCAGCAACACACCTACCCGCCGGTAGACGACGATTTGTTCGACTCCAGCACGAACCCACGCGAACGGTGTAATGCGATAGTGTGCGACCCGTAAGTGGCCCCGCGCTCAATCCATGGAATAGATCACATCAGGCCGCTCGAGCACCCGATCGACCACTTGATCATCGAGGGCGCTATCCAAACCTCATGCAGAGAGCGCCAACTGTTCAGCGAGCAACTCGTGGCTGGCGGGGAGCGCGAGGAGTAGCGCCTCCGGGAGCTCACCCTCACCCTGGCCATCAGCGACAGCAGCAGACTCATCATCGGTCCTGGCCCCCACATGATTCCAATAGTGACATTGACGGTTGCGAGTACGCTTTGGTTACTGCAAGCGTCGTTTCTCCCGCATCGGGGTTGCAGGACTGTCGAGTCCGGTGGTGTTCGATGCCGCTTCTGTGAGACTGCGTCGCGTTTCGAGGAAGGTCTGGGTGTTTGGGTGTGTCGACCTCGGGCTGGCTCTTGGCTGTCGATATCGGTACATCCAATACCGTCGCGGCCCTCAGCGAACCGGACGGGCATCGGCGCTCGCTGCTGTTCGACGGTTCACCGGTCCTGCCCTCGGCGGTCTTCCTCGAATCGGACGGCACCTTCCACGTTGGCGGCGACGCGCAGCGCATGGCGCAGTTGGATCCGGCGCGGTTCGAGCCCAACCCCAAACGCCGTATCGGCGCCGGGGAGATCCTGCTGGGTGAGGACACCGTCCCTGTAGCCGAGGTGCTGGCTCAGATCTTCGGCCGGGTCGCCACGGCGGCCCGAGAGGCCGCCGGTGCGCTGCCACCGGTAGTGCTGACCTACCCCGCCGGGTGGGGTCCGGTACGGCGCTCGCTGTTGATCGCGGCCGCGCGCCAGGCGCAGTTGCGACCGGTCAAGCTCGTGGCCGAACCGATCGCGGCCGCCTGCTACTTCACCGACCATCCCGACGCGGGGACCGACGGCCCGTTGGCGGTGTTCGACCTCGGCGGCGGCACCGTCGACGTCGCCATCCTCGACCGGAGCCCGGAGGGCGGTTTCATTGTTGTGGCCCATGATGGTCTGGACGACCGGGGCGGGCTCGACATCGACCACGCTCTGGTCGGGCATCTGGGCACCCTGATCGCTGAAGATCATCCCGAGGTGTGGGGGCGGTTGAGTCTGCCGCTTGAGGCCTGCGACCGGCGCAACCGGCAGCTGTTCTGGAACGACGTCCGCGACGCCAAGGCGATGCTCTCGCGTGCCGCCACCCCCCCGATCGCCGTACCCGGGGTCGATGCCGCATTGCACCTGACGCGTGAGGAGGTCGAACGGCTCGCCGAGCCGATCCTGAACGATGCGGTCACGCTCACCGGTCGGCTGATCGAGCGCACATGCCGGTCCGCGCCGCCAGGTGAGGTTGCGCTGGTCGGCGGCGCGAGCCGGATGCCGCTGGTCGGTCGCCTCCTCCACACCCGCCTCGGCCTCGTGCCGCTGGGGTTGGAACATCCCGAACTACCGGTCGCCCACGGCAGCCTCCTAGCCCCGGCCACAGCAGAGATAGCCGACGCCGAGGAGGCCACACCCGCACCGCCAGTACTGGTCCAACCTTCCGCGCCGGGCTACAACCGTCTTGCGCCCCAGGCCGCTCCGACGGGCGACAGCCCGACCGCGGGCCGGCCGGGCTCTGGCTCGAGTGGGTATTCGTACCATCCGGTCGACCCGCACACCCCAGCCATCGATCAACCTAAAGAAGCACAGCCCATCGAAGTCGCCAGTGCTGGACCCGAGCCCTCGCAAGCAGCAAAGTCGCCGACGACTGCTGCTGACGGAACCGAGTCTGTGGCGCCTGATTCGCAGATCACCGAACGGCCAGGCTCGACGCGCCCGCGAGCGGCATCGCCTCGCGACCGGAAGCCCTCAACGCTGACGAACAGCGTGAAGGCCCCTGTCCGCTCTCGAACGTCGCCGTCTCCAACCAAGAAACGGCGTCACATCGGTCTGGTGAGGGTGGTTGCGGCAATGGTGGTGCTCGGGCTCGTGGGAGTGGTCGCCAGTGCCGTTTTCAGTGACACTGATGCAGACAGCGGCAACGAACAAGACGCGGATACGCAAACCGCCACGGAAGAGAGCTCGCCTCAGCCATCCAGCAACCCCACCACGGACGATGAAGACCTTCCGCTTCGCGTATCCAGCAACTCCACCATGGAACTGGAAGGCCACGCCGAGTCGGTGTCCGCAGTGGCGTTGGGTGAGTTCGAAGGCCGACCTGTGGCCCTGACCGCCAGCGAAGATCACACGGCGCGAGTGTGGGACCTGGACACCGGCGAAACCCAAACGGTATTGGAGGGCCACACCGACTGGGTGAACGCGGTGGCGTTGGGTGAGCTCGACGGCCGACCTGTGGCCCTGACCGCCAGCTTGGACTACACGGTGCGTGTGTGGGATCTGGACACCGGGGATGCCCGAACGGTGTTCGATGACGACACCTACTGGGTGAGAGCGGTGGCGTTGGGTGAGTTCGGAGGCCGACCGGTGGCTGTGGGCCAACCTGTGCGCCGGACCGCCAGCGAAGATCACACGGTGCGAGTGTGGGACCTGGACACCGGCGAAACCCTAACAGTGTTGGAGGGCCACACCAATATGGTGAACGCGGTGGCCTGGGGTGAACTCGACGGCAGGCCCGTAGCCCTGACCGCCAGCAACGATCACACGACGCGGGTGTGGGAGTTCGAAATCGAATGAAGTTCTGTTCGGCTACCTTGTCGCTAAGAACATTCCGACAGCCTCGACCGCCTCGGAGGTCTTGGTGGTTTTGGCGGTCCCGTATGTAGCTCCACTCGCATCAGCCCCTCGAGCAGCACCCCCGACAGCAAGCAAGGACAGCCGATAGCACTAGCGAGCACCCGACAACCACTCGCGGTGGGAGGCTTGGCGTGTTTCAGCTCGAACGGTCGCACCAGTATCTGGTGTCGGCCGAGAGCAGCAGATAGGCCAGGAGCGCGCTCAACCCCAGGTTCACAATGCTGCCCAGACTGCCGGTCAGCAGAGTGAGCAGCGATGCGAGTCCGCTGAGGATGTAAATCACCGCCGCTGTCCAGACTGCCCAGATCTGCTTGGCATGTATGCAGATCGCCAGCACTGCGAGGATCGCCGCGGCACCGAACAGGACCCACTTGATGTTCGGATCGAAGCGGCTGTCGAACGTCATAGCTCCTAGCCCGATGCCGATTGCAACAGTGATCCACATGAACACCACCGCGAACTTGGCGGACCCGGGCATGGGTTCCTTGTATCCACTTGAGGACATCTGACACCTCACTCAAAGATTCCCGAGGGTGGATGCCGAGTGTAGGAACAACATGCAACCAGAGATCTGGATCTTTCAATGCATATTCGCGGAGGCGGATCGGAAGTGCCGCGGGGACTTCGCGAATGTCGCCCGCGGCGCTTCCGCTACTTCGCTATTCGGATCGTGTCGAGGTAGACGCCTCCGGCGCGGAAGCGCAGGTATAGGTCGTCGATCCCCTCGGCCCCAGTCAGCTCGGCCTCGGCGTGCTCGAAACGCTGGCGGCCGCCGGTGATCGGGACCCGGACTTCGGCCAGCAACCGGCCATCTGCGGTTCCCCTGCGGACCTCGACCACCGGGTCTGCCAGGTCCGCCCAGTCGGCGGCGGTGGTGGCCGCGCGGAGTTCGATGGTCTTCGCGCCCTCCAGGTTCACCTTGGTGAAGCCGACCAGGTCGCCGGGCCTGCGGCTGGCGACCGAGTGGTAGCCGCCCCGGCGGGCCAGGGTGTTCCGCTTCGAGACCTCCCAGTAGGTCATGCCCTTCGCGATCGTGGCCTTCTCCCAGATGTTCGCGGTCTCGGAGAGATCGAGCTCGCCGATCGACTCGCCCGCGATGCGGACGATCCGCTCGGCCGCGGTCGCCTCGTCACCGGCGAAGAACGCGTAGTTCCCGGTCTCCACGACCCGGGTGCCGCTCACCACGTCCCACACGAACAGGTCCTGCGGGTCCACTTCGATCTCGACCCGCCTGGTCTCGCTCGGGCCGAGGTTCTTCACGCGCGTGAAGCCCGCGAGCTGCTTCGTCGGGGTGCGGTCGCCGTAGGCCGAGTCCAGAGAGCGGGCGAACAGGAGCACCACTTCGTCCGAGGCCCGGTCCCCCGTGTTGGTCAGGTCGAACGAGGCGGTGAACGGCTCGTCGGCCGAGACCTCGCCCGGGAGGTCGAGTGGACCGTACTCGAAGGTCGTGTAGCTCAAGCCGTGCCCGAACCGGTAGACCGGCTCGGCGGTGGAGTAGCGGTAGGTGAGCCCGGCCGAGATCACGTCGTATTCGAGCATGTCGACCTCGTTGACGCGGAACTCCTCGGTCACCGGCCCCGGCTTCGGCAGCAATTCGGTGTCGGCGAGCCAGGTCGCCGGGAGGCGCCCGGCCGGGGAGTAGTCGCCGAACAGGGCCTCGGCGATCGCGGTCCCGGCCGCCTGTCCGGCGTGGGAGGTGTAGAGGATCGCCCCCACGTTCACATCGGCGGCAATGTCGCCGATCGACAGCGGGTACGCCGAGACCACCACCACGATCGTGCGGCCGGGTTTGGCGGCGGCGACCTCCCGTACCAGGTCTCGCTGGTGCCGTGCGAGGTCGAGCCCGGGGCGGTCATAGCATTCGCGGGCGTTCATCAGCGGGTGGTTGCCGACGAACACGACCGCGTAGTCGGCCTCGGCCGCCACGCCCGCGGCCTTCCGAGGGCCGTCGGTCACCAGCGTCTCCGTCAGCGGCATCTCGGGCACGCCCCGCCTCAGCGGCAGCAGGCCGTCGTCGGCCACCGAAAGGTGGAACGCGTCGGCGGCGCTGCCGGAGGCGTTGTGGTTGAGCCCGAAGATCGAGACCTGTTCTCCCACATGACGATAGTGGAAGTTCTGGAACGTGAACCAGGCGTTCGCGTCCTCCATCCGCTCGTCGTCGGCGCGCATGAGCGGCCCGGACTTCGAGGCGCTGACGCCGGCCTGGTTGATGAAGTCCTGCTCTCCCCCATCGTCGAGAATGTTGGCCGAGACGAAGGTCCCGGTGCCGGTGTTGCGGAACATGTACTGGTCATGGGCCCAGTCGAAGACCTCGAAGGTCTCCTTCTCACCGATCTGGTCGGCCGCGGCGCGCAGGGCCCCCTCGTCGTCGACGGTGACGTAGCCGCTCTCGGAGCGCCAGGCGACGGCATGGTTGCCGCGGTGGTGGATGACGTTGTCCGTGCCGAGGCGCTCGCGGATCGCCTCCAGCGGCGTGACGCGGCGCTCGTCGGGGACCAGCGGGCTGTAGTAGTCGCGCAGGTTGAGGTCGGAGAGCGGCCCCAGCACCGCCACCTTCGGCGATTCGCCGAGCGGCAGCAGCGAGTCGTTCTCGAGCAGCACCAGCTGCTCGCGCGCGGCCCGGAGCGCCAGCTCGCGGGAGGTCTCCTTGTCTTCGGGGTGCGCAGTGACCTCGATCCGGTTGTACGGGCACGAGTCGCCGTCGAGCCGGCCCGAAAGCACCAGGAACGTCAGCCAGTCGCGCACGACCCGGTCGGCGTCGGCCATGGTCAGTCCGAACAGCCCGCGGCGGACGGCTTCGGCGGCGCTCTCGACCAGGGGCAGCTCGGAGCCGTCGGCGAAGTTGGTCTGCCCGGCCTTGAGCATCAGACCGCAGGCCCACACGCCCAATTCGCGCTCGTCGAGCTCGCGGCCCTCTTCGGCGGCGAGCGAGGCCGGGTAGGGGACGTCGCCGGCGGCGGGCACTTCCCAGGTGTCCCACGGCTCGCCCTTGGTGGTGTGCAGGTTGACCGCGTCCCAGCCGTCCGGCAGAAACATGAACCCGCCCGGCGCCCATTCGCGCCGCAGCTCCTCCATCATCGGCCCGATGATCGCCGGCACGCCGTTGACCAGGTTGTAGGCGGTCATCGCGCCGAGGACCGCCCCGGCCTCGACCGGCTTGCGGTAGGGCACGGCCTGGTACTCGTAGAGCGCGCGCACGCTCATCGACGCCGAGGTGCGGGCGCGGTGCAGCTCGTGGTTGTAGCCCAGGAAGTGCTTCATCTGGGGCAGCACCCGCACCCAGTTCTCGTGGCGGCCCCGCAGGCCGTGCGCGTAGGCGGTGACCATGGCGCCGACGTGCAGCGGGTCCTCGCCGAAGCCCTCCTCGTAGCGCCCGGCCAGGGGATTGGAGCGGATGTCGGCGACGGGGCCGAACCCGGCGAGCACGTCGGGGTCGCGCTCCCGCATCTCGGTGGAGACGACCTCGCCGATCCGTTCGAGCAGGTCGGTGTCCCAGGTGGCGCCGAGGCCGATCGCCTGCGGGAAGAGGGTGGCGTTCTCATGGTGTCCGGAGCCGTGCAGGACTTCGGCGAAGCGGTTGTCGATGCCGGGCAGTTCGAAGCCGTCGGCGAGGGTGAGTCCTGCGGGCACGCCGCGGAAGCAGGTGAGCTTCTGCTCGTCGGTCATGAGGGCGAGGATGGCCTCGACGCGCTCGGCCACGGGGCGCGAGGTGTCGAGGTAGGCGGGTTCGGCCATGGGATTCCGTTCCGATCGGGGAATGTCCCCACCACATTACGACGCATGATCATACTAATTCAAGCGGCTTATGCCGCTGCTACGCTTCGTCCATGAGTTTTCTCCAGCGCCGGATCGAGACCGCCGCCGAGTACGAAGCCCCTGCTCACGAGGTGTGGGCGGTTCTGACGGACTTCGCGGCTTTCGGCGAGTGGAACCCGTTCATGGTCGCCGTCTCCGGGCAGCTGGCCGAGGGCGAGCGGCTGGAGGCGACGCTGATGCGGCCGAACGGGAAGCCGATGCGGTTCCGCCCGCAGGTCCTGCGGGTCTCCCCGGCCCGCCAGATCCGGTGGCTGGGGCGGGTGGGCCCGGGCGGGCTGTTCGACGGCGAGCACTACATCGTGCTGGAGCCGACCGAGGACGGCACTACCCGTATGGTCCACGGCGAGCGGTTCACCGGTCTGCTCGTGCCGTTCATGGGCTCGCTGATCGCCGAGACCGAGCAGCGCTTCGAGGCGATGAACACCGCGCTCGGCGAGCGATTGGCCGCGCGGAAGTAGGGCCGGTGCCGCGGAGTTCCGCGGCACCGGCCCTGACCGGTGTATCCCTCGTGCGGCTTAGAGCAGGCCGGCTCCGGCCGTCTCGGTGACGCCGGAGACGGTGTCGGCAACACCCTCGGGGGAGGCGTTGCCGAGCAGGCCGCCGGCGAGCGGCACGTCCTGGACCGGGAGGTTCCCGGTCACGGTGTCGGCCGCGCCGGAGACGGCGTCGAGACCGGGCGCGCCCCCGGTCGGGAGCTGCTCCTCGGCCACGTCCAGGTCCGCCGACTCGGTCTCGGCCGACTCCTGGTAGCCGTCGCGCTTCTTGTGGCTGCCTTCGTCGTCGGGTTCGTCGATTTCGGCTTCGGAGCCGCCCTCGCAGCTGGCGTAGGCCGTGCCGAGGATCGCGACGGCGTTGCCGCACACGTTGATCGGCGCCTGGATCGGGGCGAACAGCTGGTTGCCGTTGCCCAGGCCGGTGTTGTCGTGGGTCTCCATGCCGCCGGAGCCGCCGTAGGAGGCGTCCGCGCCGCCCTCGCACTCGGCGCCGCTGGCGCCGCCGATTGCGATCGCGTTGCCGCAGGCGTTGATGGGCGCCTGGATCGGCGCGAGCAGCTGGTTGCCCGACAGCGCGCCGATGTTGTGGTGCGTGGTGGTGTCGCCGCCGGCGTTGCCCGACTCGGGCAGGTTCGCCTGCGAGCCGCCCTCCGACTCGGCCCCGGCCGCCCCGCCGACGGCCGCGGCGATGCCGCTGACCTCGGTGGGAGCCTGGACGGGGGCGAACACCTGGTTGCCGTTGCCGAGCCCGGTGTTGTCGTGGGTGTGCAGGTCGCCTCCGGTGGAGCCGAAGGTCGCCTCGGAGCCGCCCTCGCACCCGGCCTCGGCGTGGCCGAGGACCGCGGCGGCGACGCCGCAGATGTTGACCGGCGCCTGGATCGGCGCGACCACCTGGTTGCCCGAAACCGCGCCGACCTGGTCGTGCGTGTGGATGTCGTCACCGGTGGCGTAGGCCTGGCCTGCTCCGGCGAGGACCACCGCGCCCGCGGTGATGACAGAGGTCTGTGCAGTCTTACGTGCCCATGAGTAGTTCACGAACCGTCACCTTTCAGGGAAATCGTTCTCGTTGTTCCATCACGTATCCCCCGTGAAGCTCCGTGGCCCCGACGACTTGTGGGCGTTCCGAAGGCGAGCTGGGTCTCGCGGGAAGCGGGTGTCGTCGAAGCCGGGAGTGGTTGTAATCCGGCGGCGGGCCGCCCTGGATCCGGCCCGTGGCTCGGGGCCGGCCCGCCCTCCGGTTTCCGCCGGCCGCGAATGGATGCGACGGTGATGTCCGTTCGCGGCCGCGGCGGTCGTCTTCTTAGAACGGCAGCGGGACCGGCAGGCCGCCCCCGAGGTTGCCGAGCAGGTCGTCGACGGGACCAGCGGGGGCCTCGGCCTGGCCCTGCTGCTGGTCGTCGCCCTGGTGCTTCTTGTCGGCCACGGCGTCCGGGTGGTCCTCCTGCTGCGGCAGGACGGCGCCCACGCCGGGAAGCTGGTCGGCCGGGACCGCGTCGAGCCCCGGAATCGCGTCGGTGGGGACGGGAAGTCCGTTGGCGGGCAGCGGGAGACCGTCGGTGGGCAGGCCACCGAGCTGCTCGGGCGCGGCTTCTGAGGCCTGAGCGCCCGATCCCGCGAACAGCAGAGCCCCCGTGGCGAGTCCTCCGACGAGGGCCGCCTTACGCATAGTGCGCATTTCCATCTGCTTGAGTTGCCTTTCTTCAGAGCGAGCTGACTTGGCCGCGCAGCCACCCTGAATAACTGGCCGGAAGCGGAAGCGGTTACGCCCGGACGCGAAGAAATTCGAAAAAGTCGCCCAGCCGACACTCTGCGCCGGTTTTGCCCTAATCCGCGGTGTTCTTGTGCTGCTTGGCTTCCCACACGATGGCCACGACGATGACCACGGCCCCCAGCAGGGCCAGCAGGATCGGGCCGACCAACGACCCGGTCGGGGCCTGGAGCTCGTTCTGCTCGCTCTGCCACGGCCACAGGGACCGGAGCGAGCCGAGCATGAGGCCGGCCAGGACGGCCATCATGGCCTGCCGGCGGTGGTGCAGCAGCCACTGGAGGAGCTTGACGAACGAGCCCAGGCCGACCATCGCCCCGAGCGCGAAGACGCCGATGAAGGCGAGGTTCCGCTCGTCCAGGGCGTGCTCGACGTGCACGTACAACCCCATGGCCAGCAGCAGGAACGAGCCCGAGACTCCCGGCAGCACCAGGGCGTTGATGGCTATGGCGGCGCCGAAGAACACCAGCCACAGCGGTGGGTCGCTCACCTCGTTCTGCGGCAGCCCGGTCAGGAGGAACGCCGCGATCGCACCGGCGACCAGCAACACGCCGTCCAGGAGGCGGAACCGCTGCGGCATCATCCGCAGCGGCACCGCGACGGAGGCGGCGATCATGCCGAAGAACGCCGCGTGCGTCGGCACCGGATGCTCCTCCAGCAGCGGGGCGATGGTCTTGATGGCCAGCAGCAGGAAGACGGCCATCCCGACCAGGACCGGCACCAGCAGCGGCCAGTCTATGGCCGCCAGCGCCCGCCTGCCCTCGGCCAGTCCGCGTCGCCTCGCGATGCCCGAGACCAGAGTGCGCAGGGCGTGCAGCAGCTGTCCGGCCGCGTCGATCAACTGGTCGTACAGGCCGACGACCAGCGCGATGGTGCCGCCTGAGATCGCGGGCACCCCTTCGGCGGCGCCGATCAGTCCGCCGCGGACGGCCAGCTGCGGGGCCGAGCGCCAGGAGGTGCGCCGCGGCCGGGGCTCGCCGTCGACGGGGACCGGCCCTTGGTCGGTGCTGCGGTAGATCGTCACGTCGTCAGAGTAGCCTTGTCCGGCCCCGAGCGCCTCGGTCGTACGGCCCATGCGGTTCCCGGGCGCACCGGCCCGATCGGGCCGTGCCGTTCGCGGGGCCTCGATGTCGCGGCGCGTGCAGAGCCGGTCCATACTTGTGGGTAAATCAGCGCGGCGTGGGAGGGAGGGTCTCGATGAGTCGCACGGTCGGGCCGTACAAAGATGTCGCGACCGCTCGAGTCGAAGGGGCCTACGAGCTGTGCGAGGGCGCCGACGAGACCGGGCGCCCGGTCCAGATCCTCACCCTCGGCTCGGCCTCGTCCAAGGACCCGGCCCGACGCGGGCTCCTGTCGGACACCGTCGCCTGGGCCTACGCCACCGCCGGTCCCGATGACGCCCCGATCCTGGTGGCGGACTTGGAGGCCGAGCAGCCGTACGTGGTCGTGCTGCGCGATCCGCGGATGCGCGGGGCCGATCGGATCATGGACCGGCTGCTGACGCTCGGCCCGGCGACCGGCCCGCTGCCGGTCGGACCGCCCTCCCACTCGAACCGGCCGCAGGCCCCGGCCTCGCCGGCGGCCCCGGCCCCTTCCGCGCCGCCGATGTCCCCGCCGGTGGCGATCCCGCCGCCGAAGAAGCGCAGCCAGCTCAAGCCGATCCTCATCGGCGTCGCCAGCGTGCTGGCGATGATCGCCCTCGTAGTGGGCGGCTGGATCATCTGGAGCACCCTGGCCGGAGGCGATTCGGACTCCTCGGCCCCGGCCGTGGAGTCGGCCGACGAGCAGTCCTCCGCCGCGGCCCCCGAGGAGTCGTCGGCGGGCGACGCCGAGGCCCCGCCGTTCCCGGAGTGGAACCCCGACACCGAGGGCATGTCGGTGGCCGGGTCCTCGTTCGAGGAGGGCGACGAGACCACCGTCGTCTCCATGGAGGGCTGGCCGTTCGCCTTCCTAGTGCCGCCCGACTACGAGTGCCGCGAGGTCGACCGGACCGCCGACTGCACCGCCCCGGACGGGCAGTCCACGGTGCTGGTGTCCTGGTCGGCGTGCGAGGCGGAATGCGACGACGACGCCCGCGAGGGGCTCCAGGAGGAGCTGCCGTACCAGCCGCTCCAGGTCTACGAGAACGGCGACATCGGATTCTCGGTGCGCGAGCCTCCCGGGGAGTGGAAGGCGTCGCTGAGCGTGTTCGTCGACACCGGCGACCAGGTCCTTCACGTTACGGCCGTGGCCTCGATGGACGCCGACCTGGCCGAGACCGACGCGCAGCCGATCCTCAACGACGTGCTCAATCAGTCCAAATTGCTCGAGGACTCCGAGGAGTAGGAGTCCCAGGCTTCCAGCGCCGAGGCGACGATCGTCTCGTCCCGCTGGGACCCGACGGTCACCTGCGGGCCGAAGCCGGCCTCGGCGAGCAGCTCGTTGTATTCGGGCAGGTCGTATGAGCGAAGCAGGTTCCGGGCGGCCTCGCGGTGGTCGTCGTCGATGTCGACGGCGGTGAGCATCGGGTAGGTGAACTGTCCGATCTGGGCCGCGGCACTGGGGGCCTGGAGCCGGTCGCCGCCTTCGGCGTTGTGGGCCCGGACCTGGTGGGCGGACATGACCTCCTCGCCGGAGGCGGTGATGTTGTCGCCGACGCCGAACACGGTGATCCACAGCAGCTCCGCCGGGTCGGCGCGCGGATCCTCCACGGCGACCTCGGCCGCGGTCGGGTCGACTGCGGCGGGGTCGTCCTCGGCGGGCAGCGCCAGGCCGACGGGGCTGGAGGCGGTGGAGGCGTTCATGACCTCCCACCGCTCGCGCAGTCCGCTCTCGGGGACGTCGAGCCACAGGTCGGTCTCGGGGATCCACACTTCGGCCCCGGACTGGTCCGCCTCATCGGAGGCGACCGGGATGATCTCGAAGTCGGCGCACACGTCGGAGCCGCGCTCGGGCGCGCCGCCGCCGGCGTCGACGAAGTCCTCCAGGACACCGGCGATCTCGGGGGCGGCCGCCACGGTCAGGGTCACCTCGTCGTCGCAGGAGCGCACGTGCGCGATCGCGGCGTTGAGCGTGTAGGCCGTGACCGGCGCGAACACGGCCAGTAGCGCGACACCGCCAAGCAGCCGGCGGCCCTCTTTCGAGAGTCGTCGTGGTCTGCGGTGTCTGCCGGTCACACTACAAGTGTATGGCCGGACACAGTTTCAGTCGAGTTGCGGTAATTCTGTTATCTACCCCCGACCGACGGTGACCGCCGCCGGCCGAAGGAGGTCCTAGCGGCGGCGGCGCCGCTTGGGCGGGGTCAGCAGGTCGGCCACGATCCGCATCGTGTCGGGCACGAGGCGGAAGTAGGCCCACACACCGCGCTTGTCGCGCTCTACCACCCCGGCTTCGGCCAGGATGCGCAGGTGGTGGCTGACGGTCGGCTGGGACAGGCCCAGCGGTTCGGTGAGCTCGGCGACGCAGGCCTCTTGATCTGGAGAGGCCTGGATGAGGCTGATGAGCTGCAGCCGGTTTGGGTCGGCAAGTGCTTTAAGGACACCTGCGATGCGCTCGGCATCGGCCTTGGAGAGCGTCTCCCCGCTGACCGGTGAAACGGGCGTCTCGGCCTCTACGGTGACTCGCACCATGATCGCGTTCCTTCCGGATGGTTCCCAGGCGGTGCTGGAGCTCAGGCCGCGCTGCCATCAATCCAGTTCCAACCCTGAATATGCCCTTGTCTTGTAGCCGGACGGTAACGACGACACTTCCGGCACGCAAAGGGTTCGGTTCCTCGGACTCGGATCGGATTCGGAGCTGCACCACGGCTCCTACCTGATCCAACGACGAGATTACGCCGTCCGCGCCAGCCGGGCCAGCGCTGACGGATGATCGGTTTCGCACCCCGGGGACCTCCGCCTGCCGGTCGCAGAAGCACTACCAGGTGTTATATCCAAACACACCTATATTTAATCGTTTGCCAGTTTCTTTGGTGAGATGGAGGTCACGCAGCGTTGGTGATCCGCGTCTCATCATCTAATACGACGGCGGAATCGCAGCACAAGATGCGTGCCGCCGGCCCTTATTGGATGTTTCATATATGTTTCGGCGAAACCGATTTCCGATACTTGAAGCCTAGCAAGCCTGACGCGAAGACGGGCCCCGCGAAGGCGTTCGCGAGGCCCGTCTTAAAAGATTCTGATCTATTCGTCAATCTCTCGGGGCGGCCGTCGAGGCCCGCTCGATCAATTCCGCCGGCACGGCCACCTCGTCGGCGACCGCCCCCTCCTCGTCCAGGGCCGCCTCCAGCGCCCTGACCCCCATCTCATGCAGCGGCAACGCTACCGTCGTCAACGACGGAGTGAGATCGCGCACCACCGGGATGTCGTCGAAGCCCGCCACCGAGACCTCCTCGGGAATCCGGACCCCGCCCTCCCGCAGCGCCGTGCACAGGCCCGTGGCCTGCACGTCACCGGTCACGAACACCGCCGTCGGCCGCGAACCGTGCTCGAGCAGCTCCCGCCCGGCCTGATAACCGCCGTCGCGAGTGAACTCCGAGGCCACGTGCACCACCTTCGCGTCGCTCGGCAGCGCCTCCATGAACCCGTCGCGGCGCTCCCGCACCACCTGCAGCTGCTCGGGCCCGGACACCACCGCGAAATCGCGGTGCCCCAACCCGACCAGATACCGCGCCAGCGCCGCCGCCCCCTCGCGGTTGCCCGGACTGACCACTCGGCCCGGCAGCCCGGGCTGGCCCACGCTCACCACCGTCGCGCCCAGCTCCAGAAGCTCCGAGAGCTGATCGGACAGCCGCTGCTCGGCCTCGGCGTCGACGGTCCGCGAACCGGCCACGATCACCGCCCGCGGCCGGTAGCCGCGCAGCGAGTCCAGGTGCTGAACCTCCGAATCCGGGTCGATGCCCGTGTCGGCGATGAGCACCCGCACATTCCGGCGGGCCGCCTCGGCCAGCACCCCGCCGGCGATCTGCCCGAAGTACGGGTCGGTGACATCGTGGAGCAGCAGCGCCACCGTCTGCGAAGTCGAGCGCGCCAGCACCTGGGCCCCCACGTTCGGCGCGTATCGCAACCGTCGCGCGGCCTCGCGTACCCGCTCGCTCAACTGATCGCTCACCCGATGCGGTGAGCCGTTGAGCACGCGAGAGGCGGTTGCCACCGAGACACCGGCGGCTCGGGCGACGTCGGCCAGTCTGGCCGGTTGTTTGCGTTCCATTTCGCTGAGGCTACCGAGTGCGGGAAAGCGCTGCTCACGCGGTCCTCAGGCGACGATCCCTCCACAAACGCCAAGCCACAAGCGCCACGGCCGCAACTCCGACCCCCGCCGCGAGCACCTTCAACCGGCCCGGACCCGACATCGGCTCCCGCACCGGCACCGGACGCCGGAACGACAACTGCGGCCAGCCCTCCTCGGCCGCCAACCGCCGCAGCGCCCGATCCGGATTCACCGCCCGCGGGAAACCCACCGTCCGCAGCATCGGCTCGTCGGTGATCGAATCCGAATAGGCGAACGAGACGGCCAGATCGATCCCGCGCTCGGCCGCGAACGCCTTGATCGCCTCGGCCTTCGCCGGCCCCGCCGCATAGAAGTCGATCTCGCCGGTGTACCGGCCGTCCGCGCCCACCACCATGCGAGTGGCGATCACATCCGTGACTCCGAGCATCCGCCCGATCGGCGCGACCATCTCCTCCCCCGAGGCGCTGACCAGCACCACATGCCGCCCGGCCGCCCGATGGGCCTCGATGAGCGCGGCCGCCTCGGCGTACACGAACGGGTCGATCAGATCGTGGAGCGTCTCGTTCACGATCTCGGCCACCTGCCCCGCCGGCCAGCCGCGCGACAGCGCCGCCACATAGTCGCGAGTGCGCGCCATCTGCTCCTCGTCGCTGGAACCGCCGAGGCGGAACGCCAGATGCGAATAGGCCACCTTGAGCACGTCGCGGCGGCCCAGCAGGCCCCCCTTGTAGAGCGGCCGACTGAACGCCAGCGTGCTGGCCTTGGCGATGACGGTCTTGTCCAGATCGAAGAAGACCGCGCTGGCATGCGGGGCCGGTGCGGGCCCGGTCGAGAGTGCCGGTGAGCCGCCTCTCGGCTCCTCTGAGTCCATGCGGCCAGTCTAGGCCGAACCACCGACGCCGACCCGCCGTTATTCCCGGGCTGTCGGAACCGGCCCGTAGGCTTGCGCCATGCCGAAAAGCCAGCGCATCTCATACGCCTGCGCCGCCTGCGGCCACCGCGTCCCCAAATGGGTCGGGCAGTGCCCCGACTGCGGCGAGTGGGGCTCGATGGAGGAGACCGTCGCCCCGCCCAGACAGGCCGCCTCCCCCGCGGCCCCCGGCGCGGCCGTCAGGCGCCCGGCCTCCCCGGCGCAGCGGATCGGCACCGTCTCCTCCGAACAGGCCGCGAGCCTGCCGACCGGCATCGGCGAATTCGACCGCGTCCTGGGCGGCGGGCTCGTCCCCGGCGGCGTCGCCCTCATCTCCGGCGAACCGGGCGTGGGCAAATCGACGCTGCTGCTCGAAGTGGCGCACCGCTTCGGCGAGGCCGGCTACGGCCGGGCCCTGGTCGTGACCGGCGAGGAGTCGGCCGCGCAGGTGCGCCGCCGCGCCGACCGCACCGGCTGCCTGTCCGAGGAGCTCTACCTCGCCTCCGAGACCGACCTGGGCGCCGTGCTCGGCCACATCGAGGACGTGAAGCCGTCCCTGCTGATCCTCGACTCGGTGCAGACCGTCCTCGCCGGCGACACCGACGGCGTCCCCGGTGGAGTCACCCAGGTCAAGGCCGTGGCCAGTGCGATCATCGCCGAGGCCAAGGCCAGAGGCATGGCCGCGATCCTGGTCGGCCACGTCACCAAGGAGGGCAACATCGCCGGGCCCCGGGCCCTGGAGCACCTGGTCGACACGGTGCTGCACTTCGAGGGCGACCGGCACTCGATGCTGCGGCTCCTGCGCGGGGTCAAGAACCGCTTCGGCCCGGCCGACGAGGTCGGCTGCTTCGAGATGGCCGAGGACGGCATCGTCTCCCTCGCCGACCCGTCCGGGCTCTTCCTCGACGACGCGCCATCGGAGCCGACGCCCGGCACGTGCGTGACGGTCACTATGGAGGGCCGCCGGGCGGTGCCGGTCGAGATCCAGGCGCTCGTCGGCAAGTCCGTGAAGGACGGTGCGATCCCGCGGCACACGGTCTCCGGGCTCGACCAGGCGAGGCTGAACATGGTCCTGGCGGTCCTGACCCGGCGCGGCGGCCTGCGGCTGCTGGACCGGGAGGTGTACGCGACGACGATCGGCGGCATCCGAGTGCGCGAACCGGCCTCGGATTTGGCCCTGGCGCTGGCGCTGGTGAGCGCCGAGCAGGAGATCGCTGTGAGCGCCGACTTGGCGGCGATCGGCGAAGTGAGTCTGACCGGCCAGGTGCGGCGCACGGTCAACGCCGATCGCCGCGTCAGCGAGGCGTCGCGGCTGGGCTTCAAGACCGCGATCGTCCCGCGAGGCTCGGTCTCCGAGCGCCACACGGGGATCGAGGTGATCGAGGTCGAGACGGTGAACGACGCCAAGCAGGCCGCGGCCCGCTCGTGGGCCCGGCGGGGCTGACGACCTCCGGCCGAATCGACCCGCCCTCTGAAACTCGAATGACTCCGCGTGCCAACGCGTCGGGGCCCGGCGGGGCTGACGAGCCCTGCCCGGTCCGACCCGCCCTTCGAAACTCGAAGGACTCCGCGTGCCAACGCATCGGATGGAGCGATGTTGGGCCGAGGTGCTGCCCGCGAGCTACTGCGCTGGCCCGGACGATTCCACTCGGAAACCCTCCGAAAGTTTCCGATAATGTCCAACATCAATCCACCCCCAGCTCGCCTCTCATCTAGTCCAATTCACCCCCACAGTGACCGATTAGTGCTGGAATATAGCACTCACCGTGGTCCCATTTGCACGAAAAATCTTCCGATAAAGTTCCGGAAAGTATTGACAGCCATCAGTGTCACACCCATAATTAGTCCACTGAAAGACATCGATAGGTGTCGATCGGGACCGCGCCCGCGGCTCCGACCACCGGCCGTCCCGACCGTGACGGTCGGCCGATTACCAGTGCGCCGCACGGGGTCGGCACGCGGCGGCCCAAGGCCTTGCCACCGCTCGACCGCCGAAGCCGCGCAACGCCCGCTGGTTTCCTGCCAGCCTGCTCAAGGAGGAAACATGTCCAAGGACAAACCCCCGGTCAGCCGCCGCAGTCTGCTGCTCGGCGGCGCCGGCGCACTCGTCGCCGGCTCGTCGGCGTTGCTGCTGCCCGGAACCGCCAATGCACAGCAGACCATCACCACCAACCAGGAGGGGACCCACGACGGCTACTACTACTCGTTCTGGACCGACACTCAAGGCAGTGTCTCCATGACGATGGGCTCCGGCGGCAACTACTCCACCCAGTGGAGCGGCACGAACAACTTCGTGTGCGGCAAGGGCTGGGCCAACGGCGGCCGCCGCACCATCAACTACGACGGTTGGGTCAACCACGGCAGCAACGGCTACCTGGCCCTCTACGGCTGGACCGCGAACCCGCTGGTGGAGTACTACATCGTCGAGTCCCACGGCCCCTACAACCCCAGCAGCAGCGGTGAGACCCGCGGCTCCTTCTACGCCGACGGCAGCGAATACGACCTCGTCCACGCCATGAGGTACGACGCGCCTTCGGTCGAGGGCAACACAACCTTCGAACAGTTCTTCAGCGTCCGGCGCAACCACCGCAGCAGCGGCACCATCGATACCGGTGCGCACTTCGACGCTTGGGCGCAGCACGGCATGAACCTGGGCTCGTTCAACTACTACATGATCATGGCCACCGAGGGCTACCAGAGCAACGGAAGCTCCAACATCACCGTCGACTCCACCGGCGGAGGCGGCGGGGACGATGGCGGCGGGGGTGACGACGGCGGCGGAGGCGGCGCCTGCACGGCCGCGCTCTCGGCCGGCCAGCAGTGGAGCGACCGCTACAACCTCAACGTCTCGGTCTCCGGTTCCAGCAACTGGAGGGTCGTCCTGGACGTGCCGTCTCCGGCCGAGACCATCGCCTACTGGAGCTGCAACGCCGAATGGCCGACTTCCCAGCGGATGGTCTGCACTCCCAACGGCAGCGGAAACAACTTCGGGCTCACGATCCGGCACAACGGCAACTGGAACTGGCCAAGCGTCTCGTGCAGTTAGCCGACGCCCCGTGGGTTCTCGGCGCGGTGTTCGCAGACGCCGTGACCTCTGGACCTGCGGGGTGGGTGCGGGCGGGCGGCTGGGTGCCGCCCGCCCGCGATCTACCCGCGGGTCCCTCGCAGGAGCCGCGCGCGGGGCGCCCCGCGCGCGGACTTGTGATGGTGGCTCCCGGGACATCTCCTCCGTCCTCGCCACCGATCCTGCGAGAGGGCAATTCAGCTCGTGTGCCAGGACCGAACCAACTTGCCGTTTTTTCCATATGACATTGACACGCACCACGCAAGCCCGCAAGAGAAACTTCTGCGCCTGTGGATAACTGGTGAGATCTATTCTCGATAGTGTCCTATCTGTGGATACCTTCGGGTTATATCACCACAAATCGCCCCGATAGGGGTTCGGGTTGGTCGGTGTATCGTGCTCGGCCATGGGCGAATCGGAGATCCTTCACGACACCCGAGCGGCATATGACGATGTCGCCGAGCAGTACGCCGAGACCTTTCGCGATTCGATTCCGGAGCAGGTCTTCGACCGGGCGATGATCGGGGCGTTTGCGGAGCTCGCGCGGGCGACCGAATCGGGTGCGGTGGCCGATGTCGGCTGCGGGCCCGGGCACGTCACCGCGCATCTGCGCGATCTCGGCCTGGATGCCTTCGGGATCGATCTCTCGCCGCGGATGCTCGCGATCGCCCGGAGGGAGCATCCCGAGCTGAGGTTCGTCGAAGGTTCGATGTCTGCGCTGGAGGTCGGGGACGGAGCGCTCGGCGGTGTCCTTTCGCGCTACTCGATCATCCATGTCTTGCCGGATTCGCTCCCCGAGGTCTTCGCGGAGTTCCACCGGGTCCTCGCCCCGGGCGGTCACCTGCTCGTCGCTTTCACGGCACACGAGGACGACTCGCAGCTTGCCTGGGCGTTCGACCACAGGGTCACCACCGCTTACCGCCTTTCGATTCCCCGCGTGACCGTGCTCTTGGAGCGCGCCGGTTTCGAGGAGGTCGCCCGGCTCGTCGAGGCCCCGGGCGAGGATGCGGTCCGCGGTTTCCACCACGCGCATCTCCTCGCCCGCAGGATCCCTTGACGTCCCGGTCCGCTGCTTCCGGCCCCGCCCTTCGGGCGCGACCGATCTCCGAATCGAGCCCGAGGGCTTCGGGCTTCACACCATGCCTGGGGCCTCCATCACCTGGGTCTGCTCCATGGCCTTGACGTACTTCGGGTCCTGAAAGCGCTCGGGAACCTCGGCGGGGTCGACCTCCTCGACGCGCTCTTGAAGCCAGTAGAGGTTCCCGAAGGGGTCTCTCACCCTGCCGACTCTGTCTCCCCATGCCTGTACGTCGGTCACCGGGGTGACCACCGCCGCGCCGGCGTCGACCGCGCGCCGGATCGCCTCCTCTGCGTCGTCCACATAGAGACGTAGCAGAGCAGGAGTCTCGACCTTGAACGGGGAGTCGAACATCATCACTATGGAGGTGCCGATACGCGCTTCGGCGTGGCCGATGCCGCCGGGTTCGGGTCCCTCGACTCGGCCCAGCTCCTTGGCATCGAACGCCGCCTTGAGGAAGTCGAGCAGTCCGGCGGTGTCCTCGGTGACCATCCAGGGGGTCACGGTGCCGTAGCCGTCGGGGATCGGGGCGGGTTTCGTCGTCATCAGGACTCTCTCCTTCGGGCGGTGGTTTCCTCTCATCATATCAGAACGGAATGATTTGTTCCAGTAGTTTGGGTTGGGTAGGTGCGGGGATCGGTATTGCTGTTCGATCACCGCCCTCGGCGCTGCGGTGAACTCTGTCGTTTCGTTGCGGCTGGGGTTGGGGTTGGGGTTGGGACCGTCAAAGGCCGAGTTTCGACAGTTCGGTGCGGGAGGCCACGCCCAGTTTCGGGTAGGCCTTGTAGAGGTGGTACCCGGCCGTGCGCGGACTCATGTAGAGCTGCTCGCCGATCTCGCGGTTCGTCAGGCCGTTCGCGGCGAGGCGGACCACTTGCAGCTCTTGAGGCGTCAGCCGCTCGGCCAGACCGGGCTCGGACTCGATCGGCCCGGCGTCCCCGGCGGCGCGCAGTTCGGCGCGGACCCGTTCGACCCACGGGGCCGCGCCGAGGCGCTCGAAGACCTCGACGGCCGAGCGCAGGCGGGTCTTGGCCTCGTTGACGCGGCGGGCCCGGCGCAGCCATTCGCCCAGCAGCAGGTCGGTGCGGGCGGTCTCGAACGGGAACTTGTCGTCGCGGCGGTGCAGGTCCGCGGCGCGCGCGAGGTGCGCCCCGGCCTCGGTCTCGTCTTCGGCCAACAGGCCCCGGCAGCGTTCGAGCAGGGCCTCCCAGTGCGGTTTGCCGGTCGCGGCCGCCCAGTCGGCGTACCAGTCGAGGAACGCCGCCAGGCGCTGCGGCCTCCCGGCGCGCACGGCCGCTTCGACGGCCGTGGGCACGTGGGTGATCGCGTCGCCGGGGACCTCGGATTCGAGGATCGCGGCGTACCCGTCGAGCGCGGAATCGTAGCGGCCCAAGCTGAATTCGAGCAGCGGTCCGGCCGTGCCGACCGGGCCCTCCGGTCCGTCCTCGGTGGCCTCGGTCAGTTCGCGGACGCGTGAGGTCTGGCCGCGCAGGGCGGCTATGGGTCCGAGGACCTGGGCGCGGGCGAACTGGAGCCAGACCCGTTGGCCGAGTTCGCCGCCGATCTCGACGGCGTTCGCGGCGAACGCCTCGGCGTCGTTCCACCGGCCTTTGTGGAATTCGGTGACGCCGTTGATGACCAGCGCCCTGGGCAGCGCGCCCGAGGCTCCGGCTTCGCGGCATTCGCGGACCACTTCGGCGATCTCGGCGCGGGCGGCGTCCATGTCGCCGGTGAGTACGTGCCACCAGACGGTCATGGTGCGCTCGATCAGCGACTGCGTGGCGCTGTGCCGGTTGTGGATGTCGAGGAGGCGGCGCAGGGCCGCGACCGCGTCGGCGGCGGTGTAGGAGCAGGAGCGGTTGAGTCCGGCGGCGGCCGCGGCCAGGTCGCGGACCCATGGGGCGTGTTCGAGTCCGAGGCGCTCGGCGCGTTCGGCGGCGGCCTCGGCTCCGGCGACGTCGCCGGATTTCCAGGCGTGCTCGACCGCGCGGAACAGCGGTGCGCCGGTGGCTTCGGGTCGGGCGGCGGCGTAGTGGTCGGCGGCCTCCATCCACAGCCGGTATGCCTCGCGGGTCCGGCCGCTCCAGGTGGCGACCGTGGCGGCCACGACCGTGGCCCTGCCCAGGACGGCCCGGTCCCTGGCGTGGAGTGCGACGGCGGCGGCCAGTTCGCCGGCTTTGCGGCCGTCTCCGGCCGTCAGCGCGGCCTCGGCGGCGCGCGTGAGCCTCCTGGCCCGGTCGGCGTCGTCGGGCGAGAACCCGGCGGCGCGTTCGAGGACCGAGTATTCGACGGTGTGTCCGCCGCAGCCGGCGGCGCATTCGGCGGCGGCTTCGAGGGAGGCGGCGATGTCCTCGTCGGGGCCGGTCGTGGCGGCGGCCAGGTGGAGGACGCGGCGGCGGTCGTCGGGGTCTATGGCGGCGGCGAGCGCCTGGTGGGCTTCGATGCGGCGGTAGGAGGGGGCGCCGCGGTAGGCGACGGAGCGGATGAGGGGGTGGCCGAATTCGAAGCGGTCCTGCCGGTAGGCGATGAGGTCGTCGGCTTCGGCGGGGGCGAGGTCTTCGAGTCCGGCGCCGAGTTTGGCGGCGGCGGCCAGGATGACGCCGGTGTCGCCGGTGTCTTCGGCGGCGGCCAGGAGCAGCAGGTCGCGGGTGGTCGTCGGGAGCCGGTCGATGCGGTCGGCGAAGGTCTGCTTGAGCCGTTCGGTGGTCGAGTGCCGGCTCCCGCCGAAGGCGGTGGCCGGTCGCGTGTCGAAGTCGACCGGCGGAAGTTCGAGGAGCGCGAGCGGGTTGCCCCCGGCGGCGCGGAGGATGCGCTGCCGGGTGGAGGTGGAGATCCCGGCGAAGCGGTCGCCGAGGATCCGGCGGGCGGCCTCGTCGGAGAGGGGGCCGAGGCGCAGTTCGGGCAGGCCGGGGGCGGGGAAGTGCGGGGCGTAGCCGTCGCGGGCGGTGACGACCATGGCGACGCGTTCGGCGCCGAGCCTGCGGGCGGCGAAGAGGAGGACGTCGGCGGATTCGCGGTCGAGCCAGTGGGCGTCGTCGACCACGCACAGGACGGGGTGTTCGGCCGAGGCCTCCGAGAGGAGGTTGAGGACGGCCATGCCGACGCCGAAGCTGAGGTCGGCCGGCGGCCGTTTGGCCGGGTCGGCCGAGGTCAGGCCGAGCACGGTGCTGAGCATGCACTGCTGGGAGCCGGGGAGGGTCTCGATCAGTCCGTGCACGGGCCGCAGCAGCGCTTGGAGTCCGGCGAACGCCCAGGTGTGCTCGCTTTCGACGCCCACGCAGCGCAGGGTGGTGAAGCCCTCGGCGCCGCCGAGGGCCTCGTCGACCAGAGTGGACTTTCCGATGCCGGCCTCGCCGCGCACGACCAGGGCCGATCCCCGAGCGGCGCGGGCGTCGTCGAGGACGGTCTGGAGGGCGGCGGTCTCGTCGGCGCGTCCGTGAAGCACGGTTGCAACGATAGCGCCGCCCTCGGTCCGTGCCCGGTCTCAGGCGGGCAGCGGGGCTTCCTTGCGGGCGTTCACCAGGGCCCGGGCCCACCATTCGAGTTCGTCGAGGAACTGCTTGGCGTACGGCTCGGTGTCGGCGAAGCCGGTGTAGTCGCCGTTCTCGTCGAACTTCTCCCAGTACATCGGGAACACCAGCGAGTGGCGGATGGTCGTCGCCCGGACCTCGGGGAAGATCTGCCGCAGGTGCTCGGCGGCGCGCACGCCTCCGGCGCCGCCGCCGTAGGAGACCAGCCCGACCGGTTTGGCCTGCCATTCGCGCATGTAGTAGTCGACCGCGTGCTTGAGCTGGGCCGGGTAGGAGTGGTTGTACTCGGGTGTGACCACGACGAACGCGTCGGCGCGGTGCAGGCGCTCGCCGAGGGTGGCGACGGGCTCGCTGGGCTGGCCCGGGCGCGACCACAGGTCCTGTTCGGTGACGTACTGCGGCAGTTGGGCCTCGACCAGGTCGACCAGGTCGACGTCGAAGGCGCCGTGCTCGCGGGCCTGCTCGGCGACCCACGCGGCCGGGACCGGACCCCAGCGGCCCTCGCGGGTCGAGCCGATGATGACGGCCAGTTTCAGATTCTCGGACATCGCTGCCTCATTTCGTCGCTTCGGAGCCTCTTGCGGGGTCGAAGCTACGGACGGGGCGACTGTCGCGGCATCTGTCGGACGACTGTAGCCCGACTGGAAGCGCGGGCCGCGACGTTCAGTCGCCGCTTCCAGTCGGTCGACGGATGCAGGTCCGGTCGCCGCGGCCATACCGTTCGGCCCATGACACAGACACCGATGACGTCGGCGACGCCGACTACCGCGCAACGGACCCGGTGGTCCACGGTCCTGGCGGTCGGGTTCGCGCAGCTGGTGGTGGCCGGGGGCATGTCCGGGGTGTCGGTGGGGCTCCCGGCGATTCGCACCGACCTCGGAGTGGGCGGGGCCGCCACCGCCTGGGTGCTGCTGGCGTACGCGCTGCCGATGGGCGCGGTCGCGATGGCGGCCGGGCGGCTCGCCGACAAGGCCGACCTGCGCGCGGTCTCGGTCTTCTCCATGGCCGGGCTCACCGTGTTCTCCGTGGCCGCGGCCCTGGCCCCGAACTTCGGCCTGCTCATCGCCGCCCGCGCCGCGCAGGCTCTGATCGGCGGGCTGCTGTTCGGCATGACCGGGCGGATCGTCACCCTCGCCGCGCCCGAGCGGACCCGCGGCCGGGCGCTGTCGGTGATCACGCTGCTGATGACAGTCGGCGGCATGGGCATGGTCGGGGCCGGGGGCCTGGCGGTCGCCGTCTTCGACTGGAGGGGCCTGTTCTGGATCTTCGCGGTCGCGGGCGCGGGGGCGACGGTTTGGCTGTGGCGGACCGTGCCCGGCGACGGCACCGGTCTGCCGCGGCCCGACCGGGCGGTCCTGGCCGACCTGGCCACGTCGGGCGGGGCGATCTTCGCGTTCCTGCTGGCCTTCGAGTACGTCGACTCGGCGCCGTGGCTCGCCGCCGCGGTCCTGGCGCTCAGCGTCGCGCTCGCGGCGGCGTGGACGCGGCTGCCGGCCTCGGCGCCGACGCTGGCGCTGATGCGGAACCCGGCCGTGGCCGGAGCGCTGCTGTCGCTGGTGCTCATGGCGACGGTGACGGGGCTGCAGAGTTTCAGCCTGCCGTTCCTGCTCACCGACGTCCAGGAGGTGAGCCCGGCGCTGGTCAGCGCAGTGCTGATGACGTTCATCGGGGGTCTGGCGGTCACGACGCCGCTGGCGGGCTGGCTGGCCGACCGCTACGGGCCCGGCCGGGTGTCGCTGACCGGGGCGGTGCTGGTGGTCGCGGGCATGGTCCCGCTGGTGTTCGTCGGTGAGTCCACCTCGGTGCTCGGCATCGGCGTGCGGGTCGCGGCGCTGGGCATGCTGTTCGGGGTCTTCAACGCGCCCGTGAACGCCTACCTGCTCGCGGCGGCGCCCGCCGAGCAGGCGGGGACGGCCGGGGCGTTCATGGCCACCACGCGCACCATCGGCTCGTCCCTCGGTCCCGTCCTGGCCGCCCTGGCCTGGGGGCTGGGCGCGGGCCCGGTCGACGGCTACCGGCTGTCGGCGGCGGTCCTGACCGGCGTGGCCGTCCTCGGCGCGGTCGCGATGGTCGTCGCCCACCGCGCCGGGAAGCGGTGAGCGAACCCGAGGCCGGCAGATCGGGTTGCGGCCGGAGGTCAGGTCGCGTCCGCGACCGGGCGGTCGACGAGCATCTCGCGGACCCGGTCGCGGTGGGCCGCCCAGCGGTCTCCGGTCGGAAGCGTCGCGGGCGCCGCGTGCGCGAGCTGCATGTTCCCGAGATACGCCGCGACGGCCGTCACGGCGGAACTGTAGGCCGCGTCCTCGCCCATACCGGTCGCGTGGTAGAGCGACGCGACGTAGTCGATCCGGCGCCCGGTCACACGGGCGACGGCGTCGCCCACGACAGGATCCTGCACGGCGGCGAGCAGCGCCACCTCGAGCGGATCGACACGGTGCTCGAGGACGACGGCGAGCAGCTCGTCGAGGCGCCGGGCCGGACTCTCGATGCGCTGCATCGCGTCGATCACCGCGTCGGTCTGCTCCTGCTCCCACCGGCCCATCGCGGCCTCGACGAGCGCCCGCCGGTTCGCGAAGTGCCAGTAGAAGCTGCCCTTCGTCGCCCCGAGCTCCCTCGCGAGCCGCTCGACGGCGACGGCTTCGAGACCGCCGGCTTCGATGGCGCGCAGCGCGGCCGCCGCCCAGTCCTCCGCCTGCAGGCGGGCCTTTCCACGTTGCCGGGTCACTTCCATACGGTACCGTATGGAGGTGACCATACGGTCGCGTATGGAAATTGCCGAGGTGCGGGATGATCCACAACGTCCATATCCGCGAGTTCGATGCCCCTGTCGACTCCGTGTCCGCGCTCCTGTCCGGGCTCGGCGGGCACGACGACCGCCTGTGGCCCACGCCCGCGTGGACCCCGATGAGGCTCGACCGCCCGCTCGCGGTCGGCGCCTCCGGCGGGCACGGCTCGATCCGCTACCGCGTCACCGAGTACGAACCCGGCCGCCGCGTGCGCTTCACGTTCGACCCGGCCTGCGGCATCGACGGCCACCATGAGCTCACCGTCGCGCCCTCGGGCGAGGGCACGAGGGTCGAGCACCTGCTGGCCTGCCGGACGCGCGGCCTGCTGCGCCTCGTGCAACCGCTGTTGATCCGCGCGCACGACGCCGTCGTCGAGGACCTGCTCGACAACGCGGAACGCGAGGCCACCGGCACCGTCCGCGCTCCCGCGCGATGGTCGCCCCTGACCCGGCTCATGCAGCGCGCGGAGGCGGCGCGTCCCCGCGGGGTCCCGATCCCGGCGGGCGCGGACCTGGCCCGCCGGACGATCTCCCGGTACGGCGGCAGTGATCGAATCGACCTGGTCGACGCCTACGCCGTTCCCCACCACCGGCGCCTCCCCGACGACCCGCAGGCCTGGGCTGAAGCGGTCTTCCATCGGCCTCCCCGGTGGGTCGGCGCGCTCTTGGCGCTGCGGCAGGCACTCGTCGGCCTCGTCGGCATCGAGCGCGACGACGGATCCGCCTTCGAGACGTTGGAGCGCACCGATGACGAGGTGCTGCTCGGCACCGACGCCGACCATCTCGACTTCCGTGTGTCGGTGCACGTCACCGAGCACGCGGTCACCGTCACCTCGATCGCGCGCGCGAAGCGGCGCCGAGGCCGCCTCTACCTGCTGCCGGTCCGCCTGCTGCATCCGGTCGTCGTCCGGTCCATGCTCGCGCGCGCCCACCGGGCGTTCGTCTCCGAGGCGTCCCCGAGCGGACGGCGACGGGCCTAGACGTTGAGCTTGGCCAGTTCGGTGCGGGAGGAGACGCCGAGTTTCGGGTAGGCGTTGTAGAGGTGGTAGCCGACCGTGCGGGGGCTGACGAACAGCTGCTCGCCTATCTGGCGGTTCGTGAGCCCTTCGGCGGCCAGGCGCACCACTTGGAGTTCCTGCGGGGTGAGGCGCTCGGCCAGGTCCGGGCCGCCGGACTCGATCGCGGAGGAGTCGCCGGCGGCGCGCAGTTCGGCCTGGGCGCGCTCGGTCCACGGGTTCGCGCCGAGGCGCTCGAAGACCTCGGTGGCCTCGCGCAGGTGGGCGCGGGCCTCGTTGATGCGCCGTTCGCGCCGCAGCCATTCGCCGTAGACCAGTTCGGTGCGCGCCCGCTCGAACGGGTCGATGTCGTCGGCGCGGTGCAGTTCGACCGCGCGCGCGTAGTGGGCCCCGGATTCGGCGTCGGCCGCGATCAGGGCGCGGCAGCGTTCGACCAGGGCCTCCCAGTAGGGGCGGCCGGTGGCGTCGGCCCAGTCGGCGAACCAGTCGAACGCCTCCTTGACCTCGCCGATCCGCCCGGTGCGGAAGGCGGCCTCGACCAGGGACGGCACCTGCTGGAGCACTTCCATGGGGGTGACGCCCTCGACCAGGCGCCGGAGCCGGTCGAACGCGGCCTCGTAGCGGCCCACGCCCACGTCCAGCAGCCCCAGGGCGGTGTCGGCCGGGATCACCGAGTCCTCGGGGGCGTCTTCGATGGCGGCGGCGATCAGTTCGCGGCAGTGGCGCTCCTCGCCGCGGATGGCCGCGATCGGCAGCAGCACCCACACCCGGCCCTGCATGAGCGCGCGGCGGTCGTCGGTCTCGGCGGCCAGTTCGATGGCGCTGGTGGCGGCGGCCTGGGCGTCGGCGTAGCGGCCGTAGTGCAGTTGGGTCTGGGCCTGGACGAGCAGGGCCTGGATGAGGGGGCTGGTGGCACCGGTCTGCCGGCAGTCGCGGACCTTCTCGCCGGCGGCGGCGTGCGCGGCCGGGACGTCTCCGGCCAGCAGGCGCCAGCGCGCGGCCAGGACCTGGTCGAAGCGGCGGAAGTCGTCGTGGAGGGGCTGGTAGTAGTCGTAGAGGCTGCGCAGGGCGTCGACGGCTTCCCCGGCGGTGACCTGCGGGCGCCGGTTCAGCCCGGCCGCGGCCCGCGCCAGGCGCTTGGCCCAGGTGTTGCTGGAGCCGCCGAAGCGGGTGGCCAGTTCGTTCGCGTACTCGACCTTGCCGAAGTCGCCGGTCTCCCAGGCGTTCCAGACACCGCGCAGCAGCGGGTAGCCGGTGTTCTCGTGGCCGCCGGCCGCGTAGTGCTCGGCCGATTCCATCCACACTTCGAACGCGCCGGCGTTCCCGGCCCAGGACATGATGGTGGCCCGGATGAGTGCGGTGCGTGCCAGCAGGACGTGGTCCTCGGTGAGCCGCTCGGCCTGCTCGGCCAGTTCGACGGCCTTGGCGACGAGCCCGGCCGCGTAGGCGGTCTGGGAGGCGTCCACGAGGCGGCGGGCCCGCTCGTTCGGGTCGGGCGTGAACGACGCGGAGCGTTCGAGCGCGGCCATCTCGGCCACGCAGCCGCCCCTCTCGGCCTCGTAGGAGGCGATGGATTCGAGGGCGGCCGCGGCCTTCTCGTCGAAGCCGGTGGTGGCCGCGGCCAGGTGGCGGGCGTGGCGGATGTCGCCTTCGCCGAACGCCTCGGACAGGGCCCGGTGGGCTTCGATGCGGCGGGCCCGCGGCGAGGAGTGGTAGGCCGCCGAGCGGATCAGCGGGTGCACGAACTCGATGCGGCCCTGGTGGTAGCGGGCCAGGTCGTCGACCTCGGCCGGTTCGAGGTCGGTCAGGTTCGCGCCGAGTCGCTCGGCGGCCTCGGCGATCACGGCGGTCTCGCCGGTCTCCTCGGCGGCGGCGACCAGCAGGAGCGTGCGGGTGGCCTCGGGGAGGGCGATGATGCGCTCGGTGAACGCCTGCTTGATGCGGGAGGTGGTCGAGTAGCGGCTGTTGGAGGCGTCGATGGTGTGGACGGGGTCCTCGTGGTCGGCCGCCGGCAGCTCCAGGAGCGCGAGCGGGTTGCCTTCGGACAGGCGCAGGATCCAGTCGCGGCTGGTGAAGGGGACGGCCTCGGAGCGGGTGTCCAGGATCGCCCGGGACGCCTCGTCGTCGAGCGGTCCCAGGGTCATCTCGGGGACGCCGGGGGCTGGGAAGTCGGGGGCGAAGCCGTCGCGGACGATCAGGACCATCGCGATCGACTCGGTCGGCAGGCGCCGGGCGGCGAACAGGAGGGCGTCGGTGGAGTCGCGGTCGAGCCAGTGGGCGTCGTCGATGACGACGTACACCGGGCGCTGCGCGGAGGCGTCGACCAGGAGGTTGAGCACGGCCAGGCCGATCTGGAGGCGTTGGACGCGGGCGGCGCCCTCGCCCATGCCGAGGGCGGTGCGCAGGGATTCGGCCTGGGCGGCCGGGAGGTGGTCGATGCGGTCGAGCAGCGGGTGGAGCAGCATCTGGAGTCCGGCGTAGGACCAGGTGTGCTCGGCTTCGACGCCGAGGGTGCGCAGGACGGTGAAGCCGTCGGCCAGGTCGACGGCGGCGTCGGCGATCGCGGACTTGCCGATGCCGGGTTCGCCGCGGACGACCAGGGCGCCGCCGTGGCCGATGCGTGCGCCGTCGAGGAGGGCGTGGATGGTGTCCAGTTCCGCGTCGCGTCCGTACAGGATCGTCCGGGCCGTCGCGGCGGGGCGGGCGGGGGTGTTCACGGCGGCTCCTTCCGCAGCGGGCAGCGGACTCCTCCCAGGGTAACCGCGAGGTCCGACGGGTGCATCTGTCATTCGACTGGGGTCGACCGGGCCGGGGGCTACCTGGCCGGGCTACCGGGTCGATCCCAGTCGGCGCGGCCGGTCATTCGACCTACGTCCCTTGGGTTCGGCGCGCTTAGCTTCGAGGGCATGAATTCGACGACTGAGATCGAGGTGACGGCCGTGAAGCCCCGTGCCGCCGTCGTGGCCGCGACTGGAGCGCAGGCGGCCGCCTTCACCTCGGGGACCGTGCTGGCGTTCCTGTCGACCGATATCGCCACGGCGATGGAGACGGCGCCGGCGGCGCGGCTGTGGCCGCTGGGGGCGTTCGCGTTCGGACTGGTGGCGGCCGCGAATCTGGCGCAGGGCGTGCGGATGCGGCCGCGCTATGCGGGGACGCTCGCGCTGGGGGTGCTGACGGTCGCCGCGTTCGCGGCGGCGCTGTCGGTGAACTTCCCGATGCTGTTCGCGGCCGCGGCCGCGATGGGCGTCTCGGCCGGGCTGGCGGCGGCGACGTCGCACCGGGTGCTGGCCGACCTGGGGGCGGGCCCGGCGCTGACGTCGTCGCCGGCGGTCGCGGCCGCGTTGGCGGCCGGTGCGGGCGCGGGCGCGATCGTGCCCGGTTTCGGCTGGCGTGCGGTGCTGGGGTTCTTGGTGATCGCCGGGCTGTTGGCGACCTGGAAGTTCGCCGAGCACGCGCCGCACGAGCCGGAGAGGCTGCCGGGTACTCGGAGGTGAGACCGGCATCCGGGCGCCGTTCCGCGATCCGTCCTGTGACCGGCGCCCGGACGGGCCCGAGCGGTTTCGGCCGCTCGGGCCCGTTTCGTTCACGGCTTCGGGGTCAGGCGGGTCCGGGGCCCGGCCCAGAGGACGCCCGAGTCGAGCCGGCGGCCGACCAGGTCCTGGGCGGTCTCGGCCACGGCGATGAGCGCGTCGAGGTCGACGCCGGTGTCGATGCCCATGTCGTGGAGCATGTGCACGACCTCTTCGGTGGCGACGTTGCCGGAGGCTCCGGGCGCGTAGGGGCATCCGCCGAGGCCGCCGACGCTGGCGTCGAATTCGGTGACGCCCCTTTCGAGGGCGGTGAGGACGTTGGCCAGGGCGGTGCCGCGCGTGTCGTGGAAGTGCATGAGGACCGGCAGGTCGGTGTCGACGGCGTCGAGCAGGTCGTCGACTCGCCTGGGGGTGGCCATGCCGGTGGTGTCGCCGAAGGCGATCCGGTCGGCTCCGGCCTCGGTGACCGCGTCGACGATGGCGGCCACGCGGGCGGGGTCGACGTCGCCTTCGTAGGGGCAGCCGAAGCTGGTGGCGATGATGGCCTCCACGCTGGCGAGGCGTTCGTGGGCGAGGGCGGCGATGGGGCCGAACTCGGCGACCGACTCCTCGGTGGCGCGGCCGACGTTGGCGCGGTTGTGGGTCTGCGAGGCAGAGACGACGACTTCGATCTCGGCGAATCCGGCGTCGAGGGCCCGCTGGACGCCTTTGAGGTTGGGGGCGAGGGCGCTGTAGCGGATGCCGGGGTGCTTCTCGGCTTCGGCCCAGACCCGGTCGGCGTCGGCCATCTGCGGGATCGCCTTGGGATGGACGAAGCTGACCGCTTCGATGCGGGCCAGGCCGGTGCGGGAGAGCGCGTCGATCAGGCGGACCTTGTCCTCGGCGGGCACGGGCGGTTCGTTCTGGAGGCCGTCGCGGGGGCCGACCTCCCTGATGGAGACCTGGTCGGGCTGGGTCATGGTGCCACCTCCTGCCGCGGCGAAGCCTGCTGCACAGAGCGAGCGTATCTCACTATGCGGGAAATCTCCTAATCTACGGCTCCGCGCGCGTCGCCGTGAGGGCGCGGAGTGCGGCCTCTCTGAGGACGCCGCGGACCTCGTCGGGGCCGACCTCCTCGCCCAGGGCCAGGTAGGGGGTGGAGTTGAGCAGGCCGAACGCGCCGTGCGCGATGACTCGGGCCTGCTCGGGCTTGAGGTCGGCGGTCAGCTCGCACAGCACCCGCACCCATTCCTCGACGTAGAGGCGCTGGAGCCGCCGGACCTGGCGGCGCGGCTCGGAGGGGAGCCGGTCGAGCTCGTGCAGGTGGAGGATGACGATCTCGGGCGATTCGACCGTGACGGTCAGGTGGAAGTCGACCAGGGCCTCCAGGGCCGCGCGCGGCGAGTCGGAGTGCAGCGACGCGAAGTGGCGGCCGCCGACCAGGAGCCGCTCGGAGACCGGGATGAGGGCGTCGGCGAGCATCTGCTCCTTGCCGCCCTTGAAGTGGTGGTAGAGGGCCGGGCCGGTGATGTTCGCGGCCGCCCCGATGTCGTCCATCGACACGCCGTGGTATCCGTGCTTGGCCAGCATCTTCACCGCTACGTCGAGGATCTCGCGGCGCCGTTTCGAGCCGGCGCGGCCGTTGTCGGCGAAGTTCGCGAGCCGATCGCCGGCACCGTCTGCATCGAAGTTCACCGGCGCAAGAGTACCCCTCAATCCCGACGGCGGTGGTGGTCCAGGGGCGTCTCGTTGAGCAGCGCCTGGATCTCCGTGGCCTCCATGTCGGCGACATTCTCGCTCTGCTGGCCGGGCACGCCGCCGGTGCGGACGTCCATGAGCGACTGGTAGCTGTTGACCCGCATCCGGGGAATGCAGTGCGGGTGCTCCTTGACGATCCAGGCGATCATGTGCTCGCGCGATTCGCAGCGCAGGTCCCACTGGTCGGAAGGGCTGGACGCCGAGACCAGCAGGCGTAGCTGCATGTACGGGCCGGTCGCGTCCAGCACGATCACCCCGGACTTGCGGCCGTCCCACAGCGGGTTGTTGGTCAGGAAGCGCCGCAGTTCGGCGCGGGCCTCCCCGACCGGCAGCCGCCAGTCGACGTCGATCTTGACCGTTCCGAGCACCAGCGGGTTGTTGCGGGTCCAGTTGACGTACGGCGCGTCCTTGAAATAGGACGTCGGCAGCACCAGGCGCCGCTCGTCCCAGATGCGCACCACCACGTAGGAGAGGGTGATCTCCTCGATCCGACCCCATTCGCCCTCGATGACGACCACGTCCTCAAGGCGCACCGCGTCCCCGAAGGCCAGCGACATGCCCGCGAACAGGTTCGAGAGCATCGTCTGGGCGGCGAGGGTGGCGATGACGGCAGCGAGGCCGGCCGCGCCGAGCATGGTGGTGCCCAGGGCCTTCAGCTCGGGGATGTTGAACAGGACGATGCCGACCGCGATCAGCCACACCCCGGCCGAGATGAGCCGGTAGATGACGATGACCTGGGTGCGGCGCTTCCGTCCGTCCACATCGTCCTGCTGGAGGGAGCCCCAGCGCTCCTGCAACGGGGTCTTGGCGATGCTGAGCAGGTTGGACACCAACCAGGCACCGCTGGCGACGGTGCCGAACAGGAGCCCCTGGCTCAGGTTCGAGTTCCAGCCGTCCGCCCCCGGACCCCAGTCCGTGTCGTTGCGCATCACGAACAGCAGGATCTGGACGCCGCCGGTGGCGGCCATGAACTGGGCCGGCCGCAGTGCCTTGCCGATGACGCTGGACCAGCGTTCGGAGGCGTGGCGCAGCAGCAGCCACTTCACGAGCAGCCGGGCGAGGCTGACGACAGCCGCCGAAAGGAGGGCCACGGAGACGATGACCAACCAGGGGGAGAGGTTGTGCATAGAGTACAGGGTATCGACAGTGACGAGCAGTGCACACGTCTGCTGCCCCGAAGGGAAGCCGGTCGCGTTCCGAAGCCCCGGAACGCGGCCGGCCGTCGAGCAGCGTCTTCAGTTTTGCTTGTACCGCAACGACACCGCTACATCTCCGTGTCGTGCCGCTCCCTTTCGCCCTCGGCCTGCATGTCCGAGCCGGTGCCGTAGCGCTCCGAGGAGTACGTCTGCGCCATCGGGTCGGCCGGGTCCTGCCGGGTCTGCCGGGCCTCGCGCATCCGGGCCGTCTCGGTCTCGGCGCTGTTGAGCATCCGCTCCCAGCGTTCGCGCATCGGGCCGATCAGGCCGCCCCCGACGCCGACGATGATCGTGCCCGCGAGCGCGGCCAGCACCGTCCACAGGATCGGGGTGGTCACCGTGTCGGCGATGCCGGCCTGGCCCGCGGCGGCGACGGCGCCGACGAAGACGATCGCGATCTGGGTGATCCGGCCCAGCGTCTTGCCGTAGGAGGCATCGGAGAGGACCCCGCTGACCAGCCCGAAGACGGCGTTGGCGACCGCGAAGGCCACCACCAGGATCAGGATCGCGACGAACAGCTGCGGCAGCCAGGCGACCAGCGAGGTCAGCAGGTCCGAGACCGGGTTGGGCCCGAAGGCGCCGAACGCCAGCTGGAGCGTGAACAGCAGCAGCATGTAGTAGATGAGCTTGCCGAACAGCTCGCTCATCTCGAACTTGCCGGTGAAGCGGCGCAGTCCCGAACGCTCGCCCAGGCGGTCGAGGCCGACCCTGGCGAGCAGCTTTCCGATGAGCTTGCCGACCCATTTGGAGACGAACCAGCCGACGAGGAGGATCGCCAGGAAGGCCGCCGCGCGCGGCAGGAATTGCACCACATCATCGAGCATGTTCTGAAAACTCTGCGTGATATCCATGTCCGCAGCGTAAGTCAGATAGGTCTGGTATACGGCGTATTCCGGTTTTTATCCTCCTTGGCGGGGACAGGACGCGAGGGACCGGCGCGGCCGCCGGGGCGGCGCTCCAGGAGAGTCAGGTGGGCCAGGTGCGCCATTTGAGCCAGGACTTGCTGGGGGTGGGGCCGCGCTGGTCCTGGTAGCGGGAGGCGTTGACCTGCGAGCCGTAGGGGTGCTCGGCGGGGCTGGAGAGGCGGAAGACGCACAGCTGCCCGATCTTCATGCCCGGCCACAGTGTGATCGGCAGGTTCGCCACGTTCGACAGCTCCAAGGTGACGTGCCCGGAGAAGCCGGGGTCGATGAACCCGGCCGTGGAGTGGGTGAGCAGTCCGAGCCTGCCCAGGCTCGACTTGCCCTCCAAGCGCGCGGCCAGGTCGTCGGGGAGGGTGACCACTTCGAGGGTGGAGGCGAGCACGAACTCGCCGGGGTGCAGCACGAACGGCTCGTCGGGGGCGACCTCGACGGCGACGGTCAGGTCGTCCTGGCGGACGGCGGGGTCGATGTGGGTGTACTTCTGGTTGTTGAACACCCTGAAGCGCCGGTCCAGGCGCACGTCGATGCTGGAAGGCTGGACCAGGTCGGGCTCGAACGGCTCGATGCCGATCCTGCCGTTCTTGACGGCCTCGGAGATGTCGCGGTCGCTAAGCAGCATGAGGCCAGGCTAACGCCTCGTCGGGCGGCAGCGCGTAGGCCACGGTGCCCAGCTCGACCAGGTCCCAGTCGCCGGGGACGAGGTCGGCGCACTCTTCCAGGTCCTCGGCGCACACGATCGCGTCGACCGAACCGGGATCGGCCCCCGGGCGGCCGGGGACGACCGATTCGAGCGCGACCAGGCGCGTGCCGTCGGGCAGGAGGATCCACCAGGGGTACTCCCAGGAGTCGTTGCCCTGGACGATCCCGACCGTCTCGGCCCCGGAGTCGGCGACCGCCGCGGCGGCCTGCTCGTACTGCGGCAACCATTCGCGGCGGCGGATGAACCGCTCCTCGAGGTCGGAGACGGTGAAGACCGACCAGGCGCCGGTCAGGCGGCGCGGGAAGCCGTAGGCGACCGTCAGCAGGCCCGCCAGGGACGCGGTGGCCGCGAAGGTGCCCAGCAGCGTCCAGGCCACGGCCCTGCGGCGGTGGTCGACCAGGTGCCGGGCGAGCGCGGCGGCGGCCACGCCCGCGGCGGGCGCGCCGAGGACGACCAGGAACATGACCAGGCGGTTGATCCACGGCTGCCAGGCGACCGAGGCGGCCACGGCGATCCACGCCAGCCCCAGGCACGCCGCGTAGGTCCGGCGCAGCGCCGGGCCCTTCCACAGGAACCAGGCGAGGGCTCCGATCATGGCCGCTCCGGTGAGCGGGAAGGCCGCGCGGTCCTCGTCGGGGTACCAGGAGGCGGCCGGGAACTCGGTGCCGACGAAGGTGACGGCCGGGTCGTTGGAGTCGACGCCCATCGCCGATGCCAGGCCGCGGATCGCGGCGGCCCCGGCCTCGGACAGCGGCGCGAACGGGGTGTCCAGGGCCGTGTGGGCGATGCGCAGCAGGTTGATCAGGATCAGGCGCGGGTCGGCGGTGTCGGTGCCGATCGAGGTCCGCAGCATCTCCGGGCCGAGCGGGTGGCCGAAGGTGGCGTGCATGCGCGCCAGGAAGGGGCCGACGATCGCCACCGCGAGCGCGAGGATCGCGACCGAGGCGGCGACGGTGCGGGCGCGGGCGGCGGTCGCGCCGGAGCGGTCGGCGCGCGAGCACTGCTCGGGGCCCCTGCCGCACAGGCACGGTTTGCGGCGGCGTCCGTCGCGGACGAGGCGGCCGATGCCCCAGGCCAGCAGGAGCGGGGCGGCCGCGAGCAGGCCGGTGGACTTGGTGACGGCGATCAATCCGAGGGCGAGGCCGAGGTAGAGCGCCTCGGAGGCCGGCGGCGCGGGCGCGCCCAGCGGTGTGGACGGGCGGGTGAACTCGTCGAGGACGACCGTGGCCAGGGACGCGACCCAGGCGGCGGCGACGAGGTCGACCTGGGTGCTGGAGGCCTGGAGGAGGACCTCGGGGGTGGTGGCGATCAGGAAGACGGTGGCGAGCTGGGCGAGCGGGCCGCCGCCGAGCTGGGCGGCGATGCGGGAGGCGGCCACGGCGCAGCCGGCGGCGGCGAAGTACTGGAGCAGGTGGTAGGCGCCGTCGCCGCCGTCCAGGAGCCGCAGGTGGGTCAGCAGGTACTCGGCGCCGGGGGAGATGTCGACCTGCCGGTGGATGGCGGTCGCGTACGCCTCGACCGAGCCGTTCTGCACCCAGTGCTCGATGCGCGGCAGGTGGTAGGTCTGGGAGTCGAAGTTGTTCGGGGAGGAGGACACCGCCAGGATTCCGGCGGCGATGAACAGGATGACCACGACGCACGCCAGCGCCCACTGCCAGGCCGGGGCCGCGGCGGCGGCGGACTTGGTGCGGCGCCAGGTGCGGCGGGTGGCGCCGCGGCGGCCGCGCAGCCGGTCGGTCAGGGAGCCCTCGGCGGGGGCGACGTCGCGGACGATGCGGGTCAGGACCGCCGCGGTGACCGCGGCGGTCGCGATCGACCAGGAGGCGAGGACGAGGCCGGTGCCGAGCCTGGTGAGGGCGGAGGCCGCCTCGACGGTCGCGATGGCCCAGGCGCCCAGGAGCACGGCCGCGCGGACCGCGGCCAGGCGCATCGGGGCGACCACGGAGCCTTCGAGCGGGCGCAGGGCGTAGGCCAGGGCGGGCAGCAGTACCAGAAGCCACGGGACGAGTAGCACGGCTTCATTCAACACGACCGATCGGCCGATGCCTTCCCGACGTTAACGCGTTATGGTTACGAGACCTGTTCGATCACTCGTCATGGAGCTCCAAGTGTTGCTGTCGATTCTGGTTCCGGTCTACAACGAGGAACGCCTCGTCACCGGGACCCTCAAGGAGCTCCTCGCGGTGGACTTCCCCTGCGAGACCGAGATCGTCGCGGTCGACGACGGTTCGCGCGACCGGTCGTGGGAGGCACTCCAGTCCTTTCAGGACCAGGCGCGGGTGCAGCTGGTGCGCCATGATCGGAACAAGGGCAAGGGCGCGGCGATCCGCACCGCCGTCAAGGAGGCGAGCGGGGACTACGTGGTGGTCTTCGACGCCGACGGCGAGTACGAGGCCGACGACCTGCCGAAGCTGCTGGCGCCGATCCTCGACGGCAAGGCCGAGGTCGTCTACGGCTCGCGCACCTTCGGGTCCCACTCGGCGTACTCGTTCTGGTACGTCATGGGCAACAAAGGGATCACACTGGCGGCGAACGTGCTGTTCAACTCCTACATCTCCGATCTGGAGACCTGCTACAAGCTGCTGCCGCGGGAGCTGTACCGGGAGCTGAACATCCGCTCGACCGGCTTCGGCATGGAGGCCGAGCTGACCGCCAAGCTCCTCAAGCGGGGCATCCGGCCCTTCGAGGTCCCGATCTCCTACACCGCCCGCAGTCGCGAGGACGGCAAGAAGATCACCTGGACCGACGGCGTCCACGCCCTGTGGCTGCTCAGCCGCGAACGCCTCCGCCGCAAGCGCTGACCGGAAAGTCCGCTGCCTTGACCGCCGGGCTGCCGCTAAGGTGAAGCCATGACTTCGCCGAAGGAGGGCCTGGCTCGGCTCAAGGCGGCCGCCGAGAGCGGCCGGCTCGAGGCGCTGTGCGACCGATTCGGGCTCGACCTGGTGGTGGTGTTCGGCTCAACGGCGAAGGGCGCGGCGAGCCCGAGGGACCTCGACATAGCGGTCTCGACCCGCAGAGGGCGATCCCGGTTGGCGCTGCTCGATCTCTACGAGGCATTCGCCGAAGTGACCGGCCCCTGCGACATCGACGTGATGGTCCTGAACCGAGCCGATCCGGTCGCACGGCGCGAAGCGCTCCTCGGCACGATCCCCCTCTATGAACACACCCCGGGACGCTATGTGGAAGTCCTCATGGCGGCCTTGACCGAATTCGCCGAGACCGCGCCGATGCGCGACCTGAGTTTGAGACTGATGGCGAAATGACTGATTCGCAAGGGGCCCAAGCGATCGTGGCACGTCGCCTCCAGTTGATGGGCCAGCTGCTCGATCGCCTTGAGGAGATCGCGCCACAGGACATGGCGGATCGGATGCCCGACGACATCGTTCGCCTCGCCGTGGAGCGCATTGTCACCCAGGTAGTCGATATCGCCGTTTCGGTGAACCAGTATCTCGCCGCCAACCGTCTGGGGACGGGCGCCCAAAGCTACCGCGAATCGTTCGACCTGGCTGCTCGTACCGGCGCGATCTCACCGGCGCTGGCGGCGAACCTCAGGCCGAGCACCGGCCTTCGGAATGTTCTGGTTCACGAGTACTTGGAGACCGACACCGAAGTGCTGGCCGCCGCGATCCCGATGGCCCTCAGCGGCTACCGCGAGTACATCAGGAGCATCGCGAAATTCGTGGCCGGCCCGGAATGAAGTCGCTCTTCATTCTTTCGAGTGGCGTCTTCACCGTTTGAGGCTGCTCGGCCCGGATTCTTGTCGGACCCCTCGGGCAGGATCGGGGAGATCCTGCGGATCCCCGGGTGGGTGGGGGTTAGGGATGGCCTTTGTCTTACAGGTCCGCGATGACCACGTCGAGGCGGCGGGGGCCGTGGACTCCTTCTACTCTTTGCAGCTCGATGTCGCTGGTGGCCGAGGGGCCCGAGATCCAGGTCTGCGGGTCGGTTCGGGACAGCCGCGGCAGGGCCTGGGCGAGGTGGCCCACGATCTGGTCGCGTCCGACCACCACCACGTGGTGGTCCGGGACCAGCGTGATCGCCCTCCTGCCCTGGGCCGGTCCGGCGTCGAGCATGATCGTGCCCGACACGGCCACGGCCGCCGCGCAGCCGGTCAGGACCGCGTCCATGCCGTCCAGCTCGTCGGTGGCGAGCGCGTCGTCCTCGATGTACTCGGCGCCGCCGCGGCGCCATCCGGCGGGCAGGTCGGCCGGGACGACGACCTTCTTCGCCTCGCCCAGGGCCGCCTCGATCGATTCGAGGCCGTGGTGGACGTTCGCCTTGTAGTCCACGAGGCGGTCGATCAGCAGCTCGACCACGTCGGTGCCCTCGTCGAGGGAGCGCCGGTACCGGCGCGGGACCTCCACGGTCTCCTCGGTCCCGTCCAGGGCCCGGCCGATCCTGGCGAGGATCTCCTCCTTGGCGTTCACCGCTCGTGCTCCTTCCACCAGTCCCGGAAGCTCTCCTTCGGGGGCACCCCCAGGTCGCGGCTGACCGTCCACTTCGACCCCGGGAAGGGGAGCCTGCGCACGTAGCCGCGCCGCCGCCACGGCCGCGAGAAGAACCGCGCCGCCCGGAGCGCGGCCCGCCACAGCCCGGGGCGGGCCATGACCGCCTGGGCCGCGCCCATCGCGGCCTTCTCGCCCGCGCCGTGCGGGCCGGTCTGCCGCAGGTGCACCAGCACCTCGGGGATGTTGATCTTGACCGGGCACACCTCGTAGCACGCCCCGCACAGGCTGGAGGCGTACGGCAGGTCGTCGTGCCTGCCCGGCTCCAGTTGCGGGGCCAGGATCGCGCCGATGGGGCCGGGGTAGACGTGCCCGTAGGCGTGCCCGCCGGTCCGCTCGTACACCGGGCACACGTTCAGGCAGGCCGAGCAGCGGATGCACGACAGCGCCTGGCGGCCGACCTCGTCGGCCAGGACATCGGTGCGGCCGTTGTCGAGCAGGATGATGTGGACGTCCTTCGGACCGTCGCCCTCGGCCCGGCCGGTCCAGATCGAGGAGTACGGGTTCATCCGCTCCCCGGTCGAGGAGCGCGGCAGCAGCTGCATGAACACCTCGAGGTCGTCGAAGCTCGGCAGGAGCTTCTCGACGCCGACGATGCTGATGAGCGTCTCGGGCATGGTCAGGCACATGCGGCCGTTGCCCTCGGACTCGACGACCACCAGCGAGCCGGTCTCGGCGATCGCGAAGTTCGCGCCCGACACGGCCACCTTCGCCGACAGGAATCGCCGCCGCAGGTGCCGGCGGGCGGCCTCGGCCAGCGCGGCCGGGTCGTCGGTCAGGTCCGCGGGGGCGTCCTTCATGCGGCCTTTGAAGATGTCGCGGATCTCGGTGCGGTTGTAGTGGATCGCCGGGACCAGGATGTGGCTCGGCCGGTCCTCGGCGAGCTGGACGATCAGTTCGGCCAGGTCGGTCTCCCACGCGGCCAGGCCCTCGGCCTCGAAGTGCTCGTTGAGCTCGATCTCCTGGGTGGCCATCGACTTGACCTTGACGACCTCGTCGGCGCCGGCCTCGCGCGTGATCCGCGCGGCGATCCGGTTCGCTTCGGCTCCGTCGCGGGCCCAGTGGACCTTCGCCCCGGCCTCGATGGCGTTGCGTTCGAACGTTTCAAGCAGTTCGGGCAGGTGGCGCTGGACGTCGGCCTTGACGGCGCTGGCGGCGTCGCGCAGCTGCTCCCAGTCGTCGAGTTCGGCGGCGACGGCGGCGCGCTTGCCGCGGATGGTGCCGGTGGCGTGGGCCAGGTTCGATCGCAGCTGCGGCATGCCGAGCGCGACCTTGGCGGCTTTCGGGAACGCGGTGCTCATGCGGTGGCCGCCAGGATCTCGGCGTAGTGGATCGGGCGCGGCCCTCCGGAGCGGGAGATGCCGCCGCCGATGTGGGTCAGGCACGAGTTGTCGGCCGCGGCCAGGTACTCGGCGCCGGTCCGGTCGGCGTGGCGGCACTTGTCCTCGAGCATCGCGGTCGAGACCTCGGAGTTCTTCAGGGCGAAGGTCCCGCCGAAGCCGCAGCACTGGTCGGCCTCGGGCAGGTCGACCAGTTCGATGCCGGCGACGTTGCGCAGCAGCCGCAGCGGCTTGTCGCCCAGGCCGAGCGCGCGGGTGCCGTGGCAGGTGGGGTGGTAGGTGACGGTGTGCTCGAAGCGGGCGCCGACGTCGTCGACTCCGGCGTGGTCGAGCAGGAACTCCGACAGCTCCAGGACGCGGGCGCCGAAGTCGCTGCCGGTCAGGTCCGGGTACTGGTCGCGGACCATGGCCGCGCACGAACCCGAGGGGGTCACGACGGCCTCGTAGCCGCCGAAGACCTCCTCGAAGGAGCGCGCCAGTTTCGCGGCGTCGTCGCGGTATCCGGAGTTGGCGTGCATCTGCCCGCAGCAGGTCTGCGCGGTCGGGAAGTCGACCTCGTAGCCCAGTCGCTCGAGCACGGTCACGACCGCTTTCGGCGTCTGCGGGTAGAGCGCGTCGTTGACGCAGGTGATGAACAGACCTATGCGGCTCAAGGGGTTGACTCACCTCGTTTCGGGAGCCCGGTCATGGCCGGGGGTTCTGCGGGGGCTTCGGTCTGGGCGGCCTCGGCGTTGCGGAATGCCTCGTTGTGCCGGTCGCGGGCCCGCTCCAGATGGCGGCGCATGGCCGCGGCGGCCTCGGTCGGGTCGTGCCGGGCGATGGCCTCGGCGATGGCCCGGTGCTCGCCTTCGGTCTCCTCGATCGCGCCGGGCTCGATGTAGGCGCGGTAGAGGTGCATGTGGGCGTCGAGCCGCCGGATGGCGTTCGACAGCTGGGCGCTGCCGCTGAGGTGGGCGACCGCGTCGTGGAAGCGGGCGTCGGCCTCGGTGAAGGCGAGCCGTCCGACCGTCGGGGTCGGCATGCGCGCGGCGTCGGCGAGCCGGGCGGCTTCGGCGTCGGCGAGCGGGTCGCGTTCGGCGGCGCGCCGGGCGGCGAAGGGCTCCAGGAGACGGCGGATCTCGTAGAGGTCGGCCAGTTCGGCGGCGGTCAACAGCGGAGTGACGGTGTAGCCGCTGAGGGGGCGGCGGGCGAGCAGTCCTTCGGATTCCAGGCGCGCCAGGGCCTCGCGGATCGGGGTCTGGGAGAACTCCAGGCGGCGGGCCAGGCCGTCGATGCTGACCTTGGCGCCGGGCGCGAGCTCGCCCTGGATGATGTGGGCCTTCAGCTGGGTGTAGGCAGCGTCTGCCAAGGTCCGCTTTTGTGAGGCCGCCACCGTTCCGCTCATGCCGAACATCCTATAGGATATTTTCGTGACCATGGACAGCCCCGAACTTCCGCGTCGCCGCCTCGGCCGAACCGACGTGTCCGTGACCGCCCTGGGCCTGGGCTGCGCGCCACTCGGGGGCCTGTTCACCCCGGTCGACCCCGCCGTGGCCGCGGACGCGGTCGCCGCCGCGCACGCCGGCGGCGTCCGCTACTTCGACACCGCCCCCCACTACGGGGCCGGCCTGTCCGAACGGCGACTCGGGAGCGCTCTCACCACATTGGGGCGTGCGGGCCTGACACTCTCGACCAAGATGGGCCGCGTCCTGGTCGACCACGAGGGCCCCTGGGACATCTGGGCCGAGGACAGCGGCAAGGCCGCGGTCTTCGACTTCTCCTACCGGGCCTGCCTGGACTCCCACGAGGCCAGCCTCGACCGCCTCGGCGTCGACCGGGTCGACATCGGACTCGTCCACGACCCCGACGACCACCGCGACGAGGCCGCCGCCGGGACCTACCGGGCCCTGGCCGAACTGCGCGATGCCGGCCGCATCGGCGCGGTCGGCATCGGCATGAACTCCACCGAGGCCGCCGCCGACATGCTCGGCCGCGGCGACTTCGACCTCGCCCTCATCGCCGGGCGCTACACCCTGCTCGACCAGTCGGCCCTCGACAGGCTCTACCCGCTGTGCCTCGAACGCGGCGTCTCGGTGGTCGCCGCCGGGGTGTTCAACTCCGGCGTCCTGGCCGACCCGGACGGCCGGGCCACCTTCGACTACACCGCCGCCGACCCGGCGCTGCTGGCCCGCGCCCGCGCCATCGCCGACGTGTGCGCGAAGTACGATGTGCCGTTGCGGGCCGCGGCGCTGCAATTCCCCGGTGCCCACCCCGCCGTGGCGTCGGTCCTGGTCGGCGCCCGCAACCCGGCCGAGGTCGACGACGCCCTCGCGATGTTCGCCCACCCGATTCCCGGCGCGCTCTGGCACGAGCTCAAGCGGACCGGGCTTCTGGCCGAGGAGGCACCCACTCCATGACCGTGTACCAGGTCATAGACGCTCACCACCACGTCTGGACCGCCGACTACCCCTGGCTCTCGTCCGAACCCGGACTCGAACCCATCCGCCGCGACTACGGCATCGCGGACCTGCGCGCCAACCTCGCCGAGGCCGGAGTCGACCGGACCGTCCTGGTCGAGGCCGGCTGGGGGCACCCGTCCGAGACCGTCGAGTTCCTGCACCTGGCCGGGGCCGTCCCCGAGATCGCCGGCGTCGTCGGCCACATCGACCTGCTCGACCCCGACCTCAAGGGCGTCCTGGCCCGCTACCGCGGCCACCCGCGCGTGCGCTACCTGGTGGGCCTGCGCGACCAGGTCCAGGGCCGCGAGGAGGCCGACTTCCTCGCCCGGGGCGAGGTCGTCGCCGCCCTGAAGACCATCGCCGGGCTCGTCCCCACCTTCGACCTGGTCGTGCGCGTCGACCAGCTCCCGGCGGCGGCCAAGGCCGCCCAGGCCGTCCCCGAGCTGACGTTCGTCCTCGACCACCTGGGCAAGCCGCGGATCCGCGACGGCGCCGACGGCCTGTGGGCCTGGCGCGAGGCCGTCGGACCGCTCGCCAAGCAGCCCAACGTGACCGCCAAGCTCTCCGGGCTGGTCACCGAGGCCGACTGGGAGCAGTGGAGCGCCGAGGACCTGCGCCCGTTCGTGCAGACCGCCCTCGAACTGTTCGGGCCCGACCGCCTCATGTTCGGATCCGACTGGCCCGTATGCGAACTGGCCGCCACCTACTCCCGTGTGAAAGAGGCGCTCACCGAGATCCTCGGCCGCGAGGACCCCGACATATTCGCCGGCACGGCGGCGAGGACCTACAAGCTAGGAGTGAAATGAGATATCTTCGCATCGGCGAGCCCGGCCTTGAGACCCCGGTGGCCCTCCACGAGGGCGAGTACTACGACCTCTCGGGGCTCTACGGCGACATCGACGGGGACTTCCTGGCCCGCGGCGGAGTGTCCAGTGTGGCCTCCTTCCCCAAGGTCGACATCGACGGGAAGCGCGTCGCCCCGCCCATCGCCCGGCCGGGCGCGGTGGTGTGCATCGGCATGAACTACGCCGCCCACTGCGCCGAGTCCGGCGCCGAGCCGCCCGCCGAACCGGTCGTGTTCTACAAGCACCCCAACACGATCGTCGGCCCCGGCGACGAGGTACAGATCCCGCGCGGCTCGACCCGCACCGACTGGGAGGTCGAGCTCGGCGTCGTCTTCGGCAAGAAGGCCGGCTACCTGTCCTCCCGGGAAGAGGCCCTCGAATGCGTCGCCGGCTTCGTGGTCGCCAACGACGTCTCCGAGCGCGAGTTCCAGATCGAGCGCTCCGGCGGCCAGTTCTCCAAGGGCAAGGCGTGCCCGACGTTCACCCCGCTGGGCCCGGAGCTGGTCGCGCCCGACGAGGTCGCGGACGTGCAGAAGCTGCGCATGTGGTCCAAGGTCAACGGCGAGATCCGGCAGGACTCCAACACCGCCGACATGATCTTCGGCGTCGCCGAGATCATCCACCACATGTCCCAGTTCATGGCCTTCGACCCCGGCGACCTGCTGCTCACCGGCACCCCCGAGGGCGTGGCGCTGTCGGGCCGGTTCCCGTACCTGAAGGCCGGCGACGTCGTCGAGGTCGGCATCGACGGCCTCGGTCAGACCCGGAACCCGCTGGTCCAGGGATAACAATGATCACCGCCGTGGACGTCGTGGACGTCCGCTTCCCCACTTCGCGCAGCCTCGACGGCTCCGACGCGATGAACCCCGACCCCGACTATTCGGCGGCCTACGTCGTCCTGCACGCCGACGACGGCCGCGAAGGCCACGGGTTCACCTTCACCATCGGCCGCGGCAACGACATCTGCTGCGCGGCGATCGAGACGCTCGCCGAGTACGTCATCGGCCGCGAGGTCGACGACCTCGGCGAGTTCCACCGGCGCCTGACGCACGACTCGCAGATCCGCTGGCTCGGCCCGGAGAAGGGCGTCATGCACCTGGCCGCGGCCGCGCTGGTCAACGCCGCCTGGGACCTGGCCGCCAAACGCGAGGGCGTGCCGGTGTGGAAGTTCCTCTCGCAGATGGCGCCCGAGCGGATCGTCGACTGCGTCGACTGGCGGTACCTGACCGACGCGCTCGGCCCCGATGAGGCCCTGGAGATCCTGCGCGGGGCCGAGACCGGCAAGGCCGAGCGGATCGCCGAGATCGAGCGCGACGGCTACCCGGCCTACACCACCTCCCCCGGCTGGCTCGGCTACTCCGACGAGAAGGTCGTGCGCCTGGCTCGCGAGGCCGTGGCCGAGGGCTTCGGGCAGATCAAGCTGAAGGTCGGCGCCGACGTCGACGACGACCGGCGGCGGCTGGCCGCCGCGCGGGCCGCGGTCGGCCCCGGGGTGCGGATCGCCGTGGACGCCAACCAGCGCTGGGACGTGGACGCGGCCGAGGAGTGGATGGGCGCGCTGGCCGAGTTCGACCCGTGGTGGATCGAGGAGCCGACCAGCCCCGACGATATCCTCGGGCACGCCGAGATCCGCCGCCGCCTGGCCCCGATCAAGGTGGCGACCGGCGAGCACGTCCACAACCGCGTCATGTTCAAGCAGTTCCTCCAGGCCGGGGCCGTCGACTTCGTGCAGATCGACGCCGCGCGCGTGGCCGGGGTCAACGAGAACCTGGCGATCCTGCTGCTGGCCAAGAAGTTCGACGTGCCGGTGTGCCCGCACGCGGGCGGGGTGGGCTTGTGCGAGCTGGTGTGCCATCTGTCGATGTTCGACTACACGTCGGTCTCGGGCACCATGGAGAACCGGGTGATCGAGTACGTCGACCACCTGCACGAGCACTTCGTCGAGCCGACGGTCATCAAGCGCGGCCGGTACACCGCTCCGGCGGCCCCGGGATTCTCGTCGGAGATCAAGCGCGAGAGCATCCAGCGATTCGCCTACCCAGACGGTCCAGAATGGAGAACTTGACATGAGTGACTTCGACGGCCTGACGGTCGTGATCTCCGGCGGCGCCTCCGGCATCGGCGCGGCCGCCGCCGACGCCTTCGCCGCCCGCGGCGCGAACGCCGCCGTGCTCGACCTCAACGAGAGCGGCAAGCACTGGTCGGTCCGGTGCGACGTCTCCGACGACCACCAGGTGCGCCAGGCGGTCGAGGCGACCGTCGAGCACTTCGGCGGCATCGACGTGCTGGTCAACAACGCCGGCATGGGCGCGGTCGGGACCGTCGAGGAGAACTCCGACAAGCAGTGGATGCGGGTGCTGGACGTCAACCTGATGGGCATGGTGCGCCTGGCGAGGGCCTGCATGCCGCACCTGCGCGAGTCCGACTCCCCGGCGATCGTGAACACCTCCTCGATCGCGGCGACGGCCGGGCTGGTCAAGCGGGCCCTGTACTCGGCCTCCAAGGGCGCGGTGCACTCCCTGACCCAGGCGATGGCCGCCGACCACGTGGCCGAGGGCATCCGCGTCAACTCGGTGGCCCCCGGCACGGCCGATACCCCATGGGTGGGCCGCCTGCTCGACCAGGCCGACGACCCGGCCGAGGAGCGCCGCAAGCTCGAGGCCAGGCAACCGACCGGCCGCCTGGTGAGCCCCGAGGAGGTCGCCGCGGCGATCGTCTACCTGGCCGACCCGGTCAACAAGTCCCTCACCGGAACGAGCGTGGCGATCGACGGCGGCATGTCCGGCCTGCGCCTCGTCCGCTGAACTGAAGATTATCCTTCTCGGGATAATCCCGCGCAGGATTACCCCGAGAAGGATAATCTTCTGTACACTCGAAGGATGGCGTTCCACAACCGCACCTCCGAGCTGGCCCTGCTACGAGCGCGTACTGCCACCTCCAGAGCGGATTTCTTGATCGTCTACGGCAGACGCCGGGTCGGGAAGACCGAACTTCTGACGCAGTTGGCGCGGGACTGCCGCTCGATCTACTTCGAGGCGACGCCGAGCTCCGCCCTCGACCAACTCCGCGGACTGAGCGAACAACTGGCCCGTGCCACCGGGAATCGCGACTATGCCCGCCGTCCGTTGACCGATTGGAGTCAGGCACTCGACGCGATAGCCGATTTCGCGCGCGACGAGCCCGCCCTGGTGGTACTCGACGAGTTCCAGTACCTGGCCCGCCAGCATCGGGGTATGGAGGGGCAGACGAATGTATGGTGGCGTGAAACGGGACGGCACCTGCCAATCACTCTGGTGATCGCCGGCAGCGAGATCTCGTTCTTCGAGGACGAGGTGCTCGCCGGGACCATGTACGGCAGACGGACCGGCCAGCTGAAGGTCCTTCCGTTTCTGGCGAAGGACTCATCGCTGTTCCATCCCAACTACCCGCCCGAGGACCGAATCCGTGCATTCGCGGTGTGCGGTGGCATCCCGTACTATCTGGAGCGGTTCGACGATTCGGAATCGCTCCGCGACCACCTGCTCCAAGAAGTCGTCAGCCCCACCGGGATCCTCTACACCGAGGCCGAGCTGCTGCTGCGCCAATCGATCGCGAATCCGGAGAACTACTTCGCCGTACTGGGGGCTATCGCGCACGGCTACAACCGCAACAGCACCATCGCCGACCGCACCGGGCTGGCCTCGGCTCAGGTCCTCAAGGCGCTGCGAACGCTCGCACGGCTGGGCCTGGTCGAACAGCTCCGCCCGATCACCGCCCCCTCGCGGAGCAAGAAGACGGCCTACCGCATCGCCGACCAGTTCCTCAGGTTCCACTACCGCTTCATCGAATCCGACCGTTCGCTCACTCGCACCGCCGAATTGGCTGAGGCGTACCTCGACAGGGCCGTCCTTCCACAGCTCGACCACTTCGTATCCGAAGCGTGGGAGGAGGTGTGCCAGGAGCACGTACTGCTGAACGCCGTGGACGTGGCCAGGGTCGGCCGCTGGTGGGGCAACGTCCCTACCGGGGAGGGCCGCCGGGTCGAGACGAGGGAGATCGACGTGGTCGGCGTCGACCATGAACAGCGCGCCACATCGGTCGGCATGTGCAAGTGGACCTCGAACGAAGTCGACTTCGACGAACTGAACCTCCTCGACCGGCTCATCCCGCACATCGAGCGACGGGTCGAGCAGCCGATGAGGTACCTGTTCTCCCGCAGCGGCTTCAGCGAACGACTGCGCCGCCACGCCGCCGACGACGACAAGCTGAAGCTGGTCGAACCCGCCGACGTGTACGAATAGCGGATCGACGCCACCAGAGAAGCGCTCGACTTGGAATTCAACAACTTCCACAACTACATGAGCAACCCTTCGATCATTCCCGGGCAGGGGTACTGAGCGTTCGGGACGGACGGGGGCCGCGCGCCGGGAAGGAATCCGCGCTGTGCTCCGCCCGGGTCTCATTCGGGGTCGGTGCCGCCGCAGAAGGCGCGGCGGGGAGTGCCGTCGTGCTTGTGGCGCACCTGCCACAGGGCCACGTCGAAGGGAGTGCCGTCGACCGGGAAGGGCTCGCCTTCGGGCTCCGATCGCCGGTCGCGGTCGGGCGGCTGGGTCGGGTCGCTCATGTCCGCCTCTGCTCTCCTCGGGCGATCCTGGTCGCCGTCTCCGTTATTGCGCCTCGGCGCTTGTGGCGTTGCCAGCGGCCGATCCATTCGGGTTCGGAGCCGGGGTGGAAGGTGCAGACCACCGTTGCGTTCCTTCCGTCGTAGCCGGTCACCTTGTAGAGGTCGGGTTCCGAGGTGACCCGGAAGACCGAGAAGACAACTGCGGCAGCCTCGTCGAAGAACTCCCCGATGTACTGGTCATCCATCGCAGACGCGGGCCCGTCCGGTGGCGGTGGCAGGGACGGCTTCGCCGCCGTTGTAGAAGACATGGAGGGCGGCCCCTTGGCACCAGCGCTGCCAGGGGCGTGCGGCCGCGCGCCAGCGCGGTCCCCAGGAGGCGTGGAGGTTTCCGGAGCTGAGGCCGGTGACGATCAGTACCGCGTCGGCGCGGTTGGATTCGTAGTGGACGAACAGGGCGCCGGGAGCGTCTGCGCTGGAGGCGAAGACGTGGAACGTCGATCCGGCGCCGTCCGAGAACGAACCGCGCCGGACGACGCCCTTCTTTGGCGAATCTGAGTCTGCCTTGGCGGTCATGTCGTGGTCTCCTTCCGTAGGCGGGGCGCGGCCGACAGGTCAGCAAGACGGCCGCGCCCTCTACTGAAAACCAACGTATGGGCAGGTCAGCGCACGACACAAGATCGGGTTCGGCCATCGCGGACATCAGGCGCAATTCGCACCCGGAAACGCCGATCGGCTTCGGCATGTGGAATCGGCAATCGGCAAGACCATCCGCGAATCACATTGATCTTGTGACGGGAAGTTGACAGACGGCTCATACTTCGCTGCTGGCATCATGTGGGCATGCCTTCTCCGAGCTTCCTGCACTCTCAAGTGGCGAAAACGCTGGTGAAGTACCGAGAGCTCAAGGGGCTCAACCAGACGGACGCCGCCGCATTCCTCGGCACCTCGGTTGAAATCCTGCGCTCCTACGAGCGCGGCGAACGCGGCTACATGGAGCCCGCGATGGTCGCGGAGTGGCTGCGAGACTATGGCGCGCCGCAATACGTGATCGACGAAGCCAAGGCCCAATGCCGGGAGATTCGGTTCGGAGACCCTTCGCGCTGGCAGAACCAGGGCCCGGAGTGGCTGAGTAGGCTCACGCAGCTCGAACCTCAGGCTTCGGCACTGGACATCTATGAGGGCGCCTATATCACGGGCCTGTTGCAGACCAGGGCCTATGCGAGCGCGATCATGGACACGAACCGAACCATGCCACCAGACCAGAAGGAGCGCGCGCTGGACTTCCGTGCATACCGCCGCCGGACGGTTCTGGAGAACCCCGACAGCAGTCTTAGGCTACGCGTCATCCAGGCAGAGCAATCGCTCATATGCATGGATGGGATGCCCCTCTTCGAGGATCAGTTGGCTCGGATGTCGGAGGACAGCGAGCGCGACAACGTTGAGATCTACGTGCTGCCGACCCAGCTGTTCCACCCATCGATGGGCGGGGTGTACATGATCATGTCGTTCGATGATCCCGCTACCCCCGATGTCGTGTACCACGAAGGCCCGCTAGGCGCTCAATACGAAGCTTCCAAAGATCAGGTCGCACGCTGCCGTGGCGTATTCTCTGACACGTTGGCACTGGCCGTGCCGCTGGACGAGTGGAAAGCAGAGCGATGCTAACGAACGAATGGCGGAAGTCCTCCCGCAGCAACAACCAAGGCGGGGCCTGCGTCGAGGCGCGTTTCCTCACTGCCGAGTGGAAGAAATCGTCTCGTAGCGATAACCAAGGCGGGGCCTGCGTCGAGGTCCGTGCCCACAATGGCGTTGTTCAGGTACGGGACACCAAGCTCGGAGACACCTCCCCGGTCCTCGACGCCTCTCCCGCCGCCTGGCGCGCGCTTCTGACTCATGAGGGTCACAGCGCCTGAGAACGACCCGCCCGAACCGATCACGGCCCCCGCTTCGCGGGGGCCGCATTCCTACTGCAACCTCAGCACGCGCCTCCTACGCGATCCTGCGCCGTTCACGCCTCACCACCGACATGCCATACCGCTCCGCCGGTTCCTCACCAGCTCCGGAAGAAGAGCAGAGACCGGAGGCGCTTCGTACGCCACGGAGTGGCGATGAAGGCCGCCACCCCGGCCGCGAAGATTCCGAAGGCCGTGAACGCCCCCGCCGAATTCCCTGGTGGAAGCGCGGTGAACTCCCACCATCGCGGACCACTGTCCGTGGCATATCCCCAGTAGATGGCGATGGCCAGGAACAGGCACGGGCCCGCCCAGGCGAGCCGCTGGCCGAGAATCCGGCCTGACAACAGGGCGATCCCGAGCCAGCCGAATTGCGCCCGGGCCACCAGCGGCACGATCTCACTCCCCGCCGCGATCCAGGCACCCGCCAAGAACAGCAGGCTCGAGCCGAGGAACACAGCAGCCAATACCAGGCCCCTGACGCGATGCCACGCCTGACCCGCAGCGTCCTCCAGCTCACCGAGCGGCTGGTTGAGCGTCGAAACCGCCAGCAGCGCCGAACTCATCCCCAGCATGCGCCACATCGGGATGTCACCGCCGCCCGAGGCGTCGGCCGCGGGCAGACTCGCGGTCATCTCCCCGATCAGCGCCGTTACCGCCGCGACCGAGATGGCGACGCCGATCAGCCACTTGCCCTTGCGAACCATGAAGTAGGCCGCGGCCATCCGCCGGAACTCGGTCCGGTCACCGCCGCTCAGCAATACTCGACCTTCGCTCGATCTAGGAGATCCTCGACCCAGGCGGTCTGCTCGGCCTCGGGCCATTCGGCCGCGATCTCGCGGCCCTCCGCCCACGCCTCCTGGATGTCGCGCGGTGCCGTGGTGGTGTAGTCGACGCTGCCGCCGCCCGCGAGCCGGTATTCAAGCCAAGCACCGAACTGCTCGATCGCGGGTCCGAGTTCCGGATCATCGTAGAGATCCCGATCGCAGCCCTCGAAGGTCACTCGCTGTATCCCGTCGGAGACACCCATGGCCAGCGCCCAGACACTGCCCTCGGAGATATCGAACTCGGAGTCGAACTCCTTGTCGACATCGCCTTCGGGCCCCATCTCCATCCAGTACAGCTCCTCACCGGACAGACGGTAGTCCACCATGCGCTCGGGGAGCTCGACGACACCGGGCAGCTCCGCGGCGTTCGCATCGACGGTCTCGACCAGCTCCAGGTACTTCTCATGCTCGGGCCACAGGCAGTACTCGATCTCCCCGGTGTAGCAGACCAGGTCCTCGTCGGCCGGGACGGCGCGGTCGTAAAGCACCGTGGTGGAGAACGACGCTCCGACGGCGATCAGCGACACCGCGATCGCGGCCGCGGGGACCGCGATCCTTCGCTTCAACCTCGGCAGCATGCAGACCGCCAGCGCCAGCAGCACGGCGGCGCCGAGGCGCAAGGCGACCAAGCCGCTGTCCACGGCGATCCACGGCGGACCGGACACCGTGACCACGCCGTCGGCGAACACCAGGAGCAGGTAACTCACGATCAGCCAACTGAGCAGCGCCGACACCGCGGCGACCATCGGCGGGAACGCCCTGCCGACCAGCCACCCCCATGCCGTGCCGAGCGCGATCGGCACAAGCCCGATGAGCGTGTACGACAGGAACATCGGGAAGCCGCTCGGGAAACCGTCGCTTGCGACGGTCGCGATCACCGCACCAGCCACAGTCAGCCCGTATGGCGCGGCCACCCAGATCAGGGCGGCGCCGAGCCGGGCGGCCTCGATCGTCGTGCCGGGTACCTTCGCGGCGGCGAACTGCTCGTCCATACCGTTCTTCGAAGGCGCGGCGGCCGCCCATCCGGCCACTCCGGCGGCGAACAGGCTGATGAAGTACCCGGCGGTCTGCGCGGCCGCGCCCGCCTCCGGCCATATGCCCATCCAGTAGTCCGTCCGAATGAACAGGACGGCGATGCCGATCAGGCTCAACGGCAGAGCCGCGTATCGAGCCGGGCTCGTCCGGAGCGTCAGCGTCAGCGCGCTCACTTCTCGCGATCCTGTTCCGGCAGAAGGCTCATGTAGGCCCGTTCGAGGGGAGTATGGCCGGGCGCAGAATCGTCGTCCTCGTCCTTGAGCTCGGCCACGGTGCCGTCGAACATGATCCGGCCGGAACCCATGATGAGCACCCGGTCGCCTATGGCGTCCACGTCGTCGATCAGGTGCGTGCTCAGAATGACGGCCGTGTCCTCCAGGGATTCGACGATCTCACGGAACCGGAAGCGCTGCTGGGGATCGAGTCCCACAGTCGGCTCGTCGAGGATCACCAGTCTCGGGCCTCCCGCGATCGCCCAGGCGACCGCCGCTCGCTGGCGCATGCCTCCGGAGAGCCGCCCGAGCCGGGAACGGATCCGGGCGGAGAGCCCCACACGGGAAATCGCCTCCTCGGCAGCCGAACGCCACTCGCCGCTCGGCAGCCCGCGCAGCCATGCGGCGTACTCGACGAAGTCCCGCAACCGCATCCCAGGTTCGAACCCGGTCCGCTGCGGGAGGTACCCGATCTGACGACGGGCCTTCCGGGCCGCCGCCTCAGAGTCGATAGCGGCGCCGTCGAAAGTCAGCTTCCCGGACCGTGGCGGCTGGACCGTGGCGAGGGTCCTCAGCAGCGTGCTCTTTCCAGCTCCGTTCGGCCCCAGCAGGGCGGTGACTCCGGTCCCGAGGCGTATGTCGAGCCCCTTGAACACGATATGGGTGCCGTACCCCTGAGTCAGCTGTGATCCTGTGATCAAGACAGTGCCTTCCGAGAGGGGCCGGACCGTCCGCACCATGCGAACGGCCCGGCCGATTCCTGCGAGTTTCTCGGCTCCGGCCGACCGACTAGTCCCTCCAGTTGGTGAACGCCTCGTCGTAGTTGATGCCGAAGATGCAGTCGTCGCCGTCGTACGAGGTGCTGTTGCCCGCCCTGCGGTACTTGTCGAGATCCCGTGTATTGTCCGCGCCGGTGCAGTCAACCTTCGTGTAGTAGTAACCGGCCTCGTCCGCGCCACCGCTGCCGCAGTTCTGGTTCCAGTCGGTGTTCCACATGATGCCGTAGCAGTTGTAGACCTCGTTGGTGTAGGAGGCCGCGTTCGCCGCGGAGGCGACGACGCCGACGCCGCCGACTGTGAGACCAAGCACGACTGCCGTGTGCATGATGGTTCGTTTGAGACTCTTCACTCGAGTTTCCTTCCTGGCACGCCGACCCGGCCCTGCTACGATCTCTTGGATCGAGGGCCGCGACGGCGATGCCTCGCATTTCTCGATTCGGACGCCTGGCGCAGTCGGTGCAACGATTCTCGCGCCAGGCGCTCTCGTCCGGCGTATGGACGCCGGCGATTCGATCATGGAGTCTGGGCCCTCGGAGAGGCAAGGGCCACAGGCAGAGTCGTCGGGATCCCGACACCATCTGGCGGGATACCGTCATCAGTTGCCCCGTATGTCATTTCGGGTCTCGTCGTTCGTAAGGTGCTCCGGGCGCAGCAGGCCCATCTCATACGCGACGGCGCCGAGGGACACATGGCTCGGCGCCCCGAGGGCTCTGGCGGCCCGGGCGGCGTGCCGTTCAACCGTTCTCGTCGACAAGTACATGTGCTGGGCGATCTCCTTGTACCCCATGCCCTGGGCCATCAGGATCAGGATCTCGCGCTGACGCTCGGTGACAAGGGGTTCAGGGTTGCCGTCGGCAGGAGTGTCGTCCACAGGTCGGTCCTTTGGGTTTGCCGGTTCCTCACAGATCGGTGGAAGAAAAGGGGAGGGAATCATACCTTTCGGACTGATGCTAGCACTTTCGACTACTCAGCGTGGGAGCGCGAATCCGAGCGAAATCCGCCCGAGTCTTCATTCGGTGTCCCCGCAGCGGGCGATCCCGGTCGCCGCCTCGGCGCTTGACCCACGAGGGTCACAGCGCCTGAGAACGACCCGCCCGAACCGATCACGGCCCCCGCGAAGCGGGGGCCGTTCTGTTATCCGGACGCCCGCGCATTCCCTTGCTTTCCCGGATTCTCCCTCGGCTTGACAGAAAATCTTGGTCTGATACATAACCTTATCTACCTATTATTCGTTAATGACACAAAAGACGCCCCACGGATGAAAGGTAGATACATATGAAGGTTTCGCGCATCGTCGCGTCCGCGCTGGCCGGCACCGCTGCCGCCGCGGCCATTGCCGCTCCCGCGCTCGCCGCCGAGCAGGACCAGACCGAGAACGCTCTGGGCTCGGTGGCCCAGGACGCCGGCCTGATCCTCAGCTCGACCGCTTCCGATGCGGGCCTCGAGTGGGGCACGGCCGAGGCCGGAAACGCCGCGGGCGACTTCGGCTCGACCTACGGCGACGCCATGTTCCACGACAAGCAGTCGAGCCTGGTCGCCTCCTACGGCGCCCCGCTGGTCCACGTCGACGCCCGCTGCGTCGACGCCATGGGCGGCATCGGCGGCTACGGCACCGGCATCCTCGGCAACTCCGCCAAGTGCAACCTGGACGATGTCCAGCAGATCGACGACTCCAACGGCCTGATCGGATAACCACTCCGACTTCAAGGTTCTGATTCGACGAGGGCCGGACCCGATCGGGTCCGGCCCTCGTAGTTTGCTCGGATCCCGTCCCAGCACAACAAGAACGACCCTCGCCGAGCGAGGGTCGTTCGTCTTTTCTAGACGGTTTCGTACGCATGGGCGTGTCGCGCTTGATTCTGGCGTGGATGTTGTGTCAGCGTTTAAGTACGCGCAGTGCGCGAATCTTCGCTTTCGAACCGAATAGTTCACGGCGGGCCGCCCTCTTGAGTTTGGCGACCTAGAGGCGACCCGCCACCCTAAACCAGGAAGGAAACCTCCCGTGGTTGGTGTCACTCTACGACAAAATCGGTCCGAACCTCTAGACCAAAACACCCGTCCCGTCGACTGGACTGCCGCCCGTCCTGTCTCCGGGACGCCCGCTTGGGCGCTCCCCGCCGAGTCTGGGAAACCCCGCCCGACCTCCCCGTTCGAACCCTGGCACCTGCCGCCCAAGGACCCGGACGCCTTCCGCGCCAAGCTTCGACGCATCCGTGCCGAGCGGCTCAGCCCGTACCCCGAGGTGCCGGGCACGACCACACCTACGAAGATCGGGACCTCGGCCCCGGCCCCGAATCCGACACCGGCTCGGGCCCCGGCCCCGGTACCCCGTCCGGCCCCGGTTCCGCATCCGCCTTCGGCTCCGGCCACACACTCGGCCCCTCCGCAGGACCCGATGAGTCTTCCCGATCGGAGCACCCGAACCGCCACGGTCCGGCGCAACGGCACCGTCCGCCGCCGCGTCACTCTCCTGCTCAGCCTGGCCTACCTGCTCCTGACCTCGTTCGCGTCCGGGCTCGCCTGGACCACCTACTTCGGGGCCGTCGGGCCCGGCGACGAACCCGAACCCGCACCGCCCGAACCCGACTCGCCTCCGATCCCGCCACCCCCATCACGCCCGTCACCTCCGCCATCTTCGCCACCACCGGCTCCACAATCGCCACCGGCACCGTCCACATCCGTCCGGCCGCAGCGGCACCCGCATGACCCGGGCTTTCATGTCCGTCCCGACGGGTCTGCCTACCTCATGATCCCGCTCCCTCCACGTGAGTCGAGAACACGAAGGCTGGCGCGGGTGTGACGAACGTCTAGCGGGCCATAGACTTGCGTCATGCAGTCCGCACCCCCCTCCACCGCGGTGGGCATCGACCTGGGGTCGTCCACGACTACAGTCATGGTCCGCCGCAGCGGCGACAGGTCCGCGGCCAACATCGTCGACCCCGTGCCCGACCAGCTCACCGCCGGAGGCACCTTCTCGGCGGCCCTGGTGGTGCCCGCGTCCTGGGACGATGACCAGCGCGCCGACCACATCGAGGCGGCCGCCCGCGCCGGGTTCGACCGAGTCTGGCTCGTGCCCGAACCCGAGGCGGCCGCCCGCTACTACACCGAGATCGGAGAGCGGGAGCTCGACCCCGACACCCCGCTGATCGTCTACAACCTCGGCGCCGAATCCTGCAACGTCGGGATCGTCAGCACCGACGGCGACGAGTACGAGATCCACGCCGCGGCCGACGCCGACGGCGTCGGCGGACGCCGCTTCGACGAGATCCTGCTCGAATACCTCGCCGACTGGCACCGGAGCACCTCACCGGCGTTCTGGCTCCGCATCGACGCCTTCGGGCCCAACAGCGAACGCGCAGCCCTGCTCGACCGGATCCGCGTCGCCCGCGAACGGCTGACCACCTCCCCGACCACCACCATCGACATCCCGGGCCGGGAGCTGACGATCACCCGCGCCGAACTCGATTCCGTCATCGCCGAAACGGTCGCCCAGACCGCCGACCTGGCCGAGCGGACCCTGGATACGGCCAACGTCGGGCCCTCCCACCGCGCCGAACTCCTGCTGATCGGCGGCGCCAGCCGCACACCGCTTGTCATTCAGACGCTCCGGGAGCGCCTCGGGATCGACCCGTTCGTCCCCGAGATGCCGGACCTGGCCGCCGCCGAAGGCGCCGCACTGGCCGCGGCCGACGGCCCGGTCCAGCTCCCGCTGGCCGCCGCGCCGGTCGCCGCGCGGAAGCGCCCGCGGAAGCGCTCGAGGCGCCCCGTCCTGGCACTGGTGCTGGTCCTGGCAGCCGCGCTCGTCGCCGCCGGGACGGTCACCGCCTACCAACTGCTCACCGATCCACCGGTGGACGCGGGCGGCGCGGGCGGCGCGGGCGGCGGTGAAGCCACGGCAGAGGACGACGACCGGCCCTCCCTGCAGCCCACGGACCCCGAGCCCTCGGATACGGGTGAGAACACCGGCGAGGAGGCGCCCGGCCCCACACCCGAACCGGACCCCGGACCTGGCGACGACACCGAGCCCACTCCGGACGGGTCCGAGGATTCCTCCGCGGCCCCGACCACCACCGACCCGGACGGCCAGGAGACGTCCACCGGGACCGTCCCCGACGTCGTCGGCCTGACGCTCTCCGAGGCCAGGGGCACTCTGATCGAGGCCGGGTTCGACGACATCCCTGACGACGGTTACAGGCGGACCGGCAATGAGTACAGCGACTGCGAGGTCACTCAGCAGTCCCCGCAGGGCGGTCGGGAACGCCCGCTCGACGAACCGATCTCGCTCACCTACGTCTACGTCGGCAAGGACGGGTGCTGAACCCACCGACCCGCGCTCCCGGCACCGCGACAGGCCACTTTGACGCTTCTGGGTTTCCTGATGCCGCAGCGACAAATGGGGTGGATGTGTGATCTGAGATGGTGACCGGTGTCGCACGGCATCATCCGGTCGCTTCGCTCCTGCGTCCCAAACCACATCATATATACCGACCTGATAACAAATTTGGTCCAGTTCGGGTGTGACGCCATCAGAATTCAACTTCGCAAGCGACTATCCAGGTATGCCATCCGAACGATCCACGACCACGCGCCGGAGCGCTGGCATCCGGGACCGCGGTGTGACCGTGCCCGACGACGCTGTCGTCGACCAGCTCGTCAGACCGCTGCGCCGTTACATCCCCGTCGGTTGGTTCGATTGGGAGCCCTACGGGAAACGGCCGAAGTCATGGTGGCCCGACCTGTGGCTGTTCACCTCGTTCCTGGCCATGGCCGCGCTCCTGACCTGGCCCTCGCCGCTGATCCAGTTCGACTGGGCGGTACGCATGTGGGCCATCGACTACCGCATCGAGAGCCTGCGCCCGGTCGCCGAATCCCTCGCCCAGTTCGGCCAGGCCCGCGTCGTCGCCCCTGTGACGCTCGGCTTCGCCGTCTGGTGCTCCCTGCGATCGCGCAGCATCCGGCCGCTGCTGATGTACGTGCTCTCCTTCATCACCCTGGCCGCGATCCTGGGCATGAAGTACGTCCTCGGCCGCCCGCTGTCGCTGCATCCGTTCCAGCTGCGGGACGTCTCCCCCGACGGCGCGCTGCTGTTCACCTACTTCCCCGAGGGCGGGGGCGGCAACATCAACGAGGCCACGGCCTTCCCTTCGGGGCACGCGGTCAACTCGGTGCTGCTGTTCGGCCTGATCGTCATGCTCATCGGCGGCCTCATCCCCAAGACCCTGCGTTGGGGGCTCATATGGGTGCCGCCGATCGCCGTGTTCAGCGCCCAGGTGTTCTACCTGGGGCAGCACTGGTTCTCCGACGAGCCGGCCGGAATCATCCTGGGGCTGTTGATCATCCGCAGCGCCCAACGCGTGGCCTGGCATGAGATACCACTGGGGCCGCTGAAGGTCTTCGAGCCGGCCACGCGCAAGACCATCCTGATCTCGACGCTGCTCATCCTGTGGGTGATGGGCACGCCGCTGCTGCCGCTCAACCTGGCGCTGGTTTCAGCGGTGCTGGTGGTGGCCACCGGCCTGGGATGGCTGCTGCTGAGCCGGCGCGAGGCCAGGCGGCGCGAGGAGGAAGAGGAAGCGGCCGAGATCCCTAGCCAGCAGTCCGATAGCTCCCAGTGAGCTTCACGCCGTCGTCGCCCTCGGTGACCTCGCCGATGGTCCACGCCTCGACGTGGCGGGCGGTCAGGACCGCCAGGGAGCGGTCGACCTGGTCGGGGGCGACGATGGCGACCATGCCGATCCCCATGTTGAAGGTCCGCTCCATCTCCTCGTCACTGATCCCGCCGGTGCGCTGCACGTAGTCGAACACCGGGTTCGGCGTCCAGGTGGACCGGTCGACACGGACTGAGAGGCTCTCGGGGACCGAGCGCACCAGGTTCCCGGCGATGCCGCCGCCGGTGATGTGCGCGAAGGCGTGCACGTCGCACTCCTTCGACAGCTCCAGGCAGAGCTTGGCGTAGATGTGGGTGGGGGTCAGCAGCTCCTCGCCGAGGGTGCGCTGCGTGCCGAACTCGGGCACGACCGTGTCCAGCTCGGTCCCGGCCCCGGACCCGAACAGGGCGTGGCGCACCAGCGAGAAGCCGTTCGAGTGGATCCCGGAGGCGCGCATGGCGATCGCCACGTCGCCGGGCTTGACGCGCTCGGGCCCGAGCACCGCGTCGGCCTCGACCACGCCGACGCCGGTCGCGGAGATGTCGTAGTCGTCGGCCTTCATGACCCCGGGGTGCTCGGCGATCTCGCCGCCGATGAGCGAGCAGCCGGCGTAGCGGCACCCGTCGGCGATGCCGGCGCCGATGTCGGCGATCTTCTCGGGCACCACCTGACCGGTCGCGATGTAGTCCAGCAGGAACAGCGGTTCGGCACCGCAGACCACCAGGTCGTCGACGACCATGGCGACCAGGTCGATGCCGACCGTGTCGTGGATGCCGAGCCGCTGAGCGACGACCAGTTTCGTGCCGACCCCGTCGGTGGAGGAGGCCAGCAGCGGTTTCTTGTACTTCTCGGTGTCGAGGGCGAACAGCCCGGCGAATCCGCCGATGCCGCCGACGACCTCGGGCCGAGTGGTCTTGCGGATCGAGGGTTTGAGTGCCTCGACCGCCTTGTCCCCGGCGGCGATGTCGACGCCGGACGAGGCGTAGGAGACGGTCTGCTGGTGGGTGGTGGTTCCGCTGCTCACGCGTTGGTCCCTTCCCGCACTTGCGTGCTCGCTTCGGTGGGTTGCGCTGCTCGCCGGTTCGGTTCGAGCAGGTGCTTGCCGATCAGGTCGGCCGCGGGCAGTTCGATGGGGTACTGGCCGTCGAAGCAGGCCATGCAGAGCCTGGACGCGGGCTGCTCGGTGGCCCGGACCAGACCTTCCTGGGAGACGTAGCCGAGCGTGTCGGCGCCGATCTGGGAGCGGATGCCGTCCACGTCGAGGCTACCGGCGATCAGCTCGGCGCGGGTGGCGAAGTCGATGCCGTAGAAGCAGGGCCACTTGACCGGCGGGGCCGAGATGCGGATGTGGACCTCGACGGCCCCGGCCTCGCGCAGCATCCGGACCAGCGCCCGCTGCGTGTTGCCGCGCACGATCGTGTCGTCGACGACGACCAATCGCTTGCCCTTGATCTGGTCGACCAGCGGGTTGAGCTTGAGGCGGATGCCGAGCTGCCGCAGCGACTGCGAGGGCTGGATGAAGGTGCGGCCGACGTAGGAGTTCTTGGTGAAGCCCTGCCCGTAGGGGATGCCGGAGGCCTCGGCGTAGCCGATCGCGGCCGGGATGCCCGACTCGGGGACGCCGATGACCAGGTCGGCGTCGACCGGGTGCTCCCCCGCGAGGGTGCGGCCGACCTCGACGCGGGTGGCGTAGACACCGCGCCCGGCCAGCTTCGAGTCGGGGCGGGCCAGGTAGACGTACTCGAACAGGCAGCCCTTCGGCTCGGGCGGGGCGAAGCGGGTCGAGCGCAGCCCGTGCTCGTCGACGGTGATCATCTCGCCGGGCTCGACCTCGCGTACGAAGTGCGCGCCGATGGTGTCGAGCGCGGCCGTCTCGCTGGCCACGGCCCAGCCGCTGGCGAGCCGCCCGAGCACGAGCGGGTGGACGCCCTGCGGGTCGCGCGCGGCGTACAGGGAGTTCTCGTCCATGAACACCAGGCAGAACGCGCCGCGCAGCTTCGGCAGGACCCGCTCCGCGGCGGCGGCCACCGACTCGTCGGGCCGGGCCGCCAGCAGCGCGGTGATCAGGTGCGTGTCGGAGGTGGTGCCGTCCATGTCGACGCCGAGGCGGTCGATCTCTTCGAGCAGGTCGGCGGTGTTCACCAGGTTCCCGTTGTGGGCCAGGGAGATCGCCGTGCCCGCTTCGGTCGAGCGGATGGTCGGCTGGGAGTTCTCCCAGGTGGGGGCCCCGGTGGTGGAGTAGCGGGCGTGGCCGATGGCCAGGTGCCCCTGCAGGGGGGCGAGGGTGGACTCGTCGAAGACCTGGGCGACCAGGCCGAGATCCTTGTAGACGACGGTCCGGGAGCCGTCTGAGGCGGCGATCCCGGCGGCTTCCTGACCGCGGTGCTGCAACGCGTACAGCCCGAAGTAGGTGAGTTTCGAGACCTCTTCCCCGGGAGCCCAAATCCCGACGACGCCGCAGGCATCGCGAGGTCCGGGCTGGTCGGGATCGAGTTCCGTGGTGAGTAGGCCGTCACCTCGGGCCACTGCAACTCCTCGGTCGCTGAAAAAGTTCACGGCTCGCAGCCCCCTCGCCGGCACTTGCGCGGCGTGAGATCGGCAGGCGATGCCGAAATCGGCAAGAGAGATGCCTCGTCACAGTTTATCCGAACCGACGGGAAACTCCACCCTCACGATCGGGCGGTTGTGCGTCCCCGCTCACCACGAGCGCGGACGGTCGTCCCATTCGCCCCAGCCGCGTCGCTCCTCGTCGGGGCGGTACGACTGGTCGGGACCGGTTCCCTGGTCGGCGGCGTCGTCGCGGCCGGGCCACTGGTTATGGTCGGGCCCGTCGGGGGCGTACGGCGAGGGCTGCCGGTCGGCACCGAATCCGGGGCCGGACTGCGGGACCGCCTGGGTCGGGGCCGGGGTGTACGGGCCGGTCGGCGGGGCGCTGGGCTCCGGCGGCGGCGCGTACGGGTCGCGGCTGCCGGGGGCGCCGAACGAGCCGGTGCCCGGCTGCGGGGGCCGCTGCGGCGAAGGCTGCGGGGGCATCGGCGGCTGGGAGGGCTGCTGCTGCGGCGCGTACGGGTCGCGCGAGCCCGGCGGCGGGGCGCTGGGCTGCGAGGGCGGCTCGAACATCGACGGGCGCGGCGCCGAGCCGGGTGACGGGCTCGGCGAGGGCCGCGGTCCGGTGCTGGGCGGCGGCGTCGGGGACGGTGTCGGCGACGGGTGGGGCCGGGTGGCCGCGGGGTCGCCGAAGGCGCTCGGCGGGGCCGAGGCGGGCGGCGGGGAGCCGAGGTTGGCCTGCGGCATCACCTGGGTGGCGTCGGCTCCGCCGGGGCCGCTGGGAGCGCCGGGGGCTCCGGGGCCGCCGGTGTTCTTGACCGTGGGCAGGAGCTGGGTGCCGTCGGGGCCGACGGCGGGCGGCGCGGCCGGGGGCGGCGGGGGCTGCTGGGCGCCCGCCTGCGGCATGACCTGGGTGGAGTCGCTGCCGGCGCCGGCGCCGTAGGCGGGGCCGAACGCGGTCGGGGCGCCGTAGGCGCCGACCTCGTTGTCGGAGACCAGCGGACCGTTGTGGACCATGGTGGGCGCGTCGCCGGCGGGGCTGGGCCCGGCCTGGTAGACGCCGGGGCTGCCGACCTGCGCCGCGGTGGGGGAATGCTCGGGCGGGGCGTCGGTGGGGAAGCCCTCGCCGTCGTCGTCGTCCTTGTCGTCCTTGCCGCCGCGCAGCAGGAGCACGATGCCGATGATGCCGCCGATGACCAGCAGCGCGCCGACGATGATCAGGACCAGCAGGGTGCCGGAGATGCCGCCCTCGTCTTCGGCGGCGGCCGGAGTCGCTTCCTCGGTCGCGGCCTCCGTGGTCTCCTCGACCGCGGTGGTCTCCTCCACCGGTTCGTCTTCCTCGACCTCGGTGAGGGTCAGATTGCGGTTGTTCGTGCCGCCCGCGGGGACCTCGAATTCGACGCTCTCGTCCTCGTATCCGTCCTTGGAGATGGTGAGGGTCATCTCCCCGGGCGCGATGGTCTCGCCCCCGGCGGGAAAGGAGAACTCGCCGCCGTCGTTGGTGCTGGTCTCGTGGTCGGTGCCGTCGCCGTCGTTGAGGACGACCTTGGCGTCGGGGACCGGATCGGCGTTGGAGGTGACCTTGCCGGTGATCGAGGAGACCCCGGCCTGGGCGTGCCCGGCGACCTTGACGTCGGTCTCCTCCTTGCCCTTGGCGTCGCCTCCGTATTGGAGCTTGAGCTTCCCGGTCTTGGTCTCGCCTTCGGGCAGATCCGACTCGACCGCGGGGGCGAGCGTGAACTGAATCGTGCGTTGCCCTTCCTGCGCGGTGATGTTGGAGCACGTGACCTGATTCGGGCTGTTCTTGGTGCACTGCCCGCCGTCGGTGTCGACTCCGACGTAGCCGTCCAAGCCCTCGAGAGACGCGGTGATGGTGGCCTGCCTGGGGCCATCCCCCACCTGGAAGTTGGGCTGGACCGTGATGGTGACCATGGCCGCGGAGCCACCGATGTCGATGAAGGGATTCTGGCCGCTGGACATCCAGGCGAGCACCTTGCCGTCCTGGGCCTGGGCGGCTGCCGGGAGGGTGAAGGCGCCGAGCGCGACGCCGACGAGCGCGGCGAGGAGTGCCAGGCGCGTGCGCAGGCGACCCCTTAGTCCGTGCCGGGACCTGGAGACGCTAGTCTGGGTCCGGCTCGGATCGGCTCCGGTGGTCATGTACATCCCCTCCTGGGCATGCCCTTCTTGAGCACGACGGATCGCTGACGCGGTTCGTCGTCGCCACTATGCCTTGTCTCGTTTCGGTTACAGGACGCGGGTTGAGCACGGCGGCGCCCTTCGGGCGAGCGGCGCCGTCCTGCGCAGTCTAACCTGGCGGAAGGGAACTCCATGGACGCTGTGGCCGACGCCATTTCGGCTCTGGACAACGGTGAACAGCCCGATCGGGAGACCCTGAAATCGGCGGTGCGAGAACTTCTCAAGGTGCTCGCCGAGAAAGCCCCTGGTCACTCGGTGGAGGTGCGGGTGCCCCCGTTCGGGGCGGTCCAGTGCGTCGAGGGTCCGAGGCACCGCCGCGGGACTCCGCCGAACGTCGTCGAATGTCAACCGGTCGTGTTCATCGAACTGGCCTGCGGAAGGACCGGCTTCGCCGAGGCGGTCGCGGCCGGGAAGGTCACGGCCTCCGGGCAGCGGGCCGATCTGAGCGACCACCTGCCGGTCGTCGAAGACCTCTCTTTACCCTTCGTCGGACGTCGCGCTCATCGCCGACGTCGGTGATACGGGCACCGACCTGGCAATCAGCGGCGTCAGAGCGCATCCGCGGCTTTGGCGAGCAGGCGGCGCAGTGTCTCGCGCTCGTCGGGCGTGAACGCCTCGGACAAGCGGCGTTCCACGGCCACCGCCCGCCGGTCCGCTTCTGCGAGGACCGTCCGCCCTTGGTCGGTCAATGTGGTCTCGGTGGCGTGGCGCAGCCACGGGTGCGGTGCGCGCTCGACCAGTCCGCGTTCGGTCAACGTCTTCAGCACCGAATTGATCGCCTGCGGGGTGACCAGGCAGGCGCGGGCGAGTCCCGCGGCGGAGATTCCGGGCGTCCGGTCGATCGCGAGCAGCGCGGCGTATGCGGCGACGCTCAAGCCGAGCTCGCGCAGCGCGTTGGACTTGGCCGACATGAGACGCTGCTCGGCTCGCTTGATGTCGAGGCCGAGCCGCTGATCGACGGGCATGCTCACGAGACGACCATACAGCTCCGCTCAATTATACAAGTCTTTATTGTTATAAGGACTTTGATAACATGGCGCATATGAGCGATTTTCTCCTTCCCATGCGGGGCAGCCATGTCCTCATCACAGGCGCTACCCGCGGTCTCGGGCTCCGGCTGGCCGAACACCTCGCTGCCGCCGGAGCCGTCCTCCTCCTGCACGGGCGCGACGCCGAACTGCTCGACGCCGTCGCCCGCCGGCTCGAAGGAGAGCACCCGGGAGTCGAGATCCACCGCTACCTGGCCGACCTCAGCGACCTCGGCCAGGTGCGGACGATGGCGGACGCGATCGCGGAGCACGAGCCCCGACTCGACGTCCTGGTCAACAACGCCGTCGTCGGCGGCGGCTCGGACACCTCGCGCAGGGAGCTCAGCGCGCAGGGCCACGAGCTGCGATTCGCCGTCAATCACCTGGCGCCGCTGCTGCTGGCGCGATCGCTCGCCGGCCTGCTGGCGGACAGCGCGCCCTCCCGAGTGGTGAACGTGGCCTCCATCGGCCAAGCCCCTATCGACTTCACCGATCCGATGCTGCAACGCGAATACGAAGGCGTGCGCGCCTACTGCCAGAGCAAACTCTCCATGATCATGTCCACCATGGACTTGTCTAAGGAACTCGCGCCGCTGGGGATCACCGTGAACGCCGTGCATCCCGCCCATCTGATGGACACCGCGATCGTGCAGGAAAGCGGCTTCACCCCCTTGACCGACACCGACGAAGGCGCCCGACCGACGCTCCGGCTGATCGGCGACCCCGAGCTGAAAGAGGTGACCGGACAGTACTTCGACCGGTTCCGACCGGCTCGCGCCCACGAGCAGGCTTATGACCCGCGGGCCCGAGCACAGCTCGAGACCCTCTCGGCGGACCTGATCGCTCCTTACATGCCTCGGGCCGCCTGAGCCCGGGGGTACGGCAGAGCCCGCCCCGGCTATCGCCGGGGCGGGCTCTGCCGTCGCTGATTCCTATGCGCCCACCGCGGCCCCGATGCCGCCCTTCCAGGCCGCCTCGAGTTCGACGCGCGGGATGTCGAAGTGGTCGCGCAGGTGCAGGCCGTCGGTCGAGGCGTCGGTCACGCCCAGCGGCGTGATCGGCAGACCGCGCTGCTCGCACGCGCCGCGCACGGCCAGCTCCTGGCCGCGCGGGATCACCACGAGCACGCGCCCGGTCGACTCGCTGAACAGGTACGTGAACGGGTCGGCGCCCTCCGGCAGCAGGATCTGCGCGCCCAGCCCCGAATGCATGATGCCCTCGACCAGCGCCTGCGCCAGCCCGCCCTCGGACAGGTCGTGCGCGGCGGCCAGCTGCTCGTGCTCGGCCAGGCGGCCGAGCAGTTCGGCCAGCTTCATCTCGTGGCCCAGGTCGACCTTCGGGGGGACGCCGCCGAGGTGGCGGTGCGTCACCCACGCCCACTCCGAGCCCGAGAGCTCCTCGCGGGTCTCCCCGATGAGCGCGATCGTGTCGCCGGTGCTCCCCAGCCCCAGCGGCACCCGCCGGTTCACGTCCTCGATCACACCCAGGACCCCGATGACCGGGGTCGGGTGGATCGCCTCGCGGCCGGTCTGGTTGTAGAAGGACACGTTCCCGCCCGTCACCGGGATGCCCAACTGCTGGCAGCCGTCGGCGATGCCGGTCACGGCCCGCTCGAACTGCCACATCACGTTCGGGTCCTCGGGGGAGCCGAAGTTGAGGCAGTCGGTGACGGCGATCGGCGTCGCGCCGGTCGTCGCCACGTTCCGGTAAGCCTCGGCCAGCGAGAGCTGCGCGCCGGTGTACGGGTCGAGCCGCGCGAAGCGGCCGTTGCCGTCCAGGGAGATCGCGATGCCCACGCCGGTGCGCTCGTCGAGCCGCACGACCCCCGCGTCGTGCGGGGCGCCGAGGACGGTGTTGCCGAACACCGAGGAGTCATACTGCTCGGTGACCCAGGTCTTGTCGCACAGGTTCGGGCTGGCGGCCATGTCCAGGACGGTCTGGCGGATCTCGGCGTCGGTCGAGGGCCGCGACAGGGTCTCGGCCCGGTCGACCGCGATCAGCGCCAGGTCGTTCGGTTCTGCGATCGGGCGCTCGTAGACCGGGCCCTCGTCGGCCAGGCTCGCCGGCGGGACGTCGACCACGGACTGCCCGTGGTAGTCGACCACCAGGCGGCCGGTGTCGGTGACGGTGCCGATGGCCGTGGCCAGCAGGCCCCAGCGGTGGGCGCGGGCCAGCACGTTCTCCACGTTCGCCGGGTCGACGATCAGGAGCATCCGCTCCTGCGACTCCGAGGCGAGGATGTCGTGCGGCTCCATGCCCGCCGCGCGCAGCGGCACCAGTTCGAGGTCGACGTGCATGCCGCCGTCGCCGGCGGCCGCGGTCTCCGAGAGCGCGCAGGTGAGCCCGGCGCCGCCGAGGTCCTGGACGCCGACGACGAGCCCGGAGTCGAACAGCTCCAGGCAGCATTCGATGAGCAGCTTCTCCTCGAACGGGTCGCCGACCTGGACGCTGGGTCGCGAGTCCTCGTCGCCGTCCTCGGAGAAGGTGGCACTGGCCAGCACCGAGACGCCGCCGATGCCGTCGCGGCCGGTCTTGGCGCCCAGCAGGATCACCACGTTGCCGACGCCGGACGCCTCCATCGACTGGAGGCGCGAGCGCGGCATCACGCCGACGCTGAGCGCGTTGACCAGCGGGTTGCCCTGGTAGCAGGGGTCGAAGACGGTCTCGCCGCCGATGTTGGGCAGTCCCACGCAGTTGCCGTAGTGGCCGACGCCGTCGACCACGCCAGGCAGGACCCGGGCGGTGTCGGGATGGTCGATGTCGCCGAAGCGCAGGGAGTCCATGACCGCGATCGGGCGGGCGCCCATGGCGATGATGTCGCGGATGATGCCGCCGACGCCGGTGGCCGCGCCCTGCTTGGGCTCGACATAGGACGGGTGGTTGTGCGATTCGACCTTGAAAGTGACCGCGATGTTCTCGTCGATGGCGATCACGCCGGCGTTCTCGCCGATCCCGGCCAGCAGGCGCGGGGTCTTCGGGTTCTTCTGGGAGAACTGCCGCAGGTGGACCCGGCTGGACTTGTACGAGCAGTGCTCGGACCACATGATCGAGTACATGGCCAGTTCGGACTGGGTGGGCCGGCGGCCCAGCAGTTCGCGGATGCGGTCGTACTCGTCCTCCTTGAGGCCCAGTTCGGCCCAAGGCTGCTTCTCGTCGGGCGTGGCCTCGGCCACGCCGACGGTGTCGACGACGACGTTGAGCTGTGCGGTCATCGCGCGGCTCCCTGTCTCAGATAGGAGAGAACCGAGGCGACCACGCCGAGCCCGTCGGTGGACGGGCCGGTGAGCGCCTCGACGGCGTGCTCGGGGTGGGGCATGAGGCCGACGACGTTGCCGGCCTCGTTGGAGACGCCGGCGATGTCGCGCATCGCGCCGTTGGGGTTGTCGAGGTAGCGGAAGACGACCTGGCCGCCGGCCTCGATGCGGTCGAGTGTGGCCTCGTCGGCGACGAAGCGGCCCTCGCCGTGCTTGGCGGGGAAGACCACTTCGGCGCCGGCGCCGTAGGCGGCGGTCCAGGCGGTCTTGTCGGTCTCCACGCGCAGGCGGGCCGGGCGGTTGCGGTAGCGCAGGTGGGCGTTGCGGACCAGCGCCCCCGGCAGCAGGTGCGACTCGCACAGGACCTGGAAGCCGTTGCAGACGCCGATGACCGGCATGCCGCGGTCGGCGGCCTCGCGGACCAGGCCCATGACCTCGCTGAAACGTGCGATGGCGCCGCAGCGCAGGTAGTCGCCGTAGGAGAAGCCGCCGGGCAGGAACACGGCGTCGACGCTGCGGAGCATCGCGTCGTCGTGCCACAGCGGCACCGGCTCTGCGCCGCCGAGCCGGACGGCGCGGGCGGCGTCGCGGTCGTCGAGCGAGCCGGGGAAGGTGACGATGCCGATGCGGGCGCGGTCGGACGGCGGGCCCGCCTGCGCGGGCGGCGTCGGCGGGTGGCTCATGCGGCGTCCTCGCCGGGCACCGAGATCTCGAAGTTCTCGATCACGGGGTTGGCCAGGAGCTTGTCGGCGATGATCTGCGCCTGTTCTCGGACGTTCCGGGCGGCGCCGTCGGTGCGCTCGGTCTCGGCTCCTGCGTCGTCACTGCTCGCAGATTCGACTCCTTCGTCGTCACCATGCTCAGATTCGACTCCTTCGTCGTCGAATTCGAGCTCGACTCGCTTGCCGATCCGCACCGACTTCACGTTGTTGACGCCGAGGCGCGGCAGCGCCCCGAGCACGGCCTCGCCCTGCGGGTCGAGGATCTCGGACTTCAGCATCACGTCGACCACTACACGGGCCACGGTCGCACTCCTGTCGGTCACTTGGACGGGACAACTTCCAGCATATTGAGCGGGTCTGACCAGGGCCAGCACGACGGACAGCGCGTCGGGAGCCGCGTCACAGCCGATCAGAGGATGTCGGCGGGCCCGTAGGCGGCCGCCTCAGGGTGGGCTTTCGCCGCGGCGGCCACCCGCTCGGCGACCCGGTCGACCTGATCTCCAGCGGCCCCAACGAATTCACTCGTATCGGCTACCAGGGACGACAGCTCCTCACAGTCGAGCGGCAGCCGGTCGTCGGCGGCCAGGCGCGCGAACAGGTCGTTCTCCCGCTGCCCGGATTCGCGCATGGCGCGGGCGACGGCGACGGCGTGCTCCTTGATCGCCTCGTGCGCGTCCTCGCGCCCGGCGCCCCGGCGCACCGCCTCCATGAGGATCTTCGTCGAGGTCAGGAACGGCAGGTACCGGTCGAGCTCGGCCGCGACGACCGCCGGGTAGGCCCCGAAATTGTCGAGGATGGTGAGAAACGTCTCATAGAGGCCGTCGACGGCGAAGAACAGGTCGGGCAGGGCCACCCGGCGCACCACGGAACAGGACACATCGCCCTCGTTCCACTGGTCCCCGGCCAGCTCGCCGAGCATCGCCGCGTAGCCGCGGGCGACCACGGCCAGGCCGCCCACGCGCTCGGACGAGCGCGTGTTCATCTTGTGCGGCATCGCCGAGGAACCGACCTGGCCCTCGACGAAGCCCTCGGTGGCCAGTTCCGCCCCGGCCATGAGGCGGATCGTGACCGCCGCGCTCGACGGGGCGGCCACCGCCTGCACGAGCGCGGAGCCGACCTCGTAGTCCAGCGAGCGCGGGTAGACCTGACCGACCGAGTCCATGACCCGCTCGAACCCCAGGTGGGAGGCGACGCGGCGCTCCAGCTCGGCGAGCTTCGCGGTGTCGCCGCCGAAGAGGTCGAGCATGTCCTGGGCGGTGCCGACCGGGCCCTTGACGCCGCGCAGCGGGTAGCGGGCCAGCAGGTCCTCGATCCGCTCGTAGGCGGCCAGGAGCTCCTCGGCCCAGTACGCGAAGCGCTTGCCCAGGGTGGTGGCCTGGGCGGGCACGTTGTGGCTGCGTCCGGCCATGACCAGGTCCCGGTACTGCTCGGCGCGGGCGGCCAGGCGCACCAGGACGGCCACGGTCCGGTCGCGGACCAGCTCCAGGGACTGCCGCACCTGCATCTGCTCGACGTTCTCGGTCAGGTCCCGGCTGGTCATGCCCTTGTGCACGTGCTGGTGCCCGGCCAGGTCGGAGAACTCCTCGATGCGGGCCTTGACGTCGTGCTTGGTGACGCGCTCGCGGGCGGCTATCGAGTCGAGATCGACCGTGTCGAGGACCCGTTCGTAGTCGGCGATGACGCCGTCGGGGACGGTCACGCCCAGCTCGTGCTGGGCCCGGAGCACGGCCAGCCACAGGCGCCGCTCGGCCTTGACCTTGCCGACGGGGTCCCAGATGTCGCGCATTTGACCGGAGGCGTACCGCTCGGCGAGCACATTCGGAGTCACGCGCCCATGATCGCACTCGGTTCCCACGGTGTGACATGTGCGTCGGCGCGCCTGTTAACCGGCCCGTGTGCAGGCCGTAAACTGGCGGTGTGCGAGTACTCCTGATCGGTTCCGGCGGCCGCGAGCACGCCCTGGCGGCGGCGCTGGCCGCCGACGAATCCGTCGACGCGCTCATCTGCGCGCCCGGTAGCCCGGGCATGGCCGCTCTAGGCGAGTGCGCCCAGGTCAACCAGAACGACCCGGCCGCGGTCGCGTCGCTGGCGGTGACCGGAGCGGCCGACCTGGTCGTGATCGGGCCCGAGGCGCCGCTCGTGGCGGGCGTGGCCGACGCGGTCCGCGCCAAGGGCATCCCGGTCTACGGGCCGAGCCGCGAGGCGGCCCGCATCGAAGGCTCGAAGGCGTTCGCCAAGGAGGTCATGGCCGCCGCGGGCGTGCCGACCGCCGCCGCGCGCGCGTGCCGCACCCGCGAGGAGGCCGAGGCCGCGCTCGACGAGTTCGGCGCGCCCTACGTGGTCAAGGACGACGGCCTGGCCGCGGGCAAGGGCGTGGTGGTGACCGAGGACCGCGAGGCGGCCCTGGCGCACGCGCTGGACTGCGACCGCGTCGTGATCGAGGAGTACCTGGACGGCCCCGAGGTGTCGCTGTTCGTGGTCTCGGACGGCAAGAGCGCGCGGGCGATGCTGCCGGCGCAGGACTACAAGCGGGTCGGCGAGGACGGGACCGGTCCGAACACCGGCGGCATGGGCGCGTACACGCCGCTGCCGTGGGCGCCGGACGACCTGGTCGAGGAGATCATGGGCAAGGTCGCCGAGCCGACCCTGGCCGAGATGGCCTCCCGGGGCATCCCGTTCGTCGGCACCCTCTACTGCGGCCTGGCTCTGACGGCCAAGGGCCTCAAGGTCGTGGAGTTCAACGCGCGCTTCGGAGACCCGGAGATCCAGCCGATCCTGGCGCTGCTGGAGACGCCGCTGGGCGAGCTGCTGCACGCCGCGGCCACCGGCAGGCTGGCCGACTTCGGGCCGCTGTGGTGGCGCGAGGGCGCGGCCGTCTGCGTGGTGATCGCCAACGAGGGCTACCCGATCGAGCCGGTCAAGGGCCGCCCGGTCTACGGGGCCGACGAGGTGGGCGTCCTGCACGCCGGGACCGCCATCGACGCCTCCGGGCAGTTGGTCGCCACCGGCGGGAGGGTGCTCAACTGCGTGGGCACCGGCGATTCGGTGGCGCAGGCCCGCACCGAGGCCTACGCCCGGGCCGAGGGCGTCAAGCTCGAAGGCTCCCACTACCGCCGCGACATCGCCGCCGGCATCTGAACCCGACCGGCTAGTCGCGGGTGATCGGGCACGACATGCATCTCGGTCCGCCGCGGCCGCTGCCGAGTTCGGAGCCGGGGATGGTCATGGTCTTGATGCCGGCGCGCTCCAGGCGGGCGTTGGTGACCGTGTTGCGCTCGTAGGCCACCGCCATGCCCGGGGCCAGGGCGAGGGTGTTGTTGCCGTCGTCCCACTGCTCGCGCTCGGCGGTCACCACGTCCCGCTCCCCGGTGTGGATGATCTCGAGGCGCTCGACCCCGATCGCCTCGGCCGCGGCGTCGATGAACAGTCGCGGCCCGCCGATGTCGAGGCCGCCGGAGTCGCCGGGCGTGATCGTGTACGCCTCCAGGCGGCGCTCGGCCGGCGCATACATCACCATGCGGTCGGCGTCGACCATGGTGCACACGGTGTCCAGGTGCATCGTGGCGCGGCGCTGGGCGATCGGGACGGCCAGGACGGTGCGGATCGTGCCGCGTTCGAACACCCGGCGGGCCAGCCGCTCGACCCCGGCCGGGGTGGTGCGCTCGCCGACGCCGACGGCCAGCACGCCCGGGGCCAGGGCGAGGACGTCGCCGCCTTCGAGGTGTTCGAGGCTCGGGTCGTAGATCTTGGGGATGTCGGTGAAGCGCTGGTGGTGGCGGTAGATGACCCCGGTCAGGGTGGTCTCGCGGCGGCGGGCCGGCATCGCCAGGCTGGTGACGGCCACCGCGTCGCCGATCCACACCGCGGAGTCGCGCGTGAACATCATGTTCGGCAGCGGGTCGATGACGAAGTCGGTGCCGCGCATCAGGCGGTGGCGCAGGCTGCCGCCCCTCGGCGAAGCTTGCGAGCCGTAAATTGGCACGGTGCCGAACTCGTCCTTGGTGAGGCCCTCGATGAGGACGGCGGCCAGGCGCTCGGGGTCGAGGTCGGACAGGTAGGCGCGCAGCTCGCGGCCGAGGGTCTCACCGAGGTTGCGGTCGGCGGCGACCGAGGCGACCACCTCCTCGCGGGCCTCGGGCAGGTACAGGCACTCGGTGAGGAGCGCGCCGATGTAGAGGACCTCTACGCCGTGGTCGAGCAGGGTGCGGGCGAACCGGTCGTGTTCGGCCTGGGCCCGCTCGACCCAGGGGACGCCGTCGAACAGGAGTGCGCCGTTGTTGCGGGGGGTCAGGCGGCGCAGCTCGCCGCCGGGGCGGTGGAGGATGACCCGGCGCAGTCGACCGGTCTCCGAGTCGACCCGGTATGACGAATGCTCACTCGAACTCATGATCCAGACAATAGAGGCACGGGGACCGAAGATCAACTTTTCTCTGTTAACGTGGATCGACTGAGCGTGATGACTGACCCCCGGGATAACCGTTGACGAACATGGACTTGGTGATCCCGCTCCGAGCGCCGTACCCCGGCGACAACGGGCGGCACCTCCATCCGGGCCTGGTGCCCTGGCGCGCCGCCGTGTGCGCCAGCAGTGATCCGTGCCTGCTGCTGGACGGCGGGACGCGGATCGTGGCGGTCTCGGCGGCCGCGAGCCATCTGCTGCACCTTGAGTCTGATGTGGATTCTATCAGGCCCGGATTCCTCGAATCAGGACTGATCTTTCTGGACTTCACCGCGGCGGCGAATCCGCTCATCGACTCGGAGCTGGGGAGGCTCGCTCCGGTGCAGGCGTTGCAGACCGACGTCCTGGAGCGCGGCCTGATCCGCCTGGACCAGGGCCGGGTCCACCGGACCTTCGACGTGGCCGCCTCGCCCCTGCACTCCCCGCCGCAGCTCGACGCGATCGGGGCCCTGGTCTTCCTGACCCCGGTCGGCCCGCACTGAGCCGGCCTCGGGACCTAGGGTTCGTCGAGGTGGTAGACGACGGCGTCGTCGTCGCGTTCGACCTCGACGCCGAGCGGGTCGGACTCGTGGTCCAGGCCGGACCAGTCGCTTCCGGGCAGCCAGTCGGGGACCACCACGACCGTTTCGATCCCGGCCTGGCGCAGGTCCTCGACCGCGTCGGGACTGGGGAACGCCTTGGAGACCTCGCGGATGGCGGCCTGCTCGTCGGGGGTGAAGGCCGCGACGCCGTTGGCCATCTCCGGGAAGCCGTCGACGCTCCAGTACTGGACGCGGGTGTCGCGACCGTCCGAGGGCAGCACCAGGACCGGTCCGTCCAGCTCTGACATGTCCAGCGGGGCCGCCTCGGGTTCGTGGTTCTGCGCCACCGTCAGTCCTTCTGCCAGGACCAGCAGGATCGGCGCGAACAGCAGCGCGTGGACCCGCCGGGGCGCGCGCACGGTGATCCGGCGGTCCACCCGGCCCTCGTGGGCGAGCGCGTCGGCCTCGTCGGCGATCCGGGTCAGGGTTCCGGCGGCCAGGACCGCCAGGATCAGCGTCAGGTAGATGACCAGGCGGCCGGGGGTCCGGATGGCGTCGAAGCCGGGCACGTAGTCGTACAGCGGCCGCCACGCCCAGAGCCCGTCGTCGAGGAAGTTGGGGCCCATCGCCACCGCGAGGGTCGCCCCGGCGCCCAGGAACAGCCAGAACCGCTTCCAGCGGGTCCACGAAGACCAGATCAGTCCGGCCACCGCCAGCGACAGGAGCGTGAAACCGACCAGCAGCGCCTGCTCGGGGGCCCAGGTCAGATCGGCTCGCGCCGCCTCGTGGGCGGCGCCCCAGACCCGCGACTCCTCGGGGGCGATGATGAAGCTCTGCCAGGTCGGGCTGAACCAGGAGATGTAGTCGGGGTCGCGCATGGCCTCGGGGTGGGCGCGGGCGACCACGGCGTGCTTGTCGGCGATCCACAGGACGCCGAGGCTGAAGACCGCGCCGCCCAGACCGTCGGCCGCGACCGTCTGCCAGCGCAGCCGGGGGCGCCTGATGAGCCAGAACAGGCCGACCACGACGCCGATGCCCAGCAGCAGGTACACGAAGGGGATGCCGAGTCCGGCGCCGATGCTGAACTGCCACAGGGCGGTCGCCCAGCCGGCGACGATCCAGCCGGGGCGCTGGCGCTCGGGTTTGAAACCGTCCCGCATGGACCAGCCGTGGCCGCGGGCCAGCATCGCCAGGGCCAGGGCGATCGCGCCGCAGGACAGGACCTGGAGGTGCCCGGCCTGGCCGAGTTTCCAGGGCGCGTAGGCGAAGGCGGCCGCGCCGACGGCCGATCCGGCGACGCGCGCGCCCAGTTGCCGCAGCAGGGCGTAGGCGCCGAGGAAGGCCAGCGCGAACGTGGCCATGTAGAGGACGTTGTAGACGATCAGGGCGCTGGTGGTGTCGGTGGCGAACAGCGCGGCGGGCGCGTAGCCCAGGAGCGTGTCGGTGAACAGGTAGGAGTCCTGGGCGGGCCAGAAGCTGTTGGAGGTCCAGATCCCGGCCGGGTCCTCGCGCAGCGAGTGCCCGAGCCAGCCGAGGGTGTAGGTCAGCAGCAGCGGGTCGCCGGTGTCGTGCGGGATGACCCGGTGGACGTCGCGGGCCAGCGGCCAGGTCATCGCCACCGACAGCGCGGCGCTGAAGAACGCGGCGAGGGTCCACTCGCTGCGGAGGAGGCGGCGCGTCCCCGAGGCGAGGCGGCGCAGCGGGCCGGGCCGGGCCTCAGGGCCCTTGCCCTCGCCGCTCGCGAAACGCCGCCAGCGGTCCTCGGAGTCGGCCTCGGGCTCGCCGTCGCCCCGGGGCCCGTCTCCTGCCTCTGGTGCCGTGTCGGTGTCGGTGATCGCCATAGGGGAGGTCCCGCCGTCTCGCTGTAGTCGGGTTCTGGAGCACATCCTACGGTCGGTCCCGATTGGGTGGCCGGGAGCCGTCACCTTCCCGGCGGTGACTCGTTGAACGGGGTTGAGACCTGATTCCCGCTGTCGATCAGGCGGGGCGAAGCACGGTTACGCGGTTGGAGAGACGCAGGCATGGGACGACACGCCACCAAGGCCGGAGAAGCCTCACGAGCCGAGGCGCGTCCGCCGCTGCCCTATCCGGTGAGCGACGGGCGCGTGGCGCCGACGGCGAAGGCCGCGATGGAGCGGCGCTCGCAGCGGCGCAGGTCGCGCCTGGCGGCCCTGTCGGCGGCCGCGATGCTCACGCTGGGCGGCGCGGCCGGGGTGGGCATGGCCATGGCCGACGAGCCCGAGGCGGGCTCGGATGAGGGGATCGTCTTCAGCGGCGGCTGCGGCACCCTCGGCCTGCTGTCCCCGACCTCGAAGCCCGACTCCTCGGAGCTGTCGGTGGCCAAGGGCAGCCAGGTGAGCTACACCAACGACCTGGGCTCCGAAGCCGAGCTGCACGTGGGCGGCGACGTCTACGACATCGGCGAGGGCTCCACGCAGGTGTTCGTCATGAACAGCTCGGCCGAGATCGCGATGATCCCCGAATGCGCGGGCCTGTTCGCCGACTACGACTCCGCGCAGGTCCAGGTCACCGCCCCGGCCGAGGGCGACGAGCCGGAGCCGGACTCCGGCGGCGGCTCCACCGCCGAACTGCCGGCCCCCGACGACGACGGCGAGGCCCCGGCGCAGGACTCAGGCGGCGACGAGCCCGCGGCCGGTTCGAGCCCGCAGGACGGCTCGGGGGTCGCACAGGGCGACCAGCCCTCGGCCGAGGAGCAGGACCCGTCGGACGAGGAGAGCGAGACCGCCGGGGAAGAGGAGATCAACGCCTTCGGCCCCTCCGATGAGGACCAAGCCGCCGGAGACGACGAGTTCGCTCCCGCCGGCGGCGAGGAAGAGGTCGCCGCGGTCGACCCCGAGGCCGTCTCCGACGGCGCCAGCGGACTGCTCGCCCTGGTCGCGATCGTCTGCCTGGTGGGCGTCAGCGCCGCCGTCATGCGCACGATCCTCAAGCAGCGCGCCGCGGCCTGAGGCGACCCGAAGCCGCCACACGGTGGGAACTCCGTGAGGCACTGGTCCCTGGTGATCGCGGTGGTCATTTCCTCCCCAGGTCCCACAACGAAAGACAGGGCCAGTGCCTCGCGGCCTGCGCCGGAATCGGCGGACTGACCGAGCCCGGCGCAGCGTTACTCAAGTGTTACTTTTCTCGCACCCTCGGCTACGCCTGCGAGCCGTAAATTGGCACAGCCCCGACTTGTCGCCTCTTGCCCTCCTGCTCTAGCGTGGGCGCTGAGCTGACATCCCCATACCCCCCGAGCATTGGTACCCCAGTGAGTGCGAAGCCGAAATCCTCGCGGCGGCTGTGGCCTTACCTGGCCGTGCCGGCGCTGGCCGTCGTCGTGGCCGCGACCATGTTCCTGGGGGACTTCACCGCCGCGGACGACCCCGCCGACGCCGGCCGCGGAGGCTCGGAGCTGCCCGGATCGCAGCTCAACGAGTCCGAACTCGGCACCGATCTCCAACCCGACCCGACCGAGCTGCACGAGCAGGCCCAAGACCAGCTCCAGGACCAGCTCGACGCCGCGGTCGAGGACTACCTCTCCGAGATCGACAACGAGAACCTCTACGTCTCCCTGGCCGTGTCCGACGAGGAGTTTACCCTCGACCACGAGGGCGAGGCCCTGCACGACACCGCCTCGATCGTCAAGGCCGAGATCCTGGCGATGCTGCTGCTCCACTACGACTCGGTGGAGGACATCCCGGACTGGGCCATGTACGACCTCGAGAAGATGATCAAGGACTCGGACAACGACGCCACCAACAGCATCCTGTTCGGCGTCCTCGACGGGCACGAGACCATGCGCGAGGCCCACGAGGTCCTCGGACTGGACCAGACCCGGCCCGACGAGACTGAGCGGTGGGGCCTGACCGAGACGACCGCGCTCGATCAGCTCACCGTCCTCGAACAGGTCCTCTACGAGGGGCTGCTGAGCGCCGAGCAGGTCGAGGTGTCGCGCGAGCTGATGGGCGACCTGGCCGACTCCCAGGACTGGGGCGTCTCGGCCGCCGCCGAGGACGGCGAGACGGTGTGGATGAAGAACGGCTGGGACACCCGCTCGAACATGGGCGGGGAGTGGGTGGTCAACTCGATCGGCGTCATCGCCGGCGAGACCGACGAGCCGATCAGCATCTCGATCCTCACCGGCGGCCTGCCCTCCCACCAGGCGGGCATCGACATGGTCGAGGACCTGGCCCAGATCGCCCGCGAGGTCATCGACACCGACCCCTACGCCTAGTACGCGCCGCGGCTGTGACAATCACCGCATGAGCGAACTGCACACCGCCCTGACCGAGGCGGGGGTCCGGGCCGTCTCGGACTCCGACGTCATCGCCGCGCACTCGGTCGACCACGCCCGCCTCGTCGACCCCGGCCGCGCCGCCGCTCTGGTCCGGGCCCGCTCCACCGCGGACGTCCAGGCGGTACTGCGGGTCGCGAGCGAGCTGCGCGTCCCGGTCGTCCCTCAGGGCGCCCGCACCGGCCTGGCCGGATCGGCCACCGCCGTCGACGCCGCGATCCTGCTCGACGTGTCCGGCATGAACGAGATCCTCTCGATCGACCCGGTCGACCGGATCGCTGTCTGCCAGCCCGGCGTCATCAACGCCGACATCTCCAGGGCCGCCGCCGAGCACGGCCTGCGCTACGCGCCCGACCCCGGGTCGTGGGAGATCTCGACCATCGGCGGCAACATCGCCACCGCCGCCGGCGGCATGTGCTGCGTCAAGTACGGGGTCACCGCCGAATACGTGCTGGGCCTGGAGGTGGTCCTGGCCTCCGGTGAGGTGATGCGCTGCGGCCGCCGCACGGCCAAGGGCGTGGCCGGATACGACCTGGCCCGCCTGTTCTGCGGCTCCGAGGGAACCCTCGGCGTGATCACCGAGGCCACCGTCAAGCTCTCGCCGGTCCCGGCCGGGCGGCTGACCCTCGCGGCGGTCTTCGACTCCACCGCCGCCGCCGGGCGCGCGGTCACCGCGATCATGGCCGCAGGCGCCCAGCCGAGCCTGCTCGAGCTGATCGACGACGTCCACTTGAAGGCCCTCGAGGAGCTGCGTCCGATGGGCCTGCCGACCGACGCGGCCGCGCTGCTGCTGGCCGCCGCCGACGGCGACCCCGAGGCCGAACTGGTCGAGATCGAGCGGCTGTGCGCCGAGGCCGGGGCCGCCGAGGTCTTCCGGGCCACCGACGAGACCGAGGCCGACGCGCTCATGGAGTCGCGGCGCTCGGCCCTCCACGCGATGGAGCGCCTCGGCACGGTCCTGGTCGACGACGTGGCCGTCCCGCGCTCCCGCCTGGCCGAGTCCCTCGACCGGATCCGGGCGACCGCCGAACGGCACGGCGTGCTCATCGGCGTCATCGCACACGCCGGTGACGGAAATCTCCATCCGAACATCGTCGTCGACGCCGGCGACGAGGACTCGCTGGCGGCCGGGAGAGCCGCCTTCGACGAGATCCTCCAGATGGCCCTGTCCATGGGCGGGACCGTCACCGGCGAGCACGGGGTGGGGATGCTCAAGCGCGAATGGCTTGAGCGCGAAGTCGATCCGGTGAACCTGGCCGTCCAGCGGCGCATCAAGGAATCGCTCGATCCACTCGGGATCATGAACCCCGGCAAGGTCCTGGCCGGATGAGGCGGCGATCGGAGAGCGACCTGGTCGTGTCGATTCCGTGACATGGAAATGGGGCCGCAGTGCTTGCCCATTCACTGCGGCCCCGATAAAGTGGAGGAGCTCCACTTTTCATTGGCACCGGTAGGGCTGTGCCCGATTGCCCTTACCGGTATGTGCCCCCGGATTGTTCCGTGCCTCCCAGAAGACTGCCCATGTCCATCTGTTCGGCGTGTCGGCGTGACCGGAACAATTATTACTATGAGGACCGTCTCTGAGCGCGGCCTGTGGCGAGGCTGAGAACTCGCTGGGAATCGATGCGAAACCGTTACGAAGGAACCTCGAAACCGGCGAGTTTATCCAGCTCAGCGGTAACGCCCGGGCGTTGAGAAACCTCCCGGCCATCGATGCTGGTGATAAACGCCACACCACGGACGGAGGAGGTCAGCCAGGCCCCGTCCATCTCCAGCAGCGACTCCACCGTGACCAGGCGCTCGACCGCCTCCAGCCCGATCTTCGAGGCCCGCTCCATCAGGTGCGCGCTGGTCGTCCCCGGCAGGATCCCGCTCGAGACCGGCGTGGTGCACAGCTGGTCCCCGTCCAGCCACAGCAGCGACGAGGTCGGGCCCTCCAGGGCGTAGCCGTCGGCCGAGACCCACAGCGCGTCGTCGGCGCCCTGCGACTTCGCCCAGCGCGTCACCGCCATCTGCGTGGCGTACGAGAGCGCCTTGACCCCGCCGAGAAGCCACGGGGCCTCGCCCCGTGCATCCGCGTTCACCCCCAAGGAGGCCGTGACGACCTTCAGCCCGTCCCGCCGCGGCAGGATCCGCTCGCGCGGCACCGGATCGATCGTCGCGTAGACCGTGGGCGGCCCGCCGTGCTCGCGCCCGCGGGTCGCGATCAGCCGCAGCGCCCCCTCGCCGCTCTCGCGCTCGCGCCAGGCGGCCAGGGCCTGCTCGGCCAGACCGGCCAGCTCGGCCTTGTCCGGCAGCTCGAACTCCATGCGGCGGGCCGAATTCGCCATCCGGTCCAGGTGCGCGTCGAGCAGGAACGCGCGCCCCTCGCGCACATTGATCGTCTCGAACACCCCGTCACCGCGGAGCACGCCCAGATCGTCGGCGCACAGGATCGGCTCGTCGGAATCGACGACGCCCCGGTGCAGTACTGCTGTAACTATCGCCATGCGGTCATTCTCCTCCCACGGGAAGTACGATGCAGACATGCCCACCGAAGCCGAGTCAGACACAGAACTGGCGGCGGTGCTGCGCTCCAGGGGCCTGCGCATGACCGCTCAGCGCCAGCTCGTCCTCGATGCTGTCCGCGACCTCGGGCACGCCACCCCCGAGCAGATCCACGAGCGCATCCGGGACCAGGTCGACGGGGTGAACATCACCACCGTCTACCGCACCCTCGACCTGCTCGAGGACTTGCAACTGATCTCCCACACCCACCTCTCCCACGGCGCCCCCACCTACCATCCGGCCGGCGACCGAGGGCACGCTCACCTGGTGTGCCACCGTTGCGGACGGATCACCGAAGTCGAACCAGCGGTGTTCGCGGACGCGCGCCGGGCTGTCGCCGACCGGACGGGATTCGTCCTCGACGTCGGCCACGTCGCGCTGTTCGGAACCTGCGCCGAATGCTTGGAGAAGCGTTGATGACCGAGACCGCCCCGTCCCCCCTGCTGGGCCTCCCCGGCGCCGTCGCCACCGAAGCCGGGCGGACCGCCTGGCACTACGGCGACCCGCTGGGCGAGCAGCGCCGGGCCGCGACGGTCGGAGCGGTCTTCGACCGCTCCGACCGGGACATCGTCACCGTGGCCGGCGAGGCGCGCCTGGAGTGGCTGCACTCGCTCTCCACCCAGCACCTGACCGGCCTGCGCCCGCATCAGGGCACCGAGACGCTGTTCCTGTCGCCGACCGGCCGGATCGAACACCACGCCGCCGTCTTCGACGACGGCGGGACCACCTGGCTCGACACCGAGCCGGGCGCCGGGGAGGCGCTGCTGAAGTTCCTCCAGATGATGAAGTTCCGCACCGAGGTCGACATCCGCGACCAGAGCGACGAATGGGCGCTGTTCACCTTCACCGGCGAGCCGGACTCCGCCGAGGCTCCCCAGCTCCAGCCGGTGCCGCCCCCGAAATTCGTCTCGCGCGACATCAAGGCCGTGACCACCGCCGTCTACGACGGGGGCCCGCTCGATTCGACCGAAGGCTGGACGCGCCGCACCGACGCGCTCGGCCCCGGCACGCGCGACTCGATGGTGCGCCGCACGGACATCGGCGCGATCGCGGACTCCGGCGCCGTCCCGGCCGGAACCTGGGCGTTCGACGCGCTGCGGGTACAGGCAGCTGTGCCGCGCTTCGGCGTCGACACCGACGACCGGACCGTCCCGCACGAGGTCCCCGCGTGGCTGGGCGCCGCGATCCACCTCGACAAGGGCTGCTACCGGGGCCAGGAGACCGTCGCGAAGGTCCACCACCTCGGCCAGCCGCCGCGCCGCCTGGTCCGGCTCCACCTGGACGGCACCGACGAGCACCCGCCCGCGCAGGGCACGCCGGTCCTGCTGGGGGACAAGGAAGTCGGCTTCATCGGCACCGCCGTCCAGCACTACGAGGAGGGCCAGATCGCCCTGGCCATGCTCAAGCGCAACACCGCCGACGACACCGGAGCGCGGCTGACCGCCGGGGGCCAGGCCGCGAGCCAGTGAGGCCGCGGCCGGTCAGCCGGAGAACTCCATGATCGCGGCCGCCCCCGAGGCGGCCGCGTCCTTGAAGAAGGCCCTCATCATCACGTAGTACTCCTCGAGGAACTCGCGATCTCCTTCGGCCCCGCACGCGTAGACCTTGGCGGCGCGCATGGCCGCGGCGTCGAAGTGCGCCGACAGGCGCTCCCAAGGCAGGTCCTCGAGCCGCGCGGCGACCTCGCTGACCAGCCCGGGCCACCAGCCGTCCACGCAATACATGTCCTCGTCGATGATCCTGTCGCCCTCCATAAGGAACTCGAATCCGTAGCCGGCCTCGTCCAGCAGGTATTCGATGCCGGCCCAGGCTTTGCCGACTTCGCCCGACGGTCCGGAATCGACCTCGCTGTCCACCTCCGCGCCGATCAGGGCCGCTGCCAATTCCGGGTCGTCGGACGCGCGCTCCAACTCCGCCGGGGTGACCTTCACGAAATCGATGTACATGCCCATAGAGTCCTCACTTCCACTCGTCTGTCGCTCTCGCGCAACGAACCTAGCGACCGCATGCGACACCGCCCGCGCCTCGGGCGGGCACGGGTCTCATCCTTGGCGATCCGACCGCGACCGCTGAGCGGCGGCGATAGTCTCCGCGGTATGAGTGCTACCTATCGCGGCGGCGAACCCGTCGCTGAAATCGTCCGATCCGGCTTCGCCGAGAGCCTCCACCGGGGCAGCGTGGCCGTGACCGATCCGTCCGGCGAGCTGACCGCCTCCGTCGGCGACGCCGCCTCGCCGGTCTTCCCCCGCTCGGCCAACAAGCCGATGCAGGCGGTGGCCATGCTCCGCGCCGGATGGGAGCCCGCGAGCGAGGCCGACCTGGCGATCGCGGCGGCCAGCCACAAGGGCGAGCCGTTCCACCTGGAGAGGGTCGACTCGGTGCTCTCGCACGCCGGGCTCGGCGAGGACAGCCTCCAGTGCCCGCCCGACCTCCCCGGCGACCCGGCCGCGCGCCGCTCGGTCGTGGCCCGCGGAGGGGAGGCCCGCCGGGTCTACATGAACTGCTCGGGCAAACACGCCGGGATGCTGGCCGCCTGCGCCGCCGCCAGCTGGGACACCGAGTCCTACCGCGAACCGGGCCACCCACTCCAGGAGCTCATCGCGGCCACCGTCGAGGAGCTGACCGGCGAGTCGGTGCGGGCGGTCGGCGTCGACGGCTGCGGCGCCCCGGTCCTGGCGATCTCCCTGACCGGCCTGGCCAGGGCCTTCGCGCGCCTGGTCACCGCCGAAGAGGGCACGCCGGAGCGGCGCGTGGTCGACGCGATGCGCGCCCACTCGAGGCTCGTCGACGGCTCCGAGGCCCCCGACCACCGCTCGATGTCGGCCGTGCCGGGCCTGGTCGCCAAGGGCGGCGCCGAGGGCGTACACGCCCTGGCCGTGCCCGGGGCCGGAGCCGTGGCCGTCAAGATCGACGACGGCGCGGGCCGCGCCTCGATGCCGGTGGCGCTGCGGGCGCTGGACACGATGGCCGGCTACGAGTTCCCGGCCGAGTCGAAGCCGGTCGTCGAGGCCATGTCCTGGCCTGAGGTCTACGGCGGCGGCCAGCCGGTCGGCAGGCTCCGCACGCTGCTGTAGCGGCACAGCTCTCAATCCACCCAATACCCGTTCGCCACCCTGGTTCCGAACAAGGTAGTATCATCGCGTTGCTGATCAGCACTCGCGCGAGTGGCGGAATGGCAGACGCGCTGGCTTCAGGTGCCAGTGTCCGAAAGGACGTGTGGGTTCAACTCCCACCTCGCGCACAGAACAAGCCCGGTGGCTCGGCCACCGGGCTTTCTCTTTCTCTCCTCACCCGCAAGGTCTCGGGTGCTGCGGCCTCGGCCGGTACAGGCCGAATCCGACAAGGTCGTGTCCGCCGCGGGAACAACGCCTGTCCGGGCCGCGTTAGGCTCGGAGTGGAGGGATCTAGAGACCGCCGAGACGACATGGGGAAACGGCACGACATGACCGAAGAGAACACCAGGGACGAACGCGAGAAGCGCCCCGAGGAGCAGGACGACGAGCTGGTTATCGTCGACGCCGAGGGCAACCCGATCTCCGCGGACGAGGCCCGGCGGCAGCTGGAGGCCGCCGCAGAGGACGGACCGATCGAGTCCGACCCGTCCAAGCTGGTGGCCGAGCCCGCCAAGGTGATGCGCGTCGGCTCCATGATCAAGCAGCTGCTCGAGGAGGTCCGCGCCGCCGATCTCGACGACAAGGGCCGCCAGCGGCTGCGCGAAATCCACGCGCGGTCGATCGCCGAGCTCGAGTCGGGCCTGGCCCCGGAGCTGCGCGACGAGCTCGAGCGGCTCTCGCTGCCGTTCGGCGAGGACGAGATCCCCAGCGAGGCCGAGCTGCGCATCGCCCAGGCCCAGCTCGTCGGATGGCTCGAGGGCCTGTTCCACGGCATCCAGGCGGCGCTGGTCGCCCAGCAGATGGCCGCGCGGCTCCAGCTCGACCAGATGCGGCAGGGCGATATGAAGGCTTTGCCGGCCGGCGGCGGCGACCTCCCGCCCCAGTTGAAGGCCATAATGGCAGAGCGCGCCGCGCGCGGTGACGATCACGACCACCACCCCGGGCAGTACCTGTAGCCACCACTGATGCCATACACTCGGTTCCGGCCTGACTCGGCGAAGCCCGCGAGCCGCAGATCGGGCGAGCTCGGCGAGCCGTGGATCGTCCGATCGCGGCGAGACGGGTGAGCCGTAGATTGGGAGAGCCCCTTCTTCCGCCGCCGGGGCGAGGACCATTGGAGAGCTGAACAAGGTGCTGTACAAGACGCTGCAATGGACGGCCGCCCCCGCGATCAAGGTCATCTGGCGACCGTGGATCGACGGCCGGGAGCACATTCCCGAGACCGGACCGGTCATCCTGGCGTCGAACCACCTCTCGGTCGCCGACCACTACTTCCTGGGGCTGACCACCAAGCGCCACATCGCCACCATGGCGAAGATCGAGTACTTCACCGGCGCGGGCGTCAAGGGCAAGCTCATCTCCAAGACCGTCAAGGCCCTCGGCCAGATCGCCGTGGACCGCTCGGGGGGTCGCCGCAGCGCGGCCAGCCTGGAGCCGTCGCTGGAGGTCCTGGCCGAGGACCGGATTCTGGCGATCTTCCCGGAGGGGACGCGCTCGCCGGACGGGCGCCTCTACCGCGGCAAGCCGGGCGTGGCGCGGTTGGCGCTGGCCTCGGGGGCGCCGGTGGTGCCGGTGGGCATGATCGGCACCGAGAAGGTGCTGCCGATCGGGGAATCGCGCCCGCGGGTGGCGCCGGTCGGGGTGCGGATCGGCAAGACCCTGGACTTCAGCCGCTACGCGGGGATGGAGAACGACCGCGTCATCATCCGGGCGGTCACCGACGAGATCATGGACGCGATCCGGCAGTTGACCGGCCAGGAGTACGTCGACAAGTACGCCAAGCGCGAACGGCCCGGCAAGGACAGGGAAGAGACCGACTAGGACGGCTCGTCGGTCGTGGGCGTGTCGGTCGCCTCGTCGGTCGGGGTCGGGACGGTCGTCTGGTCGCCGGCCCCGGGGCTGGTCGGTCCGTCCCCGGTGGGCAGGTCGGATTCGTCGATCACGGTGATCCCGTAGATCGTGATCGACTCGGGAGGTTGGCCGTCGTAGGTGCTCTGGTCGGGCACCCAGGCGAGGGCGTCGAGGACTTCGAAGCCGTCGACGATGCCGCCGATGACGCTGACGTTGGCGGTGGGGACGGCCTGTCCGCGGATGAGGGTGAACGCGCTGCCGGCGCGGCCGGTCTCGTCGGTTACCAGCGCGAGCACGTCCTGGACGTCGTTGCCTTCCATGCCGACCTCGGTCTGGTAGCGCCAGCCGGGGCCGTAGGTCAGGTCGTTGTCCGGTTCCCATCCGGGGCGGCCGCATTGCAGGATCACCCACGGGCTGGTCTCCTGCGTCGTGAGCCGGTCGCAGTCGTGGGTGTTGTAGTAGCCGGACTGCGCCAGTTGCAGGAACGCCTCGACCCCGCAGGGGGCCAGGTCGCCCCAGAGCATGACGTCGAGGGTGCCGTGGCTGGTCTCGATCGAGACGACGGTGCGGTCGGCCGGGGCGCCGCCGCCGGGCGGGTCGGCCTCGGGCCCGGCGTCGTCGGACTCGACGACCTGGCAGCGCTCGGAGATAACCTGTTCGCCGCCGTCGGCTCGGTCGCCGCCGTCGCGGAAGGCCAGCCAGGCGACCCCCACGATCGAACCGGCGGTGAGGACGAGCGCGGCGAGGCCGGCCAGGCCGGCCTTCCACCCGCCGCGGCGCTGCCACGGCGGAGTGCCCTTGTACGGGTTGGCGGCTACCGGCTCGTACTCGGTCTCGGTTCTGGCGTCGCGGGGCTCCACGCTTGTGAATCGTACGGGGCGTCGTCCCGTGCCAGATACGCGTATCCGACGCAAATCAGCCCGTAAGAGATGGCAACGCCCGCCAGGGTGCCCGGGGAGTAGCCGTCGGAGGGGACGACCAGGGCGGCGGCGAACAGTCCGGCCAGGTAGCCGACGTTGTAGATGGTGTCGTTGAGGCTGAAGACGCGGCCGCGGTAGGAGTCCTCGACGCCGCGCTGGATCCCGGTGTCGACGGTGATCTTGATGCCTTGGGAGGCGATGTTCACCAGCAGCACCGCGACGGCGAACATGACCGGTTTCATGGTCCCCGCCAGGGCGGCCACGACCACCGCGCACATGGCCATGAGCACCACCGACCAGTTCTTCGGCCCCCAGTGCCGGGTGGCGCGCGGGGTGACGACGGCGGCGACGAAGACGCCGATGTTGCCGAGGACGGCCAGGACCAGCAGCCAGCTGATGGTGGTCGTCCGGCTCGGGTCGGATTCGATGTCCCAGAAGAAGCCCATGAACAGGGCGATCGCGACGATGAACACGATGCCGTACAGCAGCCGGTGGAGTCCCTGGAGGGCCATCGCCAGGGCCGGTCCGCGGCGGCGGCGCAGGTGCCGCAGGCCGTCGACCATTCCAGAGGTGGTGGAGGCGACCCCCTTCCACAGGCCCTCGGCGACCCGCTTCTGCGGGCCCGGTCCCAGCGAGTCGGGGCGGAAGGAGGCCGAGACGATCACCGCCGAGGCCAGATAGCCGAGTCCGGCGGCCAGGGCCAGCATCGAATAGGAGATATCGGAGTCGAACAGGAGGCGGGCCAGGCCGGTCATGGCCAGGCCGAGGCCGTAGGCCATCGCGCCGAGGGTGGAGGCCAGCGAGTTGGCCGTGACCAGTTCGGGCGCCTCGACCACGTGCGGGTGGGCGGCGCCGAGGCCGGCCAGGACGAAGCGGTTGGCGGCCAGCACCACCATCGCGCACAGCACCCAGGTCCAGTCCAGGCCGGTCTGGAGGGTCATGGCGATGGTGAAGACCAGGGCGGCGCGCAGGACGTTGGCGGCGCCGATGAGGTTGCGGCGGCTGAACCGGTCGAGGACGACACCGACATAGGGCCCGAGCAGCGAGTAGGGGCCGAGCAGGAGGGCGACGGCGGCCGCGTAGGTGAACGGCTTGGTGTTGTCGCCCAGCGCGGGGTTGAAGAACACGCTGAGCGCCAGGGACGCCTGGAACATGCCGTCGGCGGCCTGCGAGGTCAGCCTGACGGCCAGCAGCTTCCGAAAACCGCTGCTCGAGGCGAGGTTCCGAACGTGCCGGTCGGTGCGCATTGTCCGAGGATAACTCCGGGTAAGAGAAAGGAGACCCCCATTTTCGCCGGGGGCCTCCCCTCTGAGGCGAGAAGCCGGTTACTCGCCGGCGATGAACTCCTCGACCGAGACGCGGGCCTCCTCGTCGGAGTACTGCTCGGGCGGGGACTTCATGAAGTAGCTCGAGGCGCTCAGGACCGGGCCGCCGACGCCGCGGTCCTTGGCGATCCCGGCGGCGCGGACGGCGTCCATGATGACCCCGGCCGAGTTCGGCGAGTCCCACACCTCGAGTTTGAGCTCGGCGTTGAGCGGCACGTCGCCGAAGGTGGTGCCCTCCATGCGGATGTAGGCCCACTTGCGGTCGGTCAGCCACGGCACGTGGTCCGAGGGGCCGATGTGGACGTCGGCGCCGCGCATCTCGTGCGGGATCTGACTGGTGACCGACTGGGTCTTGGAGATCTTCTTCGAGACCAGCCGCTGGCGCTCCAGCATGTTCATGAAGTCCATGTTGCCGCCGAAGTTGAGCTGGTAGGTCCGGTCGAGGCGGACTCCGCGGTCTTCGAACAGCTTGGCCAGGACCCGGTGGACTATCGTGGCGCCGACCTGGCTCTTGATGTCGTCGCCGACGATCGGGAGTCCGGCGTCGACGAACTTCTGGGCCCACTCGGGGTCGGAGGCGATGAACACCGGCAGGGCGTTGACGAAGGCGCAACCGGCGTCGATGGCCGCCTGGGCGTAGAACTTGGCGGCCTCCTCGCTGCCGACCGGCAGGTAGCAGACCACGACGTCGGCGCGGGCCTCGCGCAGCGCGGCGGTCACGTCGACCGGCGCTTCGGCGGACTCGGTCACCATCTCGTCGTAGTACTGGCCCATGCCGTCGAGGGTGGGGCCGCGCAGGACGTTCACACCGGTCGGGGGGACTTCGGCGAACTGGATGGTGTTGTTCTCCGAGGCGTTGATGGCGCTCGACAGGTCCTGCCCGACCTTCTTGGCGTCGACGTCGAAAGCGGCCACGAACTCGATGTCACGCACGTGGTAGTCACCGAACTGCACGTGCATCAAGCCGGGGACGCGGTCGTCCACCGCTGCGTCTCGGTAGTACTCGACACCCTGCACGAGCGACGAGGCGCAGTTGCCCACGCCGACAATGGCCACGCGTAGCTTACCCATCGCGCATGCCTCCTTTGTCTGGTTCACTTGAATCTTCATCCTCCGTGGCGGACCTCGTCGGCCGCCCTGGATCGGCGAGCCGGTCGCCGAAGTCGTTCTGTCCGGGGTTCCGCCCCTGCTCGGAGGCGATGAGCTCGTTGAGCCACCGCACTTCCCGCTCGGCGGTCTCCAGGCCGTACCGCTGGAGCTCGAACCCGTAGGAGTCGAGCCGCTCGGCGGTCCGGGCCAGGGCCTCGCGGATGCGCTCGCGCCGCTCCTCGACGCGGCGGCGGCGGGCCTCGAGGATCCGCAGGCGCGTGGCCGGGTCGGTGCGGGAGAAGAACGCGAAGTGGACCCCGAACAGTGCCTCGTCCGCCGTCTCGGGTCCGGCCTCCGACATCAGCTGGGCGAAGTGCTCCTTGCCCTCGGGGGTGAGCCGGTACACCTTGCGGGCGCGGCGGCCGGTGAGCAGCGGCTTCTCGGCGCCCGGGGTCCCGGGGGCCTCCTCGGCGATGAGTCCGCGCTGACGCATCCGCTTGAGCGTCGGGTACAGGGAGCCGTAGCTGAAGGCCGCCCGGATCGCCCCCAGCAGGGACAGCAGGCGTTTCCGCAGTTCGTATCCGTGCATGGGGGATTCGTGCAGGAGCCCCAGAATGGCGAGCTCGAGCATGGCCGTCCCCCTCTCCGCGAAGTGTGCCGGCCGCGACATGGCCTCGGCCGCTCTCCGGCCGGACGCCGCGGCGCGGGTACGCTCACGACATCGCGTTTCGATCTGACGATTCGATGTATCGGACCGATACATCTGCGGTAACCATAGCCTCGGTCGCAGATCACGTCAACCCCAGCCCCGAGACCCTGGTCAGAGCAGGCCGCATCCGCTAAGCTCGGCAGGATTAAGCGATCTGGCAGGGTTCTCTCAGTTTCAATGTGCGAGACTGCGAAGCGACCAGGCCGCCGCAGGGCGGCCCGGATCACAAACGCCGCCGCGACCGGGCACCCCACGCCGGGCGCGACAACGAGGCCGAGTCCGCAGGACTGTGGGGCCTCCCCGCGGGGCCGCAAGACTCCTCGCGAGCGCCCAGACGCTGGCGTGCGGCCATAACCTGGCAATTCACGTGGATGGTTGAGCATGAGCGACTACGGTTATCGTCCCACTCCACCCCCGGAGGAAGGACGGCCATACGGTGGCGCCGAGCGACCGGGCGGCTCCCGCGGGAGCGCGTCCGTGCCCGGGGCATCGTACGGCGGTGCCTCGAACCAGCCGCCCAGCAACGACTACGGCTGGGGCCAGCAGCAGCCGCCGCAGCCGCCGCAGCCGCCGCAGCCGCCGACCGGTGCCTACAGCGGCAGCGCCAGACCGGGCCAGCAGCGCGGACCGTCCTCCGGCAGCGCCTCGGTGGGCCGGGCCTCCGGCAGCGCCTCCGTAGGCGGAGCCGCGGGCAGCGCCTCGGTCGGCGGCGGCCGCGCAACGGTCGGATCCGCATCCGTCGGCAGCGCCTCGGTCGGCGCTGCCCGCCCGCTCGGTCCCGGCGAGGCCGGCGACCACCCCGTGTCCCCGGCCGGCTCCGGCCGCGCCAGAGTCGCCGGCAAACGACGCGCCTCCGGCGCCGGACCGCTCGGCGAGGACGACCTCGCCGCGCAGAAGAAGCTCAAGAAGAAACGCCGCCGCAAGAAGATCTACGCCGGCCTGATCGCCGTGGCCGTCCTCTTCGTCGCCGGGGCCACCGTCGTCGGCACCTGGTTCTTCCAGGACGTCGAACTGCCGCAGGACCTGCGGCGCGCCGGCGAGTCCAGCAGCTTCTACTACGACAACGGCACGACCGAGGCCGGGGGCTACGGCGAGACGCTGCGCAAACTCGTCGACTCCCCCGAGGAGATCCCCCAGACGGTCAAGGACGCGCTCATCGCCTCCGAGGACCGCAAGTTCTACGACCACTCCGGGGTCGACTACACCGGCACCATGCGCGCCCTGTTCAACAACATCACCGGCGGCGACACCCAGGGCGCCTCGACCATCACCCAGCAGTACGCGGGCATGGTCGCCGACATCCGCAACGACATCTCTTACGGCCGCAAAGCCAAAGAAGCGGTCATGGCGATGAAGCTGGAGCAGGAGTACAGCAAGGACGAGATCCTGATGTTCTACCTGAACCTCGCCTACTTCGGGCGGGGCGCCACCGGCATCGAGGCCGCCGCGCAGGTCTACTACGACAAGCCGCTGGCCGACCTCACCTATGCCGAGGCCGCCTACATCGTCATCCAGGTCAAGGCCCCCGACGGCAGCTACGACCCGTTCTTCGGCGGCGACGAGGCGCTCGAACGCGGCGAGACGCGCTGGGGCTACGCCATGGACGCCATGGTCGAGACCGGCGCCATCACCCAGTCCGAGCGCGACGAGACCGAGTTCCCCATGCCGATCATGGACGACTTCGAGGTCTCCGGCTCCTGGGGCGGCGACACTCCGATGGGCTTCATCGTCAACGAGCAGGACGGCTACGTCTTCGACGAACTCGAGGAGCGCTACGGGATCACCAAGGAGCAGCTCAGGGGCGGCGAGGGCCAGGAGGGCGGCTACTCGGTCACCCTCACCGTCGACAAGGAGATCCAGGACAGCCTGGTCGAGACCGGCTCGCGCGGCGACATCAAGGTCGACGACGAGGGCGAACCGGTCCTGTCCGACGACGGCTACTGGCAGTTCGAGAACGACAACGAGAACGCCGCGCTGGTCGACTACGACCCGTCGATGACCGACGCGATGGTCGCGATCGACCCCGAGACCGGCGCGGTGGTCGGCTACTACGGCGGCGACGACGGCTTCGGCATCGACAAGGCCGGACCCGAGTCCCCGCACCCGCCGTCCTCGACGTTCAAGATGATCACCGCCGCCACCGCCATCGAGCAGGGCGACTCGATCGAGTCCTGGTTCAACGCCAGTTCGCCGCGCGAATTCGAATCGCTCAAGAACGAAGACTCCGAGACCTGCATCGGCGGCGGCACCTACCCCGACTGCACGCTCCGCAACGGCGGCCAGGACTACCCACTGGAGCTGGACCTCACCGACTCGGTGCGCGACTCCAAGAACACGCCGATGTACGCCATCTCCGAGCACTACGGCGCCAACGAGATCCTCAGCCTGGCCGACGAGATGGGTCTGAGCGAGATGAGCCAGACCCGGAACATCGACGGCACCGACGTCTACATCACCTACAAGCTCCACGACGACGCCACCTACACCCAGTACGGCCAGGCCGTCGACGACGACGGCAACTGGGTCGAGGACGATCTGGGCAACATCGCCGCCGAGTCGCCGCTGCGCATCGACGGCAGCTGCAACCCGATCCTGAACGGCGAGGGCCGCCCCCTGATCGCCGAGGACGGCGAGGCCGAACGCTGCGAAATCGGCGGCAAGGGCGGCACCGACCCGTTCTACCACCACCTCGCCTTCGGCCAGTACCCGACGAGCGTCCGCGACATGGCCGCGATGTACGCGACCATCGCCAACGACGGCGAGTACATGCCGACCCACTTCGTCGCCGAGGTCCGTGACCGCAACGACAACATCGTCGAGCCCCTGGAGGGCCAGGAGATCGAGGGCGAGCAGGTCATCGCCGTCGAGACCGCCCGCGACCTCCAGTGGGTCGGCTCCGAGATCGGCGGCGAGACCGAGACCGACACGCTGCCGCGCGACTACTTCGGCAAGACCGGTACGTGGGAGGCGGCGGGCTACGAGGCGTCCTGCCGGAACGACCCGGACACGACCGACGTCGAGGAGCAGTGCCAGAAGTACCCGGACTCGTACAACGCCCACGCCTGGTACGTGGGGGCGATTCCGCAGCTTTCCATCGCGGCCTGGGTGGGGAACGCCACCACCGAGTCCGACCCGGTCTTCGACCCCAGCGGCGATCCCTCCGGCGTCTTCGGCTCCAACACCGCCTATCCGGTGTGGTTCCAAGCCATGAGCTCCATCCTGGAGAAGAAGGAGGACAACGACGGCTGGGAACCGATCGAATGGCAGGGCAAGTCCCTCAACGGAGCGCTCAGCACCTGGGACATCGAGAACTCCGACGGCACGATCGACCCCGACAGCAAGTACTGCCAGGAGAACGGCGACGACCCCAAGTGCGGGACGCCCGACGATGACGATGACGAGGACGGGGACGAGAACTGCGAGGGCCCCGGAGGCGGTGAGGACTGCGATGACAACGGCAGCGATCCGCTCCCCGATCCTCCGACTGACAGCCCGTCCAGTCCGACCGACGACGGGGACTGCGACGGTTTCTTCCCGCCCCCCGACTGCGAGGACGAGGACACCGACCCGAGCTCCGAACCGACCGAGGAGGGGAGCACCACTCCTGAGAATGAGGAGAACGGGCGAGGAAACGAATAGAAGACCGTAACGAGCGCGCGCGGCGGCATGGGACATACTGTGACCCATGCCGTCGCCGCGTTCCGACACCCCCGTCGCCCCCACGATGCAGGACCGCCTCGCCCGCTTCGCCTCCGGACTCATCGGCGGCCCGGCCGGCGGCCACGCGGTGAACCCGCCGAGGCGCCGCTTCTGGAGCCCGCTGCGGGTCATCCTGTTCTTCGGACTGGTCTTCTTCGCGATCCACTGGCTCCAGAAATACCCGTGCGCCACCCCGAACAGCTGGGTCGACTGGTCGCAGTACACCAACGCCTGCTACACCGACATCAAGGCGCTGTGGTGGGCCGAGCGGCTCAACGAGGGAGCCGTGCCCTACCGGGACCACGAGGTCGAGTACCCGGTGCTGACCGGCGTGTTCATGGGCATCCTCGGCCGCATCGCCTACATGCTCCAAGGCGTCCTCGACGTCGACGGCCAGGCCGGCGCCTCGATCTTCTACCAGCTCAACGCCGTGACCCTGTTCGCCTGCGGCATCGCGGCCATCGCCGTGCTGTACGCGATCCGCGACCGCAACACCGCCGACCCGTTCGGCCCCGAACCGCCCCCCGCCAGACCCTCCCGGCCATGGGACGCGATGCTCCTGGCCGCCGCCCCGGTCATCCTGGTGACCGCCACGGTCAACTGGGACCTGTTCGCGGTCGCCCTGGCGCTGCCGTTCTTCCTGTTCTGGCAGCGAGGCAGACCCGTCATGGCCGGACTGTTCCTCGGCCTGGCCACGGCCGCGAAGTTCTACCCGCTGCTGTTCGCCGGCCCGCTGCTGGTCCTGGCCGTGCGCAACCGACGCCCGATCCCGGCCCTGACCTCGATCGCGACCGCCGCGGCCACGTGGGCGGCCATCAACGCCCCCGTCGCGGCCCTGTGGCAGGACTCCTGGCTCAGATTCTTCGAGCTCAACTCCGAGCGCCCGGTCGACTGGGGCACCGGCTGGTACGTCCTGCGCGGCCTGACCGAGTGGGAGCTGGAGGCCGAGTTCGTCAACGACGCCTACCTGGTCCTGTTCGCCGCGGCCTGCCTGGGTATCGCCGCCCTCGGATACTTCGCGCACCGGCGGGCCACTGTGCCAATTTATGGCTCGCAAGCTTCGCCAAGGGGCGCCGACGACCTGGCCCCGCGCCTGACGCAGCTGTGCTTCCTGGTGGTCGCGGCGTTCCTGCTGTTCGGCAAGGTCTGGTCCCAGCAGTACGTGCTGTGGCTGCTGCCGCTGGCGGTCCTGGCCCGCCCCAAGTGGGGCATGTTCATGCTCTGGCAGGCCGCCGAGCTGTTCTACTTCTTCGCCTTCTACGGCAAGATGCTCCAGGTCTCGGCCGACGGGGGCGACCGCGGCATCCCCGAATGGCTGTTCCTGACCGCCGCCTCGGCGCGCTGGCTCGCGGTGGCGGCCATGTGCGCCTGGGTCGTGTTCGAGATCCTCAACCCGCGTCTGGACGCGGTCCGAGGCCTTCGCGCTCGGCCCAGGCCAGCAGCTCCGCCTCGGCCTGCTCACGAGGAAGCGGGCCCCGCTCCAACCTGAGGTCCTTGAGGAACTTCCAGGCCCGGCCGATCTCGGGGCCGGGCGGCAGGCCCAGCAGCTCCATGATCGCGTTGCCGTCCAGGTCGGGTCGGACGGCACGCAGGTCCTCCTCGGCGCGGATGCGCGCGATGCGCTCCTCGAAGGCGTCGTAGTCGCGCCGCAGCCGCTCGGCCTTGCGCCGGTTGCGGGTGGTGCAGTCGCTGCGCACCAGCTTGTGGAGCCGCTCCAGCTCGCCGCCGGCGTCGGTGACGTACCGGCGCACCGCCGAGTCGGTCCAGCCGGCGTCGCCGTAGCCGTAGAACCGCAGGTGCAGCGAGATCAGCTGCGACACGGACTGGACCTCGGCCTTGGGGAAGCGCAGCCGCCGCATCAGCGCGCGGGCCATGCGGGCCCCGACCACGTCGTGGTGGTGGAAGGTGACGCCTCCGGACTCGTTGACGCCCTTGGTGTCCGGTTTGCCGATGTCGTGCAGGAGCGCGGCCAGCCGCAGGACCAGGTCGGGCTCGCTGTCCTCCAGGCCGATGGCGTTGCGCAGCACCTGCAACGAGTGCTCGTAGACGTCCTTGTGCTGGGCGTGCTCGTCGATCTCCATGCGCATCGCCGGGACCTCGGGCACGAAGCGCTCGGCCAGGCCGGTCTCGACCAGCACCCGGATCCCGACCACCGGGTCGGGCGCGAGCATGAGCTTGGTGAACTCGTCGCGGACCCGCTCGGCGGTGATCCGCTCGAGCTCGGCGGCCATGCCGGTCATCGCCCGCAGCGTGTCGGCCTCGATCGCGAAGTCGAGCTGGGCGGCGAAGCGTGCGGCCCGCAGCATCCGCAGCGGGTCGTCGGCGAAGGACGACTCGGGGGCCGCGGGGGTGCGGACGGTGCGCCGCGCCAAGTCGGCGATCCCCCCGAACGGGTCGGCGAAGACGTGGCCGGGCACCGAGACGGCCATGGCGTTGACGGTGAAGTCGCGCCGCTCCAGATCGTCGGTCAGACTGTCGCCGAAACGCACCTTCGGATTGCGGGTGACCCCGTCGTAGGCGTCGGCGCGGAACGTGGTCACCTCGACCTGGCGGCCCCGGAACATGCCCCCGATCGTCCCGAACTCGGCACCGGTGGTCCACACCGTCGAGCACGCCCCCGCCAGGAGCCGCTCGGTGTCCTCCGGGCGCGCGTCGGTGGTGAAATCCAGGTCGTTCGTCGGTCGCCGCAGCACGGCGTCCCGCACCGATCCGCCGACCAGATGCAGCTCGAAACCGGCGTCGGCGAACACCCGGCCGAGGTCGTCGGCCACGGGAGGAACGGTGATCTGGGTACCGCTAGTGTTGTCTGACATCGCCGGGCAAGCTTAGCGGAGAGAGCAGGAATGGCCGAAAACAGCGCGGGTCCGGGCCGCGCGACGACTCCGGGTCCGGTGCGCGGTCCCCACACCGGTGACGGGTACCGCGCGAACGGCAGATACCCGGGCCGAGTCTACGGAGCGCCTCCTCCGGAGGCGCCCGGCGAGTCCGGAGGCGGCGGGAACCAGGGCGTGGCCCGCTCCAGCCTCCTGATGGGCGCCGGTTCCCTGGTCAGCCGCGTCACCGGGTTCGGGCGGACGGTCGTCATCAGCGCCGCCATCGGCGCCGGGCTGCTGGGCAACTCCTACACCACCGCCCAGTATTTCCCCCAGATGATCTACGAGCTCGTCCTCGGCGGCGTGTTCGCCGCGATCATCCTGCCCCTGTTCGTCAAGTCCCACAAGAACGACGCCGACGGCGGGGACGCCTTCGCCTCCCGGATGCTGACCCTCGCGCTGCTCGTCCTCGGCGGCGCGGCCCTCATCGTCACCCTCGCGGCCCCACTGATCGCCCGCGGCATGGCCGAACCGGCCCAGCACGACCTGGTCACGCAGCTGTCGTACCTGATGCTGCCGGCGCTGATGTTCTACGGCCTGTTCGCGATCCTGTCGGGCGTGCTGAACTCCCGCGAGCGGTTCGGCGCGCCGATGTGGGTGCCGATCATCAACAACCTGGTCGTCATCACCGTCGGCGCGGCCTTCTTCTTCGTCTACACCCGCGACGCGGTCCCCGACGCCGACGGCCGGCTGTTCACCTCGGCCGACCAGATCAGCACCGGCATGCTTCTGCTGCTGGGCGGCGGCACCACCGCCGGCGTCGTCATCCAGGTGGCCTGCCTGTTCCCGGCGCTGCGCAAGGCCGGTTTCCACTGGCGGCTGCGCTTCGACTTCTCGCGCCTGCCGCTGCGCGACATCCGCCGCATGGCCGCCTGGACGCTGCTGTTCGTGGCCGCCAACCAGATAGCGGTCATGGCCGTGCTCAAGGTCGCCAACGCCGCCACCGGAGACGCCCCGGACGAGGGCCTGTTCGTGCCCGGCACCACCGTCTACAACAACACCTACCTGATGATGATGATGGCCCACGGGATCGTGGCCGTCTCGGTCATCACCGCGCTCATGCCGCGCATGACCCGCGCCGCCGACGACCGCCGCTTCCGCGACCTGGCCGACCACCTCTCCGGCGGGATCCGCATGGCCGCCTTCCTGCTGGTGCCGATCGCGGCGGCCTTCGTCGCCCTCCACGAGCCGTTCGCGCGCGCGATCTTCCAGTGGGGCGCCTACGCGCCCGAGGAGGCGTACGCGACCGGACTGGTGCTGGCCGTCGCCGGTGTCGTGCTGCTGCCGTACTCGGTCGCCCAGCTGCAGATCTACGCCTTCTACGCCCAGACCGACACCAGGACCGTCGCCCTGTTCAACCTGCCGGTCATCGCGATCCGCATCGGCGGCTACCTGCTGGCGTTCGCGCTGCTCCCCCTCGAATGGGTCGTGGTCGGCCTGTTCGCCGCCAACGGCCTCTCCTACCTGGTCAGCCTCCTGCTGTCGATGAGTCTGCTGCGCAAGCGGATCGGCCTGCTCGGCATGCGCAAGGTCGCTCTCGGCATGGTGCGCACCGTCGCCGCCGCGGCCGTCGCGGGCGGGGCGGCCTACGCCGGGTGGCTGGCCTGGCCGGACGTGTCCGGCTCCAAGATAGGCCAGCTGGCGTCCGCGGCGGTCCTGGGCACGGCCCTGCTGGCGGTCTACTTCGCCGCCTGCCTGGCCCTGCGGGTCCCCGAGATGCGGTCCTTCGGCTCGACGGTGCGGGCGAAGCTGCGGCGATGAGCCAAGTACCATCCTTGAGTGTGCCTGCCTCGGCGAAACCTGAGAGCCATATATTGGTCCAGGCGAGTCTTGGGTCGCTTTTAGAGGGGAGGACCCCGCACCATGAGTTCTGTCGACGTGCCGTCCGTGGGAGACCTGCTCGCGGAACGGTACCGGCTCGATGAGCACGTCGGAGGCGCCGACGGCCACCGCCAGCTGTGGCGGGGCACCGACGTCCTGCTGCACCGGACCGTCGCGGTGGTGCTGCGCTCCCCCGGCGGCGAGGACGCCGCCCACACCCTCACCGCCGCCGTGGCCGCCTCTCGGACCGCCACCGACTCCATGGTCGGCGTCTACGACGCGGTCGACGAGGGCCGGTTCGCCTACGTCGTGCGCGAATGGGTCGCCGGGTCGTCGCTGCGGCACGTGCTGGAGAACCAGCCGCTCCAGCCGACCCACGCCCTCGAACTGGTCGCCTCCGTCGCCGACGCCGTCGCCGCCCTCCACGAAGGCGAGGTCACCCACGGGAACCTGCACCCCGCATCGATCCTGCTGTCCGAGGACGACCGGGTCATGGTCACCGAGCCGCGCAACGAACCCGGACACACCCGGGTCGGCGACGTCCGCGCCCTCGGCGCGACCCTCTACGCCTGCCTGACCGGCGCATGGCCGCAGACCGTCCCGGCCGAGGACACCGGGCTGCCGCCCGCACCGGCCGACGAATGGGGCAGCCCGCTCGAGGCCTCCCAGGTCAACGCCGCCATCCCCGCCTCCCTCAGCCGCCTGACCTCCGACCTGCTCGACGCCGCCGAGGCCCCGCCCTCGGCCGCCGAACTGGCCGTCGAGCTGCGCCGCCTGGCCGAGACCGGCGGGGCCGGCCCGCTCGAGTCGATCGGCCCGGGCGCCGTCGAGACCAAGGCCGAGGCGCCCCCGGCCGGCATGAAGCGCCTGGCCGTCGTCGCCGCCGTGGTCGCCCTGGTCGTGTTCACCGGCGTGGTCACCACCGCCCTCGTATGGAGCGACGGCGACGAACCGGCCAACGGCGGCGACGCCGAAATGGGCCTGACCGGCGACGGCACCGGCTCCGAGGACGAAGAGCCCTCCTCCGAGTCCGAGACCGAGGTCGCCGCCCCCACCGAGGTCGAGCTCGCCGCCGAGGACCTGCGCATCGTCGACCCGCCGCCCGGCACCCGCACCGAGCTCGAAGGCGTCGAATCCCTCGTCGACGGCAACGCCTCCACCGGCTGGTCGACCAACACCTACTACAACCGCGCCAACTTCGGGAACCTCAAACCCGGCATGGGCGTCCTCATCGACCTCGGCGAGGCCACCGAAGTCGCCTCGGTGCGCCTCCAGATGACCAGCGCCGGCGCCACCGTCGGACTCAAGGCCGGCGACGAGGACCCCGGCGACGACTCCGACGGCGACCAGGCCATCGTCGACTCCTACACCGACCTGGCCGAACCGGTCGAGGACGCCGACACCAACCTGGAGCTCAAGGCCGGAGACGAGTCCACCCGATACGTCCTGGTGTGGATCACCGAGCTCCCGCCCGCACCCGACGGCTACAAGATCACCATCTCAGACATCAAAGTCTTCGTCCGGTAGGAGCCCATGCCCGCCCCGCGCCCAGCCGACCGCGGTTCGCCCCCCGAGCCGACCGACCGCGACCTGCTCGCCCGCCACGTCGCCGGCGACCGGGACGCCTTCGGCGAGCTGTTCCGCCGCCACCGCGGCCGACTGTGGGCCGTGGCCGTGCGCACCCTGGCCAACCCCGAGGACGCCGCCGAGGCCGTCCAGGACGCCATGATCAAGGCATACCAGGCAGCCGGCACCTTCAAAGGCAACGCGGCGGTCACCACGTGGCTGCACCGCATCGTCGTCAACGCCTGCCTCGACCGCATCCGCGCCGCCGGACGCCGCCCCACCGTCCCCCTGACCGAGGACGAGCGCCTCCCGGCCTCCTCCGGCGACCCCGCCGACGCGGCGCTGCGCCTGAGCGTCCACCGGGCCCTGGCCGAACTGCCGTTCGACCAGCGGGCCGTCCTGGTCTACATCGACATGCTCGGCTACCCCGTCGACGAGGTCGCCGCGATCCTCAAGGTCCGGCCCGGCACCGTCAAGTCACGGGCCTCCCGGGCCCGGCGCCGCCTGGCCGCAGCCCTGCCCGACCTCGACCCGCACCGCGGCGGGAACCCCGACTGGCGGCCGGACGTCGAACCAGGTGCGGCACCGAACGGAACGATACGGAAGGAGGGAGGCCACCGATGACGCAGGATCGCGACGAGGCCGCAGTCTCAGGCGCCCTGCGCGCCGCCTCGGAACACTACGGCGACCTCCCCGACCCCGTCGCCGCCCGGCTCGACCGCGTACTCGACCAGCTCCCGGCCGCCGACACCCTCCACGGGGCCGCCGCCGAGCCCGGACCGACCTGGGCCGAGCGGTCCTCTCGGCGAAGCCTGCGAGCCATAAGCTGGTCGGCCCCGGCCCGCGTCCGCTACGCGCTCCTCAGCGGCGTCGCCGCCCTCCTGCTCGTCATCGGCGGCGTCGCCGTCGCCGTCCAGTACGTCTCCGACCAGCCCACCGACTCCGCCGGCTCCGCGCAGAACGAGGTCGGCGCGGCCGACAGCGAGGACGACGGCGGCAGCGACGATGAGGCCGCCGCGCCCGAGACCGGCGAGACCGAGGCCGGGACCGGCGATGACCAGGAGCTCAGCGGCGAGCAGAACGAGGACGCACCCGACCAGGCCGAGGAGCCCAGCGACACAGAGGAGTCCAGCAGCGTCGAGACCTTCGCCACCGGCAGCGACTACACCGGCCGGGACGACCTGCTCACCGAGCTGCGCGACCTCGGCAACGAGAGCACCTACGCCGGCCCGCCGCCCGAACTGGAGACCCTCGCCGAAGGCGGCACCGAATGGCAGACCTGCCAGGACGCCCTCGCCGAGCGCTACAGCAGCCTCCTGGTGGCGGTCGACTTCGCCCGCTACGAGACCGAACCGGCCGTCGTCGCGCTCCTGGCCTCGGACTCCGGCGACATCGCCGTCGCCGTCACCCCCGCCTGCGGCGACGGCACCATCGACCAGCTCGCCCTCCAGTAGCGCCCGGCACGCGTCGGCCCGGCAACGTGAGCTCGGGCACGTTCGCAGGACTCGCCTGTCACAGCGCGCACACAGCACCATGGCCCGGAATTTCGGGCCCATAGGATGGCGTTGTAGCTGACAGCCTCGCCCCCTCGGGGAGCCTGCGAGCCCAGGACGCGGTCAGGCGCCCTGGACAGAGCCGAACCTCCGGCCCGCAAGCTCCGCCGAGGAGACGCGAGAACCGCCGAAAGACCTCAAGGAGCACATTCCGGTGAGCGAAACACGCAACGTCATCATCATCGGGTCGGGACCGGCCGGCTATACGGCCGCGCTCTACACCGCCCGCGCCAACATGCGCCCGCTGGTCTTCGAGGGCTCCCAGTTCGGCGGCGCGCTCATGCAGACCACCGACGTGGAGAACTACCCGGGCTTCCCCGACGGCATCATGGGCCCCGACCTGATGGACAACTGGCGCAAGCAGGCCGAGCGCTTCGGCGCCGAACTGGTCGCCGACGACGTCACCGCCGTCGAACTGACCGGCCCGGTCAAGCGCGTCTGGGTCGGCGACACCGAGTACCAGGCCAAGACCGTCATCCTCGCGATGGGCTCGGCCTACCGCAAACTCGGCGTCCCCGGCGAGGACGAACTCATGGGCCGCGGCGTCTCCGCCTGCGCCACCTGCGACGGCTTCTTCTTCCGCGACCAGCGCATCGCCGTCGTCGGCGGCGGCGACTCGGCCATGGAAGAGGCCACGTTCCTGACCAAGTTCGCCTCCAAGGTCACCATCCTGCACCGCCGCGACGCCTTCCGCGCCTCCAAGATCATGGCCGAGCGCGCCCTGGCCAACCCCAAGATCGAAGTCGAGTGGAACACCGCCGTCAAGCGCGTGGTCGGCTCCGAGGGCAAGGTCGGCGGCGTCGAGATCGCCGACACCATCACCGGCGAGACGCGCGAGCTGCCCGTCACCGGGCTGTTCATCGCCATCGGCCACGACCCCCGCTCCGAGCTGGTCAAGGGCCAGGTCGAGCTCGACGAGGCCGGCTACGTCAAGGTCGACGCGCCGAGCACCCGCACCAACCTCGACGGCGTCTTCGCCGCCGGGGACCTGGTCGACCACACTTACCAGCAGGCCGTCACCGCCGCCGGAACCGGCTGCTCCGCCGCGCTCGACGCCGAGCGCTTCGTCTCCAGTCTCGACGACTGAACCCACCGAACCCAACACAGGAGGATGCCCATGGGCGCCATCAAGGCAGTAAGCGACACCGACTTCCAGACCGAGGTGCTCGAGGCCGACAAGCCGGTCCTGGTCGACTTCTGGGCCGAATGGTGCGGCCCCTGCAAGAAGGTCGCCCCGGTGCTCGAAGAGCTCGCCGCCGAATCCGACGCCGTCGTGATCCGCAAGCTCGACACCGACGCCAACCCCGAGACCACCCGCAAGTTCGGGGTGATGAGCGTGCCGACCATGATCCTGTTCAAGGACGGCCAGCCCGCCGACCAGCTCGTCGGGGCCCAGCCCAAGGCCGCCATCAGGAAGTTCCTGGACAAGTAGCCGAAACCCGGGGCGGGGCGGGCCCGCATGGCCCGCCCCGCCCCGGTGCGTCCGCCCTCACGCCCGGCGCCGGACCGGACCGTCCTGCCGCGGCCTGACGATCCCCGGCTGCTCCTCGCCCGGCCCGCCGAGGCCCTCGCCGGTGAAGAACTCCTCCAGCTCCGAATCGTCGAGCCCGAACCACTCCACGTCCTCCGGCAGCTCCAGCTCGTCCTCGGAGGCCGATTCGCGTGACGTCGGCGGCCGCAGCTCCAGCCGCAGCCGCGGATATCGCGGATCGGACCTGACCGTCTTGAACCCCACTGACCGGTAGAAATCAGCCGGAACCAGGCACGCGTTCGACTCCCCGCGCGCGTCCCCGAACGTCTCGATCGCGTGGATTCCCTTCCGCGACACGTCCGAGGCCACCGCCTGCACCAGCTGCCGCCCCAGCCCCGTCCCCGCGTAGGCGGGCATCACCAGCGCCGTCATCAGCAGCGCTGCGTCCGGCGAGACCGGACCGGAGGGGAACTCCATCGACCGCGGCACGAACTTCGGCGACGCGTACGTGACATACCCGGCCACCGTCTCCCCGTCGTAGGCGATCCGGCCGCACCCGCCCCACTCCAGCAGCGTCCGCGACAGCCACGCCTCCTTCTCCAGAGACGCGTCGCCGATCTCGCCCGGCTCCGAGCACAGCGGCGCCAGCTCCCAGAACACGCACGAGCGGCACCGCCGCGGCAGGGCGTCCAAGGAGTCCAGTGTGAGGTTGACCAGGCGCCGATGCACCTACCAAGGTTAACTTTCCTCAGTGTGGAAATCGGGGATTTCCACACATGCTAGTCTTCGTGGAGCTATGGGCGAGAACCAAGCCTGGAGAGCTGTACCGCAGGGCATGCGGAATCTCAAGCCTGTGGAGCCCGTATAAGACCGCGGATCGTGGCAGTGGGCGCAGCACCCGCGAGGGAAGGAAGCAGGAACCCACCCGTACCTGTGTCGTGAAAACGGCACGTCAGCCGGGAATCTCCTCCGGAAGGAGAGGATGCCAAATGCTGGAAAACACGCTCGGATCTCAGCCAATGTGCTAGTAGTGTGGATCGATCGGCGACTTCCCGTCGGGAGGTCGCCGATCCGCGAAATGTGGCCGCATCGAATAGACCCGTCTGAGGAGGTCTCCGCGTGTCCGGTACAACACTCGATGATTACACCGGTCGGTACGCATCCCGGGTGCACGGGATGGCACAGTCGGAGATCCGCGCACTGTTCTCGGTCGCATCGCGCCCCGAGGTGGTCTCCCTCGCCGGAGGCAACCCCTACACGGCCGCACTCCCCATGGACGAGCTCGGCGAGATGTTCACCCGCCTGCTCGAGCAGCGCGGCGCCGAAGCGCTCGGCTACTGCCCCGGCCAGGGCAGCACCGTCCTGCGCGAGGCCCTGTGCGACGTCATGGCGCTGTCGGGCATCCAGGCATCGGCCGACGACCTCGTCCTCACCAACGGCGCCCAGCAGGGACTCGACCTGCTCGCCCGCACCTTCCTCGACCCCGGCGACATCGTCCTGGCCGAAGGGCCCACCTACGTGGGCGCGCTCGGCGTCTTCCAGGCCGCCCAGGCCGACGTCCGGCACCTGCCGATGGACGAGGACGGCCTCATCCCCGAGGGGCTCTCCGAGGCCCTCGCCGGCCTCGAACGCGAAGGGCGGCAGGCGAAGTTCCTCTACACCGTCCCGACCTACCAGAACCCGGCCGGCGTCACCCTCACCGAGGAGCGCCGCGAGCGGATCCTGTCGATCGCCGAGGCCCACGGTCTGCTGGTCATCGAGGACGACCCGTACAGCATGATCTCGTTCGAGGGCGCTCCGCCCGCGCCGCTGCGCGCCCGCGCCGAGCGGGGCGTCATCTACCTGGGCACGGTCTCCAAGATCTTCGCCGCGGGCCTGCGCCTGGGCTGGGTCCTGGCCCCGCCGGCGGTCCGCGACAAGCTGCTGCTGGCCGTCGAGGCGGCCATCCTGTGCCCGTCCTCGCTCATCCAGGAGGCGACGCTGCGTTTCTTCACGGAGATGGAGTGGCGCCAGCAGGTGAAGGTTTTCGCCACCCTCTACCGCGACCGGCGGGACGCGCTCCTGTCGGCGCTGACCGACTACATGCCGGAGGGCATGAGCTGGACCAATCCGGGCGGCGGCCTGTTCGTGTGGGCGACGCTCCCGGAGGGCCTCGATTCGAAGGCGATGCTGCCCCGCGCCCTCCAGGAGCGCGTGGCCTACGTCCCGGGCACGGGCTTCTATGCCGACGGCAACGGCCGCCGCGAGATGCGGCTGAACTTCTCCACGCAGAACTCGGACTCGATCCGGGAGGGCGTGCGCCGGCTGGCCGGGGTGGTCGCCGGCGACATCGAACTGCGCGACACGTTCTCCGGAGGTGAGGCATGAGCGCATCGGGCGGCGCGGCAGCCTCGGACCTGCGGGTCCTGATCCTCGCCGGGGGCATGTCGTACGAGCACGAGGTGTCCCTCAAGTCCGGTCGCCGGGTCGCGGCCGCGCTGCAGCGCCAGGGCATGTCCTGCGAGATCCGCGACCTGGACGGGGACCTGCTGCCGACGCTCCAGGATTTTCCGCCGGACGTGGTGTTCCCGCTGGTCCACGGTGCCCCGGGTGAGGACGGCTCGCTGCGGAGCGTGCTCGAACTGGCGGGCGTCCCGTTCGTGGGCACGGACTCGGTGGGAGCCAGGCGAGCCTGGAACAAGTCCGCGGCCAAGGACCTGCTGCGGTCGGCGGGACTGCCGACGGCGGACTGGACGGTCATGCCGCGCCAGGCGTTCTCGGACTTCGGGGCGCGCAAGCTCTTGGACCGGATCGCCGCGAAGATGGGGCTGCCGCTGGTCGTCAAGCCCAACTCGGGCGGTTCGGGGCTGGGCGTGCAGTCGGTGCGCAAGGAGGACGACTTCCCGTCGGCGATGATGGGCTGCTTCTCCTACAGCGACGAGGCCCTGGTCGAGTCGTTCGTCGACGGGCGCGACATCGCCGTGGGCGTGGTCGACCTGGGCGAGGGCCCGACGGCGCTGCCTCCGGTCGAGATCACGCCGCTGCTGGGCGACTACGACTACGCGGCCCGCTACAACCCGGGCGCGACCCGCTGGACGGTCCCGGCCGACCTGGACGCGGCCGCGGCGGACCGGGTCGCCGAGATCGCGGTGGCCGCCCACGAGACGCTGGGGCTGCGCGACATCTCGCGGGTCGATCTCATGGTCGACGACGCCGGAACCATCCAGATCCTGGAGGCGAACGTCGCCCCGGGGATGACCGAGACCTCGCTGCTGCCGATGGCGATCGAAGCGGCGGGCATGGACACCGGCGAGACCCTGACCAGGATGGTCCGCCTCGCACTGGCGCGCTCCTAGCCGGTTCCCGGCCGCTTGGTTCCGCCCGAACGTGAAAGCCGAAATATACCGACTTGTCCCGCCAGGGGGACCCCTTGGCTCGAAACTACGTCGGGGGTCCGACAGGCCAGGTCCGGCGGCGGCGATGTCCACAGGCCGATCTCAAGAATCTCGCGGTTTCACGTGAAACATCGGTGCCGCTCGGGTCTCGGCCCTTCGGGGTTCGCTCTAAATCATCGGAGAGCCAGGCCGAGATGTACTCCAGGTTCATCCGCCACTCGTGCTCGTCGACCGCGGGCAGGATCTCGTCCCACATGGTCATGAACGGCCCCCGCAATTGGAGGTAGCCCTTCGGCCGGGCCAGGAACCACATCTGCAGGTGCGCGGTCCCGTCACCCCAGCGGTTGACGTGCACCTGCGCCACGGACTCCAGGGACCGGATCGCCCGTTCCAGGCGCACGGTCAGCACACCGAGCTCGGCGGCGTGCATGGTCGAGAGATCACCGAGGTCGAGGTGCGCCCGGGGCTCCAGGATCACCACGACCGGGAGCCCGCTGGGCGAGGGCGGGCTCTTGAGGCGCCAGCGCTCGTCGGTCCACAGATAGGCGCTGTCGGGGGTATGGCAGGAACTGCACTGCTCCTGCCGGTCGCCACGCCGCGGGGGCTCGGTGCCGACCGGCTCCTGCAGCGGCTTGAGATTCATCTCCCCCTCGAAGGGGAACGCGGGCCAGTCGACGAAGGCGGGCAGCGGGGAATCTGAGCCACCGTTGCGTCGGTTGTGCGGCTGCTGTTGGTTCGCTAGACCTGGCTTGGGACTTTGGCCGGGGGTACTCGCTGATGCCACCTCCGAAAGGTACCTCATCGAGGCGAGCCTGGAAACCACCGGAATCCCCCTTTTTGGTGGCGCTTGCGTGCCGTGCCGTAGCGACACCGTCGACAGAGGACCGGATTGATGCACATCCCGGTCGGATTCCCCCATAGAAAGCCGATAGTGACGTGCGCCCATATCGCGGGAAGCGGCTGTCGGGAGACCCCGGGCATGAGGCAAGCTGGTAGGCGTGCAAGCAACAGTGACTGACAGTTCCACACCAGAGGCGTCGTCCGGCAAGGGCGACGAAACCTCAGTGCTGGTGGACCCGCCGGTCACCGCCGCGCTCGTCGATGAACTCAGTTATCTCTGGGTACGGGTTACGAACGCCGGCGGTTCCGTCGGGTTCGTCCCGCCGGTGAACCTCGAAGAGGTCCGTCCTCACACCGTTTCCATTCTCGCGCGCGTGATCGACCAGACTGACACCCTGGTCGCTCTAAAGGAAGGAGCCGCCATTGTCGCTTGGTGTGTTCTCACATCAAACGACAGCCCGCCGAGGCAGGGATGGCGAACCGTCCGCCACGTCCAGGTCGACCCGGAACGCCAGGGAAGCGGCGTTGGCGGAAAGCTCCTGGCAGCCGTTGACCGGGTGGCGCGCGAGGAATTGAAGCTCGAGGCGCTGAGCCTCAAGGTTCGCTCGGGAACCGGAGCGGACGCGTTCTACCGCCGCCACGGATTCACCGAGGTAGGCCGACTGCCGCGCGCGGTGCGCGTGGCCGACGACGACTACCGCGACGACATCATCATGTGGCGCGAGCTCGTCTGATCACATAAGCCAGCTATCCAGCCGATAAGAAGCTTCGGGCGGTGTTTCACGTGAAACACCGCCCGAAGCTCGTCCAGCCCCGTATTCGAATCTGCCGGTCTCCGATCGACCGCATCTCTCCCGGCCAGCAACCTGATGCGCTCCGAATCATCCGTCCGATGATCCGACAGATGGCGTCCGCCAAGAGTCCGGTCCTCGGCCCCGGCCAGCCGCGGCCCCCACGACAGGAGCGCGAACCACGTCGGTTCTCGCTCCATACTGTTTCACGTGAAACACCCTGTGGATGACTCGCCGCTGCCCCCGCCTTGTCACACCCCCGCCGTACTTTTGAGCCAAGGGGTCCCCCGGGGCGGACAAGTCGGCAAATTTCCGCTTTCACATTTCGAGGAGTCCAGCGAGCGCCGGTGCGTTCGGTGGTAGTGGATCAGTCGATGCCGATCTGCTCCACGATCCGGTCGAGGTCGGAGAGGGAGCCGAATTCGATCACGATCTTGCCCTTCTTCCGGCCCCAGGTGACCGACACTTTCGTTTCGAAGTGGTCCGAGAGCCGCTCCTTCAACTCCTCGAGTCCGGGAGCCTTGATGCGGTCCTTCGCCGCCGTCTTCGATCCGGTCCCCTTCGGGTCGTCGGGCTCCGGCGTCTCCTCCAGGCGGCAGGCCGTCACGAGTTCCTCGGTGCTTCGCACCGACAGGCCCTCGCTGATGATCCGCTCGGCGATGTGCTCTTGCGTGTCGCTGCTGTCGAGGCCCAGCAGCGCGCGAGCGTGGCCCGCGGTGAGGACCCCGGCGGCCACCTTCGTCTGCACGGTTCCCGGGAGGCTCAGCAGTCGGATCGTGTTGGAGATCTGTGGGCGGCTGCGGCCGATCCGCTTGGCCAGCTCCTCCTGCGTCACGTTGAACTCTTCGAGGAGTTGCTGATACGCCGCGCCCTCTTCGAGCGGGTTGAGCTCCACCCGGTGGATGTTCTCCAACAGCGCCTCGCGGAGCAGCTCCTCGTCCGAGGTCTGCCGCACGATGGCCGGGACGGTCTCCCATCCGAGAGTCGTGGCCGCCCGGAGGCGGCGCTCGCCCATCACCAGTTCATAGCGCGGGCCGTCCGAGGTGCCCCGTTCGCGCACCGCGATCGGCTGAAGCATCCCCACCTCGTTGAGAGAGGTCTCGAGCTCGGCCAGGTGCTCCTCGTCGAAGATCTGCCGCGGCTGCTTCGGGTTGGTCGCGATCTCGGACAGATCGATCAGACGGAAGCTCGCCCCGGGTACCGGCACGAGCTCCTGGAGCGAGTCGGCCTCCAACTCCGTTTCACGTGAAACATCGATCGTGGCGACCGCAGGTGTTTCACGTGAAACACTGCCGTTGACCGGAGCCGCCTGTCGCGGCGCGCTCGGAGTCGGCTCCGCCGACTCCTCGTCCTCCTCGGTCTCGGTCGTCGCGCTCTCCGCCAGACTGGTCGGGATAAGCGCTCCGAGTCCTCGGCCCAGCCCCCCACGTTTCGCCGCTGCCATCGACTACTCCCCGCCCTTCTGGTTCGCTCGTCCCTGACGCCCCGGGCTCATCTTGACGCCGCGAAGCGCGATCTCCTCGGCAGCCTCGAAGTAACTCGACGCACCTCGAGAGCCCGGATCATAGGTCATGATCGACTGCCCATAACCGGGCGCTTCCGAAACCCGGACGCTCCGAGGAACCACCGAATCGAGCACGATCTCGTTGAAGTGGCCGCGAACTTCCTGCTCGACCTGATCCGCGAGCTTGGTCCGCTTGTCGTACATCGTCAGCAGAATCGTAGAGACTCGAAGGCGAGAATTCAGGTGCGCCTTGACGAGCTCGATGTTCCGCAGCAACTGGCCCAGGCCCTCCAGCGCGTAGTATTCGCACTGAATCGGGATGAGGACTTCTTCGGCGGCGACGAGCGCGTTGACCGTCAGAAGCCCGAGCGAGGGCGGGCAGTCGATGAAGATGTAGTCGACTTCGCCGCCGTAGGCCGCGATGCTCTTCTCCAGCCGTGCTTCACGTGCAACCACGTTCACCAACTCGACTTCGGCGCCGGCCAGGTCGATGGTCGCCGGAATGCATTGCAGCGAAGGGATGCCGTCGACGCGTTGGGCGACCTCTTCGAGCGGGGTCCCGTCGACCAGTGCCTCATAGACGCTCGGGACGCCCGCGCCGTGCTCGACTCCGAGCCCGGTCGAGGCGTTCCCCTGCGGGTCGAGGTCGATGACCATCACTCGGTTGCCGTGGAGCGCCAACGCCACCGCGAGGTTGACCGCACTGGTGGTCTTGCCGACCCCGCCCTTCTGGTTCGCCACGGCGAGCACGCGGCGGCGCGACGGGCGCGGCATGGACACGTTGCCGGCCGGGTTCAGGACCCGGACGGCGCGCTGCGCCTCTCGGGCCAAGGGAAGGTCGTCCGCTAGCGGATCGGTCTGCGCGGGGATCTCGGAGCTCCGTTCTTCTGTCTCGGCGTCGTATCCATTGCGTGGCGTGCTCGATTCCGAGGTGAATGAACGCGATTTCTTCGCCGTCGTCTCCGACTTCTCCCCCGACCGGCGTCCCGCTCGTGAGGCCGACGCCTCCGGTGCGGTGTGACGCCCCGACCTTCCCCGTTGTGATGTGGACTTGCGCATCCCGTCCTGTTCCCCGCTATCTTCGGACCGCTCGTTCTGGCTGCGGAGGACCGGCTCGGTCTTCAGTGACGCATGGCGCGTGCCCGGACCGGTCTCACCTGTGTCCGATTCTGTCCCAGCCTGCGCATAGGGGTCGGCTGCGCCACCCGGCGACTCCGAAGTTTCTCGATAGCGATGCCGTCGACTGGTCGGAATCTCCTCGCTCACAGCGGCGTCGAGGACGTTCTTGATGCGGCGTTCAGGGGTTTCGCCGCCAAGGGACTTCGGTTGTTCACGATCTTCGGGAGGAAGGGGGTCGCGCACATTCACCGCCACAGATTACGGGCCTGATGTTTCACGTGAAACATCGACCCCGTGCTTGGAGAACCTTACGAGCCATACATTAACCCAAGAACGTGAACCTCGGCGTCTCCGGAGGGCGCTCATCGGAATCCCGAACTGGGTTCGGTTCTCTCCCAAGACAAGTGGGAGCCGCATGGCGATCCGGAGTGCGGCAACGCTGGTGACGGAAAGTGAAAGCGGAAATATGCCGACTTGTCCGCCCTGGGGGACCCCTTGGCTCGAAAGTACGGCATTGGTCCGACAGATTCGGGCCGCTGCAGGGTTTTCCACAGGGTGAGGTTTCACGTGGAACGGTGAAGCTGTTCGGCGGGCCGTTGTTCGAGGTGCGGGCCAGTCGTGGGCCCGAGCTCCGTGCTTTCGTCGGCTCGGTGGTGGGTCTTGTTGGAGGCGTACAGGTTGAGGTCCGGTCCGGGCGCGACGGTGTTGCTGTGCCGCGCTATCGGGTTCGCTTGATTCGCACCACCGTGGTGGGCACGGAGAAGACCGGTGCGGCCAGTTTCTTCTCCCCGCACAGCAGCACCTCGGCCCGGCCTCCGCCGGCCTTCTGGATCTGGCGTCCGTCTCGTTCGATCTCCTCGGATGCGCTCTGGCCCTTGATGGCCAGCATCGTCCCCCCGGTCTTCGCCAGTGGGAGGCACCACCGCGCCAGCTTGCCCAAGGGCGCCACGGCCCTCGACACCACCACGTCCGCCTTGCCCTTCGGGTCGACCTCTTCAGCCCTGGCCCGCAGCACTTCCACGTTCTCGATTCCCAGGGCGTCGACGATCTCCTCCAGGAAGGTCACGCGCCGCTGCATCGGTTCGACCAGTGTCACCCACAGGTCCGGTCGCGCCACCGCCAGCGGGATTCCCGGCAGGCCCGCTCCCGAGCCCACATCGAGCACGTCAGACTCCGGCCCGATCAACTCACCGATCACCGCGCTGTTGAGCACATGCCGTCCCCACAGCCGCGGCACCTCCCGCGGCCCGATCAGGCCGCGCTCGATTCCCGCCGTCCGCAGCAGGCCCACGAAGTCCTCGGCCTGCCGGATCCGCTCCTCGTCGTCTCCGAAAACAGAGGCCAACGTTTCACGTGAAACATTGGCCTCTTCATCTTCCGAGCTCATCGGCTCCGTGTTCATTACTCGGGCTTGACCACGACCCGGCGGCGTGGCTCGGCGCCCTCGGATTCGCTCATCACTCCGTCGGTGGCGTTGATGACGTCGTGCACGCACTTGCGCTCGAAGGCGCTCATGGGGTCGAGCTTCACGACGCTTTCAGACTCGATGACGCGCTTCGCGGTCTTCTCGGCCAGCTCCGCAAGCTTCTTGCGGCGGCCCGCACGGTAGCCGCCGATGTCGAGCATCAGCCGCGAGTGCTCACCGGTCTTGCGGTACACCGCCAGCCGGCACAGTTCCTGCAGGGCCTCCAGGGTCTGGCCCTTCTGCCCCACCAGATTCGACAGCTCCTCGCCGACGACCTCGACCTGGGGTCGGTCGCCGACCACGAGCTCGTCGATGTCTCCGTCGAGGTCGAGGATGTCCAGCAGCCCTTCCAAGTAGTCGGCCGCCACTTCGCTCTGCTCGAACAGTTCGTCTTCGGAGGCCACCTCGTCCTCCCGCACCGTTGCTCCCATAATTGTCAACTATGTCCTATCGCTAGTTACAAGCTTAGTTTGCCCCATTGTGCGTGATCGAAAACCGCTTACGCGGCCTTCGAGCCGCCCCCCTTGCCCTTTTTCTTCTTGCCGTTGGCCTGCTGGGCACCGCTGACCTTCTTGGCGCGCGCGATCCGCTCGGACCGCGAGAGATTCTTGCCCGAGCCCGGTCCGCCCTTGGGCGGGTTCTGGTTGCCGCCGTTCGCGTTGTTCTTGTTCGGCGGAGTCTTCTGCTGCTTCGGCTTCTGACCGGGCTTCTGACCGGGCTTGGGCGCGAGCGCCTTGCGGCGCTCCTCGGCCTCGCGCTGCTCCTCGACCATCTTCTCGTGCGCCTTCGTGCCTGGCTTCGGCGGCTTGTTCGCGGAGTTCTGCGCCGGCGGCGGGTATTTGTGCAGCACGTACTGCTGCTGCGCCAACGAGAAGAGGTTGTTGACGGTCCAGTAGATGACCACGCCGATCGGGAAGATCGAGCCCGAGAAGATCAGAATCACCGGGATGCCGTACAGCATCACCTTCTGGATCATCCGCTGGTTGGAGTCCTCGGACCAGCCGGTCTTGAGGATCATCTGGCGGGTGGTCAGGAACGTCGTGATGATCATGGCCGCGATCAGGATGACCGCGACGACCCTCACCACGATCGGGTCCGATCCGACATGGGTGAGGTCGCTGGCCGGGGAGCCCAGAGAGGACCAGAACGGGGCACCGAACAGCTTCGCGTCGACGTAGGTGTTCCAGTCCGAGTTCGGGCCGTCGTGGTAGCCGGTCCAGAAGTACTCGGTGGTGTTGATCGTCTGGTGCGGGTCGGGACGCCGCAGCACCCAGAACAGGCCCAGGAACACCGGCGCCTGGATCAGGATCGGAAGGCAGCCCATCAGCGGGTTGGCCTTCTCCTTGCGGTAGAGCTCCATCGTCTCGCGCTGGAGCGTCTCCCGGTCCCCCCGATAGCGCTCCTGCAGCGCCTTGAGCTCCGGCGCCAGCTTCTGCATCGCCCGCTGCGACCGGATCTGCTTGACGAACAACGGGAACAGGATCACCCTGAGGGTGATGACCATGCAGATGATCGCCAGCACCCAGGCCCAGTCGGTGGACAGGGCCTCAGCGCCGTTGAACACGCTGCTCCACAGGTCATGCCAGCGCAGCAGCAGCCACGACACCGCGATGTAGATCCAGTGCAAAGTCACTGACGGACTCCAGTCATCTCAGTACCAACGGACGGCTCGGACGCGGTCCGCGCTTCGGACCGCGAGGGAGGCACAGGGTCATAGCCTCCCGGATGGAAGGGGTGGCACCGTCCCAGTCGCCGCAGGCTCAACCATAGGCCACGGACGACACCGTGTCGGGACAGCGCCTCGAGGGTGTAGGCGCTGCAACTGGGGTAGAACCGGCAGCGGTTCGGAATCGCCGGGCTCACCCACCGACGGTACGCGACAACGGGGAGGCTCAGCACCCGGGTGGCCAGCGCCGACAGGCGGACGGTCATGTCTTTCTCCGGTCGGCGCCGCCCGAATGCCGGGCTCGGCGGCGGTCCTTCCCGGAACGGGCCGCCTCGACGGCCTCGGCCAGGTCGCGGCTCAACGCGGCGAAGTCGCGTCCGGCGGACTTGGGTGTGGCCCGAACCACCACGTCGGAGCCGACGGGCCAGGAGGCCAGCTGCTCGGCCGCGGCGTGACGCAGCCGGCGTTTGACTCTGTTGCGAACGACGGCGTTGCCCACGGCCTTGGAGACGACGAAACCCGCCCGTGCCGTGGATCGCGCCTCGGCATCGGACGGTGTCTCGGGTTCTGTCGCCGCGCCCGCGGGGGGCGCCCAGTGGACGACCACGCCGCCTCGGGCAGCTCTGCGGCCGCGCTTCAGCACCGCGCTGAAGTCTCGGCTGCGTCGAATGCGCGCCTCGGCTGGTAGCACCTCTGGGTCACGTCCTCCCGCCGACTCCCGGTGAACCGATCCGCGGCTCGCGGGCTTCACCGTGGGAGCGAGCGCTCCGAGCGCCGCCTTCAGACGGTCAGGTTCTTGCGGCCCTTGCGGCGGCGGTTGTTGACGATGGCGCGGCCGGCACGGGTGCGCATGCGCAGCCGGAAGCCGTGGGTGCGCTTGCGCCGGCGGTTGTTCGGCTGGTAGGTGCGCTTGCTCACGTCGGACACTCCCAATACGTATCTGGTTGCTCTCGCGTCGCCTCCGCGCCGGCCGCCTGTCCTGACGCCGTCGCGGGTCCCGGGACGCAAAGTTCAGACTAGCAGGGCTTTCGCGTGGCTCCGGCGCCGCGGACGGCGGGTGTGGCATGCCCCTCCAGCGGGGAGGGCAACTCACTCATGTTACTCGTCTCCGAGTGGCGCCGGTCAGGGGCCGCCCGGTCCGGCGGCGGTGCGCGCAGGGTGTTCTCCACAGGACCGGCGGGCGTGTGGGCAGCCTGTGGATAACCTCGCCCGAACGGTGGACATTTTCGGGGCCGCCGCAACGGCTTCGCAATCGAGTGCGAGTGTAATCGCTGGTCGCAGCCGCGATTCGAGAGACTCTGTCACGAGCGGTGCACATCCCCAGGCCAACTGCGGACCTGTGGATAACCTGTGGAAAACTGCTTAGACGCACCGCGCTCGAGCGCGGTGGCGAGTGTGGGGCGAGGACCGTCGCGGCGAATCCGGAGGCCGGGCGAGAACAGCAGTTTACCGCATTCCGCGTCGGCGCACGCGGAGAAGCGAACGACTACGGCAAGGGGTGGGGAAGGTGACCGACCGAGATCTGTCGACCGTCTGGTCGGCGGTGACCGCGGAACTGACCGAGGCGTCGGAGCTGACCCGCCAGCAGCAGGCTTGGATGCGTCTGACGCAGCCGGTGGTGGCGGTGAACGGCACGTTCATCATCGCCGCGCCCAATAAGTTCGCGCGGGCCGCCTTCGAGTCGAAGCTGCGCGATCCGATCAGCGCGGCGCTGACCCGGCAGCTTGCCCAGCCGACGCAGATCGCGGTGACGATGCAGGACAACGGCACCGAGGGCGCGACCGAGGCGCCCGTCGCGCCGTCCGCTCCGCTGCCGCCTGCTCCGCCCGCGCAGTCCGACCGGGCCTCCCGCTCGGACGACACGCTGATCTTCGAGATGCCCAGGTCCGAGCCGCTGGCGCCGCCTCCGGCCGCCCCCGATGATTCGCCCGGACCGCCGAGCTTGTTCGACACCGATGCCTTCCGAGCGGCCCAGCGGCGCGCCCCCGAGCCCGACCCGGCGCCCAGGCCGGAGCCGGCCGCCGAGTCGGCGGGGCACCAGGCGGACGACCCGGTCGACGAGGAGGCCGAGCAGCCGCCGATCCCGCAGCAGGCCCGGGCCGACAACGCCTCGGCCGAAGGGTCCGCGGGCGCTCCGGCGGTGGCTCCGCCTCCGGCCGCCGACCCGGACCCTGAGCGGCGCGGCGGGGTCTCCAAGCCGGCGAAGTCGGCCCCGGCCCCCACCGCGGCCGACGGGGTGGGTCGCCTCAACCCGCGCTACAACTTCGACACGTTCGTGATCGGCTCGTCCAACCGCTTCGCGCACGCCGCGGCGTTCGCCGTGGCCGAGGCGCCCGCCAAGGCCTACAATCCGCTGTTCATCTACGGCGGATCCGGGCTGGGCAAGACCCACCTGCTGCACGCGGTCGGCCACTACGCCCATGACCTGGGCACAGCGGGGTCGGTGCGCTATGTGACGACCGAGGAGTTCACCAACGACTTCATCAACTCGCTGTCGGACCGGCGCCAGCAGGCGTTCCAGCGCCGCTACCGGGACGTCGACATCCTGTTGATCGACGACATCCAGTTCCTGATGGACCGCGAGCGCACCCAGGAGGAGTTCTTCCACACCTTCAACGCGCTCCACAACGCCAACAAGCAGCTGGTGATCTCCTCGGACCGCTCGCCGAAGCAGTTGCAGACGCTCGAGGACCGGCTGCGGACCCGGTTCGAGTGGGGGCTGCTGGCCGACATCCAGCCGCCGGACCTGGAGACGCGGATAGCGATCCTGCGCAAGAAGGCCGTGCAGGACAACCTGAACGTGCCGACCGACGCGGTCGAGTTCATCGCCTCCCAGATACACCACTCGATCCGCGAGCTGGAGGGCGCGCTGATCCGGGTGACGGCCTACGCGAGCCTGAACCGCAAGCCGGTCGACCTGGGGCTGGCCGAGGAGGTCCTGCACGATTTCATTCCCGAGGGCGGCGAAGCCGCCGAGGTGACCGTCGACCAGATCATGCAGGCCAGCGCCGACTACTTCGGCGTCGAGGCCGCCGATCTGAAGGGGAATTCGCGCTCCCGGGTGCTGGTCAACGCCAGGCAGGTCGCGATGTACCTGTGCCGGGAGCTGACCGACATGTCGCTGCCGCGCATCGGGCAGGCATTCGGCGGCCGCGACCACACCACGGTCATGCACGCCAACAAGAAGATCCGCAAGCAGATGGCCGAAAGGCGGGCCCTGTACAACCAGATCGCCGAATTGACCAACCGTCTCAAACACACCGACGACTGACACCCCTGTGGACAAGCCTGTGGAAAAGCTGTGGATAAACCCGGATTTCTGTGGAAAGCCTGTGGACAGCGTGTGGACGACGGGCCGAAGTGAGAATTCAACTCGCGTTCTCCCTGTGTACAACCCTGTGGAGAACTTGTGGAAAAGCTGTGGAAACAGCTGTGGACAGAATGTGGAAAGCGCCTCGGGTGTCGGGGGCTGTGGATAAACTGCCGATTCATCCACAGGTTCTCCACAGCTCGTCCACAACCTCATATCGATGCCTAGCTGCGAAAAGAAGGGTTTTCCACAGTTTCCACAGCACCGACGACTACGACGACAGTTATATCTATAGAGAGTTCATTAGTAATAGCGCTGTGAACAACCGAGCTTCAGCCAGATGAGGAGCGAGCACGCCATGAAGTTCCAAGTAGATCGAGACTCCTTCGCCGACGCGGTCTCCTGGACCGCCAAGAGCCTCCCGGCCCGGCCGTCCGTTCCCGTGCTCGCCGGCGCCCGCCTGTCGGTCGACGAGGGCACCCTGACCATCTCCGGTTTCGACTACGAGATCTCCACCCGCGTCGAGGTCGAGGTGACCGGCGAGTCCGCCGGCACGGCCCTGGTGTCGGGCAAGCTGCTGGCCGAGATCGTCAAGGCCCTCCCCGGCAAGCCGGTCGACTTCACCGTCGACGGCCCCCACGCCGAGCTCACCTGCGGCTCGGCGCGCTTCACCCTGCCGACCATGCCGCTGGAGGACTACCCGAGCCTGCCGCAGATGCCAGAGACGATCGGCACCATCGACGCCGACCGGTTCGCCAAGGCCGTCGCCCAGACCGCGGTCGCGGCCGGCAAGGACGAGACCCTGCCGACCATGACCGGCGTCCAGGTCGAGATGACCGGTGGCGGCATCGGCTTCCTTGCCACCGACCGATACCGGATGGCCATCTGCGACACCGGCTGGGAACCGGCCGAGTCCGACGTGAACGTCACCGTCCTGGTCCCGGCCAAGGCCCTGGCCGACACCGCCCGCACCTTCGGGTCGATGTCGGGCCCGGTCACCATCGCCGTCCCGACCGGCACCGACGGCGCGCCCGGCATGGTCGGGTTCACCGCCGGGGGCCGCCAGACCACCTCCCGCGTCCTCGACGGCCAGCTGCCGCCGCTGCGCAGCCTCCTGGCCAACAGCTACTCGACCACGCTGCGGGTCAAGACCTCCGAGCTGATCGAGGTCGCCCGCCGCGTGGCCCTGGTCGGCGACCGCAACTCGCCGATCCGGCTGTCCTTCGACGACGACGGACTCGTCGTCGAGGCGGGCGGCGCCGAGGACGCCAAGGCGAGCGAGGCGATGGACTGCACCTTCACCGGCGAGTCCGGCAAGATCGCCTTCAACCCCGCCTACCTGCTCGACGGGCTCGGCGTCGTCGACACCCCGTACACCGCCTTCAACATGAACGAACTGGGCAAGCCGGTCGTCATGTCCGGGGAGGCCGAGCCCGACGCTGAGGAATCGGACACAAACCACGACGGCTACCTGTACATGCTGCAACCATTGCGTTGGGACGCCTGAAAGGCGCGGACACCAGCGGAGCGGAAGGGGGCGCGGCATGCAACTGGGCATGATCGGGCTCGGAAAGATGGGCGGCAACATGAAGTTGCGGCTCCAAGAGGTCGGGCACCAGGTCGTCGGCTACGACCGCGACCCGGACAAGACCGACGTCGGTTCGCCGGCCGAACTGGTCCAGGCGCTCGAGGCCCCTCGGGCCGTCTGGGTCATGGTCCCGGCCGGCGAACCCACCCGCTCCACCGTCGCCGAGCTCGCCGGGCTGCTCTCGGCCGGCGACATCGTCGTCGACGGCGGCAACTCCCGGTTCACCGACGACGAGACCAACGCGGCGGTGCTCGCCGACCACGGCATCGGCTACGTCGACGTCGGCGTCTCCGGCGGCGTGTGGGGCTTCACCGAGGGCTACGCGCTCATGGTCGGCGGGGCCGAGGCCGACGTCCAGAAGCTCATGCCGGTCTTCGACGCGCTCAAGCCCGAGGGCGAGTACGGCTTCGTCCACGCCGGGGGCGTGGGCGCCGGCCACTACGCCAAGATGGTCCACAACGGCATCGAGTACGCGATGATGGAGGCCTACGCCGAGGGCTACGAGCTGCTCGAGGCCAGCGAGCACGTCCAGAACGTGCCGGAGGTCTTCAAGTCCTGGCGGTCGGGCACGGTGATCCGTTCCTGGCTGCTCGACCTGCTCGACCGCGCGCTCGACGAGGACCCCGAACTGGCCAAGATCAAAGGCTGGGTCGAGGACTCCGGTGAGGGCCGCTGGACGGTCGAAGAGGCCGTCCGGCTGCGCGTGCCGCTCCCGGCGATCAGCGACTCCCTGTTCGCGCGGTTCGCCTCCCGCCAGGACGACTCCCCGGCCATGAAGGCCGTCGCCGCCCTCCGGAACCAGTTCGGTGGGCACGCCGTCAGGCCCGAGTGAGCCGAATCGGGGCTGGTCCGCGGCGCGTCAGCGGCAGGCGGCACAATAGAGGCGTGCGCGTACGCCAGCTCCATCTCAGCGACTTCCGGTCCTACGCGCACGCCCAGATCGCGCTCGACGAGGGCCCCTCGATCCTGGTCGGGCCCAACGGACACGGCAAGACCAACCTCGTGGAGTCCCTGATCTACCTGGCCAACCTCCGCTCCCACCGGGTGTCCTCGGACGCCCCGCTGGTCCGCGCCGGGGCCGAGCAGGCCGTGGTGCGCGCCGAGATCGTCAGCGACTCCCGGCACCTGCTCGCCGAGCTGGCCATCGTCCCCGGCCGCTCCAACCGCGCCCGGCTGGGCCGCACCGCGCTGCCGCGGCCGCGCGACCTGATCGGAGCGCTCAAGGCCGTCGCCTTCGCGCCCGAGGACCTGGCGCTGGTGCGCGGCGAACCGAGCGTCCGCCGCCGGTACCTCGACGAGCTCCTGTGCTCGCGCTACCCGCGCTTCGCCGCCGTCCGCGGCGACTACGAGCGGGTCCTCAAACAGCGCAACACGCTGCTGCGGACGGCCTACCTGGCCAAGAAGAACGGCGGTCGGGGGCCGGGCGGGGCCGAGCTGGCCACGCTCGACGCCTGGGACGCGCACCTGGCCGAGCACGGCGCCGAGCTCATGGCCGGGCGCCTGGCGCTGGTGGCCGACCTGGCCGAGCCCGTCGCCAAAGCCCACGCGCGCATCGCCGACGGACGCAGCGAAGCGTCGATGGTCTACACCTCGGAGCTGGGCGGGGACCTGACCGCCGACCGCGAGGTGCTCACCGCCAGGATCTCGGCGGCGCTGGCCGCCGCCCGCGGCAAGGAGGTCGAGCGCGGCACCACGCTGGTCGGCCCCCACCGCGACGACCTGGAGCTGACCCTGGGCGAGCTCCCGGTCAAGGGCTACGCCTCGCACGGCGAGACCTGGTCGGTCGCGCTGGCGATGCGGCTGGGTTCGTTCGAGCTGCTCAAGTCCGAGGGCTCGGCGCCGGTGCTGATCCTCGACGACGTCTTCGCCGAGCTCGACACCACCAGGCGCGAGCGCCTGGCCGAATACGCCGAGGCCGCCGAGCAGACCCTCATCACCTGCGCGGTGGCCGCCGACGTCCCCGATCGGCTGACGGGGGCCCGGTTCGACGTCTGGGAGGGGGAGATCCGTCGTGTCCTATAGGTCGGACGGTTTCGCGTACCGCGGGCCGCGCCGCTCCGGCGGCCGGTCGGACGATCCGCGCTTCCGCAGGGAGTGGTCGGGGCCCGGCCCCGACAAGCGCGACCCCGAGACGATCGGGAGCCTGCTGGGCCAGGTGGTGCGCAAGAAGGGCTGGACCGCGAAGGTCTCGAACGCCTCGGTGTTCGGACGCTGGACCGAGATCGTGGGTCCCGACATCGCCTCCCACTGCCGCCCCGAGAAGCTCGAGGACGGGGAGCTGCTGGTCGTGGCCGAGTCCAGCGCCTGGGCGACGCAGCTGCGGCTGCTGTCGAGCCAGATGTACCGCAAGATCGCGGCCGCGCTCGGACCCGGAGTGGTGCGGCGGCTGCGGATCGTGGGGCCGAAACAGCCGACTCGTTCCTTCGGTCCGAGGCGAGTACGGTTTAATGGCTCCCGTGACACGTTCTGAAGCCGGACGACCCTAGGTCCGTAGGGGGGTTCACATCCTCGCCTCCCGTCGCGACTGTGACGACGCCAAGGCGCAGAGATAGGGAAATCCGAGCTCGGACGCAGTAGACTTGACAATTGATCGGCGGCCGATTCGTTCGGCCGCCTCCTTGGTGGGCGGGAGCCCGTCCCGGAACGGACACCGAACGCGGACGGCCGCAAGTGTCACACCCGTGGACTAGCGTTCTCACCGACCGTGAACGACGACAGAAGGAGTTGCCGGTGGCGGCGAAGAAGCAGGACGAGTACAGCGCCTCATCGCTGACGGTCCTCGAGGGCCTCGAGGCGGTCAGGAAGCGCCCGGGCATGTACATCGGCTCGACCGGCGAGCGCGGCCTGCACCACCTCCTGCAAGAGGTCGTCGACAACTCGGTCGACGAGGCCATGGCCGGCCACTGCACCGACATCGGAGTCACGCTCCTGGCCGACGGCGGCATCCGCGTCGCCGACAACGGCCGCGGTTTCCCCGTCGACCCGCACCCGAAGCTGAAGAAGCCGGGCGTCGAGGTCGCGCTGACGGTGCTCCACGCCGGCGGCAAGTTCGACTCGAAGAGCTACGCGGTCTCCGGCGGCCTCCACGGCGTCGGCGTCTCGGTGGTCAACGCGCTCTCGACCCAGCTGGAGGTCGAGATCCGCCGCGACGGGCACGTGTGGCGCCAGCACTACAAGAACGCCCAGCCAGGCCCGCTGGAGAAGGGCGAGCGTTCGGACGAGACCGGGACGATCGTCAGCTTCTGGCCCGACGGCGACATCTTCGAGACCCTCGAGTTCGACTACAAGACGATCTACCGGCGCCTCCAGGAGATGGCCTTCCTCAACAAGGGGCTGGCGATCACGCTGCTGGACGAGCGGTCCGAGCAGCTCGACGACGAGGGCCAGGCCAAGGCCGTCACGTTCAAGTACGACGAGGGCATCGCCGACTTCGTGCGCCACCTCAACGCCACCAAGAGCGCCGTCCACCCCACGGTGATCTCGTTCCAGGCCGAGGAGAGCGATCAGGCCCTCGAGATCGCGATGCAGTGGAACGAGTCCTACGGGGAGTCGGTCTACACCTTCGCCAACGCCATCAACACCCACGAGGGCGGCACTCACGAGGAGGGCTTCCGCTCGGCGCTGACCAACGCGGTCAACCGGTACGGCCTGGAGAAGAAGATCCTCAAGAGCGACAAGGACCGCCTCTCGGGCGACGACATCCGCGAGGGGCTGGCCGCGATCATCTCGGTCAAGCTGCGCGAGCCGCAGTTCGAGGGCCAGACCAAGACCAAGCTCGGCAACACCGAGGTCCGGGGCTTCGTGCAGCGCATCTGCAACGAGTGGCTGCCAGACTGGCTCGACCGCCACCCGAAGGAAGCGCGCGTCATCGTGCAGAAGGCCGCCAGCGCGGCCCAGGCCCGCAAGGCCGCGCAGCAGGCCCGCAAGCTGGCCCGCCGCAAGAGCCTGCTGGAGACCTCCTCGATGCCGGGCAAGCTGGCCGACTGCCAGTCGACCAACCCCGGCGAGTGCGAGATGTTCGTGGTCGAGGGCGACTCGGCCGGCGGCTCGGCCAAGCAGGGCCGCAACCCGCGCACGCAGGCGATCATGCCCATCCGCGGCAAGATCCTCAACGTCGAGAAGGCGCGACTGGACAAGATCCTCAAGAACAACGAGGTCCAGGGCATGATCACGGCCCTGGGCACGGGGATCCACGAGGAGTTCGACATCGAGCGGCTCCGCTACCACAAGATCATCCTGATGTCGGACGCCGACGTCGACGGCCACCACATCAACACGCTGCTGCTGACGCTCCTGTTCCGCTTCATGCGGCCGCTGGTGGAGCTCGGGCACGTCTACATGAGCCAGCCGCCGCTGTACAAGATCAAGTGGAACAAGAAGGGCGACCTGGTCTCCTACGCCTATTCCGACGCCGAGCGCGACCGGCTGGTCGAGGAGGGCATCGCCCAGGGCAAGCCGGACCCGCGCCGGTCCGACGGCGTGCAGCGCTACAAGGGTCTCGGTGAGATGAACTACACCGAGCTGTGGGAGACGACGATGGATCCGTCCAGTCGCAATCTTCTCCAAGTGCAGCTCGACGACGCGGCAACTGCCGACGAGCTCTTCAGCGTCTTGATGGGTGAGGACGTGGAGAGCCGGCGCCGGTTCATCCAGGAGAACGCCAAGGACGTCCGCTTCTTGGACATCTAGCCCGGGCGGCCGACGGCCCCGATGACCACGATCCGTCTTACAGAGCAAGGAAGCACTGGTGCCTGAGAACAACCAAGACCAGCTGGACCTCCCGGAGGGCGGCGGCCGCATCGATCCGGTGGGGATCGAAGTGGAGATGCAGCGCTCCTACCTCGACTACGCGATGAGCGTGATCGTGGGGCGCGCGCTGCCGGATGTGCGCGACGGCCTCAAGCCGGTCCACCGCAAGATCCTGTACGGGATGTACGACGGCGGCTACCGGTCCGACCGCAGCTACGTCAAGTGCTCGCGCGTCATCGGCGACGTCATGGGCCAGTACCACCCGCACGGTGACGGCGCGATCTACGACTCGCTGGTCCGCATGGCCCAGCACTGGTCGCTGCGCTACCCACTGATCGACCCGCAGGGCAACTTCGGTTCGCCGGGCAACGACCCGGCCGCGGCGATGCGGTACACCGAGTGCCGCCTGGACCCGCTGGCGATGGAGATGCTGCGCGACATCGACGAGGAGTGCGTCGATTTCGAGCCGAACTACGACGGCAAGACCACCGAGCCGACGATCCTGCCCTCGCGGATCCCGAACCTGCTGATCAACGGCTCGGAGGGGATCGCGGTCGGCATGGCCACCAAGATTCCGCCGCACAACCTGCGCGAGGTCGCCGCGGCCGTGAACTGGTGCCTGGACCACCCCGAGTCGACCGAGGAGGAGGCTCTGGAGGCGCTGCTGGGGATCATCACCGGCCCGGACTTCCCGACCGGCGCGACGATCCTGGGCCGGGCGGCCATCGAGGACGCCTACCGGACCGGACGAGGCTCGATCAAGATGCGCGCCGTCGTCGAGGTCGAGGAGGACAACAAGGGCAGGGCGTGCCTGGTGGTCACCGAGATGCCCTACCAGGTCAACCCGGACAACCTGGCAGAGCGGATCGCCGAGTTGGTCAAGGACGGCAAGCTCACCGGCATCGCCGACATCCGCGACGAGTCCTCGGGGCGCACCGGCATGCGCCTGGTGGTCGTGCTCAAGCGCGACTCGGTCCCGAAGGTGGTGCTCAACAACCTCTACAAGCACACCCAGTTGCAGGAGACGTTCGGGGCGAACATGCTCGCGCTGGTCGACGGGGTGCCGCGCACGCTGAACATCGCGCAGATGGTGCGCTACTACGTGGCCCACCAGATCGACGTGATCGTCCGGCGCACCCAGTACCGGCTGCGCAAGGCCGAGGAGCGGGCGCACATCCTGCGCGGCCTGTCCAAGGCGCTCGACCTGCTGGACGAGACGATCGCGCTGATCCGCCGCTCGCCTTCGGCAGAGGAGTCGAAGTCCGGCCTGATGAGCCTGCTCGACGTCGACGAGATCCAGGCCACGGCGATTCTCGACATGCAGCTGCGCCGCCTGGCCGCGTTGGAGCGGCAGCGGATCCTCGACGAGCTGGCCGAGATCGAGGAGAAGATCGCCGACTTCGAGGACATCCTGGTCCGGCCCGAGCGGCAGCGCTCGATCGTGCGCGACGAGTTGGCAGCGGTGGTCCAGCGCTGGGGCGACGAGAGGCGCACCACGATCCTGCCCGACGCCGGCGAGGTGTCCATGGAGGACCTCATCGCCCGCGAAGACATTGTGGTGACTATCACTCGAGGCGGTTACGTCAAGCGCACCAAGGTCGACTCGTTCCGCTCGCAGAAGCGCGGCGGCAAGGGCGTCCAGGGCGCGCAGCTGAAGCAGGACGACATCGTCAGCCACTTCTTCGTGTGCACCACGCACGACTGGATCCTGTTCTTCACCAACAAGGGCCGGGTGTACCGGGCGAAGGCGTACGAGCTGCCGGAGGCCAGTCGCACCGCGCGCGGCCAGCATGTGGCGAACGTCCTGGCCTTCCAGCCGGACGAGACGATCGCGCAGGTCATCCAGCTCCAGTCCTACGAGCAGTACCCGTACCTGGTGCTGGCCACCAGGAACGGCCTGGTCAAGAAGAGCCGGCTGAGTGATTTCGACTCTTCCCGCACCGGCGGTATCGTCGGGATCAACCTGCGGGACGGCGACGAGCTCGTCGGGGCGGCGCTCATCGAGGCCACCGCCGACTTGCTGCTGGTCAGCCGCAAGGCCCAGTCGATCCGCTTCCAGGCGTCCGACGAGAGTCTGCGGCCGATGGGCAGGGCCACCAGCGGTGTGATCGGGATGCGCTTCGTCGGCGACGACGAATTGCTCACGATGATCGTGCTGCGCGATAATATGGACATCCTCGTGGCGACCAGCCGCGGATATGCGAAACGGACTCCGGTCGAGGCGTATCCGCAGCAGGGCCGCGGCGGAAAGGGCGTTCTGACGGCGAAGATCACGGAACGACGTGGCGATCTGGTGGGGGCGCTGTCGGTCAAGCCCGACGACGAGCTGTTCGCGATCACCTCGGAGGGAGGCGTCATCAGGACTCCGGTCAAGCCGGTCCGTAAGACCACGGACCGCAACACCATGGGTGTCAAGCTGATCGATCTGCCCGACGAGGTCTCGCTGCTCGCGATCACCAAGAGCGCCGAAGAACCCGACGACGAGCAGGACGAGTAGATGACCGAAGCGAAGGCCACCGCTGCCGAGACCGAACGCGAGGAGGTCGAGACCTCCCCCGATCCGGTCGAGGAGCCGAAGGCGGAGGGCGGTGCGCCCTCGTCGGATTCGTCCGCTGACGACCAGGACAAGACCCTGACGATCCGTCGCCCGCCTGGCATGACGCCGCCGCCGGTGAGCCCCGAGGCGGTCCCGCAGATGCAGCCCGGTCCGCCTCCGGGCGCGGCCGTGACCAGTTCGGCGCGTGTGGCCGACGCGGTGCGCGCGGCCCGGGCCGCGGTCACGCAGGCGGCCGGGCGGGGTCCGCGGCGGGCCCGGTTGCGGCTCAAGCGGATCGACCCGTGGTCGGTGATGAAGTTCTCCTTCGCGGTCTCGATCGTGCTGTTCATCGTCATGGTGGTGGCCACGACCGTCCTCTACATCGCGCTGGACGCGATGGGCGTGTTCGACACCGTCAACGACATGCTCGCGATGCTCATGGGCACCAATTCCGACGCCGCCGGCGGCGGGGTCGACACCGAGAACATCCGGATCACCGCCAAGGGCGTGATCGGCGCGGCCGCGCTGCTCGGGGTGGTCAACATGGTCCTGTTCACGGCGCTGGCGACGCTCGGCTCGTTCATCTACAACGTCTGCTCCGACCTGGTCGGCGGCATCGAGGTGACCCTCGCCGAACGCGACTAGGCTCTCGGACGGGACGGCCCGCGACGACGAGGATTCGTCCGCGCGGGCCGTCTTCGCGCCCGAGTGACGGCCGTCCCTCGCTGCGGGGGGCCGCTTGCGTCCGAAGGGCCGCAGTGGGGTAACCTTTCTCAGCGTCGCCGACGGAGCGACGAATCCCGGGCGTATAGCTCAGGCGGTTAGAGCGTTGAGCTGATAACTCAAAGGTCCCTGGTTCGAGTCCAGGTACGCCCACCATAATCCCAGGCCGGTATCGCCACTGGTCTGGGATTTTCGGTTTTCTGGACCGATTCGCCTTGGAATACCAGAGCGCGCGGCGGCCTTGAAGGGGGAGACGCCCCCGATCCCGAAGGAGCGACCGCGCATGAGCGCACCGCGCAGCTTCCTGTTCGTCCTCGGCAGCGCCCGCCCCGGCGGCAACACCGAGACCTTGGCCAGAGCGGCCGCCGAAAGCCTGCCCGAGACCGACCGGCAGGAGTGGATCCACCTCGACGAGGCGGGCCTGCCGCCGTTCACCGACCGCCGCCACACCGGCGACGGCACCGCCCCGCCCGCCGCGGGTGCCGAGAAGCGCGTCCAGGACGCCACGCTCGCGGCCACCGACATCGTCATCGCCTCCCCGCTGTACTGGTACTCGGTCAGCGGCACGGTCAAGACCTACCTCGACTACTGGTCCGGCTGGATGCGCGTGTCCGGTCTGGGGTTCCGCTCCCGCATGGCCGGCAAGCGGCTGTGGGGCGTCAGCGCCGTCTCCGACCCGGACCCCGCCGCGGCCGACCCGCTGGCCGGGACCCTCCGACTGAGCGCCGGATACCTGCGCATGGAATGGCGCGGCCTGCTGTTGGGCAACGGCAGCCGCCCCGGCGACGTCCTCAGCGACCACGACGCGCTGGCCGAGGCGAAGACCTTCCTCGAACTCGACGCGCCCGGCTCGTAGCGGTCCGCGCTGGCCCGCCGGGAACGCGTGGCGCTGTTCGCTATGCTGTGTCGCATCGTGCAATGCCGAACCGGACGTTGCGTAACCGAGCAAGCTCTGCTTCTAGGGGGCCTGGGTTCATGTGGAAGAAGCTTTTGATCGTCGCCGGCGTGGCGACCGTCGCGGTGGTCGTGGCCAGGAAGGTCAAGTCCATCAACGACGAGCGCACGCTCTGGCACGAGGCCACCACGTCCGCCGAGGACGTGCGCTGAACGAAGGCGTTGGCCAACTCACCGCGCTCCGGGTATCCTCGCTGGTGCACTGAGCCCGGCGGGGATACTCGCACCGGAGGCGCTACCCCTCAGGGGGTTTCGGGGCTATAGCTCAATTGGCAGAGCACCTGCTTTGCAAGCAGGAGGTTAGGGGTTCGATTCCCCTTGGCTCCACTAAATCACCAGGTGAGGCCGGGTCTAGTACCCGGCCTCACTGCTGTTCTGGGGTCTCTGGGACGGATTCAGGACGGTCGGGAATCGTCCCGAGGGCTTTCGACCGCCCGGCGTCGAGCGCGTTGGCGACCTCCCCGACCCGGGCGGGGAACAGGTCGGCGTACACGTCCAAGGTCATCGCCGCGGTGGCGTGCCCCATGGCGGCCTGAAGCGTCTTCACGTCGGCCCCGGCCGCGATCGACAGGGACGCGAAGGTGTGGCGCAGGCTGTGCGGCGTGATCGCCTTCGGCAGCTTCGACTTCGCCACGGCAGGGTTGAAGATGCGCGGGCGGAAGTTGTGGGCCCGGATCGGTCCGCCCTGCGGGGAGGTGAACACCAGCTCGCCGTCGTCGCGACCGGCCACGAACGGCTTCAACTCGTCGACCAGGACTTTCCCTCACGGCGAAGGCGTCTACTTCCGCGACGGCGCCGCCGTGGTCGACGCTGGCCACCGCCTCCTGGACTACTGGCAGCGCCGCCCCGAGTTCGAGGTGGAGCCGCAGTTCTCCGACGAGCACACGCCCACCGTTCAGCCCGTGGAAGACCTCGCAGTCGACCACGGTTGAGCGCGCGAATCCGCCCCCGTCCCGAGGTGGTGCAGGGGCGGCGCGCAAGGCCATGCGCCGCGCCGCCAGCAAAGATAACTGACCACCGGCCCCGGCCGGGGACGCGAATCGGCCCCGGCCACCGTGAAAGTGACCGGGGCTGTCGTCTTGTGCTACTCGTTGCCGTTCAGGAGCTTGACTCGGGTGTAGTAGTGATGACCTCGCTCAGTGCGGACCCGTACCCAGGGTGCAGATCCGAGCACCTGGCTGTTCTCAAGGGTCAACACGATCGACTTCTCGCGAGCATCCGCTGACACCCCGACCGGCTTGGCGATCTTCTCGGAGCAACTTCCCAGACGGCGGAGCAGTAGCCACCGGAACTGACAGACTGCCGCGTCGACGACCGTGATTGGCGATGTGGCCGTGACGTAGACGCGGACCTTGGTCCTCACTTCGCTTGCCGTGGCCCGGCGCTTGGCCACCATCATCGGTGCCCGCGGCCTCCTGGCATCCCCGGGGAGAGCGACCTTGACGTTCGGGCCGGACTCGGCTCTGACCGTTACACCCTGGCGCCGGTCGCGTGCGAACTTGATGAGGTGAGCCGTGAGGGAGAGTCCTGCGATGACCCAGCCAACCCAATTGAGGTTCTGCATTACGCGGCACCGCGTCGCTCGAGGAACGAGACCGCGTGCTCGACCATCGCGATGATCTCCTCGGCCGTCGCCCCGTTCGGACGGAGCACGTGGAGCTGGGAGACCACGTTCAGGACCACGCCCTGCATGCGCCGTATCTCGGCCTCGGTGAGGTAGTCCTTCGCTACCACCGACTTGCAGAACCCCTCACCGCGCTTCTTCGGCTTCCCGGTCAGCTGTGGCCGGGTCTTGATGATCTGCTTGGCGGTAGCCCCGAACAGCTCCAAGTACAGGGCGTTCTGGACGCGCGCGTAGTCGAGCGACTCGGTGGCGCCGCCGGCCTTGATGGAGTCGAGGACGAACTTGTAGTCCATCCGCTCCTCCAGCCGGGCCTTCGCAATCGCGTCGAGGCGTTCACGTCCGGCCTGGATCTGGTCGTCGGTGATGCGCTGTTCGTCGACGACCATGCCGTGCTGGTCGAGTTCGTCGAGCATATCCAGGACACGGTCGGCATAGGCGATCGCGCGCGAGTGATTCGACCGCATCAGCAGGCGGCGAGCACCTCGCTTGGTCAGGAATTTCACCTTGGCCGTGGTCGTACCGCGGCCTCGTTTGATTGAGGTCGAGATTTCGACTTCATCGCCGGGTTGGAGGTGGTCACGGCGGACATCACTAGGACTGGACCACCCGGCCCAACGGATGAGGCGCTCGGACATGAAACACGGCCCATGCTCCGGATGGAGAATGATCGCCGACTCGTCCAGCCCTTCGAAGTCGAACGCTTCGAGTGCTGCGCTGTTAGCGACGGCCATGGACTGCTCGACGTGCTCGTCGAACGGCAGGCCCTGTTGGTTGCCTGGGATCGTGATCTTTTTGTGATGTCCTTCTGACGGGACACCACTTGTACCCGCCTGGCTCGCTGCCATAGGGTGGGGCTCCTAACGAATTAGCAGTTGGCCGTCCCGGGGGTTCCAATTCTGGGACGGCCATAGTCATGTCTGATTGAGGCCCGAGACGCCGGGCCGGAGGTTCCTGCGGCGGTCCGTCGTGAGGACGCCTCCTCTGTACGGTGAAGAAGACCCTACACCCCTACACCGACAGTGCATGCACGATTCCAGTTGAGTGTCCACTGGGCCCCGACGTGCGCAAATACTCAGCGCTGCAACAGAACTGATGGGAAGGATGCGCGTAGTTACAGGTCATGTGAACGGCATGTGGATAACTTGTGGAGTTCCCAGAGTTATCCACAGGTCCAGCCCCCGGCCGAGGTTCAGGTTTGCGGGTCCGGCGACGAGCAAGTCGGGAACTTGACGCCGCGGATGATCACGTCGAGGACTCCGTGCGCGGCGAAGGGACCGCCTACCCCGGCATATCGGCCGGATCAGCGATCAGCGGAGGGTAGAGGAGTCGAACCCCCAGGCTTGCGCCTGGCCCGGGTTTCAAGCCCGGTTCGCCGCCGTGGCGCTACCCTCCCAGGCTATTGCGTGGACGGCGAGGCGACCTTGCTCAAGACTGCCTCGGCCCACAGCCAGGGGTCGCATTCGCCGTGCTTCACGAGTACCTTGCCGAATCGGCAGCCTGCGCACATGCCGTCGGCGTCCTTGAAGTGGAACCGCTTCGTTCGGTGGGCGTCCTCGGTCAAGCTCCGGCTATACAGCGTCACGGCCGCACTCCTTCGCGTCGGCGTCCGGGCAGGGCCACGGCTCGTGGCAGGACTGGCAGATCGGGCTGTCCCGGAGCACCTCGGTGCAGCTCTGGCAGCCGCAGCCGCCGTGTGTGGGGATGTGGAAGGCAGGGTGCTCGTCGGGCGGCCTCAGCGGTTCGGCGGGTGCTGTGGTTCGTTCGCGGCGGCTTACCATGTGCTCGTCTCGCTTCCCTTGCAAGTGAGTCCGTGCTCCAGGGCCGTTCCAGCGGTCGCCGGAGCCTTCTGTGACGACCGCGGGCACCGTCCGGATCGGTCGCCCACCCGGCCGAGCCGGGACAGCAAGGACCGGACACCCGCGGCCTACGGCTATCGTTGAGCCAGAAGGCCGTCACAGGGGAGTTGACCAGCGTTGACTTCTCAGGCGGGCAACGGTCAACGCAAGGGGTTGGCATGAGCGACTTCGGCGACTTGGTGCGCGCTGAACTCCAGCGAAGCGGCTACACGCTCCGCGCGGCGTGTGCGGCCATGTACCGAGACCCCGCCTACCTCTCGCGCGTCGTCAACGGCAAGCAAGCGCCCTCGATAGCGCTGGCCGAAGACCTGGACCGGCTGCTGGGCATTCAGAGGTTCACCAAGGCCCTAACGAAGCAGGCAGCCCCGGCGCTCGATGGCGACTCGATCGCGGCCTTGGAGTTGGCACGGCTTGCCGCCGCCTCCGAGGTCGGCGCTGGCACCGTCGACCTGTTGGAGCAGTCCTTCAACGATCTCGCCATCGCCTACCAGCGGACCGATCCGATCGAGCTGCTGGTCGACGTGCGCTCGCACCTGGCCTACCTGTCGGGCCTGCTGGGCAAACAGACCACGCTCGCCGAGCACCAGCGCCTGTTGGACCTCGGCGGCTGGTACTCGCTACTAGCCGCGACGCTCAACGTCGACTTGAAGAACGGCAAGGCCGCCGCGGCGCAACTGCGGACCGCGGCCAGTCTCGCCGCCGAGGCCGGAAACCGCGTCATTCCCGCGTGGGCCCTCGAGACCCGGGCGTGGGCGTCCTTGACCGCCGGGAACTATCCGAGCGCTCTGGAGTTGTCCCTGGCAGCGCAGGAGGCCGCCCCGGACGGGTCCTCGGCGCTGATTCAGGCCACCGCGCAGGAGGGACGCGCACGGGCCCGCCTCGGGCAGCGGAAAGAGACTCTGGCGGTGGTCAACCGGGTCCAAGCCATGGCGACCACCGACCCGACGCAGCCGAAGCACCATTACCAGTACGACCCCGCGAAGGCCATGAGCTACACGGCGACCACGCTCGCTTGGGTCGGCGACGCCGCCGCCGAGCGGGCCGCCCGCGAGGTGATCGCGGCCTATCCCGACGAGGACCACACGCGGTGGCCGCGGCGGCTGGCTACCGCGAAGATCGACCTGGCGCTAGCCCTGGTGTCGAAGGGCGCGCTCGACGAGGCCGCCGACGCGACACTCAAGGCGCTCCTGTCGGGCCGCGTGGTGCCCTCGGCGCGGTGGCGCGCGGCCGAGGTCGTCCGAGTCGTCGACGAGGCCGGCCTCCCTGCCGCCGCGGATTTGCGTGAGGTCTTCGACGGTGAGAGTGGACGGTTATTGCGGGACGGTTCCAGGACGGTCGAGGTCAAGACAGGCGGGGAATTGCCGGGATACTAGGAGACTGTTTTTCGAGGTCACGCGGGATTCATCGAACGTTCGTGCAGGTAGTGAAACCGTGGATCTAGGGCAGGTGGTTAGGGGTTCGATTCCCCTTGGCTCCACAGAGTTAGACATTCAGTTGAAGAGCGGTCATCAGGTTGATGGCCGCTCTTTTCGTCGTGAGCACCTCAAACGTTCCCGGGGGCATGTGTCAAACTCGCAGCGTGCCCCCATCCCTTGCTGCTTCTGCTGCACCTCTGTTGCGCCACATCAAGATCTCGCCGCCGATGAAGGGCGATGTGCTCATCAGCGCCTCGGTTGGCGCTGCCGGGGAGGCGGTCACGTTGTGGGGACCGGAGGCCCTCCTTCATCGGTCTCGCTCACCGATTCGTCCGCCGTTCGAGGCCACCGGGGCGTTCTTGCCCGATACGGCTTCGTGGCGAGCCCGCGTCGTCAGCACATCCCACGACGGCCACTCGGATACCGTCGAGATCAAGGGTCCGTTTCCCCGCTTCCCACACGTGCATTCCATGCCCGGCGGCGAATTGCTCATGGTCGGGTATCGATGCTGGTTCCGTGATGGGGCGGCCGAGCACAATGCGGTCGTCGTCGGCCCGGACGGCGCCCACCGGCGATCCGGCTCGCTCGGCGACGGCATCGAGGACATCCAGATCACTCCAAGTGGCCGCATCGTCGTCGGGTACTTCGACGAAGGCGTCTTCGGTGGCAATTACGGCTGGGCAGATGCCGCAGGCCAGATCCCGATCGGCGACCCAGGGCTCGTCGAGTTCGACGCCGATCTCAACCTGGTCTGGTCATACCCACCGTCATGGCGGGCATCCGAAACCGGTGAGCCAGCATTTCCACCGATCGCCGACGCCTACACCTTGAACGTTGTCGGCGAGACCGTCTGGGCCTGCATCCACGTGGACTTCCCTGTACTTCGGATCAACGACGGCCAAATCGACGTCTGGAAGAACGATCTCGTCAATGGAGCCTACGACTTCCTCGTCCTCGATGACTTCGTCGGGTGGGTCGGCGGCCACGGTATCGAGCCTGAGCGGCTGACCGTTGCACGGCGCACCGGTGATGGCACCGACCTGTACCGGACCTTCCGCGTGACAGGGGAGGACGCTGTCGCGCCGCGAACGTACGTCGCGAGCTGCAACCGCGCCTCAATGCTTCACCGATTCACTGAAGCAGGCGACTGGTACCTCCTCGACCTCGCCTCGCTCGACCTCTGAACCGAAACTGCCGCCAGCGACCGGCAGGGCGGAAACCAGGTCGCCTATCCGTCGGCGCTGCGGGGACTGTGTATCTAACGGTGTTACCGGCCTGTAGTTATC
>NZ_JAELXW010000169.1 GCF_016428645.1 Glycomyces salinus | reverse complement strand
GCCTTCCCCGAGTGCTGCGCCACCAACCGATAGAACACACCAGGTTCCACGGGCCCGTCGCTGCCGCCGCCGGTCTCGGTGGGGCGGCGGGCGAGCGGCATGGCCTGGTCGAGGCCGGGCAGCGGCTTGAGCCGGTAGGTGTAGGTGTAGTCCCTGCTGGCGAACAGTTTGTACTGGTCGAGCGGCTGCGCGCCCCAGCTGTTGTCGCCGCCGACGCCGGTCTGCCGGTGGTTCAGCCGCAGCACGACCTCCTGGCGCGGGGTCAGCTGGTAGTCGTGGCGGGTGCCCTCCGAGAGGTCCTCGGGGGTGAAGTGGGAGGCGTTGAGCTCGATGAGGGGCTCGCCGGTCGCGAGCAGGCCGCGGCCGCTGTCGTCGACCAGGGCGACCCAGCGGACGTCGGTCTTGTTGCCGTTCTCCTGGGGTCGGATGTAGCCGGCCCACTGGTCCGCCACGGTGGAGGAGTACACGCCGACGTCGGTGCCGCTCTTGCGATCCCAGTGGTTCTCCTCAGGTCCGCGCCCGTAGTAGTGCAGTTGCTCGAGTTCGCCGGGCAGGAGCAGGATCGTGCCGACTTCGGGGATGTACGGCAGGCCCGCCGAGCCGGGGTGGAGGGTGTTGTCCACTCTGATCTCGCCGTTGCCGTAGACGGTGTAGGTCGTGGTGTAGGTCGACTGGGTGCTCGTCGGGAGGGTGCCGGTGACGGTGACCCGCACGGAGCGGTCGGACGGGCGCTCGACGTCGACTCCGGTGACGTTCCGGTCGGCGCCGGCGCGGCGCCAGGTGCCGTTGCGGTTCGGGTGGCCGTTGCCGCGGTCGTTGTCGGTGGGCGCACGCCAGAAGTTCGGGGCCGGACCCGAGTTCACCAGTCGCATCCCCATCGCCTGGTAGTCGGTGATCTCGCCGGTCGACTTCGAGACGGTGACGGCGAAGTCGTCGCCGGTGACGGTGATCTGGTCGCCGGTCTCGGCGTCGGTCAGCGTCGGGACGTCCTCTAGCGGGAGCGGTTCGACCGGCGGGCTGTCGAAGTCGACCGGGAGCTGTGCCTTGGCCACTTCGAATCCGGCGTCGGCCCAGGCGGTCGCGGACTTCAGCGTGAAGGACAGCTCGAGGAAGTGCTCGGCCCCGGGCGCGGGGTCGGCCGGGCGCTGGACGGGTACCTGGATGGTCTTGTCCGACAGCGGCGGGAGGTCGAGCTGCTGGGCGGTGAGGGACCCGCTCTGGATCACCTCGCCGTCGGCGATCAGGGACCAGGCGCCGTCGAACTCGTTCACGTTGGCGAAGGCGTACTCGTTGGCGATCCGGACCTCCCCGCCGGCGACGTCGGCTCCGGCGGTCGCGTTGATCGCCTGGTAGACGCGTTTGACCTCGGTGGCCTTGCCGCCGGTCTCGCGGTCGGCGGAGACGACGCCGTTGGCGCAGAAGTTGCCGTCGTTGGGGTCGTCGCCCCAGTCGCCGCCGTAGGCGAGGTAGGTGGCCCCGCCGCCGAGCGGTATGGCCCAGCGCAGGCTCTGGTCGGCGAAATCCCACAGGTAGCCGCCCTGGAGGACCGGGTATTCGCGGATGACGTCCCAGTACTCCTTGAGGTTGCCGTTGGAGTTGCCCATGGCGTGGGAGTACTCGACGAGGATGTAGGGCCGGGTGTCGCCGCCGTCGAGGGCGCGGTCCCTGATCCCGGCGGCGGTGTTGTACATCTGGGAGCGGATGTCGCTGACCGAGGTGCGGTTGTCGCCCTCGTACTGGACGATGCGGGTGGGGTCGGCGGATTTGATCCAGTCGTGCATCTCGACGAAGTTGGCGCCGCCGCCGGCCTCGTTGCCGAGGGACCACATGACGACCGACGGGTGGTTCTTGTCGCGGTGGACCACCTGGGCGGCCCGGTCGATGACCGCCGCCGTCCAGGCCGGGTCGGAGGCCGGGTAGTCGCCGCGGATCCCATGGGTCTCGAGGTTGGCCTCGTCCATGACGTAGAGGCCGTACTCGTCGCAGAGGTCGTACCAGTCCGGGTGGTTCGGGTAGTGGGAGGTGCGGACCGAGTTCATGTTGAGCCGCTTCATCAAGACGATGTCGCGGACCATGTCCTCGCGGGTCAGCGCCTGGCCGCGGTCGGGGTGCATCTCGTGCCGGTTGGCGCCCCGCAGGGAGACCGGCTGCCCGTTGATCCGCATCAGGCCGTCCCGGATCGCGAACTCGCGGAAGCCGACCCGCGCCGACACGGTCTGGACGACCGCGCCTGAGGGGTCGCGCAACCGCAGCACGGCCGTGTAGAGGTCCGGGTACTCGGCCGACCAGAGCTTCGGGCCCTGGACGGCCTTGGATCCGTGGGTGTTCACGTCCTGTCCCGGCTGGACGGATCCGATGTCGACCTGGCTGGTAAGCGGCGCTGACCAGACGGGTTGGGAGTTCTCGTCGTAGAGTTCGGTCTCGACGGTGTAGGTACCGGTCCGCTGGTCGCCGCTGTTGCGGACGGCGGCGCCGACGTCCAGGTCGGCGTTCGTGTAGCCGTCGCGCAGCGGGGTGTCGATCTTGAAGTCGCGCAGGTGGACCGCGGGGAGCGAGTAGAGGAAGACCGGCCGGAAGATCCCGGAGAGGCGGATGAAGTCCTGGTCTTCCAGCCAGTCGCCGTCGGGGAAGCGGTAGACCTCGACCGCTATGAGGTTGGTGCCGGGCTGGACGTGGTCGGTGATGTCGAATTCGGACGGCGTGAACGAGCCTTCGCGGTAGCCGACCTTGGTGCCGTTGACCCACAGGTAGAACCCGGACTTGACGCCCTCGAAATGGAGGTGGACGCGCCGGTCCTGCCACGCGGTCGGCAGCTCGAAGGTGCGGCGGTACTGCCCGACCGGGTTGAACCGGGTGGGCGCGAACGGCGGCTGCGCGTTCTCGTGGTCGCCGTTGGCGCCCCACCACGGGTAGGTGACGTTCGTGTAGATCGGGTGGTCGTAGCCGGCCAGCTGCCAGTTGGACGGCACCGGCACGGTGTCCCAGGAGCCGTCGTCGCGGTCGGTCCGCCAGAACTCGGTGTCGCGGTCGGCCGGGCGCTCGGCGTGCTGGAACCGCCAGTCGCCGTCGAGGTCGAGCCGGTACGGCGAGTCGGTGCGGTCGGCGGCGAGGGCCTGCTGGAGGTCGGCGTAGGGCATGAACGTGGCGTGCGCGGGCTCGGAGCCGACCTCGAAGATCCCGATGTTGTTGTTCCACTCGGGGTAGCCGTTCGGCGGGTCGGTCCAGGACACCGAGACGTCTTCGGTTCCGAGGGCGGAAGCCTCCTCGGGCTCGGCCGCCGCGGACTCGGCCGTCAAGGGAATCGAAGCGCTCCCAACGGCGGCGAGACCGCCTCCGAGGATCGTGCGGCGGCGCGCTCCGGCGCGGCCGTGAGGTTCGTTGGACATGAGGGTCTCCTAATCGACTTCAGGCGCGTTGGAGTTCGAAGCGTTGGTTGGAGTTGCCGGTGTAGTTCCATTGGGAGATGCGGGCACCGTCTTCTGTGGACTGGCTCCAGACGTCCATGGCCAGACCGCTGTGGCCGTTGACCAGGCTCACCGTGCCGCCGCCGTGGTCGATGACCTCCCACTGCT
>NZ_JAELXW010000168.1 GCF_016428645.1 Glycomyces salinus | reverse complement strand
CACCGCAGGAGACGACCCACCGCGACCGGCAACCACCGGCAGCAGCGGCAGCAAGGAGGTGACACCGAACATGACCGACCCGACCCTGCCCGGCCAGGACCCGACCGACACCGCCACCCGGACGTCGCCACACCGCCCGGCACGCAGCCGCGGCGACCACCGGCCCGAGACCTGGCAGGCACTCGCCGGGTCGACCACCGCCGCCGGGCAGTCCACCGCGCTCCCGAGTACCACCCGCTCAGGCCGCCGCGACCGCCAGAACACGCCGATCCCGGCACCCACCCGGCCGCCATACGCCACTCCGTCGCCGCCCGCCCGAACCGCGATCGGAACCGCGCCGGAATCCTGAGATCACCCTGGAGGAACCGCTTGTCGGGGAAATAGGCTCCGACCGGTCACAGGGCCTCCGGCTGGACAGGGTGGAACGACTCAGCCACTGCGGGTGGCGCGGACGATGACGTCGTGGATGGTGGTGGCGCGGCCGTCCGGTCCGGGCAGTGTGCGGGCGCGCTCGCCGGCGGTGGCGATCCGCCACCTCGGTCCGGGCAGGCGCGCGGACACGGCGGCGGCGTCGACCGACACTTCGGCGGGAGGGCGGTGGTCGTGTCCGGTGGTGTCGTGGGTGTGCAGGTGGCCGACGATGAGCAGAGTGCCGCCGGGCGCGACCCATTCGGCGATGCGGTCGTAGAAGTCGAGCTGCGGCGTCGCCGGGTGCGCGTAGTGGGTCGCGACCAGGTCGAATCCGGTGCCGGGGTCCCAGACGCTCAGGTCCGCCTCGACCCACCGGATTCGGTCGGCGGCGGCGCCGGTCGCCGCGCGTTCGGCGGCGATGGCGAGGGCCGTGGGCGAGATGTCGACGGCGGTGACGCGCCAGCCGGCCGAGGCCAGCCATATCGCCTCGGCGCCGGCGCCGCATCCGGCGTCCAGCGCCGAGCCCGGCGCCAGGCCGCCGATCTCCTCCACGAGGTACGGGTTCGGTGGATTGGCGCTCATGGAGCCCGGTTCGCCGTCCCGGCCCCGCCGCCAGTGCCGCTCCCAGCCGTCCTTGTCGAGTTCGGTCATCTCGGTCCCTCCCGTGTGCTGGCGGCCCCCGTCCGAAGGCACCGCTCGATGGTGCCCGGCAGCGGGGAAAGATGGCAAAGATAATTGCCGAATGGCAAACTGGGGGGATGGGAAACGAACTGGACCGGACCCTCGACGCCGTGGGCCCGCGCCTCAAACAGCTCCGGCTCCGCCGCGAGGCCACGCTCGTCGACCTCTCGGAGGAGACCGGGATCTCGGCCAGCACGCTCTCCAGGCTCGAATCGGGCCTGCGGCGCCCGACGCTCGAGCAACTGCTGCCGCTCGCCCGCGCCTACGGGGTCACCCTCGACGAGCTGGTGGACGCGCCGCCCACCGGCAATCCCCGCATCAACCTGCGCGCGATCGACTGCGGAGACGGCACGACGATACTCCCGCTCACCCGCAGGCCCGGCGGCATCCAGGCGTACAAGTTCGTCCTGCCGACCGGCGACGACGACGCCGAACCCGACCTCCACACCCACGAGGGCTACGACTGGGCCTACGTCCTCAACGGCACGCTGCGCCTGGTCCTGGGCGAGCACGACCTCCGGCTCAAACCAGGTGAGGCCGCGGAGTTCGACACCCGCACGCCCCACTGGTTCGGGGCGACCAGCGCAGGGCCGGTGGAGTTCCTCAGCCTCATCGGCAGGCAGGGCGAGCGCGTGCACGTCCGCGCCGCGCCCCGGCGCCGCGCCGCTCAGGCGGCCGACTGAAGGCGGTCTCGGGGACCGTGGCGCCCTTCCGGGTCACTCCCAGGCCGCTCCCACCACGTACACCCCGGCGGCCAAGCCCACCAGCAGCATCGTGATCGTCAGCAGGCCCAGTGCCGCGCCGTCGACCGGAAGCCGGTCGGTGGCGCCGAGCCAGTTCTGCGTCTCCCGGTACCGGCGCGCCGCCACCAGGTAGGCCGCCAGCGCCGTGCCGATCCCGGCCGCGCCCAGTAGCGCCACCAGCGGGCCGAGCGTCTCGGCGGCGAACCGCACCGCGACCGCCACCGTGACGCCGAGCGCGAGGCAGGTGCGCTTCCAGGCCAGGAGGGTGCGCTCGGGTTGCAGTCCGGGGTCGTAGGGCTCCTCGAGGATCGCGTTCACGCGAAGACACCGGCCACCAGCAGCAGCATCGCCACGGCGATGCCCGCCACCACGATCACCCCGATCGACCGGCCGGGGAGCATGCGGCCCTGGCGCAGCGCGCGCTCGGTGCGCACCCAGCCGCGCCATGACTGGACGGTCCCGATCAGGCCGAGCAGCACGAACACGCCCGCCGAGGCCAGCCGGAAGCCCGGGTCGACAGGCACCTCGAGCGCCTCGATCGCCACGCCCGCCGCGAACAGGGCCAGCGAGGTGCGCACCCATGCGAGGTAGGTGCGCTCGTTGGCGAGGCTGAACCTGGGGTCGGGCTCGCTGCCGACCCCGTAGACAGACTTGGGGAACCGCGGCTCGGCGCTCACGCCGCCACCGTCCGTCCCGCGGCGAGGCCTCGCTCGGCCGCCTCCGCGCCGGCCGCTTCCAGGGCTCTGCGGTTGAGATCGACATCAATCACGGTCCCATGGTAGGTCCGCCCGGCCGCGTGCCGCCGCGGATGGGACATCAGCGCCGATTCGGCCGCTTTCACGTCGACGGCCTCATCGTCGACCTTGCACGTATGAACGCCAGTGGGCCGTTCGGGCGGGAGGGCGGGGGTGTATACCGAGGAGATGATGGAGCACAACCAGTCCCTATGGGACGAAATAGACCTGCCGCTGCTGCGTCTCGTCGTCGCCTGGTACGACGAGCACGGTCCGTTCGAGGCCGACGACCTGCGGGACTCGTCGAAGATCGAGCTGTCGCCGCAGGAATTCGCCTACGCCTCCAAACGGCTCGCGGTCGCCGGGCACATCGACGTGCGATCCCGAGCCGGGGGCTTCCCCCATTCGGTCGAGGGCATCGCCCCGAGCGCGCGACGGCTCGTCTCCGGCTCCCCGTCCCCGCACATCGGCGCGTACCTGCCGCGGCTGGAGGACCTCGGCCCGCAGCTCGGCGAGAGCCTCGCCAAGGCCGCGCAGGCGTTGCGGGCGGACCCGAACCATTCCGATGCGCCGCGGTGGCGCACCCTCCTCGCCGCGGCGGCCGACACCGGCATCGATTTCGGCCCGGAGTTCGCCGCCGAGGCCGCGAGAGGACGCTCCGCCGCGCCCCCTGCGGGCTAGCTGTGATGTCCAGGGATGTTGTTCGCGGGCAACCCGTTGTACCACGGTCGGGCAAACCCGGCGTCCGAGCCGGAGCGGGCGCGCCCGGTAGACGGCCCGGCTAGGATGTGTGGCGTGGCACACGACCGACCCGACGGCATGGCGGGTCTCGAGGACCGGCCGTCGGACTCGCCGTATGTGGAGCGGGTCTACCAGGTGGCGGGGTCCGACACGCCCCTGCCCGCGCGCATGGTGTCGGTGGCCAACTCCAACTGGGAGCTCATCGTCTGGAAGTCCGGCGGCGTCACCAACGTCTCGGTGCGTGGGCCCGAGACCCGCCCGACGGTGGTGCCCCTCGGCGAGGACACGGGCGAGGCGTTCGGCGTGGTCTTCCGTCACGGCGCGTTCATCAAGGGCCTGCCCGTCGGCCGGCTCGTGGACGCCAGCGTGGACAGCCCGCATTCGACCGAGCGCACGTTCGTGCTGCGGGGCGAGGAGTGGGAGGTCCCCGACTACGGGAACGCGGAGACGTTCGTCGACCGCCTGGTCCGGGCCGGCCTGCTGGTCCGGGACCCGCTGGTGACCGACGTCGTCGCCGGGGACTCCCCCATGCTGGTCACGCCCCGGTCCGCGCAGCGCCGGGTCGCGGCGGCCACGGGGTTGACCCGGGGCACGATCCGGCAGATCGAGCGGGCGCGGCGAGCCGCGATGCTCCTGCGGGAGGGCAGGGCCCCCGCCGAGGTCGTGCACGAGGTCGGGTACCACGACCAGCCGCACCTGTCGCGGTCGCTGACCCGGTTCATCGGCCGGAGGGCGACCGAGCTGCGGCGGCCGGTCGGCGAAGAGGTGCTGTCGCTTCTGTACAAGACCGACGCCGACGTGCGCCCGTAGGTTCGAGTCGTGCCGGAGGGACCGGCCGCGAGAAACGAGGAGCACCCATGGCCTTCACGCAGATCTACATCAACCTTCCCGTCTCCGACCTGGAGGCGAGCACGGAGTTCTACCGGGCGCTCGGCGGCGAGCCGAACCCGCAGTTCACCGACGACACCTCCGCGCAGGTCGTCCTCAGCGAGGCGATCGCCGTGCAGCTGATGACCCGCGAGCAGTTCTCGCAGTTCACGAAGCGGACGATCGCCTCCGGCGCGATCGAGTCGATCAACGCGCTGGCGGCCGAGTCCCGCGAGGAGGTCGACCGGCTGGCGGGCGCCGCCGTCTCGGCCGGCGGGACCGAGCCCAGGGGCGCCCAGGACATGGGCTGGCTCTACAACCGCGCCGTGGACGACCCGGACGGCCACAGCTGGGAGCTGCTGGCGTACGACCCGTCGAAGATGCCCGGCGCGCCGGAGTGAGAGCCGCCGCTCGTCAGCTGATCCGCAGGCTCGAGATGAGCCCGTCGCGGAGCTCGAAGGCGAGCGGACTGGTGCCGTTGAAGCCGTTGCCGGAGACCCGCACGGTCAGCACGTAGGAGTCGGGGCGGTCGCCCTGCTCGATGCCGACCACCTCGAAGTGGGACTGCTTGCCGATGTTGTCGGTGCCGTCCCAGCGGCGGACGCCGTCGCGGCCGGTGTACTCGCGGCCCCAGTCGTTGAGGTACGCGTCGGCGGTGAAGGCCCCGGCGAACGCCTCGGAGTCGCCGGCGTTGGTGGCGTCGACGAAGGTCTGGATCGCCTCGGGGATGTCGTCGTACTGCATGTGGCCGCTCCTCGGTCGCGGATTCGCGCGGCGGTCGCCGCAGCTCCGAGTGTCTCCCGATCCGGCACCGGGCCGTCGGCTTTTCCGCCGACCGCGCGACCGATGCGGCGAGGGTCCGGCGGCGAGGCTCTCGCCGCCGGACCCGGTCGTCCGTTGCGGAGCGCCGGTCTAGGCGCTGCACGCCACGGTCGGGGTCGCGCTGTCGCCGT
>NZ_JAELXW010000167.1 GCF_016428645.1 Glycomyces salinus | reverse complement strand
GCGTCACCGACCGTCACGCATGAGTTGCACGGAAAAGCTCAGTGTCTGGGTCTACCCTCCACCCGCCCACGGCGAGCGCCCAACCAATCGAGGAGAGAAGAGGAGAAACTCAGCCGCTGCTCAAACCCCAACTATCACTGAAGGACCGAAGTTGAATAGCGAGTGATGATCGCCTTCCAAAACGGACATCACTCGCTGATCGCGTCGAGCGCTCTGAACAGAGGGCTATCAACAACGAAAGGAAATGATACCAGTGGCACCGAAGCGACTGATTCGATCGGCTATGATTGTGGCCGCCGCCGCAAGCGTCTTCGGGATGGCCGCGCCGGCGGCTGCGAACCCGCTCTCGATCTCAGGCTCAGGAGACAGCCAATTCACGGCCGCGGTGGACGACGCGGACGGATACTCCGTGCTGTATGACAACAAACGCGGAGTCGAAGTCTGCGACACGTCGTTTGACGGCTGGGACGTCTACTCCGACTTCTACGTCCGCAACGACAGTGAGAAGCGTCGAGTGTCAACGAGCGGGGGCGAGGGTTCCTGTGCGAGGAGTGGAAGCTATTCCGCTGGCATCGACAGGCACAACACGTGCCTGAACCGTCCCTTGCTGCCGGACGCCTGTTCGGACTACCGCCACGTTGACTGGTAGTTCCATCCTCATGGTGCTGCGCCGGTTTCCCCGGCGCAGCACCATGCCCTTCGAACAATATTGAGGGAGCGTGCAATGCCGTCCGAGGTTAATGTGCTCGCCATTGCAGATCTGAATCTCAAGTTCCGTGACCGAACAATCTTCGACAACTTGAATTTGTCAGTACGAGACGGGGAATCGATCGCGATTCTAGGACCTTCGGGTTCTGGCAAGAGCAGTCTTCTATCTATTGTGCTTGGACTCATGGCGCCCACGTCTGGCTCGATCAGGATTGATGGCGAGACCATGAATGGGAGAAGCGCTGACGACAAGGCCAAAATTCGAGCAGACAAGATCGGAATGGTATTCCAATTCGCTGAGCTACTGCCCGAAATGAACCCTGTGGACAATGTTGCTCTGCCTGCGTTGCTCAGCAAGAATACGGCCATGCGAGATCCGTACCAGAGGGCAGGTGAATTGCTGAGCGAATTGAATGTGCCATTGGACGTCGATACGGATAGCCTATCTGGAGGAGAACGTCAGCGTACAGCCGTGGCACGAGCCCTTATAAACGAGCCGAGGCTGGTACTTGCCGATGAACCGACAGGATCGTTGGACCAGAAGTCACGAGACCTTGTGGCCGAGCTATTGTACGGACTTCCACGTCGATACGGCTGCGGAATGCTCATTGCGACCCATGATCTGCAGGTGGCGCAGCGTGCGGACCGGATCTTCCAAGTAGAGAACCATCGACTGGAATCGGCGGGTGAATCCGCATGAGTCGACGTCCAGACTTTCGGACGGTATGTTTCCGTATCGGGTTTCGAGCGGGACGCTCCATGGAGTCGGGTGGTGTCCGCTTCCACACCCTCGCTCTGTCCATGTTCGTCCTCACGCTGAATTTCGTTCTTATTGCCGGCATCGTGGCAGTATCGATTGAGCGTGACGATCGGGCACTTGCGGGAGTCGCTGAATACGCTGGAACCGATGCCAAAGAATCCGAAATAGTCCTGGTCGAAAGCAGATTCGACAATCTTGAGAACAGTCGCCAATTCGAAGTTCACTACTTTACGCCTCTGGGCGTCGACGCGCCGCTTCCGCCCGGTCTCGACCGATGGCCCGAGCCCGGTCAAGTCTATTTGTCACCTGCGCTGTTCGAACGAGGAGCAGATGAGTCCATCGCAGAACGTTTTGGCGATTTCGAGGGCTTTATTTCGAACGACGGTCTGATAGACCAGGGTGAATTGCTAGCCTACGTGCGCCCACAAACGGATCTTCGGGTGGATGACAAGAGGGTCGACAAAGTGATCGATTGGGGATCCGATGGAGCGACTGGCGAGATCTCGGGGATCCATTGGTTGGCGAAACAGCATGACTTCTCAGTTGCCGGCCTCATCGCGTTCATAGTGGTAGCTCTGGTCCTTCCCTCGCTCGCGCTCACTCTCGTCAGCGCCCGGATTGCGGCGCGCCGCCGCGACCGTCGCGAGCATCTGGTGTCGATTCTGGGAGGAATGCGAAAGCATCTACGCTGGATTGCGTTGGGAGAGTCGTTTCCTTCGATAGGCATCGGGTTCTGCCTTGCGCTTGTCGTCATGGTATTCGTACTGGCAGTTGGTTTGGACATTCCAGTTGTAGGATTCGAAGTCTCAGCTGAGGATCTGAGATCGCACATATTGTTGATCGTTGGCGCCGCATCACTCTCTTTGGCAATCGCGGCAGCCATTGTTCTCGGCCTGGCTCGAAGGACGAAGATCCGTCGAGACTCCTCACGACTGCTTTCGGATCAGCGCCTGCGAAGGATGTCTGTAATCGCAGGCCTCTTCCCGGTTTCGCTGGCTGTCGGAGTATTCCTGCCGCGATTCTTCGCCTATACGCCCAGCTACATGATCCTCCAATGGGTCGGCACGATCGGTGTCCTCCTCACCCTGCCCGCGACTCTAGGATTGTTGACCGCGCGGGCCGGCCGTCTGCTCGCGAACAGAGGCCGCCGGCGACAAGATGCGGTATTGCTGGTAGCAGGTTCGCATCTGCAAGCACAACCTCGTGAGACCGCTCGTTATATCACTGGCCTCGCCATGGGCCTGGTGTTGTTCTTCCTGGTATTGGCATACCAGGGGATATTGGCGGGTGACACCGAGGAGGCGATGCAGTATCGAGAGTACTATGGTACCAACACGATTCTGGTGCGGACGCCGGACGCCGCCAGTATTGAAGAATTGCGGGCATTCGCAGCTGGCATCTCCGAACCCGTCGAAGTACTTGCAATACGAACTGAGGATCGACCGGGTTCCACCAGCTCAGTCATCGCTTCTTGCGAGACTCTCCAAAGGCTGGATATCCCCTGCGAAAAGCAAGCCGACAGCAAACTCGATCTTGGGAAGATCGACGCGCTCATAGGCGCTTGGTCTTCCGGACCGAAATCAATCGTAGTTGAAGATCCATCCGAAGCGGTTCTCGAAGGAGCGACGTTCCTTCTGGTGAATCCGGAACGCTCTCAGATCGAGATTCCAGAAGTGAAATTGGCGGCCAACGAGTTCAACGTAATCGTCGCCGTAGAGGCACCGGGTCGCGGTTGGCTGATCGGTTCCATGCCGCACTATGAGCAGGCGGAGTGGGTCATGCTATTCGGTATGTGCGGCCTGGCAATTATAGGCGCGGTAAGCGCCGTCGCTTCGGCAGGGAGGTTTTTCGCGGCGAGTTCCCGACTGGCACCCCTCACGGCGATTGCGGGAATGAGTTCACAGTACTACCGTATCTCGGCATGGCTTGTCGCAATTCCAATAGGTCTGACCGCCGTCATGGGAACCATAATTGGTATGTGGATTGTCAGGCCCTTGACGATCTATGCCACCAAGTCCCCGGGTTGGAGTACAGCGGGTGTTGCTGTAGGCGTGGTTCTGATATCCGGAATCGTGATGTGGTACTGGGCGTCAAGGATCGCAATTCGCGATACAGAGCGTTGGCGCCCCGGTTCCCATGAATGAGAAGTGAGTCTTATCAAGACCAAGGAATCGATCGGCGATCGCCTTCCAGAACGGATGTCGACCGATTCTGGACCCCAACAAGGTATACAACAACGAAAGGACATGAAAGTGGCCATTAATAGAAGGTTCTGGGTCCGCGTCGGCATGTCGGGACTTATGGCGGCCAGCATCATTGGCTCGGTTTCGCCCGCCTATGCGGCGACAGCCGAGTACGAAGGCGGGGCGCGTGCGACCACGAACACCGCCGACACCATAGTTACCGTGACTGACATCGCGTGGGACGGAAACAGTGCCTACTCGAACTTCTACGTCAACAGCGACAACACCATGCACCGAATCGAAACCGAAGGCGGTAAGAACTCCTCCGCCTCGACGGGAACCTTCGACGAGGGTATCGAGAAGCTCAGGGCATGTGAAAATCGTGCTCTGCGGCCCGACGGGTGCAGCTCGTACGTTAACGTCTAGCGGTATATTGGAGCACCTGTGCCGATAGTCAGGTGGCGAGTATCGGAGTTGGATGCGACTCGTTGTGAGTCCGTGTTTCCGATCTCGCCACCTGTATAAACTGCACGACATCACCGACTCCGAAGGATCCGAAGTCTCCCTGCGGTAGTCGCAGCGGCCCGATGCGGGATACTCGCCCCACCCTCAGCCCGTGAACCACTCCTCGCCGTCGTACGAGAGCAGCAGGCCGGCGATCAGCAAGGGGAGGATCAGGCCCAGGAGCACGACCGCCGCAATGAGGGAGACCCCTCCGAGCAGGCCGAGGTTTCCGGGATCCTGGCCGTGCTGAACCCTGCTGCCCTACTCGGCCAGGAATGCGAGTCCGACGAATGCGCTGGCGATGACCTGGAGCGTCACGAGCACCAGGGCGACCCTGACGCGGGTCGGCATTCGGGCTTCTTCCTCGGTGGTCATGAGCGCTTCACTTCCTTCGGGCGGAGGGGCGGTAACCTCATTGTGTGGATCTTCGGCGGGACCGGTCCCGAGCCGTGCGCATAGGAACCCGCCGGGTGGCTCGCGGCTTGTACCGTCCACGGCAGGTGCGGACACCGCTGATTCGGCGGGGGCCGCAGGCCATGGGATGCGAAGGGAGTCGGCATGGGCTTTCGAGGGTTCGCGGCGTCGGCCGCGATCGCGGTGCTGGTGGCGGTGACGGCGGGCTGCGCGGAGCCGAATGAGGGCTCAGTCGAGGAGTCGGCCGTCGAGGTGTCCGCGGATGCCGGGACGGCGACGGTCGGCCCGGGGGAGACGCTCCGGATCGACTTCGGGTGGATCAACTCCTCGATCGGAGACTCCTGGCACCTGGTCGGCGAACCGGACTCCGGCATCCTGGCCGAGGTCGGCGAGGACTACACCGACTCGCCCGACTGCGAGGAGGGTTAGGCGGGTTGCGATGTCGGACTGGCCTGGGAGTTCGAGGCGGTCGGCGCGGGCGAGACCGAAGTGGTGTTCCAGTACTGCTTCCGGTCCGGCCCGGAGGACTGCGTCGGCGGCCTGAACGACGAAGCGGCGCCCGAGCCGGTCACGCTGACGGTAGAAGTGACCGACTGAAACCGGGTCGGAAGCGCGAGGGTCGGCGGCCCAGAGGCGGCCGATCTCGTTTGCGGCGCGCGGACGCGGGCGCTTAGGCTGCCTCGCATGGACAGTCCGCAT
>NZ_JAELXW010000166.1 GCF_016428645.1 Glycomyces salinus | reverse complement strand
TACGCCGACCGCGTCATCTTCCTCGCCGACGGCCAAATCGTGGACGAACTCCACGGGCCGACCGCAGGTGCGGTCATCGACAAGATGCGAGGCTTCGAGCAGCTCGCCCACAACGCCGCCGAAAGCGAGGCGGCCTAGCGATGCTGCGCGCCACCTTGAAGGGCATGGCGAGCCGGAGGTCCCGCCTGGCCCTGACCGGGATCGCGGTCGTGCTCGGCTCGGCGTTCATCGCCGCCGCGCTGGTGCTCACCGCCTCGATCGAGGCGACGGTCGACGAGCTCAACGAAGACGCCTATGTCGGATCCGAGGCGCTGGTCGAACCGGTCGAGCCCGAGACTCGGGGCGAACGGTTGGTCCGCGAGGGCGTGAGCGCCGAATCGCTCGCGGCCATCGAAGGCGATCCGGACGTGGCCGGCACCAGCGTCACCGTGAGCTGGATGATCAACGCGATCGGATCGGACGGCAAGATCGTCGGCGGGTTCGCGCCCACGATCGCCGTCAACTGGGGCGACGAGTCGATCGTCCGCGAGCTCCGTGAGGGCCGGGCCCCCGAGGCCGACGGCGAGGTGGCCGTCTCGGCCGCGTTCGTCGACGCAGCCGGATTCGGCCTCGGCGACACCGTCACCGCCTACTCGCTCGCCAGCGAGGAGACCGAGTACGACATCGTCGGCGTCTTCGGGTACAGCGGCGGGCGCGACTCCCTCGGAGGCGCCACCGAGCTGGCGTTCACCATGCCCGAGGCGCAGCGGCTGGTCTTCGAGGGCCAGGACGCCTACACCGCCGTGGCCGTCAGCGCCGCCGACGGCGTCACCGACGACGAGCTGGTCGAGCGGCTGGCGGCCGTCATCGGCGACGAGGCCACCGCGATCACCGTCGCCGACTACAACGAGGAGACCAGCGCCGAGACCGCCGAAGCGGTGCGGCTGATCGGCTTCTTCCTGCTCGGGTTCGGCCTGATCGCCGTGTTCGTATCGATGTTCCTGATCGCCAACACGTTCACCATCGTCATCACCGGACGGCTCAAGGAGTTCGCGATGCTGCGCGCCATCGGCGCCGGACGCGGCCAGGTCGTCCGCTCGGTCCTGGTCGAGGCGCTCGCACTCGGCACCGGCGCCGCGGTAATCGGCGCGGCGCTCGGCGTCGGAGGCGGGATCGGGTTGGCGAGCCTGGCCTCGAACCAGATCCTCGACACCGCCTCGTTCACCACCGCGGTGCCGGTCTCGGCAGTGCTCGCGGCCCTGGCCGTCGGCATCGGCGTGACCGTCCTGTCGGCGCTGCTTCCGGCGCTGCGGGCCTCCCGCATCATGCCGGTCGAGGCGATGCGGGACGCGGCCAAAACCGACAAGCCCATCACCGGCATCACCGTGCTCGGCTCGTTCATCGCCGGCCTGGGAACCGCTCTGATGATCTACGGTCTCGCCGCCGACCTCGGCGACCGCGACATCGCGTACGCGGCCGGCGGCGCGGCGCTGGCGTTCATCGGACTCACCCTGCTCACACCGTGGCTGTCGCGGCCGCTCGTCGGGATGCTCGGCCTGGTGTGGTCGTGGAGCTTCGCCGGGAAGCTGGGGCGGCGCAACGCGGCTCGGAACCCGCGTCGGACCGCCGTCACCGCCGCGGCCCTCATGATCGGCGTGACCCTGGTGACCACCGCGGCCACGCTCATGATGAGCATAGAGAAGAGCCTCGACGCGTCCCTGGACGACAATGTCGCGGCCGAGCTGTTCGTCACCGGACCGGTGTACTCCTCGGTTCCGGGGACCTTCGATCCGGCGCTGATGGAGGACATGCGCGCCGTCGAGGGGGTCGATGCCGCGGCCGAGCTCTACTACGACCCGGCGAAGATCGACGGCGCCGAGCAGATCGTCTACGCCTCCAGCGACCTCTCCGGGGGGCTGGGCCTCTACGGTGTCCCTGTCGAGCAGGGCTCGATCGCCGACCTGGCCGACGACGAGATCGCCGTGAGCGCCTCGACCGCCCAAGAGGCCGGGGTCGGGCTCGACGACACCGTATCGGTCGAGTTCACTCGCGGCGACGAGGCGCACGAGTTCACCGTCGCGGCCGTACTCGCCGACAGCGACAACATCAGCGGCTGGTTTGCTACCCCGGCGCTGGCCGAGGAGTTCTACACGCCCGAGCCCACCGAGGCCCTCATCGACGTCGCCGACAGCGCCGATATCGAGGCGGTCTCCTCGGCCCTGGACGGACTCCTCGCCGACGAACCGGAGGTGTCGGTCCAGAACCGCGAGGAGTACATCGAGGAGCTGACGGTGATGTTCGACTTCGCGATCATCGCGATCCAGGCCCTGCTGGGACTGGCGATGATCGTGGCCGTGATCGGCGTGATCAACACGCTGGTCCTGTCGATCCTCGAACGCACCAGGGAACTGGGGATGCTGCGCGCGATCGGCATGACACGCGGCCAGAGCGTCCGCATGGTCACCGTCGAGAGCCTCACGATCACCTTGTTCGGGGCCGTGCTCGGCATCGGTGTCGGGCTGGTCCTGGCCTGGGTGGCGCAGCGGGCGCTCGTCGAGGAGGGCGTGGAGATCTTCGCCGTGCCGACCGCCCTCATCGTCGGTTATCTCGCTGCGGCGGTGGTCGTCGGTCTGCTGGCGGCCATCGCCCCGGCGATGCGGGCCTCCAGAGTCAATATTCTGGGCGCCATCGCCTACGAATAACAAGGCCCGCAGGGAAACGGGAAGCAGGGGGCGGCCGTTCGGCCGCCCCCTGTCGCCGTCACGCGTCCCTGGGTCCGACTTTGCGGCCGGCCTCGAGGGCCTCCATGTCCTCCAGCTCGATGTTGCGGGTCTCGGGGACCGACTTGAGCACGAAGAAGAACGAGATGAGCGCGAACCCGGTGTAGAGGCCGTAGGCCAGGCCGAGGCCGATCTCGGACAGTTCGGGGAAGGTGGTGGTGATCAGCCAGTTGCTGATCCATTGGGCCGCGGCGGCGACGCCGAGCGCCGAGGCTCGGATCTGGTTGGGGAACATCTCGCCCAGCAGCACCCACACGGCCGGGCCCCAGGTGAAGGCGAATCCGAAGACGTAGACGTTCGCCGCGATGAGCGCGAGCACGCCGGCGCCGTCGCTGAGGACCGGACTGCCTTCGGAGTCGACCGAAGCGGTCGCGAAGATGATCATGAGCGTTCCCAGCGTCGCGAACATGGTCGCCGAGCCCGACAGCAGGAGCTTCTTGCGGCCCACCTTGTCGATCAGCAGGATCGCGATGATCGTGCCGGCGATGTTGACCACGGAGTTGAAGACGCTGGTCAGGAACGCGTCGTTCTCGCTGAAGCCCACGGACCGCCACAGCGTCGTCGAGTAGTAGAAGATGACGTTGATGCCGACGAACTGCTGGAACATCGACAGCAGGATGCCGACCCACACGATCGGGAGCAGTCCGAGGCGCGGGCCCCGCACGTCGGAGAACCGGGCGGGCCGGTCGTAGTGCAGGGACTCCTTGATCTCCTCGACCTTGGCGTCGCTGTCGCCCCCGACGTAGTGGTCCAGGACCGTCTTGGCCTTCGCGAACTGGCGTTTGGAGACCAGATAGCGCGGTGACTCCGGTATCTGCAGCGCCACCATGAAGTAGATGAACGCCGGGATCGCCTCGGCGGCGAACATCCACCGCCATGCGGTGCCGCCCCACGGCACCGATTCGGCCGCGCCTCCCGCGGAGGCTTGGATCACGTAGTTGACCAGCAGCGAGCTGAAGATGCCGAGCACGATCGCGAACTGCTGGAGCGAACCGAGCCGCCCGCGCAGGCGGGCGGGCGCGATCTCGGCGATGTAGGCGGGGGCGATGACGCTGGCCGCGCCGACGGCCAGGCCGCCGATGACCCGCCAGCCGGTCAGCTGGAACGGACCGGTGGCGAGGGCGCTCCCCAGTGCGGAGACGAAGAAGAACAGGGCCGCGGCCAGCATGACCTTGGTGCGGCCGTAGCGGTTGGCGAGCGCTCCGGCGAACCAGGCGCCGGCCGCGCACCCGAGCAGCGCAGAGGAGACGACGAACCCGATCGCCACCGAGGAGATGGCGAACTGGTCCTGCAGTGCGGTCACGGTCCCGTTGATCACCGCGGTGTCGTAGCCGAACAGGAAGCCGCCGAGTGCGGCCGCGATCGAGACGAACACCGCCGCAGCGGGAGAGGCGTGATCCGCTTCCAGGAGTCCTTCCTTGCCGGTCGCCATGCCTTACCCCCATCGGATACACGAGTCAGGTGCTGAGATCGTAAGCCCATTTTGCAGGTATCCGTATAGAAACGCGTCAAACGTCAAAGTCCTGGATCGATCTCGACCTCCAACGCGCGCAACAAGCGAGCGATTGCCACATAGGTGGATCCGGCGACGGTCAGCTCGGTCTGCTCGGCGGGTCCGAAGTGCGCGGCCAGTTCGGCGTCGTCTCGGGAGGCGACTCCGCCCAGGTGCTCGGCGTAGTTGAGCACGGCCCGTTCGGCCGGGTCGAAGCGATCTGAGTCGCGCCAATGATCGAGGCGCTCGATCTGATCGGCCGAGACTCCGGCGGCCGCCGCCATCGGCAGGTGGTGCGCGAGCTCGTAAGCCGATCCTTCGAGCCGGGCTATACGACAGATGACCAGTTCGACGTAGCTGCGCGGGACGGCCGCCTCGTAGCGGATCGCGTGTATGAGGTCGAGCAGCGGCCCGAGCACGGCGGGGGCGTGCGCGAGCGCCCGGTGCAGATTGATCGGCGGGCGCCCCACCGCCTCCAACCGAGCACGGGCGCTGCCCGGCAGCGGCGCCTGAGGTAGCCGTGAAACAGAGGAATCGCTGTTCAATGGTGTGACCCGTCTAACTTGTGATGCGTGATACGAGCTAAAGATCGATGTGCGACAATGCAAAGAAGGGGCAGACCGCCCACCCAAGCCTGCAATGGAGGAGGCCCAAGTGAGCACGTTCTTCAGTGTCGTCGGAGGTGTCGGAGTCGCGATCCTACTCGTCAGCGTGTCGTTGATGGCCTTCCTGGTCGTAGGCGCGATCTTCGGAGTAGGTGCCGGCATCGCCAAGCTGCGAGACGCCCTTACCTGACCCCCGCTCCCCCTTATGACCCGAGCCCACCCTGAAAGAGGGCCGCTGCCGATGGCAGCGGCCCTCCGACTTTCCGCCTCCACGAATCCTTGGCCCCGGCGCTGACCTGCTGGGCCTGCGGGCCGAGTGAACCGGTGGGTTGGCATGGCGGATGGACACACAAAAAGGAGGAGGGGCGGGCCTACACCGTTTCCGGTATGGGGCCCGCCCCTCCTCGCTTATGTTTAATGTTTGGCGGTGTCCTGCTCTCCCACACCCTCG
>NZ_JAELXW010000165.1 GCF_016428645.1 Glycomyces salinus | reverse complement strand
TCACATGACCACCATCACCGGGAGGCGGCTCGGAGTCGCCGTCGTTCAGCGCGTCGAGGACGGCGTAGTAGGCGTCCTTCTTCTGGTAGTTCCCGTCGAAGAGCAGCGGCGTCTCGTCGCCGCGCCAGGAGTGCGCGTCGGTGATGCCCCAGGTCGTGATGCCGGTGCACCGGGAGACCGCCATGCACGCCTCGGTGACCTGGCGGTACACATTGGCCTGGGCGCCTCCGGAGCCGCCGACGTCGAGCTCGGTGATCTCCACGTCCACGCCGAGGTCGGCGAAGCGCTGGAGGTTGGCCTGGTAGGTACTCAGGTCCGAGTTGGAGCCGAGGTGCGACTGGAAGCCGACGCAGTCGATCGGCACGCCGCGGGCCTTGAAGTCCGCGACCATGTCGTAGATGCCGTCGCTCTTGGGGTTGAGTCCGTCGGTGCTGAAGTCGTTGTAGCAGAGCTTGGCGTTCGGGTCGGCGTCCCGGGCGGCCCGGAATGCCTCCTCGATCCAGCCGTCGCCGAGCTGCTGCTGGAGGTTCGACTGGCGGCGGCTGCCGTCCCACTCGAACGCCTCGTTGACCACGTCCCAGGACTCGATGTCCCCGGCCCAGTGGCCGGCGACGCCGTCGATGTGGCCCAGCATCGCCTGCCGCAGGTCGTTCCCGGTCAGGTTCTGGACCCAGCCGGGTTGCTGGGCGTGCCAGACCAGCGTGTGGCCGCGGACTTCCATGCCGCGGGCCTGGGCGTAGTCGACGATCTGGTCGCCGCCGCTGAAGTTGAACTGGCCCGGGTTCGGCTCCGTGGCGTCCCACTTCATCGCGTTCTCGGCGACGACGCTGTTGAAGTCGCCGTCGAGCGCGGACGAGTAGGTCCCGTCGTTGAGGAGGTTCGGGACGACGGCGGCGCCGAAGTACCGGCCGCTCTCGGCCGCCGAGGCGCCGAGCGTCTCGGCGGCTTGGGCGGTCCCGGAGGACATCACGAGCGCGGTCGTCGCGGCCAGGCCGGCCGTGGCGACTGCCGCGACCGCCGACCAGACGCGTCGCCGTCTGCGTGGACTGTGGATCATTGCGAATCCTTTCTCTGTCGGGTACTGGGTCATCGAAGGGTCCATTGCTGGTTGGAGCCGCCGTTGCAGGCCCAGAGGATCACCTGGGTGCCGTTGGCGGTCCCGGCCTCCTCGGCGTCCAGGCACAGTCCGGACTGGACTCCTGTGAAGGTGCCGCCGGAGTAGGTCCACTGCTGGTTGGTGCCGCCGTGGCAGTCCCAGATGATCGCGGCGGTCCCGTTGCCCGTGCCGCCGCCTTCGGCGTCCAGGCACTTGCGGGAGCCGCCGGAGTACACGCTGAGCTCACCGGCGTCGGTGTAGGTCCACTGCTGGTTGGCCCCGCCGTGGCAGTCCCAGATCTGCAGCTGCGTGCCGTTCGCGGTCGAGGAGTCCGGCACGTCCAGGCACTTGCCCGCTCCGGTCGCGAAGACCTCGCCGGACTCGTCGCCGGACTGGCCGCCGGGGGTCAGGTAGACGGCGTAGGCGTCGTTCGGCTGCTGGAAGTCCAGCGGCACCGTGATCGAGCCGCCCGAGACGCTGACGTCCTGTTCGTAGACGACCTGCGGTCCGGCCAGCGGCGCCTGCTCCGGCATCCGCTCGACGGTGACATGGACGTTCCCGTCGCTCTCGAGCCAGGGCGTCGAGGACAGCCCGTCGAAGGTGACCGACCCGGAGCCGGTGTAGCCGCCGATGTCGCCGATGATGGCCACGGCCCGCTCGTTGTCGGGGTCCTTGGCCGCGGAGATCGCGGTGTCGCCCACCTGCTCGGAGGTGTCGACCAGCGTGCCGGTCATGTCCGCGTAGGCGCGCATGGTCCAGTACAGCCCGGTCGGCTGCTGCGAGTCGGTCAGGAGTCCGGTGAGGTTGGGCGTCAGGCAGCAGAGCCAGTTGCCGCGCAGCGCGTTGTCGTAGTCGGACTGGGCGAATCGGGCGAGGTACCAGGCCAGCACGTTGGCCTCCTGCATGTCGGCCGGCTGGTACTCGTTGGCCGACATCGGGAGCGGCGGGATGCCATTGTCGGCGAGGGCGTCGAGGGTGGACTGGCCGACGCTGACCGGGTCGTCGATCACGCCCAGGGTGTGGTTGGCGATCCAGTCGGGGAGGGTGTCGGCGTCCCTGGTGTGCTGCAGCCAGGTCTGCCACTGCTCGGGGCGGCGCTCCGGGGTGTAGGCGAACGACGGGCCGAGGATGACCGCGTCGGGGTCGACGCGCCGGATCTCGCGGACCGCTGTGTCCCACATCTGGAAGTACTGATCGCTGTTGACCCCGCGGGTCCAGAAGATCTCGATGTCGGGCTCGTTCCAGATGTCGTACGACATCGGCATCCCGGTGTCCCGGAGCGTGGCGGCCACTGTGGAGACGAAGTCGGCCCAGTTCGAGCAGTCGCCGTTGTCGCAGGGGTACATCGTGTCGGAGCCCTGCCCTCCGAAGGCGCCGTAGACGTCGCTCAAGATGACCTGGTACTGGGCCTCGTAGGGTTCGGCGGTGAAGCGCTCGGCCTGGTCGACGATCGAGTCGATGATGGTCTGCGTGGCCGGTCCGTACTGGTAGCCGTCCTCGATCCAGCCGCGCGTCATGTGCCCTCCGGCTCGGAAGGCGTTCATGCGGAGCGGTTCGAGGAGTTCGTCGGACGGTTGCGAGCCGTCCCCGGTGAAGCCGTACAGGAATCCGAGGCCGACGCCGTTCGAGGGCCCGGCGTCGGAGGACAGGTCCACGTTCAGTGACGTCTGGGCCCGGCCCTGGCCGGGCGTCACGATGAGGACGGCCAGCAGCAGCGTGAGGGCTGCGCCGATCGTCATCACGGCGCGACTACGCCATGTTATCGCTCTCATCCTCATTCTTCTCCCTTGGTCTCGATGACTCTGCGGACGGTGCGATCGAGGGCATCGCGGATGCCGCCCGCGCTTGGATCAGGGATCTGTGAAAATTTCGATTTGACTTCAGAAAGTTACGTAGGTCAAACTATAGATATCGCTCGATGCCTCGTCAAGTGGGCCCGAGAATCGGACTGCCGCCGAGCGCAACGATCGGCGCTTGAAACGTTAAGATCCCTCAATGACTTCGGCCAACGAGAGCGACTCAGCCCAGGACGATCCGGGCGGCAGGCCGTTCACCATCGCGCAGATCGCCGATCACGCGGGCGTCTCCATCGCGACGGTCTCCAAGGTCGTCAACGGCCGCGACAATGTGGCCCCGGAGACTAGCGAACTGGTCGAGGGCATCATCCGGCGCTACGGCTACCGGCGCCGGAAACGACAGGTCAAGGCGTCCCCGCTGGTGGACGTCGTCTTCCACGAGCTGCGGGGCCTGTACGGGATCGAGATCATCAACGGCGTCGCGGAGGCGGCGCGCCGGCACCGCCTCGGGGTGGTCGTCTCCGAACTCGAGGGCCACCACGTCCCCGGACGCGGTTGGGTCGAGGACGTCCTGGCCCGCCGGCCCACCGGCGTCATCGCGGTGTTCACCGAGCTCGACCCCGACCAGCGCGAGCAGCTCCGCAGCCGCGACATACCCATCGTGCTCGTCGACCCCGCCGGCGACCCCGAGACCGAGTCGGCGATCGTGGGCGCCAACAACTGGAACGGCGGGCTCACCGCCACCCGCCACCTGCTGGGGCTCGGCCACCGCCGGATCGCGGCGATAACGGGGCCGGGGCATGTGCTCTCGGCCCGCGCCCGATTCGACGGATACCGGGCCGCGATGGATCTGGCCGGGGTCCCGGTCGACCCTGCGCTGGTGCGCTCCGGCGACTACCAGATCACCGACGGCCGCGACCGCACCCGGGAAATGCTGCGATTGAGCGACCCGCCCACCGCGATCGTCACCGGCAACGACGGCGAGGCGCTGGGCGTGTACCACGCCGCGGCCGAGGCCGGCCTGCGCATACCCGAGGACCTGAGCGTGGTCGGCTACGACGACCTGCCCATGTCCCAGTGGAGCATTCCCCCGCTCACGACCGTCCGCCAGCCGCTGCGGGAGATGGCGGCGGCCGCCACCGACATGGTCCTCACCCTCGCTCGAGGCGAGGCCCTCCAACGTCGGCGCGTCGAGGTCTCCACCGAACTGGTCGTGCGCGGCAGCACCGCCCCGCTTCCGGGAGCCTGAGGCGCGCGGGGCCGCGGCCGGCGGTCGCCTGCGCGGCCCGGAGAGCGCTATACATCGACCCATTTACATACCATGAAGTCTTTGGTTATCCTGTTTCCACGACTCCGTATTTTCGGCGGAGTGACGGAAATTTTCGAAGGCTCGCGGTCCTGTGAGCGGTAACAGACCGCGCGGCCGCTACCGGAAAGGCCCACTATGAAACCGATCAGAACCAGACCGCGGATCGCCTGGCTGGCGACCGCGTTCGCAGCCGCGCTCGTCGCCGGCACCCTCGCCGCCTCCTCCTCCCCGGCACAGGCCGACCCGCTGCCGTCGACCTTCCAATGGGAGTCCTCCGGCGAGCTCATGGCCCCGCAGCAGACCGCCCCGGACCGGGACCTGGTGTCCATCAAGGATCCGTCGGTGGTCTACGTCGACGGCCAGTACCATGTGTACGCCACCACCGCCGACACGAACGGCGGCTGGTCCCTGACCTACTCCGGCGGCTTCTCCGACTGGTCCCAGGCCGGGCAGGCCCCGCAGCACCACCTCACGACCACGGCGATCGGCACCGGCTACCGCGCCGCGCCGCAGGTGTTCTACTTCGAACCCGACGACCAGTGGTACCTGGTCTACCAGACCGGTCTGCCCTCGTTCTCCACGCTCGACCACCCCGGAGCACCCGAGTCCGCCTCGCCGGCGCAGAACTTCGTGAACGCCCACGACCCGATCGTGGACCAGAACTCCAGTTACGTGGTCGACTACTGGATCACCTGCGACGACGTGAACTGCTACATGTACTTCAGCAACTCGAACCAGACCTTCTTCCGCATGGAGACCACGGTCGAGCAGTTCCCCAACGGGTTCGGCAACACCCAGGTGCTGTTCGACTCGCCCGGCGACAACAGCCTGTTCGAGGCGCTCAACCTCTACAAGGTCGGCGACACCGGCGAGTACCTCCTCATCATCGAGGCCATCGGCTCCGACGGCAACCGCTACTTCCGGTCCTGGACCGCGGACAGCCTCGACGCGCTGGGCAACGAGTGGACCCCCTTGGCCGACACCGAGTCCAATCCGTTCGCCCGATCCAACAACGTCTCCTTCCCCGGCGGCCAGTGGACCAACGACATCAGCCACGGCGAGATGGTCCGCACCAACCCGGACCAGACCATGGAGATCGACCCGTGCAACATGGAGTACCTCTACCAGGGTCGGAACCCGTCCTCTGACGGCATGGACTACTCGCAGCTCCCCTACCGGCTCGGCCTCATCACCCACACCAATCCCACCTCCGACTGCGGCGACTCCGAGCCGCCTCCCGGTGATGGTGGTCATGTGA
>NZ_JAELXW010000164.1 GCF_016428645.1 Glycomyces salinus | reverse complement strand
GCGGGCGGCGCGGCGGGCGAGTTCGGCGCGGTCGCGGTCGGCTTCGCGGGCGAGGCCGAGGGCCGCGGCGGCGCCGGCGATGACGGCGGGAGGCGGCGCGGTGTCGTAGATGAAGGGGCGGCTGGTGTCGACCAGGTGGCGGCGCAGTTCGGCGGGGCCGGCGACGATGCCGCCGGCGGCGCCGAGGGCCTTGGAGAGGGTCGCGGTGATGACGACGCCGGGGTCGGCGGCGAGCCCGGCGGCGGCCGCTCCCCCGCCGCCGCTGGGACCGACGGTGCCGATCGCGTGGGCCTCGTCGATGACCAGGAGGGCTTCGTGGGCGGCGGCGATCGCGTGGAGTTCGGCCAGGGGCGCGGCGTCGCCGAGTACGGAGTAGACCGATTCGACGACGACGATCGCCGGGCGCAGTTCGGACAGTTTCCGTTCGAGGTCGCCGAGGTCGTTGTGGGCGAAGGTGTCCGAGGCGGTCCCGGCGAGCCGGGCGGCGTCGTGGAGCGAGGCGTGCGCGTGGGCGTCGAGCAGGACCGGGCCCGCGAGGGCGGCCACCGCGCCGAGGTTGGCGAGGTACCCCGAGGAGTACAGGGTGGCGGTCTCGGCGCCCACGTGGCGGGCGAAGTCGGCCTCGAAGGTCTCGTGGAGGCCGGTGGTGCCGCGGACCAGTCGCGATCCGCTCGCGCCGAGTCCATGCTCCTCCAGCGCGGCGGCGGCCGCGGCGAGGACGGCGGGGTGTCCGCTGAGGCCGAGGTAGTCGTTGCCGGCGAGGTCGAAGGCGTCGGTGCGGGGTCCGGCCCGGCGGTCGAGTCCGGCCCGCTCTCGGAGTTCGGCCTTGCGGGCCAGGCGGTCCCAGGTCTTCATCGGAGCACCTGGTCGACCGCTTCGGCCAGGCCGGCGGCGAGGAGTTCGGTCTCGGCCTCGGTGAGGGTCAGCGGCGGCATGACGATGACGGTGTCGCCGAGCGGCCGGAGCCAGACGCCCCGTTCGCGGGCGGCCTGGCAGACGGCGAATCCGGTGCGCTCGCGCACGGGTTCGACTTCGACGCCGGTCATGGTGCCGAGTCGGCGGATCTCACGCACGTGCGGGTGGGCGCCGAGGGGTTCGAGGAGTTTGCCGAGGCGTTCGCCGAGGCGGGCGGCTCGGGCGATGACGTCCTGCTCCTCCATGACGCGGAGGCCGGCGAGCGCGGCGGCGCAGCACAGGGGGTTGGCGGTGTAGGTGTGGCCGTGGAAGAACGTGCGGGGCGCGGTGTCGCCCTCTCGGGCGAGGAACGCTTCGTAGACGTGCTCGGCGGCCAGGACCGCCGACAGGGGCAGGTATCCGGCGGTGACGCCCTTGCCGCAGGTGAGGAGGTCGGGGTTGACGCCGGCGTGATCGGCGGCCCACATGGCGCCGGTGCGGCCGACGCCGGTGGCGACCTCGTCGAAGATCAGCAGGGCGCCGTGGCGGTCGGCCTCGCGGCGGGCGGCGGCGAGGAAGGCCGCATCGTAGTCGTACATGCCCGCGGCGCCTTGGATCATGGGCTCGACGATGACGGCGCACACTTCGTCGCCGTGTTCGGCCATGGTCTGTTCCAGTGCGCGGGTGGCGATGTCGAGGCGGTCGGGCCCGAGGGCGCGGTCGCCGGGCGAGGGGACGCCGATGGTCTCGAGCAGCAGCGGCCGGTAGGTGGCGTGGAAGAGGTCGTGGCCGCCGACGGCGACGGCGCCGAGGGTGTCGCCGTGGTAGGCGTGCTGGAGGCGCACGAATTTGGGGCGGGCGCGGCCGGTCTGCGCGGAGTGCTGGTAGGCGATTTTGATGGCGGCCTCGACCGCGGAGGAGCCGTCTCCGGCATAGAAGACCTTGGTGAGCGCGGGTCCGTTCCCGTTGGGCGCGAGCCGGATGAGGGCCTCGGCGAGTTCGATGCCGGGGGTGTGGGTGGTGCCGAGGAACGTGGAGTGGTCGAGCCGGGCGAGCTGGTCGGCGACGGCGGCGTTGACCTCGGGGTGGCAATGGCCGAGGGTGGTCGTCCACAGAGAGGAGACGCCGTCGAGGTAGCGGCGGCCGTCGACGTCGATCAGCCAGGGCCCCTCGGCGCGGTCGACGACGGTGGGTTCGTCGTCGATCCAGTTGGCGTGCTGGGTGAACGGGTGCCAGACGGCGGCGGCGTCGCGGGCGGTCCAGGTGGCGCTGGCGGTCATCGACGGCTCCTCTTAGACGTTCTCCACAAATCCGTTTGGAAGGTACCACCAAGAGAGGGCGGGCTCGGGCCCGGTTTGCTCCATTGCGCGGGGCTGGGGGAACCGGCGAGTCGGAGAGAAGACTACACTTCGGGGTCAAAGGGACTCTTGACGGTTTTCCGAGCTTTACACAGCCTGAGCCCCTTGACAGCTACATGCGCCTCCGTCAAACTGGGGAAACTTGCGACAATCGCGGAGGATTGTCGCTTACCTCCCTTTCAGCCCCCGGAGCCCGCGTGCGGAGCGGAGGACCCTGCGCCGTAGTAAGGAAGGCCCCCTGTGTCGAGTCAGAACCCAAAGCCGACCGAGTCCGGGTCGGCCGACGGCTTCGAGGCGGACGAGGAGGAGCGCAGACCGACCTTCGGCGACGTGTTCGGCAACCGGGAGGCCGCCGCATTCCTTGCGGCCTACTGCGTCTCGAGCGCCGGTTCCATGCTGTACCGGGTCGCGGTCACGTTCCTGGTGTGGGACAGCACCGGTTCGGCGGCCCTGGCGGCCGGTTCGTTCGCCATCAGCTTCGCCCCGTACCTCGGTCTGGCGCAGGTGCTGGGAGCGATCGTCGACCGCTACGCGTACCGGAACGTGATGGTGCTCTGCGACCTGCTGCGCGCCGGACTGGTCGCGCTGCTGCTGATTCCGGGCCTGCCGATTCCGGTCATGATGGTGATCGTGTTCGCCACCGCGGCGGTCCAGCCGGCGTACTCGGCGGCGCGCACCTCGACCCTCGCGCAGATCCTCACCGGCGAGGAGCTGTCGGTGGCGATCGCGTTGAACCTGAGCGCGACTGCGACCTCGCAGATCATCGGCTACCTGGCGGGGGGCCTGCTGGCGGCGGTGAACCCGCACACGGCCCTGGCGGTCAACTCGGCGCTGTTCGCCCTCAGTGCGGTCACCATCTACTCGATGGTCCGGCTCCGGCCCACGGTCAACCGGCGCGAGGACCGCCGGCACGTGCTGGTGGAGACCGGCGAGGGCCTGAAGGTGCTGCGGGACAACCGGGTGCTGCGGACGATCTCGTTCGCGATCTGGGGACTGTACGCGCTGGCGGCCGTGCCCGAGGGGGTGGCGGTGCTGTGGGCGGCGCACCTGGGCGGCGGTTCGATCATGCAGGGCTCCATCATGGCCGTGGACGCGGCGGCGACCGTGGTGGGGATGCTGCTGTTCACGCGGCTGGTCAGGCCCTCGCTGCGGGACCGGTTGATCCGGCCGCTGGCGTTCGCCGCCCCGGTGGTGCTGATCGCGGCGCTGCTGGATCCGCCACTGGCGGGGGTGGTGCTGATCGCGATCGGAATCGGACTGTCGACCGCGATCATGGCGCCGATGAACGCCACGCTGGCGCAGTGCATCCCCGACGGGTGGCGGGGCAGGATCGTCTCGACCGTCAACGGCGGGCTCCAGTTGTCGCAGGGCGCGGCGATCGCGGGAGTCGGCGCAGTGGCCGAGTTCGGGGTGCCGGTGCCGTACGTGGTGGGAGCGTGGGGCGTGATCGGGCTGGGGATCATGGCGATGGCGACCAGATCCTGGCCCTCCCCCGAGGAGATCCGCGCCGCCAAGGAGGCGGCCGCGGCATCGAGCCGCTGATATCTCGCGCTCTCCGGGAGTTAGGCTCAAGTCGGCTTGCGACTGGGCGAGCGTCGTCGGGTTCGGCATTCACAGGGGAGCGATCGTGGAACACAGCAAGACCGTCGAGTTGCGCGGGCACCTTATCGACCAGGGTGTGTTCGCGCGTGTGATGGACGATGTCCTCGAGTATTCGGGGGCCTATTCGATCGACCGGTTCGATGTGGGCCGCCATCACACCGACGAGTCGTATGTCCAGCTGACGGTGTCGGCCGAGTCGCCGGAGCAGCTCGAGCGGATCGTGATGCGGCTCCAGACCCACGGGGCGAACCCGGTCGATCCGGGAGTGGCGACGCTGCGCCCGGCGCCCGGAGACGGGGTCTTCCCCGAGGACTTCTACTCGACGACGAACTTCGACACGCAGATCCGGCTCAACGGCGGGTGGATCGACGTCGACAACCCGGAGATGGACTGCGGGATCATCGTCTCGGCCGACCACTCCGAGGCCCGGACGCTCGCGGTCTCGGACGTGCGCGCCGGGGAGCTGGTAGTGTGCGGCGGCCTGGGCGTGCGGGTGATTCCGCTGCCCGAGCCGGAGCGCGCCGATCCGGAGTCGTCGAACTTCGAGTTCATGGCCTCGGGGGTGTCCTCGGAGCGTCCGCAGGCGCTCCAGGTGCGGCTGATCGCCGAGCGGATGCGGGAGGTCAAGGCGCGCGGGGAGAAGATCCTATGGGTCGGCGGACCGGCGATCGTGCACACCGGCGCCGGGAAGGCCCTGGAGGCGCTGATCGGCGAGGGCTACGTGGACGTGCTGTTCGCGGGCAACGCGTTGGCGGCGCACGACATCGAGTCGTCGCTGTACGGGACGTCGCTCGGGGTGGACCTGGACAAGGGGCACGGGGTGCCGCACGGCCATGAGCACCACATCCGGGCGATCAACCGGATCCGCGCGTGCGGTTCGATCGGCGAGGCGGTCTCGACGGGGGTGCTGCGCGGCGGGATCATGCATTCGATGGTCAAGAACGGCAAGGAATACGTGCTGGTCGGGTCGGTTCGCGACGACGGGCCGCTGCCGGACGTGTACACCGACGTGATCGAGGGGCAGCGGGCGATGCGCTCGCTGGTCCCGGGGGTCGGGTTCGCGATCATGGTGGCGACGATGCTGCATTCGATCGCGACCGGGAACCTGCTGCCGGCGAAGGTGCCGCTGGTGAGCGTGGACATCAACCCGGCGACGGTGACGAAGCTGGCCGACCGCGGTTCGGGGCAGGCGATCGGGGTCATCACCGACATCGGCCTGTTCTGCGAGCAGTTGGCTTCCGAGCTCGTGGTGGGCTACAAGCGGGAATGACCCGAAGGTCTCGGGGGCGGTCGGGCTCCGACCGCCCCTTTCGCGTGCCGGAGTTCGGGCTCTATATCCTCATATTGATTGACATCGCATCGAAGTTTGTTTATATTTGGGCGACTCCGGGGAGTCCGGAGCCCGCCCTCCTGGGCGGAGACCGACCACGAGAGCAGGCAGATGACACGAACCCTCGGACGCGGGGACGACGCTTTCGGGGCCGCTGCCTCTGCGGCGGCGACCTTCGTCCGGCTCGACCAGAACTCCGGAGCCCGAACCGAGGACCCCGCCGACGCCGCCCCGGCACAGGAGCGCGGCGCGGTCGACTCCGACGCCGCCATGCAGCGCGGCGACGGCTCCCACGCCACCCTCGTCGGCGCCCACTCGCGCCGGCCCGCTCCCGAGGGGCGGCAACCCGCATCAATGAAACGTTTCAACTTCCTTTAGGGAACCCTCTCATGACTCGCAGACTCAAACGAAGGCTCATTCTGCTCCTGTCCGGCCTGGCCGCCGCCGTCACCGGCATCGCCGTGGTGTTCATGGCCGTACCGCAGGCCAATGCCGTCGAGACTGGTACCTGGTACAACATCCAGAGCCGTCA
>NZ_JAELXW010000163.1 GCF_016428645.1 Glycomyces salinus | reverse complement strand
TTGTGGCGTGTTGTTTGAGAACTCAACAGGGTGTTTGGATGGTCAGCGTGTGGGCTGGCTGGGCTGGTTGCCGGGTCTCTTTTTGTGGGGGTTTTGGTGGCTGGTTTGGTTGGTACTGTTTTTGACTGTCAATTTCCTTGGGATGCTCGGCCTGCTGAGGTTGGGTGTCTCGGATTAATCGGTCAGGGCATGCTTCGACATATTGCTTGCTGCATTTTCTGCTGGGCGACGGTTGTTGTTTGGTGGTGGTGTGGTGTTTGGTTTTGGTTGGAGAGTTTGATCCTGGCTCAGGACGAACGCTGGCGGCGTGCTTCACACATGCAAGTCGAACGGAAAGGCCCAGCTTGCTGGGTGCTCGAGTGGCGAACGGGTGAGTAACACGTGGGTAACCTGTCCCCTTCTCTGGGATAACCGTTGGAAACGGCGGCTAATACCGGATATGACTGCTTCTCGCATGAGGGGTGGTGGAAAGCTTTTGTGGTGGGGGTGGGGCTTGCGGCCTATCAGCTGGTTGGTGGGGTGATGGCCTACCAAGGCGGTGACGGGTAGCCGGCCTGAGAGGGCGGTCGGTCACATTGGGACTGAGATACGGCCCAGACTCCTACGGGAGGCAGCAGTGGGGAATTTTGCGCAATGGGGGGAACCCTGACGCAGCGACGCCGCGTGGAGGATGACGGCTTTCGGGTTGTAAACTTCTTTTATCCACGGCGAAGATGTCGTTTTTGCGGCATTGACGGTAGTGGTTGAATAAGCGCCGGCTAACTACGTGCCAGCAGCCGCGGTAAGACGTAGGGCGCGAGCGTTGTCCGGATTTATTGGGCGTAAAGGGCTCGTAGGCGGCTCGTCGCGTCTGCCGTGAAAAGCTCCGGCTTAACCGGGGTCGTGCGGTGGATACGGGCGGGCTGGAGGTAGCTAGGGGAGACTGGAATTCTACGTGTAGCGGTGAAATGCGCAGATATGTGGAGGAACACCGGTGGCGAAGGCGGGTCTCTGGGGCTTACCTGACGCTGAGGAGCGAAAGCGTGGGGAGCGAACAGGATTAGATACCCTGGTAGTCCATGCTGTAAACGGTGGGCGCTAGGTGTGGGGTCCTTTTTTGGGTTCTGTGCCGTAGCTAACGCATTAAGCGCCCCGCCTGGGGAGTACGGCCGCAAGGCTAAAACTCAAAGGAATTGACGGGGGCCCGCACAAGCGGCGGAGCATGCGGATTAATTCGATGCAACGCGAAGAACCTTACCTGGGTTTGACATCACCCGGAAACCCTCAGAGATGGGGGCCTCTTCGGACTGGGTGACAGGTGGTGCATGGCTGTCGTCAGCTCGTGTCGTGAGATGTTGGGTTAAGTCCCGCAACGAGCGCAACCCTTACCCCATGTTGCCAGCAGGCGGTCTTTCGAGGCTGTGCTGGGGACTCGTGGGGGACTGCCGGGGTTAACTCGGAGGAAGGTGGGGATGAGGTCAAGTCATCATGCCCCTTATGTCCAGGGCTTCACGCATGCTACATTGGCCGGTACAGCGGGTGGCGATACCGTGAGGTGGAGCGAATCTCTGTAAAGCCGGTCGTGGTTCGGATTCGAGTCTGCAACTCGGCTCGATGAAGGTGGAGTCGCTAGTAATCGCAGATCAGCAACGCTGCGGTGAATGCGTTCCCGGGCCTTGTACACACCGCCCGTCACGTCATGAAAGTTGGCAACACCCGAAGCCTGCGGCCCAACCGGTCTTTGATCGGGGGGAGTGGTCGAAGGTGGGGCTGGCGATTAGGACGAAGTCGTAACAAGGTAGCCGTACCGGAAGGTGCGGCTGGATCACCTCCTTTCTAAGGAGTCCCGACCCGTCTGAGGGCGTGGTCAACCATCCGAGTCCTCCACTGGCGCTAGGCTGGTGGTGGTTCCTGCTCGGGTGTGTATGGACTGAGAATTTTGTTTGGTGTGTCGACTGCGCGCTGAGAATATAACCATCCTTGAGGCTTTTGGTCTCTGTCGGTGTCCGGTTTCGGATGTCGGTGGGGTCCGGGGGTCTCGCACCCTGTTGGGGTTCTGAGGCAATTCGTCTCGGGGCCCGGTCTTGCTGCGGGCGCACGTGTGTGCTGGTGGTGGTTGTGGGGCTGTTTGGTCCTGGTGTTCTTGTTCTGCTGTTGGTGGGGTGGGGGCGGGCTGCTGCTGGTGGGTGTGTCGGGTGTGGCTGGTGTGTTGTTTGAGATTTGTATAGTGTGCGTGAGTGTCTTTGTTTTTCTATGTGACTGGCCGATGTGTGTTGGTTAAGTTGTGTAGGGCGCATGGTGGATGCCTTGGTGCCGGATGACCGATGAAGGACGTGTGAGGCCGCGATAGGCCTGGGGGAGTTGCCAACTGGACTGTGATCCCAGGGTGTCCGAATGGGGGAACCTGGCCGGCGTGATGGCCGGTCGCCGCTTCCTGAATGTATAGGGGAGCTGGTGGTGTGGCGGGGAAGTGAAACATCTCAGTACCTGTCTGGAGAAAACAAGAGTGATTCCGTGAGTAGTGGCGAGCGAAAGCGGAGGAGGCTAAACCGGGTCCGTGTGATAGCCGGCAGGTGTTGCGGGTTCGGGGTTGTGGGGCGTTGCTGTCTGTCTCTGCCGAGGCGGAGCGTGTGTGTGGTGGTCTAGCTGAATGGTCTGGGAAGGCCGGCCGGAGTGGGTGAGAGTCCCGTAGGTGAAGGACTGCGATGCAGCGTTGGTGATGTTTCCCGAGTAGTGCGGGGTTCGTGGAGTCTCGTGTGAATCTGCCAGGACCGTCTGGTAAGCCTAAAAGCGTCTGGTGACCGATAGTGGAGAGTACCGTGAGGGAATGGTGAAAAGTACCCCGGGAGGGGAGTGAAAGAGTGCCTGAAACCATGTGCCTGTAAGCCGTCAGAGCCCGGCGTGTCGTCCTTGTGGCGGCGCGTGGTCGGGTGGTGGCGTGCCTTTTGAAGAATGAGCCTGCGAGTTATGGTGTGCCGCGAGGTTAACCCGTGTGGGGGAGCCGGAGCGAAAGCGAGTCTGAAGAGGGCGTCGAGTGGTGTGCTGTAGACCCGAAGCGGGGTGATCTACCCATGTCCAGGGTGAAGCGGCTGTAAGAGGTCGTGGAGGCCCGAACCCACCTAGGTTGCAAACTGGGGGGATGAGGTGTGGGTAGGGGTGAAAGGCCAATCAAACTCCGTGATAGCTGGTTCTCCCCGAAATGCATTTAGGTGCAGCGTTGCATGTTGCACCGGGGTGGTAGGGCGCTGGTTGGGTGATGGGCCGTGTCGGTTACTGAGCTCAGCTAAACTGCGAATGCCCTGGTGTGGAGTGTGGCAGTGAGTCCGCGGGTGAGAAGATCCGTGGTCGAGAGGGAAACAGCCCAGATTACCGGCTAAGGCCCCTAAGGGTGTGCTGAGTGGAAAAGGATGTGGGGTCGCGTTGACAGCCAGGAGGTTGGCTTAGAAGCAGCCATCCTTGAAAGAGTGCGTAATAGCTCACTGGTCGAGTGGTTTCGCGCCGATAATGTAGCGGGGCTGAAGTGCACCGCCGAAGCCGTAGCAAGGATGCCGGTCCGTGTGGCCGGTGTTGTTGGGTAGGGGAGCGTCGTGTACGCGGTGAAGCCGAAGCGTGAGCTAGCCCGTTGGGGTGTGTCGGTGGAGTGTGCGCGAGTGAGAATGCAGGCATGAGTAGCGTGACAGCTGTGAGAATCAGCTGCGCCGATTGACTAAGGGTTCCAGAGGACGGTTGTTCCGCTCTGGGTTAGTCGGGGCCTAAGGCGAGGCCGAGAGGCGTAGTCGATGGGGAACCGGTTGATATTCCGGTACCCGTGACACGCGCCCGTACCATGATAGCGGTTGTGCTAACCGGCTGGGAGTCGGTGTTGGCCGTCCTTCGGGGCGATCGATGCTGGTGACTGGTTGGGGTCCCTGCCGTGTGTAGTGTAGTGATGGGGTGACGCAGTGGGGTGGCCGTACCGTCTGGTGGATTAGGCGGGGTAAGGTGGTAGCCCGTGCTCCCAGGTAAATCCGGGAGGACTCCAGTGCAAGCTGGGAGGGTGAGCGCTGATGCATAGTGCATACGCATGAATTCGGTGTGCCCGTGCTGTCGAGAAAAGCCTCTAGCGAGTGTGTCACGGCCCGTACCCGAAACCGACACTGGTGGTCAGGTAGAGAATACTGAGGCGTTCGAGTGATGTGTGGTTAAGGAATTCGGCAAATTGCCTCCGTAACTTCGGGAGAAGGAGGGCCCCGGCCCGTGGGACGAAGCGTCCGGGAGCGGGTGGGGGTTGCAGAGGCCAGGGAGCAGCGACTGTTTACTAAAAACACAGGTCCATGCGAAGCCGTGAGGTGAGGTATATGGACTGACGCCTGCCCGGTGCTGGAACGTTAAGAGGATCCATCAGCCCTTTCGGGGGTGCCGTGGTGAATTGAAGCGCCAGTAAACGGCGGTGGTAACTATAACCATCCTAAGGTAGCGAAATTCCTTGTCGGGTAAGTTCCGACCTGCACGAATGGCGTAACGACTGCTCCGCTGTCTCAACCACATGCTCGGCGAAATTGCAGTACGAGTAAAGATGCTCGTTTCGCGCGGCAGGACGGAAAGACCCCGGGACCTTTACTATAGCTTGGTATTGGTGCATTGTCTGGTTTGTGTAGGATAGGCGGGAGCCTGGGAAGCGCGCACGCTAGTGCGGGTGGAGGTGTTGGTGAAATACCGCTCTGATCTGATGGTGTGTCTAACCTGGCGCCCTGATCGGGTGTGGGGACAGTGCCTGGTGGGTAGTTTAACTGGGGCGGTTGCCTCCTAAATGGTAACGGAGGCGCCCAATGGTGCCCTCGGGCCGGTTGGAAACCGGTCGGTGAGTGTAAGCGTAGAAGGGTGCTTGACTGTGAGAGGGACGTCTCGAGCAGGTGCGAAAGCAGGGGCTAGTGATCCGGCACCGGCGTACGGATGCGGTGTCGCTTAACGGCTAAAAGGTACCCCGGGGATAACAGGCTGATCTTCCCCAAGAGTCCATATCGACGGGATGGTTTGGCACCTCGATGTCGGCTCGTCGCATCCTGGGGCTGGAGTTGGTCCCAAGGGTTGGGCTGTTCGCCCATTAAAGCGGCACGCGAGCTGGGTTTAGAACGTCGTGAGACAGTTCGGTCCCTATCCGCCGCGCGCGTAGGAGATTTGGTGGAGGGCTGTCCCTAGTACGAGAGGACCGGGATGGACGAACCGCTGGTGTGCCAGTTGTCCCGCCAGGGGCATGGCTGGTTGGCTACGTTCGGGAGCGATAACCGCTGAAAGCATCTAAGCGGGAAGCGTGCTCCGAGATGAGATCTCCGTCAACATTTGTTGGTGAGGCGCCCGGGAGATGACCGGGTTGATAGGCCCCGCATGGAAGCCCAGCAATGGGTGGAGTGGAGGGGTACTAACCGCCGAGGACTTAACCTGCCAAAACACGACCGAGCCCGGTCACGGGCGGGTGGCCTTTGAACGGGCTGCCCTGGTAGCGAAACGATAAGGCATTCACGCACGCTATGCGATTCTGAGGCAACACACCCCGGAACCGCCCCGCACTGGTGACCCTGGTGCCGCTTCCGCGGCCTGCTGAGGGGACCTGGTGCCGAAAGGGGGGGTCTGGGTGGTTGGTTCGAGGGTTTGTTTGGTGGTGAGAGCGGGAGTGTCACACCCGGTCCCATTCCGAACCCGGTCGTTACGGCTCCCTGCGCCGATGGTACTGCACTCGCGAGGGTGTGGGAGAGCAGGACACCGCCAAACATTAAAC
>NZ_JAELXW010000162.1 GCF_016428645.1 Glycomyces salinus | reverse complement strand
CCGTCGGCCGCGCCGCCCATGCCGCCGTCGGCCGCGCCGCCCGTCGCCGAGCCCGAACCGGAGCCGGAGCTGAAGCTGGAGGCGCCGCCCGCGCCCGAACCGGCGCCGAGCCCCGAGCGGCCGGAACCGGCCCCCGAGCCCGCCGCGGCGCCCGCAAAGCCCGAGGCGGACGAGGACGCCCCGCTCTGGGACGACGACGTGCCCGAGTCCGGAGAGGACGACGCCTCGGTCGAGCTGTCGGCCGAGGACGAGTCGGCCCTCGACGACCTGGGATCGGACGTCCCCGGCGAATCGCTGACCCCGGCCGAGGCAACCGACGAGGAAGCCGAGGAGCCGCGGCCCGACGACGGGTCCGAGGCCGGCGACCGGGACTCGGTCGAGTCCGGGGAGACGGTCAACGAGGCCGCCCCCGAACCGGAACCGGCGCCCGAGCCGCGGGCCGAACCTGAACCCGAGCCGGAGCCTGAGCCGGAACCTGCGCCCGCACCCGCCGCGGAGGAACCGGCGCCCGCTCCCGAACCGGAACCGGCGCCCGAGCCCGCACCCGCGCCGGAGATCGAGCCCGAGCCGCAGGTGACGACGCCGCCGGCGATCGACAACCCCATGGCCGACGCCGCCCCGCCCGAGATGGAACTCGAAGCGTCCCAGGCGGCCGAACCGGAACCCTCGCCCTCGCCCGCGGCGACCTCCGACCCCAAACCGATCGTCGACGCCCCCGACATCAGCCTGTTCGACGAGCCGCCCTCCAAGGTCAGTCAGACCGGCGCGCACAAGACGCCGCCGACCTGGCCGCCTGCCGAAGGCGAGGACGACTACAAGCCCGGCCGCGCCCGCGTCGAGAACCTCGTCGTCGAGAAGGCCGACCTGCCCGAGCACATGCCGCTGCCCAGGCCCACCGTCTACGGAGGACCCAAGGCCGACGCAGAAGAGGGCGAATAGGGAAAACCGGCCCCAAACCTCCGATCACGGGTCATCCTGTAGCCGGGGGTGAGCGGCATGGCACAACGCCGTGTGAAAGTGACCACGGAAGTCGGGATACAGGCCAGGCCCGCGACCGAGTTCACCGACACAGCGAACGAGAGCGACGCCGAGGTCACCGTCGCCAAGGCCGGCGGCGACCGGGCCGACGCCAAGTCCATCCTGCAGGTCCTGGTCCTCGACGTGCGCTCCAAGGAGGAGATCGTCCTCGAAAGCGACGACGAGGAGGTCCTCGACCGGCTCGCGGCGCTCGTCACCGGGCCCAAGAAGTCCGAGGTCGAGGTCATCCGAATCCTCGACGACGGTGACGCCGACGACCGGGAGTGATCGCGCCGCGCCCGGGTCCCGCCCCGACCCGATACCGTCGAATGCGTGAATCACGCCAGGCGACCCAGGGTCGGCCACATCGCGTTCCTCAACTGCCTGCCCATCTACTGGGGGCTGGCCAGGTCCGGCGCACTGCTGGACGTCGACCTCCACCGCGCGGCCCCGGACGAGCTGTCGCGTCGCCTGGTCGAAGGCGACCTCGACATCGGACCGATCACGTTGGTCGAATACCTGCGGCACGCCGACGAACTCCTGCTCGTCCCCGACATCGCCGTCGCCGCCGACGGCCCGGTCCTGAGCGTCAACCTCGTCTCGGCCGCCCCGCTCGACGAGCTCCCGGCCGCCCCGAGGGTCTCGCTCGCCTCGACCTCCCGCACCGGCGTACTGCTGGCGCGGATGCTCCTGGAGGAGCGCTACGGGCGCCGCCCCGAGTACACCGTCACCGCCCCCCTGCTCGAGGAGGCCATGGACGGCGCCGACGCCGCGGCCCTCATCGGCGACGAGGCCCTGCGCGTCCACCACGACCCGCGCGGCCACCACGTCACCGACCTCGCCCAGGCCTGGAAGGACTGGACCGGCCTGCCCATGGTCTTCGCCGTCTGGGCCGTCCGCCGCGACTACGCCGAATCCCACCCTGGACTGGTCAAGGACGTCCACCTCGCCTTCTGCGAATCGGTCCGGCTGTGCCGGGCCGAGATGGACGAGGTCGTGGCCGCGGCCTCACGCTGGGAGCCGTTCGAGCCGGCCGCGCTGGCCGAGTACTTCGACCGGCTCCAGTTCTCCCTCGGTGAGCGGCACCTCGCCGGGCTCCGGGAATTCGCGTCGCGCGCGACCGGTTATACCGATGTGGCGGCCCTGGGTGAGGACGGGCCCGAATTCTTCTCCGCGCCGAAGGGAGACACATGGCCATCGAGTTGAACAAGCGCAGGCGGCGCCCGTCGTGGCACAAGCTCCCGGTCAGCCGGGTCCGGTCCCTGACCGACGACGCCCTCGAAGTCAGCCTCGCCGTCCCCGAGCACCTGCGGGCGACGTTCGACTTCAAGCCCGGCCAGCACATCACCTTCCAGCGCGTCGAACCCGACGGCCACGAGGTGCGCCGCTCCTACTCGCTGGCCTCGACCCCGCGCGAGCTGGCCGAGGAGGGCACGCTGCGGCTCGGCATCAAGTTCATCCCCGAGGGCACGTTCTCGGCCTACGCCAAGAGCAGCCTCACCGTCGGCGACGTCCTCGAGGTGCTGCCGCCGCTCGGGTCGTTCTGCACCGACATCGAACCCGCCCGCCACTACGGCTCGATCGTGGCCGGCTCGGGCATCACCCCGATCCTGTCGATCGCGGCCGCCGCCCTCGACCAGGGCGCGACGGTCACCCTCCTGTACTCCAACCGCACCGAGGAGACGACGATGTTCGGCTCCGAGCTGCGCGAACTGGAGGCCCGGCACGGTGACCGGCTGCGGCTCCACCACATCCGCACCCGCTCCGACGGCGCGAGCCCGCTCCTGACCGGCAGGCTCACCCCCGACAAGCTCCGCGCGGTCTTCGCCGAGCTGGTCGACCCGGCCCGGATCGACGAGTGGTTCCTCTGCGGCCCCTACGACATGGTCCTGGGCGTCAAGGAGGTCCTGGAGGAGACGGGCGCGTCACTGATCCACACGGAGCTGTACTACGTCGATTAGGGCGGTTACGCTTCAGAGCATGGCCGAAATCGACGATGTCCTCGCCCGCGCCGCCGACGGCGGTCGCATCGAAGCCGCCGAAGCCGAACTGCTCTACCTCGAGGCGCCGTTCCACCCCCTCGCGGAGGCCGCCGACGCGGCCAGGAGGCGCGTCATCGGCGACAACATCGTCACCTACCTCATCGACCGCAACATCAACTACACCAACGTGTGCGTCACCGCCTGCAAGTTCTGCGCCTTCTACCGCGCCCCCAAGCACGAGGAGGGCTGGAGCCACTCTCTCGACGAGGTCCTGCGGCGCTGCGGCGAGGCGGTCGAGCTCGGCGCCACGCAGGTGATGCTCCAGGGCGGCCACCACCCCGAGTACGGCGTGGACTACTACGAGGAGCTGTTCTCCGCGGTCAAGCGCGACTACCCCGACCTGGTCATCCACTCCATCGGCCCCAGCGAGATCGCCCACATGGCGAAGGTCTCGGGCGTGGAGATCGACGAGGCGATCGGGCGGATCAAGGCCGCCGGGCTCGACTCGATCGCCGGAGCCGGGGCCGAGATGCTCCCCGAACGCCCCCGCCGTGCCCTCGCGCCGCTCAAGGAGTCCGGCGAGCGCTGGCTGGAGATCATGGAGACCGCCCACGGCCACGGCCTGGAGTCGACGGCCACGATGATGATGGGCACCGGCGAGACCGCGCACGAGCGCATCGAGCACCTGCGCATGATCCGCGACGTCCAGGACCGCACCGGCGGCTTCCGCTCGTTCATCCCCTGGACCTACCAGCCGGAGAACAACCACCTCAAGGGCCGCACGCAGGCCACCGCGATGGAGTACCTGCGGCTGCTGGCGGTCGCCCGCCTGTTCTTCCACAACGTCACCCACCTCCAGTCCTCCTGGCTGACCACCGGCAAGGCCGCCGGCCAGCTGAGCCTCCACCTCGGCGTGGACGACCTGGGCTCGATCATGCTGGAGGAGAACGTGATCTCCTCGGCCGGGGCTCGGAACAGCTCGCGCCTGTCGGAGCTGATCGAACTGATCCGCACCGCCGACCGCGTCCCGGCCCAGCGCAACACCGTCTACGAGCGCATCGCGGTCCACTGGAGGCCCGAGGACGACCCCACCGACGACCGGGTCCGGTCCCATGTCTCCACGATCGTCAAGGAACTCCAGATCTCCCCGAAGTAGGCGCCTGGGGCTACGCAGAGCGAAGCGCGGCGGCTCCGTGAACGCTTGGAGCGGCCGCGCTCAGTGATTCGGTGGGGCCGTGGGGCGGCTAGCGCTTGGCGGCCTTCATCAGGGCTTGGAAGCCTGCGGGGGTCATGTCGAAGATGGGGCTGTCGTCTCCGAGCTTGCTGTCCCGGATCTGGAAGTAGCCCGCCGATTTCCGAGCTTCGACGCAGTTGTTGCCCTGGCTTCCGCTGCGGCTGGATTTTCGCCACCCGTCGCTAGGTGCCATTTCGGTACTCCTTAACCGGTCGTGTCTGTTCTTCGATATGCGAGGTGAACGTATCAAGGTGTGCCTTGACGGCCGCCTCGCGGTCTTCGTAACGGGCCCCGGAGATGGATTCCGTATAGACCACGTCCGGATCGTTGTTCTTGAATCGTAGTACCGTGAACGGCCCCAGCAGGCGGTGCAGAGGTCCGGCCGAGACCGGGAGGTAACGGATCGAGATCCCAGGCCGCTCATCGAGCTCGACCAGCCAGTCGAGCTGCTCCTGGTCGCACCCGCTTGCGAGGGTGAACTCCGGCATCATGAGCTGGACTTTCGGCAACGGGTCGCAAGCCCAGAAGTCCTTCTGCCGCTTCATTCGGAGTTCCACCAGGCGCTCTCTCGTCGGCGGTTCTTCCGCGCTGTGAATCCGCCGTACGAGGCCCTCGGTCTGGAACAGCCCGTTGACGAGCGTGTCGAAGATCAGGATCTCGTCGGCGTATCGCTCCAGACTGAAGAGCAGACTGATATTTCGGAACATGACTTCCGAATACGGCTCCCACCACTCCTGGTCGGCTTCGGCCTTGAGGTACATCTGCTGGATGACGTACTTGCCCTGCCCCGTGACCCCGTAGAGCTCGCAGAGGGCGGCGATGTTCGCCAGGGTCAACTGGACCCTGTGGCCGTTCTCCAGCCGGGACATCTGGGCCTTGCTGCGGACGACGCCCTCGCGGATGGCGTCGGTCGCGGTTCTCCCCGCTTGCCGCCTGAGTTCCGCCAGGCGCCTACCGAGCTGGATGCGCAGAAATGTTCGATCCGCCATGACAGAGAGTGTTCCATAGGACGCTCCTTTTGGGAAGATTCGTCAGGCTGTTCCAATATGACCCCCGAATACTGGAACCGATCTATTCGCGTGTTCGAGCGAGCGGCGACACCGGGATAGCGATCTGTTGAAGGTCCTGTTCGCGCGGCCGGGTCGCGTCGGGCCGAGGTTCAGGCGATCGGCGACGAAAAGGTGGTGGGACGGCCGGGTCGGCTGCGTGCCTCGGGCCGGTTGGCCCCGGGTTGCTGCGGA
>NZ_JAELXW010000161.1 GCF_016428645.1 Glycomyces salinus | reverse complement strand
GGTCGCGTCGGGCCGAGGTTCAGGCGATCGGCGACGAAAAGGTGGTGGGACGGCCGGGTCGGCTGCGTGCCTCGGGCCGGTTGGCCCCGGGTTGCTGCGGATGCGGTGTGCCGGATGTCGAGCGTGAACGGTGCCGAGGGCACATCGACTGCACCGCAGGGAGAACGGTGGGCGAGCCTGGGCAAACATGAATCCACTCCAACCCTGCGGGTGATGGCAAATCCGCTTCCGCCTGGGATTATTGATATATCGCACGAACGATCCAGACCAGCAGGATTGATCGAAGGGAGGCGCACTCATGGCAGACCCGAAGCCCCGTTCCGATCAGGACGACCGGGCGGCCGCGCTGCGTTCCCGGATCGAGGATGTCGCCGCCGGTATGCGGGTACTCGAGGTCGAGGCGCTGGCCGCGGCGATCGAGTACACCCGAGCCGGGTTCCACCGGTCGCACGACGGCTACTCCGGGCTCCTGGATTGGGTGCGTTCCTGCTTCGACTTCAATCAGGCGGTGGCGTCCCAGGTCGCCCGCATCGCCCGCCTGGGCACCAAGTTCACGGTTCTGACCGAGGCGGCCCTGTCGGGCCGGGCGCGGGTGGACGCGGTCGCCTATGCGGTCGCCAAGCTCGACGTGACCGGCCTGCGAGTGTGGGCCCGAGCCCCCTACGCCTCCCCGGTGCCCTCTCCCTACGATGCGAC
>NZ_JAELXW010000160.1 GCF_016428645.1 Glycomyces salinus | reverse complement strand
ATCCTCGACTGGAAGCCCTAGCTTCTCAAACAGGCCCTAGCCGAAAGCCACCTCGAAGACGCCATCCTGGTACTCCAAGCGGTCCTCGACGGTCAGAAGGGCGTCGGCACGAAGATCCCCGGCGGCGCCGCCGACCAACCAGGACCCGGACAGTCGGCCGGAGCCGCCGTCTCCGCCAAGGACACTCCCGCAATCGGGGCGGCAAAGCCCGATCACGGTCCGATAGCTCCAACGGCCGACAGAGTCGATTTCAACTACGACCACGATGGCGAGCATCTACCGGTCACGATCATCTTTGGCGAGGAGCGCTCGACAGGCCCTTCCGGGGAGAAGCTGCTCGAGCAGGAGCCGGAGCGCCGTGGTTCGTTTGCTCGGGCCACCCGAGCGGCAGTCCGGCGGTTCGATGACCTTTCAGACGGCGGGAAGAGCATCACAAGCACGCAGTACGATGCTGCACGAGCACCGAATGCTCCGGCCGCACAGACGAACACCTTCACCGTGCAGCGCGACGACACTCCGCAGGTCACCGGGATTCCCCGGGCTGATGTGAACGTTGGGGACGCGGCAAGCGCGACTCTGGCTCTTGCGGTCTTCGGGTTGGCCGCTGTTGCATCGAAACGAGAAGCTAGACAGCGAAAGAGGGAGAGACGAGATGACAGCTAGTGCCGTGCATCGGGAGCAGCTTCGAGCGTTCGCCACAGGCAACATCGATCGTGCCCAAGAGCTCAATGATTCTCTTGCCGCCGAGGATCGCGCCAAATACAACAACCTGCTCGGTGCGCTGTTCGCGGTGCTCCTGGACAACCACTTCCAAGGTGACACCTCGCCTCAGGCGATAGCAGCGTTCGTCGGCAATATTCGCCGGGACTACGAAGCGGCGGGCCAGCCCTTCAATGCATGGACCGTCGAGGGCGTCCTTCGCGCTACCGCTGGGGAGGAACATCTCCTGAACGAATTCTCGCCCGAGGACCTTCTTGCAACTCAGACGTTGATCGTCGGCCGATTGGCGATCAACAACCCGGAGGTTCAGGAAGACATTGACCGATTCCTGGACGAAGCCGAAGCAATCGTGGTCGAATGGGAGCGTGAGGAGTAGCGTCACCGCCCCAGGCGCACCGGGGGCGATCGGCCCGAACAGACAACCGAAACTGCCCGCACCAGCGGCGATGAGCCCCGGGATTACACCACACCAGCTCAATGTCCGGTGTCGCGGAGGCCCTCCTGAAAGATTCCAGCGGAGCCGTTCAACCTGTGCTCAGCAGCCAGAAGGAGTCAAGCACCAGGAGGATCCCCCAGTCGTATCAAGCATGGTCACGACTTCGCTGCAGTGCCCTATTCGGACTCAGCTCCCGGCATACGGTACTCCCACTGGTCGTCTCCCAGTTCGACTCCTTCCGGGAGGGCCACCTCCGGCAGGATGATCCGTTCCGACCAGGCAATGCCCCCGCCGTCATCCGTGGGGTTCTCGGTGAAGGACAGCTCCGATCGGAGAGCATTCAGGCCGGTTCGATAGAGCAGGAACCAAGTTCTGAGCTCCTTGTAGCCGGCGGATTCGGGGAGCTCATCAAGCAGAGTGTGCTCGGCGTTCCGCTTGATGAGATCCTGCCGCGCTGAGCCGCCGGGACGCTCAGGGGCCGCGGCCGCCCCTTTCTCGCGGTTGGCCGTCTCGCTGTTGCCCGTCACATGGAGGATTCGCACCCCATGCCGGAAACTCCATACGCTCTGCTGATTGGAGGGGCGGCCTCCCTCCCACCCGACGAGTTCCAGGCTCTCCTGCAGCCGTCGACCGAGCCGGGAGTACAGCAGCACCCCTTTGCAGAACCCGGCATCATGCTTCGTACAGGTTCCCGCCTCCGCCAGGCCGTACTTGAAGGCGTCCTCGAGGACCTCCCAGTCGAGGCCCATGGCGTCGAGTCTCGCGTGAGCTGCTTCTTCGGCGTATATCTGGACCATTGACACTCCCGCGCATAACGGAACGTACCCATGAAATCCCACCGAGTAACATCGTATCGAGACTTCCCGTGCGCCGCAACCCTCCTCGGTCGTTCAGAGCTTCCGAACGACGCTCCTCCAGCCGGCATCCGCAGGAGCCACCGGAAACTCGTCGCGGAACCGGTCCAGTTTGTCCTCGACGCGCTCGCAGCCCTGGAAATGCCGTCGCTTCGGGTGACCGATGATGCGCTCGCATATTTCCGCAGCCGAGCAGGAATCTTCGAATGCCCGTATCGAAGTCAAGGCGACGACATGCTCCCACGGCCGTCCAGCCGGACCGTAGACCGGCCAGAGCCGATCGGCGAACTCCCTGGAGTGAAAGACGGCCGCGATCACGGCACCGAGCACTATTCCGCGCCTCTGAACGAAATAGCAGCAGTCCCCGACTTCCACCTCCTTGATCGGAAGACGGGGATCGTGCTTCTTTCCCATCAGTCCCCAGAATCGCGCCTCTCCCTCCGGGAACATGGCCTTCAGGACTTGAAGCTGGTCTCTACTCCGCTGCTGCTTCACAGCGATCGACGAAAGCCGCACTGGCGAGCCGGCGGTCCGATTGAAGTTGTCGATCGCGACGGCGTTCTCTTCGGTCACGGGGAACATGATTGCTGCCATGATTCGAGACTCCTTCCGGGGGGGATCTGCTGCTGCAGGTACTACAGCACGCTTCCTCGGAGGCTAGACCTTCATGCGAGCGTGTCGCGCGTCTGAAAACAGTGGCGCGTGTCTCGGATTCGGCGTCGGTCCTGAGTGCCAACGCGGCTCCGCCCCCGCGGCCCAGGTGCCGTTCGCGTGAGCGCGGCGGCGAACATGCGACCCCCGAACGGATGGATCAGTCCTGTGCGAGACGGCTGAGAAGCGCGCTTCGCAAGGATTCCGGATCCCAGTCCGACTCCCTGCGAGCCGTCCACCCGGCCTCGGCGTAGGCCGTCTCGGCTTCCAGTGCCGCTTCGTGGCCGAGGCCGTCCGGCAGGACAGCGATCAGCTGATCGCGCCACGCGTACTCGGAATGATGCCCAGGCACGTAGTCCAGACCCTTATGCGGGAGAGCGCTTCCGGCCCTCTGCGCCTCATAGACCACATCAATGGTCTCCTGAGGCAGCTTCCTCCGAAGGCGTTCCCACTTGTCCTCCGGCTCGGCTCCCTCCGGCAGCGGCAGGGGTTCCACCAAGCCCCTGAGCTCAGCCCGCAGGAGGTTGTCCTCGGCGTAGATCACCATCCCCTTCATGCCACGAGTCATCAGCACGTAGTAGGCGTTCCGGATCAACTTCTCGGAGATCCGCCTGTCATCAGGTCGATTCGCGTAGGTCGGCACGTTCGTGTTGTTCTCGGGCAGCGGGGTCGCGAGAGTGTCGCGCAGAACCAGGTCCCGGCCGATGATGACGCCTGCCCACTCCCAATCGAGGCCCTGGGCCGTGTGGACGCAGCCGATCTGCTTCCATCCGCCCTCCTTCCAGCCCCACTCGATCGACTTGGGGCCGTCACCGGAGGCCTGCTCCAGATTCCATTGCTTCCTCCAGTCCCCGATCTCGACGAACCCGAAGCCGTCGTCCGTTGACTTCCAACACAGCCCAGCAGTCATCCGATACCGGTCTCCCCGCCCCGCCACAGCTCGCAGGATCCGCTCCACCTCCTGCGGACGCTCGGCGATCCAGAGCTTGAAATCCTCCCGCTGCCGCCAGAGTTCCGGGGCCTTCGGTTCGTGTCCGACCATGCGGCGCACCCAGTCGATGTACTCCCTGGTCCCGGCCGAGCGGAACTGGGTTTCCAGTTCGATGACGTCGACCGAGACGTGCCGCTCCTCGAGTTCTGAGCGGAGTCGGTCGACCGTTCCTATCTCGGTCGTCTTCATCTGCTGGTCGTCATCAACGAAGAACACGTGCACCCGCGAGGTCCAGAGGATGTCGTCGATCTGATCGGATTCTCGGCTGTGGCTCCGAAGGCTGGTCCGCTCCTCCAGTCGGTGCGCCTCGTCGCAGATCGAGACTGTCGCGCTCAGCCTCATATTGCGGTTGGTGATCTTCTTCTCCCTCGGGCTGCGGAAGATCTGCTTTGCATCCCCATCGGACAGGCCCGAGTTCTTTTTGAGGGCCTCACGGAACGCCTGATGCCAGGTCCAGTAGTAGACCCCCTCATCTTGAAGGAAGTATTCGCCCGCGAGTTTCAGAGCGATTGCGGTCTTCCCGGTACCAGCCCTGCCGTGGACGATCACCGCCGCCTTCCGCTCGCTGCCCTCAAGCTCCTTGACCTTCTGGGCCACGAGTTCGTGCGCCTCCTGCTGCTCGCCTATCAGCACGAACCGCTTGTCGGCGGTCTCGTCGAATTCGGCGGCGACCCGTTTGAGCAGCGCCTCCGACTGGCGGACGCGGGCGTTGAGCAGCATGCGCCGCGCACCGGCCGAGCTCCCGTCGCTGTACCGTCCCTTCAGGAACTCAGCGAAGTCCGCCAGCTCCCCGGCGCCGAACATCGTCGAGTTCCGACCATCCCCGAAATTTCGGAGCCGTTGCATGAAGTCGTCGGTGGCGTTGTGCAGGAATACTGCCGACGAGAACGAATCATGATCCAGTACCGCGTACAGTTCGGCGAGATACCGAGCATGGCCGGTCACCTGCCCCCACGGGTGCTGTTTCGATGCCGGCCCGCCCTGCTTCCAGCCCGCCATCACCCTGCCGCTCGGGAGCACCTCGAAGTCGGTCCATTGCTTCAGTTCGACCAAAGTGAACACGGGACGGCCGTTGTCATGGCCGGGCCCGGCGAGAATGACGTCCGCCTGTTCGGGCCACGGCGGCATGTCGAGCTCTATGAACATGACGAGATGACCGAGACCGAAGTCGTCCAACGCTTCGGCCAGAGCCGGAAGGCTCTGGTTCCAGGAGGTGATCTCGGTTTCCGATGGTGGTTTGCGGTACAGCTCATGGCACTTGGCCTTGAGGAGATCTCCGAGGCTGCCGTCTGCCCTGGTGTTGCCGAATCGGCTGCGGAGTTCGGACGCGGAGATGTCGAGGAGGGCGGACAATTCTGGATCCCCAGTTGCACGAGAGGCTCGTGTGGATTGGGGGACGTGTCCGCGGCTCGGGCCTGAGGGAAGTCCGGCGTACCACTCTTACTGTGCGATAAGCATAATGGACGACGGCAAGCCCACATCCCTCAAACGGTGATGGATCGGGCTCGGATCAGGGATGTCAGGAACTCCTGCGTCTCCGGATCCGTCGAGTAGAGGAGGGTGCCTCTCAACCCGCGGGTCAGCAGGACCTTGTAGGTGTTGCGGATGAGGCGGTCGGCTTCGGCGTCGGTGGTCTTCCTTGTCAGCGCCGGGTCCTTGCTGGCGCTCCGGTCGGTGACGAAGCGCCCGTCCCGGTACACCAGGTCGGGGCCGATGATGACGCCGTTGTAGTCATACTCGAAGCCTTGGGCCGTGTACACGCAGCCCACCTGGCCGAATCCGCCCTCACGACTGGCCCACAAGGACGCGGGCGGGGCGTCGCCGACCGAGCGATCGCCCTTGACGTTCCAGGGGCGCGACCAGTCGTCGACGACCACGTCGGGGATCAGGGTCAGATCCTTCGTCGGGTCGGACCATTTCCAGCAGTATCCGGCCGCCATCCTGGACGAATACCCCTCGTGGAGCCGGGCCGCCAGGCGGGTTTCGAGTTCCCAGGGCGTGCCGGCGACGCCGACCTCGAACTGGTCGTCGCCCTCCCAAGGCGTCGGACCACCCGGTTCGAGATCGAGCAGGCGCAGGACCCACTCTTCGTACAGCGTGCTTCCGCCGCATCGGAATTGATCCGCCAGATCGACTTGGTGGACCTTGAATCCCTTGAGCTCGGCGTACGCCTCGATGTCGGCGACGGTACCGATCTCGCCGGGCCGCACCACCTGGTGCTCGTCAAGCAGGAACACCGGCACTCGGGCGGCCGACATCAGCTCGTCGATCTGCAGTCGTCCCGTGCGGTTCTCCTGTTTCGTGAAGCGGTTGGCCGAGGTCTCGCGGATGCGGTGCGCCTCGTCGCAGATGAGTACGTCGAGCCCATTGCGGTCGGCCTTCATGAAGCTGTTGAAGTACTTGAACAGGCTCTTCAAGCGCGTGGAACCCCGCGCGACGTGCTTGCGCATGGTCTCGGTGAAGGACCTCGACCCCGTCGCGTGGAGCGCCGCGTAATTCTCCTCCGCAAGCCTCGCCAGCAAGGTGAGCGCGATGACGCTCTTGCCGGAGCCGGGGCCGCCGGTGATGACGACGACCTCCTTGTTGTCCGCGCTCCAGGACTTCTTGACCAGGTGCAGTACCAACTCGAATGCGGTCCGCTGCTCTTCCAGCAGGACAAACTGATCCCGGTTCTTCAACTCCTCGGCGGCATGATCGAGCAGCTGTTTGGAAGGCCTGATCCGGGCGGTCTCCAATCGGTCCGCGGCCCCGGCTCCGGGTTCGGGCGCGAATCGGCTCCGCAGGTAGTCGATCAGTGCGGAGCGTCGGCTTCCGGTGAACAGCCGAGAGCGGTCATCGTCGGGCAGATCGAACAGGTCGAAGACGTCGCCGTCCTGCGCGTTGTGAAGGTAGGCGATGCTCTCCACCGCTTCGGGACGCAGCCCTTCGACGAAATCCGCCAGGTAGTCGCGGTAGCCTCTGGCCTGCAGCGACGGGTGGAGCTTGGGCTCGGGCCCGAGTCCGGGGACGAGGACCAGTTCAGGATCGTCCTCGAAGAGTTCGGCCTCGCTCCACTGCTTGAGTTCGACGATCACGTAGCGATCGCCTCCGTCGTGACCGGTGCCGGCCAGGATCACGTCGATGCGCTTGCTGGTGAGCGGTAGGCGATGCTCCATCAGCACTTCGACCTTGGGAAGTCCTGCGTCGATGAGGTCCTGCGCGATCACCGGAAGGCTCCGGTTCCATGAACGCTGTTCGCCGGCGGATGCCTCGGTCCCGAATTGATGCCGGTACTGCTCCGACAGCGCCAGACTGATCCTGCCGCCTGGAAAGGCCGTGTCGACACGGGCAAGGCTCTGCGCTGACATGCGCATGATGGCCACTGACAGCTCCCAAGGCACACGAAGTACTCGTGCGGCGGGGGAGCATGTCCGCTCCAGGCGGAAGCTCGTCGGGCCACAACTCGGTTTCGCGACGAGTCTAACGGTTGCGGCACTCCGAGTGGGGGCACCGCTTTCCGATCGATCCTCGTCCTCCAGAGTGAGAACCTTTCCCGCGGCCGCGTTCGCGTAGGCGTTCGACCGGTCCGCTGCACCCGATCGATGGACTCGAACGCGAGGTCATCTTCTCCACCGAGGCGATCTCTGCACGGGCACCGGCGGCGGGAGGCGATTCGATCCCGACCCGGTAGTTTCGGGCTCTAGAACCTACAATTGCCCGTATGGCGGCGAATTTATCGGTTGACGACCACCCGACGACGTACGAGCGGCCCTGCGAAAGCCCTGCGGCACACCTTCTCCCCTCGAGGCAACGTGCTCTATGACCAGCGAATTCGGCAAGATGGTCCGGCGACTTCGGTCGCGGGCCGGTATGACGCAGGACGAATTGGAGAAGCGTTCGGGCCTCGGGATTCGCACCATCCGGCGAGTCGAGTCCGACGGACACTCCAGTCTGCGAATGAAAACGGTGCAGCTGCTGGCCGAGGGGCTGGGGCTCGAGGGAAGCGAGCGAGAAGAATTCATCGCCGCCTCCGGTCGAGTCGCGCTGCGCCCGTCAGCCGAATCCCAGACTGAATCACCAGGCGACAGCGGGCGAGACCTTCCCGATGAACTGGTCGAGGCCGCGGGGAGCCTCGCCCGGGAGCTGCGTCTGCGTTGGCGGGAGGAAGAGGAGCACCGGCAGCTCCGGGATCCGTTCCCGCTGCCCGTGCGGTGGCGGCCGATGGCCCCTGAACTGCTCGACTCGTGGGCGAACATCCGCCGCTGCCCACCCGGAGCGACGGCCGAGCCGATCGACCTGACCGGCCGGTTGGACCAGATCGCCGACCTCTACCGACGGATTCCCTCAGGGAGACTGGTCGTGATCGGCCGGGCCGGGGCCGGGAAGTCGATCCTCACCCTGCGATTCGCCCTCGACAGCCTCAGCGGCAGCCGAAGCCCGACCGATCCGGTGCCGGTTATCTTCCGGCTCGAATCGTGGAACCCCGAGACCACGAAACTGCGGGACTGGATGGCCGAGCAACTCCTGCGCGACCACCCGGGCCTGAGCGCGCCGGCGCCCGGCGGGGCGACCCTGGCCGTCGCCCTGATCGAGCACGACCTGATTTTGCCGATCCTGGACGGGTTCGACGAGGTCGCCGCGGGCCTGCGCCGACACGTCTTGGAG
>NZ_JAELXW010000016.1 GCF_016428645.1 Glycomyces salinus | reverse complement strand
ACTCCTGGAACATCGCCGCCCTGGTGCTCGACCTGGCCGAGCGCGGCGACTGGACGGAGTGACGCCGATCCGGGCTACAAGGTGATCGGTGAAATCTGGTTCTCACCGACCCGGGCGGGTAGAGAACGGGCTCGTGAGCGTTCTCGGAGAACTCTTACTCAGAGAAGTCGAACTCGCCGTCCTTGGCTCCGGCCAGGAAGGCATCCCACTCGGCGCGGGTGTAGACGATGACCGAGCCTTCGGGGTGGTGGGAGTGGCGCACCGCGACCCGGCCAGAGCCGTCGGCCAGCGGTCCGGCCTCGACGCAGCTACCGCCGTTGTTGTTGCTTCTCGTGCTGATCCTCCAGCGGATACCGGCCAGCTCCTCGCCTGAAAGCTCCTGCGCGGTTCCGGTGATGGTCATTTCGTCTCCTCTAGCACTATCTTGATGAGCGCCGCAGAGCGTTCCGGGCTCAGCGCGCCCCTATAGAGATCATCCCACGCGTCTTCGAACCGCTCAACACCAGGAGATTCGACATAGAGCGCCCCGCCAAGGCTCTCGACATATGCGACATTCGTGAACTCTTCAGGCATCGTGAACAGCATGAAGCTGCCGAGGTGCCCGCTATGAGGGCCGTGCGCGGTCGGCATGATCCGAAGATCAATGTTGTCCTGCTCGCCAGCCTCCAACAGGTGCTCCAGCTGTTCGCGCATGACCTTCGCCCCGCCAATCGGCCGCCACAGTACTGGTTCCTCCAGCACCGCGAAGTACCGGATCGGTTTGTCGCCGGAAAGCACCTTCTGCCTCTCCAGCCTCAGATCCACCCATCGAGCGATCTGTTCTTCGGAACTGGAATCGTGCTCGGCCTTGGTGATCACGGCCTCTGCATAGGCACGGGTCTGAAGCATCCCGTGGAGCACCATCGTCTGGTACTCCTCGATCTGCTCGGTTCGAGACTCCAACCAGGGCAGGTCGATGAAGTCCCTGGTCACTTCGTCCGAGTACGGATCCCACCAACTCTTGCGCCAGACGTCCTCGCAAAGTGTTAGCAGAGCTTCCCGGGTCCGCTCGTCTTCGACACCGTAGTAGGTAAGCAGCGCATACACATCCGGACGACGGACCGGGTACTCGCCTGTCTCCTGTCGGCTGACGACCGTCGGGTCTCGCTGGAGGAACTCCGCAGCATCAGACCGGCTCTTCCCGGCGGCCTCCCTCATCGCGCGCAGCTTTTCCCCCAGCCAGCGCGATCGCAGTCCTGGCTTCGGCCCTTTCGGTCGCCCTCGCCCAGCCATAGAACTCTCCGCTCATCTCAGGAACTAATTTCTCGCACGATTCGCTTTATTCTTGACATCCTAACCGCACCGTGAGATTATAGCAATCAGGCGTGAAGAAGTCATCGCGATCGTTCGGTGACAAGGTTCGCGGGAGCGGGCATTTCACGCTCTTCACAGAAGCCGGCCGGGGCGGGTCAAAGGTTGGAAGCCACAGCCGCCCCGGCCTCTAGATCATCGGAGGCAGAGCATGTCTACGCCCGACCCCGCCATTGTCGCCCAGGCGACCGGCGAATCCAAACCCGATCCGCACACCGAGCCGTGCACCGGGTCGCCTACCGAGCAACCGACCGGACCCACGCCCGGGGCCTTGTCCGGGTCAGGGTCCGAGCCGCCCGCCGAACCGCCGTCCCGGCCGCCCTTCCTGCCTCCCGACGGTCCGCTCTCCGACCCTCAGTCCTTCACCATCCGCTGCGCCGAATGCGACGCCGCGCCCGGCTCGCACCTATCCAACTGCCCCGGCGTCCTCGCCGCGGGCTACGACACCGCCGGAAACGGCGCCTTCTCCTCCGTCGTCTACCCCGAAGCAGGCAA
>NZ_JAELXW010000159.1 GCF_016428645.1 Glycomyces salinus | reverse complement strand
CGACCTGATTTTGCCGATCCTGGACGGGTTCGACGAGGTCGCCGCGGGCCTGCGCCGACACGTCTTGGAGGCGCTCAACGCCGCCACCGACATGCCGCTGCTGATGACCAGCCGCCCCGACCAGTACCGGGCCGCCGTAGTCGAAACGCAAGTCCTGAAGGCGGCCGCCGGTGTCAGCCTGATCGACCTCGACCCGTCCGACCTGGACCACTACCTGCATCGCACCACCACCCGCCTGACCGGTGAGGGCGCTCCACTATGGGAGCCCGTGCTGGCCGAACTCCGCGGAGAAACCCGCAGTGCGGCCGGTGCGAACATCGCCGAGGCACTTTCCACGCCGCTGATGGCCTCCATCGCCCGGACCGTCTACAGCGACACGCCCGACCGATGCCCATCCGAACTGCTCGACACCGACCGATTCGGCCATGCCGAAGCGATCGAAAAGCATCTGCTCGGCAGCTTCCTCCCGACGGTGTACCGGCCCCGGCCGGGCAGCCGTCGCTATGAAACCGATCAGGTGCGACGCTGGCTCGGCTATCTCGCGCGTCACCTGAAGCGGCTCGACACCCACGATCTCGCCTGGTGGCAGTTCGGCGACTCGATGCTTCGCCGGACTCGGATGCTCATCATGATTCTCACCGTCGGACTGGTCTTCGGGTCGGTCATTTTTGCCGTGAAAGGAATCCTCGACGACGAATTTCGAATGGGGCGAATCCTGTACGCCGCGGTATTCGGACTGGCGACCGGAACCGCCCTCACTCTCGTGCGGGAATTCGGCCCCGGACCAAGGCATCGTTCGCTCGAGCCGTCGAGGATCCGAGTGCGGATCCTCGAGCGAGGCCACCGCAGGTGGCGGACGGCGATTCACAGATGCAGGACCGGTCTCACGGCCGGTGCGGCATTGGGCTTCGGATATGGCATCCTCATTGGAATTCTGGACCTGGTAGTGCAAGGCGTCGAACTCAGACGGGTCCTCCTGAACGGATTGTTCGATGCGACCGTGTTCGCAGCCGTATTCGCCTTCGCGGCCGGGATCGGGTTCGGGTTCATCGGTCTGAACGAGGAACCACTCGACATCGAGTCCGACTACAGTCCCGAGAATCTGTTGCGGGCCAACCGGACCACTGTGTTCGTCCAGGTATTTCTATATGCGACCACGACCGGGGTCGTACTTCCACTGACGATCGGGCTCGTCGGCGAGCTGGTGCGCCGGCTCCCGCCCGCGTTCAGCATCTTTATCGATCGTGGCCCGGAATTCGGGCTCTCGGTCGGCCTGATCAGTGGCATCGGAGGCGGGATCGCGTACGCGCTCAGCATGACCGCGTGGGGGCAATGGCTGGTCTTCGGCCGCCTCTGGCTCCCGCTGACCGGACGCCTGCCCTGGGCGGTGTCCACCTTCCTCGAAGACGCCTACGACCGCGGCGTGCTGCGCCGCGCCGGAGTGGTCTACCAGTTCCGCCACGAACGGCTCCGAGACCACCTCGCCGACATCGACCACCGCCAATACGACTGAACACGTTCTCCTAGGTCAACCCGACCGGCCAAATATGGCCGGTCGCCTGGCCTGGCGCCGCGCCGCCCTCGGTGCCAAACTCTGGGCAACTCAGGGCGCAGCACGGACAACCGACCGGCTGGAAGACCGCTCCACATTCCTGACAATCCAGAGGCCCCATGCGAAACTTCAGTCTAGAAATCACTGCCGCTACCTTGCTGGTTCTCTCTTCGGCTTGCACAAGCGATGGGAATTCCCATATTGACGATGGAGGCAGTGGTCCTGGCGCGCTAGGGCACGTGACACCTGAGCCTGCGTGGACTCTTGAAGGATACTCCGCCTTCGCACCGGTAATCAGTGCCGGCGACACATTCATTCTATATGCAGTCGATGAGGATGATGAACTGGTCGCATTGGGAGTCGACGCTTCGTCGGGAAATGTTCTCTGGAAAGAATACACGACCCACTCCCACACCTACCCCCAGCATCGAATTGCAGCCGACTCCCTGGAGAACCAGGCAGTCATAATGAGCTTCTTCGGGCAAGGTGACGGGTACGCCGTGTGAT
>NZ_JAELXW010000158.1 GCF_016428645.1 Glycomyces salinus | reverse complement strand
ACGTAGCCGCCGCGGTCGACCCGTCCGAGGGCGTGATCGCGCCGGTCACCACTCGCTCGGTCCATCCCGCGCTTCAGGGCCGACCGCGACGACTCGGTCACGTCGATCCCGGTGCCACGGCCCGACCAGCAACCTCGCGGATCCGTCGCCGCCAGCTTGAGCCGCAAGGCAAGAACGCCTTGACTCGACAAACCACGTCGCCCATTTCAGACAGTGGAGTTCGACGGCCCCGGCCCGACTCGGCCCATAGCATCCGGGCCGTGCACCAACGCCCATATAAGAGCGATGAGCGACCAGAGCCCATTGGTGAGCCTCACCGGGTCAGTGCCAGAGGCTGCTCGGGCGGGGTTCAGGCACTGGGCGAGCGGCATTCGAGGATGCCGGGGTGGCTGGTGATCGTGAACAGGTCGTGCGTCTGGAAGTGCGTTTCCAGTCGGGTCGCGATCCGGTCCATGACCCTTTCGAAGTCGGCCTCGACGAGTTCCGTGAAGGAGCTCATCGACCGGTGGAAAGCCAGCAGCGGGTCCGGCTCGGGCAGCTCCACGACACCGTCGAGGTGGTGTACTTCGACCGACTCGAAGCGGGCGCTCAGGAATTCCTCAGCCCGTTCGAGGGTGAAGTTGTCGAGGGCGGGACCCAGGGGGTTGTCGATGTCGACCCCTAGCGCTTCTCGGCCGGCCTCGACAATGAGATCGGCGTATTCCCGCTTGTCGTCGGCGGCGATGGTGGAGACGAACAGGACACCGCCCGGGCTCAGGACGCGGACGAGCTCGTCGAGGGCCTTCTCGATGTCGGGAACGTGGTAGAGCATGTGCATCGCGAGCACGACGTCGGCCGAGCCGGTCTCGAATGGCAGGTCGACGACGTCGGCGACGACGGTCGGCTCGGCAAGCTCATCGAGCACGCCCGCCGACTTGTCGATGCCCACGACCTCCGCCTCGGGGAATGCCTCTCGCAGTCGCAGCACATAGCTGCCGTTGCCGCAGCCGACGTCGAGGATTCGGGCCGGGGTCCCGCTGACTCGCTCAGCCACGAAGCCCTGGATGTCGCGCTGGGGTCGCTTGTACTCGTAGAGGCTCTGGCGGGACCTGAGATTGTCGGGGTTCCTGTAGTTCTCGCCCTGCTGGAACTTCGCGGTGCTGATGTACTCTCGCCTGCTGTTCATCGCCCTCCTCGCGCTTGGTCCGAATCGCAAGTGTAGGCAGTCAGTCCATCAGGCGCGAGAAAATGTCGCGAACGTCCTTGTCGGAGTATTCCGAGTCGACCTCGCTCGGCGGGCCCGTGTCGAGGTAGCCGTAGGACTCGTACTCCAGGATGTCGGGGCACGGGTCGCCGACCTCCGCGGAGTAGGCGGCCACCCTCTCGCCGGTGCGCAGCTCGAACGCCCGGACCTCGAACCTGGTGGCGTAGAAGTCGACGTCCACGTAGCCGCTGATCGGCTGGATGGCCGACGCGCCCGCGTCGTACGCGCAGGTCGCCTGAAGGCTGCCGCGTTCGGGGCCCTCGACGCAGAGCACCAGCACGGTGTCATCGACGTCCACGGCCCTCCACGACTCGGGGAAGTCGTACTCGAACGGATCGATGCCGAACGTCTGCATCGCATGCGGGCCATCGCCCTCGTAGGCCGGGGCGGCCCGGTAGGGGGCCGGATTCTCGCAGTAGGTCTTCTGGTCGAACAGGGCGATGACGTTCTCGCGTTCGATGGCGGTCTCGACCTCTTCGAGCTCGTCGGTGGCTTCCGGGACGAGTTCGTGGTCGGGGTAGTCGGCCAGGAATCGCTCGTAGGCGTCGCGGGCTCCCTCCAGATTGTCCCCTTCGAAGAAGGCCCTGGCGCAGGCGACGATCCGCGGCGGGACCTGCGGGGCGTCGGCGGCGACCGGCTCGGACAGTTCGGGCGCTTCCCAGTCCTGTTCCTGGAGCCAGTCGTCGATGTTCATCGCCGCGCACGCCCCTGCGGCCTCAGGGAAGTCGGCCAGGAATTCCTCGACGATGCCGCGGACCCGCTCGGACTGGTCCGGGGTGTCCTCGAGCGAGGCCGAGAGCTGCGCGAAGGCGTCGTCGAGGTGAGTCACGTACGACTCCGGGGAATCAACGACGACTTCGAAGAGTCGCTCGGCCCGCAGCGGGCCCGCGCCGTCCCAGCGCGCGCCGGGGTGGTCGAGATAGGTCTCGATCAGGCCCTCCGCCGTCACCGGGTCGGCGTCCTCGGCCTCCAGCAGCAGTTCGCACGCTTCCAGGGCCTCTTCGCCCCTCAAGGTGGTCGGGCCGTAGGCGAGGCGGTGGACGGCGCCGAGGCGGCCGAGTGATTCGGCGGCGGTCTGGCAGTCGCCCGATTGGTGCGACTCCTCGGCGGCCTCGACGATCGCGGTCGCGTCGTAGCGGTTCCAGGCGATGGTGACCAGCGCCAGGACCACGATGCCGGCGGTGAAGACCCTGGGCCGCCACCGCGGGTCCGCGTCCTCGGGGTCGACCAGTTCCGATGTCGGGCGGCGGGTGATCCAGAAGGCGTGGCCGACCGCGGCCAGCCACCATGCTGCCAGCAGGACCCGCCAGACCCACGCTTCGGGGTCGTTGACGATGAGCGCGAGCAACAGGATCGTGCCGATCAGCGCGCCCGCCGCCAGCGCGGGACGGCGGATCAATGCGTAGCCCAGTCCGAGTCCGCTGGCGTTGCCGAGGACTGCGACCACCGGGTCCGCCGGTGGCGGCGGGACGGGGCGCTGCGGCGGCACGAACGGCGGCGGGTCGGGCTGCGTGCTTCCGGGATACAAGGGGGCACTCCTTATTCCATTGGTTCCCTTCTAGTACAACATGACCGCGCAACACGAGGACGCTTCGACACGGACCACGGTCGTTCGGTCACCGCGCGGCGCGTAGGCTCGGAACCGATCCCGCCGGCGCGATGAAGGAAGAGACACGCCAATGCCCATGCTCGAAGTCCGCCGGCACAGCAAGCGTGAGAACGCCGAGGCCGTCCACCTCTCCCAGGAAGGGGTCGAAATGGCCCGTTGGGCCGGAACCCTCTTGGGGCCCTTCGAGGTCGTGGCGTGCAGCGTGGCCCCGCGCACCCGGGAGACGGCGATCGCGATGGGTTTCGCGGTGACTCAGGAGCTGGCGACCCTGCCCACCGTCAGGGAGTTCATGGTCGAGTCGGCGCAGGCCACGCAGGTCTCGGGCGAACCGTTCACGCGCCTTTCCCGGCTGGTCAACCGGGAGGGGGTCGTGCGGGACTACTCCCTCGGGCTGGCGCAGCAGTGGCACGACCTGATGGCCCCGCTCGGACCGGGCGACGCCTCGCTGGTGATCGGCCACGGCGGGCACTTGGAGTGCGCACTGGTGGCGCTGTTCCCCGAGGCGAACCACGACGAATGGGGCGCGCTGTTCGGGCACATGGAAGGCGCGCGGCTCCACTTCGACAGCGGCTCCGCGCGATTCCACGATCTGGAGATCGTCAGGGTGTAGCGGCCAGGAGCTTAGAGACCTCCTCGACCTGAGCCTGCGTGAGCGGGCCCTTCTCCAGGGCCCCGGCGTTCTCCTCGACCTGGGCGACGGTGCGGCAGCCGGGGATCGGGACGGTGACGTCGCTGACTCCCCAGATCCAACCGAGCGCGCCCTGCGCGAGGGTGTGTCCTTCGCTGGTGAGGACCTCGCGAACCGCCTCGAGGCGGGCCAGGTACTCGGGGTTGGGCCTGCCGTCCTCGAACAGGGTCATCCACGGCGCGGCGCTGCCGCGCACGTCGTCGGTCCCGATCCGGGACTGGGCGTCGTACTTGCCGGTGAGCAGGCCCATCGCCAGGGGTCCGCGGTTGACGCAGGCCAGGTTCAGCCGCTCGCAGAGCTCGACGACGTCGGTCTTGCCGCCTTTCATGACCGAGAAGTCGTGCTGGACCGAGGCGAAGTGCTCGCCGTCGCTCCCCCAAGCCTCGGCCCGGTCGGGCAGGTCGGTGCTCCAGCCGTAGGCGCGGATCTTGCCCTCGCCGACCAGGTCTTCGAGGGTGGCGAGCAGCGCGGCGGCCTTCTCGACCGGGAGGTCTCCGAGGTGGAGCTGGTAGAGGTCGATGTAGTCGGTGCCGAGCCGCCGCAGGGACGCCTCGACCGCTTCCCGGACGTATTCGGGGGTGTCCCCGGCGCCGGTGATGTACTTGGTGTTCTCGTCGAACCGGTTGCCCCACTTGGTGGCGATGACGACCTCGTCGCGGCGGCCTTCGAGGGCCTGCGCCAGGACGCGCTCGCTGTGCCCGGCGCCGTAGACGTCGGCGGTGTCGAAGAAGGTCACCCCGAGGTCGAGCGCGCGGCGGACGGCGCGGATCGACTCCTCGTCGTCGACCGCGCCCCAGCCGCACGCGCCGCTCTCGGCGAAGAACGGCCCGCCGATGGCCCAGCAGCCCATGCCGATCCCGCTGACGTCGATTCCGGTGTTTCCCAATGTTCGTCGCATCATGCTGTCGACGGTAGGACTTGGAGCGCACTCCAAGTCAAATGTGACCCTCGAAGAGTTTTCAGACTGTTCCGGTCGGCCGAGTCCGGCGCGGAGGCTCGGTGTCGGGGCCTCTGGGTGCGGGTAACGCGTATCGCATTGACCGGCGGGGCCGTTGGTGGTTGGATGCGGGAGTGTTCAGTGTCGGGGAGTTGTTGGCGTTCGCGGCCGCTTCAGTCGTCATCATCTTGATTCCCGGTCCCAGTGTCATGTTCATCGTGGGGCGGGCGCTCGCCTACGGGCGGCGGAAGGCGCTGTTGACGGCGTTCGGGAACTGTTTCGGGGCGCTCACCGCCGCCGCGCTGGTGGCCTTCGGGCTCGGGGCGGTCATTCAGCAGTCGGCATTGGCGTTCAACATCGTCAAGTACGCGGGCGCGGCCTACCTGGTGTATCTGGGTGTCAAGGCGTTCCGGGACCGCAAGGGGACGCTCACGGTCCCCGAGGCAGAGGAGACCGGGCCGCGCCGCACCGCGCTGCCGGTGTTCGAGGGCTTCCTGGTGGGGCTGCTGAACCCGAAGGGGATCCTGTTCTACCTGGCGATCTTCCCGCAGTTCGTCAATCCCGAGGCCGGGTCGGTGATGGCGCAGATGATGGTGTTCGGGGCGATCTTCGCGGCCATCGCGGCGGTGTGCGACACGACTTGGGGCCTGGTCGCGTCGGCGGCCCGCAGCCTGTTCCAGTCGCCGCGGCCCAAGCGGGTCCTCGGCGGCATCGGCGGGACCTCGATGATCGGCCTCGGCATCGCGGCCGCAGCCGGGGAGCGCGCCTAGACTCGCTCGCACAACGATAGGAGCACTTGAGTATGACTGAGTTTTCGCCGGAAGTCGTCGAGCGGTTCAACGGGGCGGGCGTCGACCTGGAGAAGTTGTTCTCGGCCGGTGCGCTCGGCGAGCGCATGGGCGTCGAGGTCCTCTACGCCTCGCCCGAGCGGGTCACGGCGTCCATGCCCGTCGAGGGCAACACGCAGCCGTACGGGCTGCTCCACGGCGGGGCCTCGGCCGTGCTCGCCGAGACACTCGGTTCGATCGCGGCGATGCTGCACGGCGGGCCCGAGCAGATCGCGGTCGGCGTGGACCTCAACGTGACCCACCACCGGGGCGTCCGCTCGGGCACGGTCACCGGCGAGGCGCTGCCGCTGCACCGCGGGCGCTCGACGGCGACTTACGAGATCTCGATCAGCGACGAGGAGGGCCGCCGGGTGTGCACCGGGCGGCTCACCTGCATGATCCGTCCCGCTAAGCGCGACTGACCGCCCGCAGTATCGCCTCGCCGAGCTCGGTCGGCTTGGTGAACTGCGGCCAGTGCCCGGTGGGCAGGTCGATGAGCTCCACGTCTTTGAGCGCGGCGAGCTCGGAGGTGAACGGCACTCCCTGCCCGATCCACTCCCGGACCTGGTCGGCGGTGATCTCGCAGCAGATCAGCGTGGCCGGGACGTCGAGCCTGCGCTGATCGTGCAGTTCGCTCCGGTCGTAGGCGACGGCCTTCGGGGACGGGATGGCGCGCTCGCGGAACTCCGCTCGCAGCTCCTGGTCGAGGTCGACCAGGTCCTCGTCCTCGAAGAAGCCCCACTCTGGGAGCGGGAGGTCGTCGCCGTCGGCGGGGATCTCGTCGTTGATGACGAAGCCGGCCGGGGTCGGGAACGAGTCGACGTAGACCACGCGGGCGACCTTGTCCGGTCGGGCGTCGGCGGCCTGCTGGGCGACGCTGCCGCCGCCGGAGTGCCCGGCGAGCACGACCGGCGCCTCGGCCTTGTCGATCAGGGCCACGACCGCGGCGACGTGGTCGCGCAGGCCGATGCCGGAGCGGTCGGCGTCCTTGGATTCCATGCCGGGCAGCGTGACGGCCTCGACGCGGTGGCCAGCCGCCTCCAGCGCCGGGGTCACTTTGCTCCAAGAGGAGCCGTCGAGCCAGAGTCCTGGGATCATGATGAGTTCCATGGCCCCGACCGTAGACCCCGCCACCGACATTCCGCTCGGTTTCAGGCCTGACCTGCGCGGAGGGTCATGACGGTGATGTCGGCGTTCGCGCCGACGCGCATCGGAGGGCCGTTCGTGCCCGCGCCGTTGGTGACGTACAGGCGCGCGTCGCCCCACTGTTCGAGACCGCCGAGCTGGACGCTGCGGATGCTGCTGGCGATGTGCACCGGCCACATCTGGCCGCCGTGGGTGTGCCCGGACAGCTGGAGGTCGATGCCGTAGTCGAGGGCGGGCACGATCACGTCGGGCTGGTGGGCCATGAGCACAACCGGTCGGTCGGGGTCGCGGTCGCCCAGGGCCGCTTCCAGGTCGGGTCCGGTCTCGCCTTCGATGCCGCGCTGGTCGACGATGAGGTCGTTGACTCCGGCCAGGTCGAAGGCGGGCAGCTCTACGCGGGTGTTGGGCAGGGCGACCATGCCGAGCTCCTCGACGCGCTCGTACCACTGGTCGGCGCCGACGTAGTGCTCGGCGTTCCCGGCCACGAAGAACGCGCCGTCGCGCGCCTCGAGCCGGGACAGCGGGTCGGTGGTCCGGCGCAGGTGGTCGGCCTCGCCGCTGGCGAGGTCGCCGACGAACGCGATCAGGTCGGGCTGGGTGCGGTTGATCTGGTCGACCACGCGCTCGCAGTAGCCTCGTCCGCGGATCGCCGACAGGTGGGTGTCGCCGACCACCGCGATCCGGTATCCGTCGAGTTCGCGCCCGAGCCCGGCGATCGGGACCGAGACGTCCTTGAGCCGCGGGGTGCGGTAGCCCTCGACCAGGCCGTATCCGGCCGTTGCCGCGGTCAGCGCGCCCGCGCCGATGCCGATCCCGCGCGAGACGACCTGGCGGCGCGTCGGTCCCTCGGCCTCGGGTTCGGCGCGTCTGCGGCGCAGCAGCCACCAGCGAACCGGTTCGGCGACGATGAGGAGGCCGACCAGGTACATGAAGATCCCGAACCAGATCCAGCCGGGCCACCCGACGATCTGCTGCACGGCCATGGGCGCCTGCGAGGGCGTGAGGAACCGCGCGCCGAGGCCGAAGGCGGCCAGCGCGCCGAGGACTACCGCGCCGATCGGCCGCCACCGCGAGCCGCGTTCGGTGGTGTCGCGGAACAGGCGCCACCACACGTAGCCGTGGACGGCGGCGAACCCGGCGGTCACGATGATCAGTCGGACCGCGAACCAGAATGTGGCCATCTATCGCCCGGGCAGCGCACCGCCGTTGGACTGGATGACCTGCGCGGTCACGTTCCCGGCTCCGGGAGCGGCCAACCAGTGGGCGAGTTCGGCGATGTCGGCGGGGTTCCCGGCGCGCTTGTTGTGGGTCTGGCCGATCAGCCGCTGGTGCCGCTCGGCGGTCATGCGGCCGCCGAAGAACTCGGTGTCGGCGGTGTAGCCGGGCGCGATCACGTTGGCGGTGACGCCCCGGTGGCCCAGTTCGGCCGACAGGTCGATCGCGTAGGGGTGCAGGGCGGCCTTGCTCGCGCCGTAGCTGCCGTTGCCCGAACCGCGGAGGGCGGCGATCGAGCTGCACAGCAGGATGCGGCCGCCGTCGTTCAGGTGGGGTTTGGTCGCTTCGACGAGGTGGACGGCGGTCATGACGTTCGCGCGCAGGTTCGCCGCCCAGGTCCACGAGACGGCCTCCAGGCCGTCGAGGCCCAGCTCAGTATCGGGGCCGGGGGTCATCCCGCCCGCGCAGGCGGCGACGATGTCGACGCCGCCGAACCGCTCGGCCAGATGGTCGGCCACGCGCCGGGCGCCATCGGGTTCGGCCAGGTCGGCGACGAAGTAGGAGGCGCGCTCGCCGATCCGCTCCGCCGCTTCCCGCAGCACCGCTTCCCGGCGTCCGGTGACGACCACGCGGTCCCCGTCCTTCGCGAAACGCTCGGCCACGGCGTATCCGATGCCGGTGCCTCCCCCGCTTACGACTGCCGTTCGCGCCACAGGTCCTCCCTCGTCTCGGTCCGCGCCGACTCTAGCGCGGCCCGACCAGGACGCCCAGCGGCCGGCACCGGTCTTAGGGCCAAAGGAGGAACCGCGGATCGGAATGCCCGAGTTCGGGTATCCGTTGCAGGCTGTAACGGAACAACCGAGGCAAGGAGACGATCAATGTCGATTTTGGTCACTGGAGCAACCGGGAACGTCGGACGCCACCTGGTGCGGCTGCTGGCCGAGGACGGGCACCCGGTGCGGGCCCTGACCCGCGATCCGGGCGCGGCCGAATTCCCCGAGGGCGTCGAGGCCGTGCGAGGCGACCTGACCGACCCCGAGAGCGTCACCGCGGCGCTCGAAGGCGCGACGGCGCTGCACCTCCTGTCCGCCCAAGGCGCCTCGTACGACACCCTCGAAGGTCCCGAGCCACTGCTGGAGGCGGCGGCGAAGGCGGGGGTGCGACGGGTGACGGTGCTGTGGAACGGGTTCCACGGCCCGGTCGAGGAGGCCGCCGAGCGTAGCGGTCTGGAATGGACGATCGTCCAGCCGGGCACGTTCATGTCGAACTCGCGGTACTGGGCCGAGGAGGCACTGGCCGAGGGCGTAATCCGCGAGCCGTTCGCGGACGTCGTGCACTACCCGGTGCACGAGGCCGACATCGCCGCGGTCGCGGCCGCGGCGCTCACCGGGGACGGCCACGCCGGGAAGCGGTACACCCTGACCGGCCCCGACGGACTGACCGTCGGCCGGCAGGTGGAGGCGATCTCGCGGGCCTCGGGACGCCCGATCCGCTATGAGGAGCTGACCGCAGAGGAGGCCAAGGAACGCATGCGGGCCATGGGCATCGGTGAGGAGTCGATCGAGTTCATCGTGGGTTGGAACGCCGACCCCGAGAACGAGCGGCGTCTGGCGGCCGAGGCGGCCGACATCGCCGCGATCACCGGGTCCGCGCCGCGCACGTTCGCGCAGTGGGCCGAGGAGAACGCCGCGTCGTTCCGCTGAGGAGAGCGGCCTGCGACCGGTGGTCGCAGGCCGCTCGTTCTCACTCGCCGAGGCCCGTCGCGGCTTCGTCGATGGCCTGGGGCATCGGGGTGGTGGGGCGGCCGATCAGGTCGGACAGGTCGCCGTTCCGGCGCTCCAGCAGACCGCGCGAGATGGCGGCGTCGACGTCGACCAGGATGGCCGCGATCGGCTCGGGAACCCCGGCGCCGACCAGGATCTCCTTGTGGGTCTCTGCGGGAACGCGGCTGACCGGGATCTCGCGGCCGAGGCGCTTGGAGACCGCGGTCGCGTATTCCTCGAAGCTCCAGGCGTCGTCGCCGCTGAGCTCGTAGGCCCGGTTCTCGTGGCCGGTGCCGGTGAGCACGGCGATCGCGGCGGCCGCGTAGTCGGCACGCGAGGCGCTGGCGACGCGGGCGCCCTCGGCGGCGCTGGTGAGGATGCCGCCCGCCTCCACGGCCTGGCCGAGGGCCTCGGTGTAGTTCTCGTGGTACCAGCCGTTGCGCAGCAGCGTGTAGGGGAGGCCTGAGTCGACCAGGTACGCCTCGGTGCCCTGGTGCTCGCGGGCCAGCTCGAAGTCGGCGTCGGGTCCGCCGAGGATGGAGGTGTAGGCCAGCAGGGCGACGCCCGCTTCCTTGGCGGCGTCGATGACGGCGGTGTGCTGGGGCACGCGCCGGCCGATCTCGCTGCCGGAGATGAGCAGGACCTTCTCGTCCTGCTTGAAGGCCGCCTTCAGGGTCTGAGGGTCGCTGTAGTCGGCGACGCGGACCTCGACGCCCCGCTCGGCGAGCGGGGCGGCCTTCTCGGCGTTTCGGACGACGACGGCGACCTGGTCGGCGGGGACCTTCTCGAGCAGCCCTTCCACGACGTGCTGGCCGAGGTGTCCGGTGGCTCCGGTGACGACGATCATGATGTTCTCCTCAGTGACGTTGGTGGAGCCACTCTCGCACTTTCTTATTGAAAGTACAATCATTTGGAAAGTACTGTTGTTGGGATAACATCGCTCCATGACCACCACGTCGAACATCGAGATGCCCGGGAGTTGGCCGGAGTTCCAGGTGCTGGCCAAGAACTGCCCGTCGCGCCCGGTATTCGAGGTCATCACCGGCCGCTGGAGCGCACTGACCCTGCTCGTGCTCGGCGAGGATCCGAAGCGCTTCAGCGAGATCCGCCGCGAGGTCGACGGCATCAACGAGAAGGCCCTGGCCCAGAGTCTGCGCGCGCTCGAGCGGGACGGCTTCGTCGAGCGGCACGCCAGCGACGGCTACCCCTCGCGCGTGGAGTACAACCTGACCGGCCTGGGCGTGTCCACCACCGCGCTCCTGCGCGGCCTGGTCGAACACCTCCAGGACCGGATGCCCGAGGTACTGGAGGCCCAGGCCGACTACAACCGGCGGCACCCCGACGCCTAGGGTTCGTCACCGCGGAGCAAGCCTCCCTTAAGCCGCGGGTCTTGAACAATCCACGTAAATCGGTCACGCTGTGGGTGCCCTCACCGAGTTCTCGAGGCTCGGCAATCTCGACAACTGGAGCACCGCATGCGAATACTTCGCGCACTGGCCGCGACCCTCCCCCTCGTCGTCATCGGGCTGGCCGCCCCGGCATCGGCCCAGGAACCGGAGAACGGGTCGTTCTCGGTCCTGAGCTACAACATCGCCGGACTCCCCGCCTTCCTCCAGGACGGCGACCCCGAGACCAACACCCCGATCATCGGCTCGCGGCTCGACCCGTACGACATCGTCCACGCGCAGGAGGACTTCAACTACCACGCCTCGCTGTACGCGGCCGACGACCATCCCCACCGGACGGCCACCAGCGGCGGCGTGCCCTTCGGCAGCGGCCTGAACACGCTCTCGAACTACCCGTGGACCGAGTTCGACCGGATCACCTGGGACGACTGCCACATCAACCAGGCCGACTGCCTCACGCCGAAGGGCTTCACCTTCATGCGTCTCGAACTGGCCGACGGCGCGACGGTGGACCTGTACAACCTGCACGCCGACGCCGGGAACGACCAGGGCGACCTCGACGCCCGCGCCTCGAACTTCGCGCAGGTCACCGAGTACATCGAGTCGCACTCGGCCGGCAACGCCGTGATCGTCTACGGGGACACCAACACCCGCTACACCAGGGCCGGGGACCCGATCGCCGGCTTCGCCTCCGACAACGGCCTCACCGACGCCTGGGTCGAACTGGCCAGGGGCGGCGACGAACCGCAGCCCGGCGATCCCGCCCTGGTCTGCGACGACGCGAACGTCACCACCGGCTGCGAAGTGGTCGACAAGGTCCTCTACCGCGGCGGCGACGGCCTCGACCTCGAAGCGGTCGAGTACCGCAACGACCACGCCGACTTCCGCGACGACGAGGGCGAGAACCTCTCCGACCACTACCCGATCGCGGTCGAATTCGACTGGACGCTGGGCTAGGGCCTGTTTGAGAAGTGAGGGAGCCTCCAGTTAGT
>NZ_JAELXW010000157.1 GCF_016428645.1 Glycomyces salinus | reverse complement strand
GACATCATCGTCTACGCAGACCCCTAACCGAACGGCATTGCGCCTAGCCGGAAACGAGCAATCGCGGCCATCGAGCCGATGACCGCGATTGCGACGAATATCCGTGGTGGGGCAGGCAGGACTTGAACCCGCGACCAAGGGATTATGAGTCCCCTGCTCTAACCAGCTGAGCTACTGCCCCGAGCGGAGAACATCTTCTCACACCTCCTGGTGGGGCGGTCTCCACGGGTTTCCGGATTGCGGCCCGAATGCCTCCGGCGCTTGCCCATTCGGTTCGGACGGGCCGTTCCCCCGCCCGAGGGAGCCAGGCGGCCCGGCGGGGGGAGGGACCGCGGCCGGGGCGCGGCGAGCATCGGGGTATGGACATCGAAATGAAATCCGCGCGGCGCGGCGCGGTCCGCGCGGCCCCCACCGCGGCGTTCCTGTGGGCGCTCACCGCCATCCCGGTCGGCCTCTGGCAGCTCCTGGACCCCGAGGCGGGACCGTTCGCCGACCCGCTGGTCGATCCGACGGTGCCGCTGCCGGAGGCGCTGCCCGGGTGGGTCGCTCCGGCGGCGTTGGCGGTCGCGGGGCTGGCCGGGCTGTTCCTGGCTCGGGCGAGGCCGCGGCTGTGGCCGGTCACGGCCGCGTTCGCGGTCGTCTTCGGGGGCCTGGTCCCCTCGACGTCGGTGATCGCACTGATCGGATACCTGGCCGCGTTCGTGCTGCCCGCGGCGCTGGTGACCGTCCCGGTCCTGCTGGCCCGCGGACGGGCGCTCAAGCTGGCCGTCGCCGCGGGCGTGGTCGGGGTCGTCGCCGCGCTGGCGGCGGCAGGGCCGCTCGCCCCGTCGGTGATAGGCGAGGTCCTGAGCGGTCTCGGTGCGGGAGTGGCGGACCTGGGACTGCGTCCGCTCGCGGAGCTGTGGTCGGCGGTCGGCGGGGCGTGCTGGGCGCTGCTGACCTGGAACCTGGTCAGCGACCGTCTCACCGGCGAGCGCGCACCGGCCTGGGCCGCGCCCGAGCGGGCCGCCCGCTGGGGCAGGACCGCCTCCTACGCGGCGTTCGCCTGCTCGCTGCCGTACGGCCTGACCCGGTTGACGTGGTTCACGCCGTGGCCGTTCCTGGTGCCCGCCGACGAGCTCGACGCCGAACCGGCCATGAGGCTGTGGGGCCTGCTGCTGGGCTTCGCGTGCCTGGGCGGCGGGATCCTGTGCCTGGGGATGACCCAGCGGTGGGGCGAGCGCTGGCCGTACTGGGTCCCCGTCCTGCGGGGCCGCCCGGTGCCGCCGGCGGTCGCCATCGCCCCGGCCGCGGCGATGGCCTACGTGTTCACCATCGCGTCGGTCCCGTTCGTCCTGCTGGGAATCCGGGCCGGGCAGGCCGAGCTGCTGCCGGTCTTCCCGTTCTACGTCTGGGGTCCGGCCCTGGGCGCGGCCACGCTCGCGTACGCCCTGCGCCGGGGCGTGCTCACCGGCCCCCGGAGCGCTCCCGATCGCCCTTGACGCCGGTTCTCGCCGGACCTAATGTCAGTAGCCGCAATCGATTCCAGCAACCCGCAAGAACCACATAGAGAAAGCATGAACATGCTTGACATTCTGGTCGTCGGCGGTGTCGGCGTCGACACGATCGTCCGCGTCCCCCGGATCGCCATCGGCGAAGGCGACAATCTCGGCGTCGAACCGATACTGGACTACGTCGCCCACACCGGCAACGGCGTCGCCCTCGGCAGCCTCCACCTGGGACTGTCGACCCGCTTCGTCGACTACATCGGCGACGACGCCCAAGGCGAGCTGATCCGCCACCGCTACGAGCGGGAGGGCCTGGACTTCCAGCACCTGGTCTCCCCGCGCGGGACGCCCCGCTCGGTGAACCTGGTCGACACCGAGGGCCGGCGCTACTCCTTCTACGACGGCCGCCACTCCCGGGACCTGCGCATCCCCCGCGACTTCTACCTGCCGCACCTCGAAGCGGCCCGGCACGTCCACATGTCGATCACCAACATCAACCGCGACATGTTCGACGACCTGGAGCGCCTGGGCCTGCCGGTGTCGACCGACCTGCACGCCTGGGACGGGGAAGCCGAGCACCACAGGGAGTACGCGCAGCGGTCCGACCTGGTGTTCCTGTCGGCGGCCAAGCTCGCCGGGCGGCACGAGAAGGCGATGCGCTGGATCCTCGACAACGGCCGCGCCGAACTGGTCGTGGCCACCGACGGCGAGCGCGGCGGCTACGTCCTCGAACGAGGCGGCGAGGTCGAGGCGTACCCGGCGCTCGACCCGGTCGCCGAACTGTCGGCGGCCGTCCCCGAGTGGGCGACGTGGCGGCCGGTCGACTCCAACGGCGCCGGGGACGCCTTCGCCTCGGGCTTCCTGTGGGCCCGCCGAGAGGGCCGCGGCCCAGCCGAGGCGGTCGACGCCGGGCGCATCGCGGGCGCGTTCGCCTGCCGGAGGGCCGGCACGCACTCCGAGTTCATCTCCGCGGAGCTGCTGAGCGAATCGCTTGCGGCGCTACCCTAGTCGCGCTGCTCGGTCATGGCCTTGGCGCGGGCCATGACCTCGTCGAACGGGGACGGCTCGGCCGGGGCGGGCGGGTTCGGCTCGTGCCGGTCGGGCTGGGTGACCAGCATCAGCGCCGTGCCGACCAGCGAGGCGACGACCGGGGCGCCCAGAGCGATCTCGGGGACCGGCCACAGGCCGCCGACCGCGCCGGTGACGATCATGTAGGCGGCCCAGACCGCGACCGACCAGGCGCAAGCGAAGGTGATCAGGTCGCGGCGGCGGCGCAGCCCGGGCCGGACCAGCCAGTTGAGGAAGTCGGTCCAGGCTCCGGCGGCCAGGAACAGCCAGATGAAGGCGCCGTTGGCGAAGCCCTCGTTGGCCCCGGCCATCAGCGCCGGATAGGCGAAGGCGACGGTGAAGAACCCGATCGGGATGGCGAAGCGGCCGGTGACCAGCAGGACGACCGCCATGACGAACACGGTGGTGAACACGATGCCCGCCACCGGGAACGAGGCGAAGTCGGCCGGGCCGTGGAGGGCGCCGGCGACCTCGTCGGGGAGGTTGGCGAAGGCGACCAGGTAGCTGAGGAAGAGCACCAGTGCGCCCACGGCGTATCCGAGCGAGAGCGCGGGCGCGGCGAAGCGCACGTGCGGGCGGACGGGTTCGGGCTCGACCTCCAGGACGCTGCGCCGCCAGGCCGAGAGCCACGGCGACAGCACCATCAGGATGCCGCCGACAGCCAGACCCAGGTGGGAGGGGCTGAACAGGACGTCGAGGGTCTCCTCGACCCCGAGCAGTTCGTGCCAGAGCATGTCGGCCAGGCCGGAGAAGATGAACAGGGGGACGCCGATCACGGCCGCCCCGTATCCGTGGGGGATGGCCGATAGGCCGGTGCGGCCGTCGCTGCGGTGGGCGCGGATCGCCAGATAGGCGATCCAGACGGCGGTGGCGAGGAACCCGGAGTAGAACGCCAGGTGCCACCAGGTGAAGAAGCCTTCGACCCAATGCCGGGCATGGGCGTTGACGTCCAGCAGCAGTCCGCCGAAGAACCAGGCGGAGAGGGCCGCGGTGATGAGGTCGTCGCTCCAGGAGGCGAAGCGGCGTGGCTGTCCGGAGTCACGCAGGAGATGCATCTTGTACTCCAGGAATCGGTCCAGGGGGGTGATGGCCATGCCCACATCATGGCCTACCTGGACCACCGGCGCAATCGGGGTGCCTATCGCCGCAGCGTCAGCACCCGCGTGACGGTTCCGTCCTCGTTCGGATCGTCGCGGACGTGCTCGAATCCGAGCTTGGTCATGATCGCCAGTGACACGGTGTTCTCCGCGGCGACGGTGGCGTGCACTTCGGACAGGTCCAGGTCCTCGAAGCCGTAGGCCACGATCCGTTTCGCCAGTTCGGTGCCGAGGCCGCGGCCCCACGCCGAGTGGGCCAGCGCGTAGATCAGCTCGTGGCCCCCGGAGACCTCGGTCGGCTTGATCTCGGCGTGCCCGACCAGCACGCCGTTCTCACGGACCGCCCACACGTCGAACGCGCCCTTGTCGTAGACGTTGGGGAAGACCCGCCAGAACAGGGCCCGGTTCGCCTCTTCGGGCTCGGGCCCGTCGCCCATGTACCTGGAGACGCGCGTGTCGCCGAAGAGCGCGACGAAGTCCTCCTCGTCCTCGGGCACATAGGGTTCGAGCACGAGGCGTTCACTGCGCAGCGTCGGTGTCACAAGCAGCGATCCTGGCACGGGCCGCTCCGGCCGGCAAATGATTTCCGGATCTAGACGAAAGAGACCAGGAACATCGTCGGCCACAGCTTGCCGGTGATGTAGAAGGTTCCTTCGTCCTCGGCGGCGGCGATGCCGTTGAGGACGTCGGCTCCGGCGGCCTCGTCCTCGGGGAGCAGGCCCGACACGTCGACGACCGCGCCGACCTCGCCGGTGCCCGGGTCGATGCGGACGATCTGGTCGGTCTGCCACACGTTGGCCCACACCTGGCCGTCGACGCATTCGAGCTCGTTGATCTGCTGCAGCGGCTCGCCGTCGAGCTCGACCTCGACCGTGCCCTGCGGCTCGAACGTCTCCGGGTCCCTGAAGGTCAGCGTCGAGGAGCCGTCGCTCATGATCAGGCGCTCGCCGTCATGGCAGATACCCCAGCCCTCGCCCTCGTACTCGACGGTCTCGACCACGTCGAGGCTGTCGAGGTCGCGCCGGTAGGCCACGCCCTCCTGCCAGGTGATCTGCCAGATCGCGTCGTCGGTGAGGGTCAGCCCCTCGGCGAACTCGTCGCCGGGAAGGTCCTGGGAGTCGATCACCTCGCCGGTGCCGGGGTCGGTGAGGCGGAGGTCGGACTCGCCGTAGAGGCCGGTCGACTCGTACATGACGCCGTCGCGCAGCTCCAGGCCCTGCGTGAACGCCTCGGGGTCGTGCGGGAACTCCTCGATCACCTCGACCGAGAGCTGTTCGGTCCCTTCGGGCTCGGGCAGCGTCGTGGACTCGTCGGCCCCGGCGCTGCCGTCGCCGCAGCCGGCGAGCGCGAGCAGGCCCGCCGCGGCCAGCGCGGCACGTTTCTGATCGAACACTGAACTCAGCTCCAGGAAGTCTCAGGTGTTGCTCCGTACCGTACTGGGTATGACATAAGAGGACAAGACCTGCTATCCGGGGGTAAGGAAGGTCGTGACCCGGTGGCGGGCGGGCCGGTTCAGGGGGCTTTCACCGGTCTCGCCGACGCCACCGGGTCACGGTCGCAGAGACGGTGACCTCGATCGGGTCGGGCAGCCCGTCCACGGCCTCGGCCAGCGCCGACGCGTCGAGGTGCCGGGCGCTGGGCCCCATCGCGACCAGCCTGAGCACGTCGGGCCGGCGCAGCGAGACCGGGTAGCGAAGCTCGTCGGTCCGCTCGGCGCTGAACGCGTCGCCGAGCTGGTCGGCGGTCCGCCGGGGTTTCTCGGGGTCGACGCTCAGCATCTCGAGCGCGCCGACCAGTTCGCGCAGGTGGTCCGTCCGGGGGGTCAGGACCACCAGCACTCCATCGCGATGGAGGACGCGCGCGATCTCGTCGGCGCCTCGCGGAGCGAAGACGTTGAGGACCGCGGCGGCGGCGCCGTCGCGAACCGGAAGCCGGTTCCAGGCGTCGGCCAGTACCGCGGCGAGCCGCTCCTGAGTTCCGGCGGCTCGCCGCGGTCCGCGCCGGGCCGCGCGCCGCAGCGCGTACTTCGAGGTGTCCAGGCCGATGCCGTCCCGCTCGCCCTCGGCTTCGAGGACGCGGGCGAGGTAGTGGCCGGTGCCGCAGCCGGGCTCGACCACCACTCCGGGGACGTCGGTGGAGGCCGCGGCGGCCACCGCGTCCATCAGCGGGTCGTAGAACCCGGCGTTCAGGAACTCCTCGCGGGCCGCCACCTGGTCGGCCGTGTCCCCGGTCGTGGCATTCGAACCCGGCGCCAGCAGCGGGGCGTACCCCTGCTTGGCCAGGTCGAAGGAGTGGCCTGCCGGGCAGTGAAGCCGACGTCCGGTCTGGTCGAGGCCCTGCGCGCAGTTCGGGCAGGCCAGCGCCCGCAGCGCCGGGAGGGTCACCGCGCCGCCTCGGGGTCGAGCAGGAGCACGAAGTTGCGGTAGGCATCGACCAGGTCGACCGCCTCGGGCTCGTGGAGCCACTGCAACTGGAGGCCGTCCATGATCGCGACCAGGAGCGGCGCGGCCTGCGCCGGGGTCAGCCCGGAGGGGAGTCGCTCGCCCCACTCGCGGCGCAGCACCGACTCCATGCCTCTCCGGGTGCGGCGGTACCGGTCGTGAAAGTACTCGCGGGCGGGGTGGTCCTCGGTGACCGACTCGCCGAGCAGGGCCGAGAAGGTGCGGATGAGCTCGGGCCGGGCGGCGTTGGCTTCGACGACCGCTTCGAGGTTGAGCATGGTCCACTCGTCCTCGACCGCCTCGGGGCGACCGCCGGTGTCCCATTCGTCGCGCTGGCGGAGCACGGCTACGAGCAGCTCGTCCTTGGTCGGGAAGTAGTGGAGCAGGCCCTGCTGGGTCAGGCCGGCCTTCTCGGCGACGGCGGCGAGACTGGAGCCGCGGAAACCGCGTTCGGCGATGACTTCCATTGCGCCGCGGAGGATCTCCTCGCGGCGGGCCCGACCTCGGGCCCCGTGGCGGGGTCCGCCGTTCGGTTTCGGTGCGCTCGGCATGCATGTGCTCTCTGCTGGTGACGGCTTCCTGCGACCAGCTTAGTTAATCACATTTCAATATCATTCCCTACCGAACAACAAGTAGAGCTGCCAGACTCATGGCAGCGAACGACCCCGATGAAGTGGAGAAGGAACACCGATGAGCACCGCATGGAACCTCCCGGCCGACCGACCCGAATACGCCGACGCAGTCGAAACCGCACTCGCCCGGATGGACCTCGACACCAAAGCCGAACTCGTCGCCGGCCGCGACATGTGGCGCACCATCGCCGTCGAAGCCGCCGGCCTGCGCTCCATGACCGTCTCCGACGGACCCATCGGCGTCCGCGGCCGCTTCTGGACCGCCGCCGACGCCTCCCTCGCGCTCCCCAGCCCCACCGCCCAAGCCGCCTCCTGGGACCCCGACTTCGTCCGCCGCATCGGCCACCTCCTCGCCGCCGAGGCCCGCCGCAAAGACGTCGACGTCCTCCTCGCCCCCACCATCAACCTCCACCGCTCCCCCCTCGGCGGCAGACACTTCGAGGCGTTCAGCGAAGACCCCCTCCTCACCGGCCGCATCGCTCGCGCCTACGTCGCCGGCGTACAAGAAGGCGGCGTCGCCACCACCATGAAGCACTACATCGCCAACGACGCCGAAACCGACCGCTTCACCGTCGACAACCTCCTCGACGACCGCACCCTCCGCGAGCTCTACCTCCGGCCCTTCGAAATGATCACCGAAGCCGCCCGCCCCTGGGGCGTCATGACCGCCTACAACTCCGTGGGGGGCACCACCATGACCGCCCACCGCGAACTCATGAGCCTCCTGCGCGACGAACTCGGCTTCGACGGCTTCAACGTCTCCGACTGGGGCGCCGCCCGCCACACCGTCGAAGACATCGAAGCCGGACTCGACCTCGCCATGCCCGGCCCCTACACCGTCTACGGCCCCCGACTGGCCGCGGCCGTCCGCGAAGGCCGCGCCGACGAAGCCGACCTCGACGCCGCCGTCCGCCGCCTCCTCAAACTCGCCGCCCGCGTCGGCGCCCTCCAAGACACCGCACCCGCCGTCACCGAACCGGCCACCGCACCGGAGGACACCACGGCCTTCCTCCGCGAGATCGCCACCCGATCCTTCGTCCTGGCCAAGAACGAACCCGCCACCGCGGGCACCCCCGCACTGCCCCTCGACGGCACCGGAAGCCTCGCGCTCATCGGCCCGGCCGCGGCCGAAGCCCGAATCCTCGGCGGCGGCTCGGCCACCGTCTTCCCCGACCACGTCGTCTCCCCGCTCGACGGACTCCGCGCCGCCCTCGGCGACCGCGTCGCCTACGCCCGAGGCGTCGACCTGTTCGAGCAGATCCTGCCCGCCCGCCACGGCTTCGACCTCACCGTCAGACCGGTCGCCGCCGACGGCACCGAGACCAGCGCCGAACCCCTCGCCGGCGGCGACGTCAAATGGATGGGCTACGTCCCCGGCGGCATGGAGCCCCAGGACCTCCACCACGCCGTCCTCGAAGGCACCTACACCGTCCCCACGAGCGGACCGCACACCTTCGGCACCAGAGGCCGCGGCCACCACACGCTCACCATCGACGGCCAGATCGTCTTCGAAGGCGACCAGTCCCTCACCGAAGACGACCCCTTCGAAGCGTTCTTCGGCCCCGGCGTCGAACGCGCCACCGTCGACCTCGAGGCCGGGCAGACCGTCCCCGTGCGCCTCGAGTTCGTCCCGCACGCGTTCCCGCCCGGCTTCCCGCCCTCGGTCCTGTTCGGCCTCATGCACACCGAACCGCGCCCCGACGAGGACGAACTACTCGCCGAGGCCGTCCGGACCGCCCGCGAAGCAGACACCGCGGTGGTCGTCGTCTCCACCACAGACCTGACCGAATCCGAAGGCTTCGACCGTCAGAACCTGCGCCTGCCCGGCCGCCAGGACGAACTGGTCGAGGCCGTCGCCGAGGCCAACCCCAACACGATCGTCGTCGTCAACGCCGGCTCCCCGGTCGAGATGCCCTGGGCCGACCGCGTCGCCGCGATCCTGCTCACCTGGTTCCCCGGCCAGGAAGGCGGCGGCGCGCTCGCCGACGTGCTGCTCGGCGCCGAACCGGGCGGGCGCCTGCCCACCACCTGGCCGAAGACCCTGGCCGACGCGCCGGTCGCGAACCTGGTCCCCGACGCCGACGGCAAGCTGCGCTACGAAGAGGGCGTCTTCATCGGCTACCGGGCCTGGGAGAAGCGGGGCGAGGTCGAGCCGGCCTACTGGTTCGGGCACGGGCTGTCATACACCGAATGGGCCTACGAGGACCTGGCCGTGCAGGGCCGGACGGCGACGGTGCGGGTGCGCAACACCGGCGGCCGGACCGGCCGCGAGGTCGTGCAGGTCTACCTGGCCCCCGAGCCCGGCACCGAGGTCCCCGGCGGCATCGAGGCCCACCGCCTGGCGGGGTTCGCGGCGGTCGAGGCGGCGCCGGGCGAGGCGGTCGAGGTCGAGATCGAGCTGGAGGAGCGCTCGTTCCAGTTCTGGGACGCGGCGTCCTCGGCCTGGAAGACCGTGCCGGGCACCTGGACGGTCCAGGCCGGCCGCTCGGTCGGCGACCTGCGCCTGAGCGCGACCGTGAAGTAGGGCAACGCAAAGGAGCGGGCGGGGCGCTCGGCCCCGCCCGCTCGATCTCGCTCGTACGGGTCAGAAACCCGGCGAGTCCTCGCGCAATTCGCGATCACCGCGGGCGGGCGTGGTGACCCCGGCCGAGTCCCAAGGCTCCGCCTTGGGGTCCACTTCGCCGTTCGAACCGAAGCCCTTGACGATGTCGCCGAACTTGGTGTCCTTTATCCGGTCCTGGGCGGCGGTGGCGGCCTTGCCGGCCTGCTCCCTGACGGAGGTCGCGACCTGCTGGACCCGGTCGTTGCCGGTGACCTGCCGGGTCCACCCGGCTATCTGCTCGTAGCGCTCCCGACCGGCCTTGGCTCCCAGCAAGTAGCCGATCCCCAGACCGGCTACGAAATACCATTTCCGCATGGTTTGTCCCCCTCCGGCGCTGCGGCCGTGACTGCGTTCGCCTATAGCGGCCATTCTGCCCCATGCGAGGGTGCCCCGATAGCCCATGAAGGAAACAGAACGGGTGATCGGAGGTCACAAAACACCCGAAACCTCCTCACCAGGAGGATGCACGCCACACCTACCCCTGTGGCGGAGACCCGGGACGGTCCTGTAGTCTCGTATCCGGTCCGAGCGGTTCAGACCCGCCCAGATCCCTTCCCCGATAGCTCAATTGGCAGAGCACTCGACTGTTAATCGAGTGGTTGATGGTTCGAGTCCATCTCGGGGAGCCACACTCGAAAGCCGCTGTCCCACAAGGGAACAGCGGCTTTCTTTATGCCCGGCGAGCAAACGACCCCGCGGAGGCGGGGAACACAACTCGCAAAGCACTCGGCTGCTAACCGGAGGCGGATCACCCCCACCTAAGTGGGGAACATCTCGCCAGGCGTCTCTCAGGCTACGGCTCATCTTCCCGATTCCGGCGGATTTCACACCGCGACACGCCGATTGCCAGTGCTAGAACCGCTCAACCGTGCTAGAGATGCCCTATGGGTGATGAGAAGTTCAAACTGCGCTCGATTCCGATCGGGACCGGCGCCACCGGGACACGCACCGAGCGCGACTCCATGGGCCCGATCGAGGTGCCCGCCGAGCATTACTGGGGGGCGCAGACGCAGCGCTCGCTCATCCACTTCTCGATCGGCGAGGACCTCATGCCGACCGAGGTCCACCGCGCGTACGGCCAGCTCAAGAAGGCCGCGGCGCTGGTGAACGCCGAGGACGGCAGGCTCGATCCGGTGCTCGCCTCGGCGATCGCCGCCGCCGCCGACGAGGTGGCCTCCGGCGAACTCGACACCGAGTTCCCGCTCCACCTCTGGCAGACCGGCTCGGGAACCCAGTCGAACATGAACGTCAACGAGGTGATCGCCAACCGCGCGAACCAGTTCCTGGGAGGCGAGCTGGGGACCAGGAGCCCGGTCCACCCGAACGACCACGTCAACATGGCGCAGTCCTCGAACGACAGCTTCCCCACCGTGATGCACGTGGCCACGCTCGTGGCCGTCGGGGAGCGCACGCTGCCGCGGCTCGACGCGCTCGCCGAGGCGGTCCGCGCCAAGGCCGAGGAGTGGGTGGAGGTGGTCAAGATCGGCCGCACCCACCTCCAGGACGCCACGCCCCTGACCGTCGGCCAGGAGTGGTCCGGCTGGGCCGCGCAGCTCCGCGACGCGCACGCCCGTCTCGAGCGGTCGCTGGAGGCGATCCACGGGATCGCGGCGGGCGGGACGGCGGTCGGCACCGGGATCAACGCGCCCGAGGGCTTCGCCGGGGCCGTCGCGGCCAGGCTCGCGGAGCTGACCGGGCTGCCGCTCAAGACCGCGCCGAACAAGTTCGCGGCGCAGGCGTCGATGGACGGCATCGTCGAGGTCAGCGCCGCCCTCCGGGGTGTGGCGGTGGCGCTGATGAAGGTCGCCGAGGACATGCGTTGGCTGGCCACGGGTCCGCGCGCCGGGTTGCGCGAGCTTCGGCTCCCGGCGAACGAGCCGGGCTCGTCGATCATGCCCGGCAAGGTCAACCCGACCCAGCAGGAGGCGGTGATCATGGTCTGCACGCAGGTGATCGGCAACGACTCGATCGTGGCGGCGGCCGGTTCACAGGGACACTTCGAGCTGAACACGATGCGGCCGGTCGCGATCGGCAACGTGCTCCACTCGGCGCGGATCCTCGCCGACGCGTGCGAGAACCTCAGGGTCCACAGCGTCGAGGGCACCGAGCTCGACCGCGAGACCATCGCCGGGTATGTCGAGCGCTCGCTGGTCCTGGTGACCGCACTGGCCCCGCACGTCGGCTACGACAAGGCCGCCGCGATAGCCCACAAGGCCGACGAGGAGGGCTCGACTTTGCGTGAGGCAGCTCTGGCTCTCGGGGTGGACGAGGCCGAGTACGACCGGGTCATGGACCCGACGACCATGATCGGCAACCCGCGCCGCGACCTGGGCCTGGACTGACGGCGATGCGGGGCCTTCTCGGGGCCCGCACTCCGATTCGCAGTCGCCGTGTCCGGCCGCCGGGCCGAGGGGGCCCGGGTACAGGCGGTCGACGACGGTGAGCGGCAGGGGCGGCCCGGGGTGGTGTGCCGAGCCGCGGGCGCGAGGAGGGGCCGGGTTCGACCGGGCGGCGACGAGGGGTGGAGTGGGGCTGGACTGCGATTGTGGCTTCGGGATCGGTGTTCGGCGGGCTGGACATGCCGGAGGGCCCGATGCCCTTGCCGGGCCTCGGGCTGCGCTCCTTATGTGGTGCGCTCCCCCAGCGGTCGCCCGCTGGGGCCGGGTAAGAAGGGGATGGGTTCGAGGGCGGAGCCTCGCTCCCCCAGGATCATCGGGGGCGGACTGGTCGGTGCGGGTGACCGGTCGGGTGCTGCTCCGGGGAGGTCCGTCGATACCCGATTATGTTGGGCTGCTTGGCGGTTCAAGAGTGCGCCGCTCGACTCGGTCGCTTCGGACTCGGCTTCGATGTCGGGAGCGGCCTGGGCGCCGGATGTGGTGGGTCCGGCTCGGCATCGCTCGCGGGCGGCCTTGATCGCGGCAGCGGCGGTCTCCATCGCATACCAGCCGGAGAAGTCCGAGAGCCGGTCCTGGTACTTCTTGGACCATTCGGTGGGGAACAGGCCGGTGGGGGTCTCCTCGTCGGACAGATCCCAGTCGGTGTCGCGGGTGCCGTCGGACCGATGCTCGATGACCGCCCGCCCGGGCCCGGTCTTGGTCACGACCCACTCGCCGGTGTGAATGCGCCC
>NZ_JAELXW010000156.1 GCF_016428645.1 Glycomyces salinus | reverse complement strand
CAGGGCCCGAATCGGATCGAGCAGTCCGCGGGCGATCGGGAATCCCAATCAGGATAGACGTTCGTATTGATGAGTGTAAATGAATAGGTGAACGGTAAAGTAATCCGGGTCGCATCGGTCCTGTTCGGCTCTGACGCTGCGATCATCGACGAGGCTGACCCGGCACTGCGGATGCCACTGCCGCTGATCCCGATGATGGTCGCGGCCATGGTCATGTCGGGCGTGCTGTGCGTCGCGGGTGACACCGAGGGGATCATGTGCGCCGGCCTGGCCGGGCAGTTGACGGTGGACATCAAGGCAATCGAACCCGCCACCAGCATTGAGCTGATGGCAACAAGAGCCGCGAAACACGATCGCCTGTGACCGGCTTGCCGGTCACAGGCGATCACAAACGGTCACATGGGCCTCGTGAGGGGCCGGTGGTGGACCTTTCAGTCTCCTATTACAACTCAGAACCCCAGGTCAAAGGGATATTGGCACGCCTGCGGCGGCTTTTGACGGCGATCGACGCCCGAGACTGGCACGAACCAGTACCTCAATTGTCCCAACTCGCACGCGACTGCCGCAACGGTCGACCCCGAGCAATCCGCGACCGCCTCACCCCCGAGGAATACGAGCACCTGCTCGAAGCCGTCCGCGCTGGCGTTCCGAAGCGGCAGTTGGCGACGCAGTTCGGCATCAGTCTTCGGAGCGTATACCGGCTCTTGGCGGATCGGCGGTAGGGCAGGCGTTCGGAGTTTGTTTTTCGGAGTCCGGGACCGTCGTCGGGTCTGACCTGGAAGGATCCTTGCCGTGAGTGGGCGTGGGCTGCGTCGCGCGGTCGTCTATTATCGTGTTTCCACTGCCCGAGAGGCCAGGATCGGTACCGATGCGGAGGAGTACGGCGATTCGATCGTGGCCCAGCAGGCGGCTTGTCGTCGCTTTGCGGCCGCGTAGCGGCTGGAGATTGTCGCAGAGTATCCCGAGCCCGGTTACTCGGGGATGGACATCTATCGACTCTAATCGGGATTTGGGCCGCCACGCCAGAGTCGAGTGGCGGCCCAGGTAGTTGTCTTGTTGACGTTGTGTCAGGTTGCTTTGCTGGCGGTTTGGGTTGTTCCTTCCTGGCAGTCGGCCCAGTTGAGGGTATAGAGGCCACCGGTTCCTGGTGCGGTGATGTACACCTGATTCTGGGTGAATCCGAGCCCGGTGCCGAACTTGCCGTTGGTGCTCGGGTCGGAGTAGGTGACGGTGGTGTCGATGTCCGCGGCGGGTTCGGCCGATCCGGTGATGTGGACTAGGCCGTCGTCGTCGCCGGTGGCGTAGTTTTCGTCGGGAACGCCGATCATGAGTTTCAGCGTGTCATTGGTGGCATGGCTGGTTGGGTCGAGATTGGCGAAGTGCACGGTGATGCCGAGGTGGTCACCTCCGGTGGGGTCCTCTCCCAGCGTATGGCCTTGGTAGTAGTGTCCTGCGTTGCTGTAGTCGCCGTCGTTGTCCTGCTTGACTACAGTTACGACGCCTTCGTTGTAGGTGTCGGGATCGTTGATGTCCTCCCATGGTGTGGAGATGGCGAACAGGGTCTCGACTGTCCATGCTCCGTTCTCGGGATCCCAGTAGTCGATGGCGGCGACGTTGTAGCCGAGGCGGTCGCCGGCTTCAGGAGCGCCGTTCATGTAAGTGTCGTTCTGGTCGAGCCAGGTCAGATACGTCGGCCAGCCCTCGGGGGAGGTGTTGTGGTTGAACACCAGTGCGCCGCCAGCGTCGCTTTCGGTGTTGCTGACGGTGTCTTCGAATGGTGCGCCGACGATCAGGCCGTTCGGCGAGGCCGCGACCGACCAGCCGAATTGGTCGCCCTCTTCGACGCCGCCTCCGACGCCGGGCGTGTCCTGGTCGACCCAGGATTTGCTGTCGCCTTGGATGTAGATGAGTGCGCCGCCGTCTTGGGTTTCGACACCGCGGCTGTCGCCGTCTCGGTAGGCGCCGGTGGTGTCGATCTGGACATCTTCGCCTGGTACGCCGACGGCCAGTACCGGTGTGCCGTCGGTGAGGTTGGTGGCCGCTAGCGAGTAGCCGAACTGGTCACCGGCCTCGTTCGCGCCTGGAATGCCCGGAGTGTTCTGGCTCATCAGATAGTCACCCGAGGTTCCGCCTTCTCGCTTGCCCGGAATGATCTGCACGTATCCCTGGCCGGAGTTTTCGCCGGGGATGCCGACGACGATCTCGGCGCATCCGTCGCCGTTCTCGTCATAGGTGTCGACGGCGAATCCGAACTGGTCGCCCTCCTCTGCGGCGCCGTTTACACCAGAAGTGTTCTGGTGGACGAGGCTGACCTGTCCGGTGGCGCCGTCGACGAACCAGATCGCTCCGGCGCCGGCGATGCCCTCGACGGCGTAGTTCGAGTACGGCAGCACCGCGTCGGCGTAGCCGTCGCCGTTGACATCGCCGTCGACGCCGAAGCAGGTTTCGGGGTCGGCCCAGGTCGGTGTGGGGTCGGCGAAGCGGGCTCCGGTCGATTCTCGGGTCCAGAGCGCGCCGATGTCGCCGTTGATGCCGGCGCTGAGGGTCAGCAGGTCGGCGTCGCCGTCGCCGTCGATGTCGCCGGTGGCCAGTCGGGTGTGCGGCCACGGGTTCAGGTCGGACTGGCAGCCGGTACATCGGCCCGAGTGGGCCCATGCCTTGGGAGAGCTGAACCCTGCTTGGTCCGGAAGCGCTTCGGATACCTGGAGTCGGATGCGGGTGCCGAACTGGTAGGCGGCGATTAGGTCGGGGAGGCCGTCGCCGGTGACGTCGGCGATGGTGACGTGGTCACGGTTGGTCTGCCAGTTGTTTGGGGTATCGACCGCGAGTACCGGCTCGGCGAGTCCGTCGGCCGAGCCGTAGCGGACGTAGATGTCAGCGCTACCGTCTGGGCCAGTGCGGATCTCGGCCACGTCGCCCCACCAGTCGTTGTCGAAGTCGGCGACGGCGAGTTCGATCTGCCTGGAGTCGCCGGTTCCGTCGGCGATCTGGGTGGGGGTCTGGAACCGATAGGGATCGTCGGTGGTGAGCTCGCTGACCCAGATCGAGTAGGCGTCGGTCCCGTCGCCGCGCATGAGGACGAGATCGTCCTTTTCGTCTCCAGTCAGGTCCTCGAGCTGAATTTGGGTATCGGACAACTCCCAACCCTCGTCTGCGGACAGCTCCAACGTTTCGAGCCGCTCGGTGGCGAAGATCTCGCCGTCAAGGCCGCACCGGTGGTCGAACCTGCCGCAGGTGCGCAGGGCCCAGACCTCGAATTCGCCGTCGCCAGGCACGGCGAGTACCAGGTCGTCGCGACCGTCGCCGTTGATGTCGCCGACTCTCCAGATTGCGTCGTCGAGGCGCCATTGCCGCTCGCCGCTCGCGTTGATCAGGTCCGTTTGGAAGACCGGCCTCTCGGATCGGGTGAACTCGCCATTGCCGTCGCCGGTGAGCAGGTAGACGTCGGAGTCGTTGTTCGCGTTGTTGACGATTGCGAGGGCGTCCACAATGCCGTCACCGGTGAATTCCCCGGTGATCAGGTCGCTGTGAGTCTCTCGGACTGTGATGTCGGCGAGCGTTTCGACCTGCTGGTTGTCGGCTACTCCGGTGTTGACGTTCACGTTGTCGATCGCGCCTGGCCAATGGTCGGTGACGCCGTCTGCGTGCCACACTGAGCCGATGCGTAGTGGCCCGTCAGAGGACCACAGGTCGAAGGTGGTCTCGCTGTTGTCGAAAGGCTTGCCGTCGACGTACAGCGTCACCTTTCCGGTGGCGGCCTCGTAGGCCACCGCCAAGTGGGTCCATCTTCCGACTTTCACGTCGGCGTCGGCGGTGATCGTCGTCCACGAGTATCCGCTCGCGTCCTGGCTTGGCGCCCGGAACGTCCATCGGTCGGTTGCCGGGAGGTAACCGAAGTAGAACGGGCTGACATAGTCCCCGTCTTGGCTGATGATATTGGCCGCGCTGTCGGTGCGGTCGAGTTTGACCCAACTGCCGATTGTGAAGTCACCTGCGGTATCGAGAACTGCCGTAGAAGTGACCGCCGTGGAAGTAGAGCCGTTCAGGCCGAGAGCCTGGCCTTCGACGCCTTCGACGAGTTCGACATCGGTCCCGGAGAGCGTGTGCTGTCTGCCCGACTGGTCGTCGAACGAGAAGTCGATGGAGTTGAAGTCCCAGATCCCCTCGGCGCGCTGCCCGAATCGGGCCACCTCTCCGGGGGCGAGCTTGCGGTCCCAGACCTTGACCTCGTCGATGTCACCGGCGAAGTGCGTGCCCTCGGTCCCACCGTAGAGGTCTCGTCCGATCACGAACGGTCCGTCGGCGTCGAATGAGTCGTCGATGGTGGTATTGACCTGGAGTTGGCCATCGACATAGAGGCTGATCCGGCTGTTCGAGTATTCATAGACGGCGGTGACGGTGTACCAGACTCCTGCTTCGGGATTGAGCGCGGCCGTCCCGGTCGAGGGACAGTGCAGACCCGCACCGGGCTCGTTGGTGTCAAGGTTGCAGACAGTGAACAGGAATGCTTGGTCCTCGCCGTCGTATTTGAGCATGAAACCGGAATTGACCTGGCCGTCCTGTGAAGCGATGGTGTAGTCGACGTCGGTCTCGTGCAGTCGGATCGAGGCCGAAACGGTGTAGGAGACGCTGGTGTCCAACACCGTTTCGCTGGTGGTGGCCTCGTCGTCGACGCCGTCGAAGGTCAGGTAGTTGAGGTGGTCGTTCGCGGCGTCGGCGGCGCTGCCGCCGCCCCAGGCCGGGCCGTCGAGGGTCAGGGGCCTGTCGAGGTCGCCTTCGTAGTCGTAGTCCTGGTCGGCGGCGGTGGTGCCTTCGCCTTCGTCGAGTTTCCAGTGCGCGACTGGGTCGGATTCGGTGTCGACTCGGAAGAAGTAGTCGGTCCGGTCCGAGGTGTTCCCGTGCGCGTCATAGGCCCAGACTGAAAGGGTCAGTTTCCCGCTGGTGGGTGGGTCGAAGGTGATGGTGGCTCCGGAGCCGGGGGTCCCGACCGGAACGGTGGTTTCGCTGACCAGGGGATCGCCGGTGTCGCCTGCTTGTTGGAGGCTCCATTTGTATCCGGCGGTGTCGTCGCTGATCGATTGGACATTGAATCGTCCGGTTTTGCCGACTGAGCCGTGCGGGAGGTCGTCGTCGGGGTAATCGGTCGAGGTCACGGTCGGCGGCTCGGGTGGTGTGGAATCGATGATGACCGTACAGCCGCCGGATGCCGCACCGGTGGCTCCGCCGGTGTCGCGGCCGGCCGCGGTTGCTGTGTAGACGTTGCCACTCAACTCGTCGGCATGCACAGTCCAGTTTGAGCGTTCCCGGTGAGCCGCTGAGGTGGTCCAGGTCTCCGTGGCGTCTGAGTCCTGGTCTTTCCACTTCAGTACGCCGGTCATGTTGTCACCTTCGGCGTCGGAGAACTTGGCTGATACCGGCCATGAGACGCCGGCGCCGAGTTTGACGGTCGAGTTCGCGGTGCATCGTTGGCCGTCGATGGTGAATGATCCGGGTTTGTTCGGGGCGGTGTTGTATTTGACGCTGAGGCTGACACCGCCGGCGCCGGAGTCGGTTTTCTCGGGCCCGAAGCGGCGGAAGCTCTCGCAGCAGGCGTCCTCGTTTGCGACTCGGAGGCCGAACTGGATGCTTGAATCGTTGGTGGTTGCGACGTCGTCGACATAGTCGGTGACATCGGTGACGATGTCGCGTGGCGCGGCACAGCCCTGGCCGACGCCTTCATCGCGCGTGGCGAGTTTGGTGCCCCAGCTGCCGTTGTTGTTCCACGTCCAGGTCTTGAGGTTCGCGTCGAGCTCGTAGATGCCGTAGGAGGGCGTGACGCCGTCGCAGTGCGGCAGCCAAGAGTAAGTCATCTGGAGGTTGAGGTTGGCGTCCAGGATGTCCTTGCCGCGGAATTTCGAGGTCGGGAACTCGAATGCCAGGCGCCAGGTCTGCTCTCGGCTCCCGTCTTCCTTGTGAGCTCTGCCAAGCCTCGCGGTCCCGCTCGGGCTCTTCTCGAAGCTGCCGCCGTCGTAGTAGTTGTGGTTCCGGTAGGACGGCCAGTCCGAGACCATGGCCCAGTGGCTGCGCTTGACGTTCACCCATTTGGGATCGATGCGCAAGGGGTAGACGGCGTCCGGATCGGTCAGGAGCGCCTGGTCGGGAGTGAGGGTGAGAACGCCGTCCGCGAAGTTGGTGGCGACTTCCGCCAAATGCGCGAAGGTCGTCGGCGACCAGCCATCAGAATCGGCATCGCCGGCGCCGTCGTCAGGACCAGTCGCGTCCCACATCATGGGTGTGGGGCCGCTGTAGACGACCTCGCCGCTGTAGTCGCTGATCTCGAGTGCACCGTTAGTGCCGATTCCGGCGGAGAATCCATCGAGTTCGACACCGAGGTCGATGCTCGCGACCTCCACGGAGGAGGCGGCCTCCGGGGTCTTGATCTCGAAGATCTTGGCGAACCCGTCGTTGGTGGCCCTGATTTTCAAGTCGACATCGGGGATGACCTCGGGGTACGTGGCCGTGTCGCCCTCGACGGTCGGCTCTGGCAGCGCCTCATGCCAAGTGTAGGAGACACTGCGGCCGTGGATGTCGGTCAATGTGGCGAGTACGGTGTCGCCGCCGCCGGACAGTTCGAGTCCGCTGTCGCTGTGGACCGGCACTAGCTGGTCGTCGGCGTTCTCAGTCAGGGTGTTGTCGATCGGTGCCCATGTGCCGTCGGGGAGTTGGGACTGGAACGGTTCGAGTGCGACCTGTTCGACGAACGTCCCATCTGGTGCGGCGAAGACTTCGGAGTCGGCTGAGCCGAGCGATTCGATCTTGACGTTCTGGCCGGTCGCGGCGGCCTCGTCCTGGGCGTCGGCGATCTCGCCGTCGGTGGCGATGTCCGAAGAGGCCGAACCGGGCGGAATTCCTTCTTCGATGGTGTCCTGGGCGAAGGCGGGTGGTGTGGTCAGGAGGGTGGCAGTCACCGCACAGGCAGCCGTAGCCGCCAGGCGCGACGCAATCTGACCTGGGGTTATGGATTGCAAGGGTGCTCCCTATTCGGTTGGTATGCAGGGGCCATGTCGTTGCTCGATGCGGAGCCTTCGACTCCGGAGAGTATGACAGATCTCGATGAGTTGTGGTGGGTCTGGAAGTCACGTACCACATAGCTGTGTATGGGTCAATGGAGCGAGATGGGTTGATTGTGCTGTAAGGACTCTGCTACAGTCACGGATCGAAATAACTGCATGTAACCCTCTGGAGCCCCTGTGGACGACACCCCCCGTGCACCCGAGCCCGAACCCCGCCGAACCACCAACGCCCACCTTCATATCCTGCCCGTGGCGGACCTGCCCTGGCGCCCCTCGCGCGCGACGATGATCCGGCGAGCCTCGATCTTCGGTGCCGTGATGCTGTTGGTGGTCGGCTTCTTCATGTGGGTCGGGGACTGGCAGGCTCCGTTCGAACCAGACGCGCCCGCATCAGTCGACTCAGTGCCGGGCGGCGACTTCTCCGCTTCCGATGAGGATCTGCCTGAAGACCAAGTAGACGGTAGCGAACTCTCCGGTGACCAGACAGTCGCTTTCCCTGCGCTCGGTTCGGTCGAGGTCGATATCGAAGCCGGTGCCACCACAGAGGTCGAACAGTTCGGTCTCACGATCAGTTCGATCGGCACGACTGATGTGCCCGAAAGCGTCCGAATCAGGTTGCTAGAAGCCTCAGCGAACGAGGGCTTGCAATGGACTGTCGAACGCACCGACGGCTCGGACGAGCCCGGCTCGGTCGAGATCGCGTTCGACTACGACGACTACCGGGGCGCCGGCGGCGCCGACTGGGACGACCGCCTCATGGTCCGCGCCGCCGACGGGGCCGAGATCGACTCCGACAACAACGGCATGGCCGGCACGCTGACCACCCGGATCGACCTCGACCGGACCTTCTCGGGCGGCAACTACTTCGGGCCCGGTGGCTCTGGCTCCCCTCAGGCCGGCAACACTACGGCTTCGGCGTCCTTCACGGTGACCGCCTCGGCCTCAGGTGACAACGGGACCTTCGCCGCCACCACGCTCTCGCCCGCGGCGACCTGGTCGGCTGGCAACCCTACCGGTGACTTCTCCTGGTCGTACCCGATCGAGCTGCCCTCATCGGCTGGGGGCCTCGACCCTTCGATCGCCTTCGCCTATTCCTCGTCCGCCGTCGACGGCCGCAACGAATCGACCAACAACCAGCCTTCAGTCATCGGCGAGGGATTCTCGTTCCACCCCGGTTTCATTGAACGCCGCTACACACCATGTCAACTGGATGACGAGGACGGCGCCAACAATCCGACTGAAGCCGAGACCGGCGGCGACAACTGCTGGCGCAGCGATAACGCCACCCTCTCCCTCAACGGCTCCGGCGGCGAGCTCATCCGAGACGATGACACCGGCGAATGGAAGATCAAGAACGACGATTCCTCCAAGGTCGAGAAACTGACCGGAGCCACCAACGGCGACAACAACGGCGAATACTGGCGGGTTACTACCTCAGCAGGCATCCAGTACTACTTCGGCCGCAACCGCCTCCCGGGCTACGGCTCCGGCGACACCGAGACCGGTTCGACCTCGACCGTGCCGGTGTTCGGAAACCATCCGGGCGAACCGTGCCATGCCACTGCCTTCGAGGACTCATGGTGCGACCAGGCGTGGCGCTGGGAGCTGGACTGGGTGGTCGACACCCACGGCAACGCCATCGCCTACTTCTACGAGGGTGAGACCAACCACTACCTACTCAACCTCGACGAGGACAACCCGGTCGACTACGACCGAGCCGCCAACCTGGTCCGCGCCGAGTACGGTCTGCGCGAGAACAACGCGTATGCCGGCGCGACCCACCGGGTCCGCTTCAGCCTCGCCGACCGCTGCATCGATGACGCGACCTGCGACTACGACCACCCTGAGAACTGGCCCGACACTCCGCTCGACCAGTATTGCGATGGCACCGCCGCCGACTGTGCGGACCAGTACACGCCCACGTTCTTCACCGATCAACGCTTGGCCTCGGTCACCACCGAAGTCAAGGTCGATGGCAGTTGGAACGGCGTCGACGAGTACGAACTGCGGCACTCCTATCCCGACCCCGGCGACTCGACCCGCGCCGGCCTGTGGCTGGAGGGTCTCCAGCGGACCGGCCTTGCCGGCGACGAGCCGGTTGCGATGCCGGAGATGTCCTTCGACGGCGTGCAGTTGTCCAACCGGGTTCAAAAGTCGATCGACACCAAGCCGCCGATGAACTGGTGGCGGATCTCGGCCGTACGCAACGGCACCGGCGGGGTCACGACCGTCGAGTACACGGACACCGAATGCGACGCCAAGAACGGCATCATGCCGGACTCGCCGCAGGACAACGACATGCGGTGCATGCCGGTCGTCACCACCCCGGCTGACGACAATGACGGTGTCACCGAGTATGACTGGTACCACAAGTACCTGGTCACGAAGGTCGCCGACATCGACACGGTCGGCATGTCTCCGCCGGTCACCACCAGCTATGAGTACCTCGGCGATCCCGCGTGGCGGATCACTGACGACGACGGATTGACCGATCCGGAGTACAAGACCTGGTCGCAGTACCGGGGCTACGGCACCGTCCGTACCATCTCCGGCGACGGCTCGGACGACCCCCTGGTCTCGCAGACGACCTATTTCCGCGGACTCGACGGTCAGAAGCTCCCCGATGGGACGACCACCTCGGTGGAAGTGGACGGCATCACCGACCACGACCAGTTCGCCGGTCGGCCCCGCACCGAAACCACCTATCTTGACGGCGAGGTGCTGTCGGAGACCGCCTACACCCCTTGGCGGTCGTCCCCGACCGCCACCCGGGTGCGCGACTGGGGCACCGTCCACGCCCGGCACACCGGCACCAGCCTGATCGAGGCGACCTCGCAGCTAGCCGACGGCACTTGGCGGACGGTGGCGACCGAGACGACCTACGACTCCTGGGGCATGGCCGTCGCCACCGAGTCCTCCGGGGACGTGAATGTCTCTGGCGACGAAGAGTGCACCAAGATCACATACGCGCGCAACACCAGTGACTGGATCGTGAGCCTGCCGGTGCGCACCGAGCACCTGGCGGTCGCCTGCGACCAGACGCCGACGTATCCCGACGACGTGATCTCCGACGAACGGATCTACTACGACGGCTCGACCACGTTCGGGACCGCGCCGACCACCGGAGACGTCACACAGACCGAGGTACTCAAGGACTACGACGGTGGAGATCCCGAGTACCTGGTGACCGGATCGGTCACCGTCGACCAATACGGGCGCGGCCTGACCTCCACCGATGTCGACGGCAACGTCACCGTCACCGAATACACGCCCGAGACCGGCGGGCCGATCACAGAGATCACCACGACCAATCCGCTCGACCACGCCACCACCCAGGTCTTGGAGCCACTGCGCGGTCAAGCGCTGCAGTCGATCGACGCCAACGGCAACGTCACCGAATTCGAGTACGACGCCCTCGGCAGACTCACCGCCGGGTGGACACCGGACCGAACCCGCGCCGCAGGATACGATCCGGCCTCGACCTTCGAATACCACCTCAGCGACGACGCGCCCTCGGCGACCGTGTCCCACGGCATCGGCCCCAACGGGGACTACACCACCACTTACGAGCTGTTCGACGGCCTCCTGCGGCCGATCCAGACCCAGATCCCCGCACCCGACGGCGGTCGAGTCCTCACCGACACCTTCTACGACACGCGCGGCCTCGTCCACAAGGAACACGGGGCCTACTACAACTCGGCAGCCCCCTCGACGATGTTGTTCGACGTCGCCGACAATGAGGTCCCGTCAACGACCGCTTACGAACGGGACACCTCCGGACGAGTGATCGACGAAGTGTTCTATTCGTTCGGGCAAGAGCGATGGCGCACTACCACCGTCTACGACGGCGAGCAGACCACGGTCATCGACCCCGACGGGCGGGCCGCCACCTCGATCTCCGACGCCAAGGGCAACACGGTCGAGCTGCGCACCCTCCACACCTCGGACCTAGACGGGGCCTTCGACGCGATCGAGTACGAGTACGACCTGGCCGGTCGCCTGACCTCGATGACCGATACCGGCGGCAACGAGTGGACGTACGAATACGACCTTATGGGTCGCCAGATCGCGGTCGACGACCCCGACACCGGCCGCACCGAGACGACCTATTACGACAATGGCCTGACCGAATCGGTCACCGACTCGCGCGGCGAGTCGATCTGGTACGAGTACGACGAGCTCGGACGGCCCATCTATGTGATGAAGGATGACTTCTGGGGCGAAGTCATCCAGGCCTACGAGTACGACGTCTTCGGGCTCGGCCTTCCGGCGACCACCCGCAGCTGGGACGAGGACCGCAACCTGTTCAAAACCCGCGTCCTCGCCTACGACGAAGCCAGCCGACCCACCGGCGTCCGCTACACGATCAACGGTGATGTCGGCGCCGACCTCGACCGGTCGTTCGACTTCCGATACGAGTACAACGCCGACGGTTCGATGTCGGCCCTGTACTACCCGGCAGCAGCGGGACTTCCCGAAGAACGCGTCCGAACCTCGTATTCCGATCTCGGCCTGCCCGAGACGACCTACTCGGCACGTCAGTGGTATGTCTCCGATAGCACCTACACCAAGTTCGCCGAACTGCAGCAGATGGTCTTCGACCCCGACGGGCCGAACGCCACCGAGGCCCCGGTCGCTTGGCAGTCCTATACCTATGCCGACGGCACCCGCCGGCTGACCAACTCGGACTTCTCGATCTCGACCGGCCCCGACCATGTGGTCTCCAACGCCACCTACGACTACACCGATGCCGGGCTGGTCACCTCGATCGACAATCAGTCCAGCTTCGGCGCCGACACGCAGTGCTTCACCTACGACTACCTCAAGCGCATCACCGACGCCTGGACCGGTGCCACCCCCGAGGACTGCGAGGCCGAGCCGACCGATCCGGCACAGGTAGGCGGCGCGGCGCCCTATTGGCAGTCATGGACCTTCGACGAGTCCGGCAACCGCTCCAGCCAGGTCGACCACCTCGAGTCCGAGACGATCGACTACACCTATGACGCCGAGCAACCGCACACCGTCACCGCCGCGTCCGTCTCCGGCCCCGAGGGCACCCAGACGCTCAACTACGCCTACGATCCCGCGGGCCACACGACCACACGGCCGAACGCCAACGGTCTGGCCCAGACCCTCACCTGGTCACCGGACGGGCACCTGGAGACCCTCGAGGAAGGCGGTGACGTCACTGACTTCGACTACACCGCCGACGGCACCCGCATCATGCGGACCGACCCCGACGGGACGACCACGCTCTACCTGCCCGGCATGGAAGTCGTGCAACACCCCGACGGGA
>NZ_JAELXW010000155.1 GCF_016428645.1 Glycomyces salinus | reverse complement strand
TCACTGACTTCGACTACACCGCCGACGGCACCCGCATCATGCGGACCGACCCCGACGGGACGACCACGCTCTACCTGCCCGGCATGGAAGTCGTGCAACACCCCGACGGGACCGCCACCGCCAGCCGCTACTACTCCCACGGCGGGCAGCAGATCGCGATCCGCACCAACGACGACCAGGTCCACTGGCTGGCCGGCGACCACCAGGGCACCAGCACCGCAGTGGTCAACGCGACCACGCACCAGACCCAGATCCGCTACTTCGACCTGTACGGCAACGAGCGCGGCACACCCGCGGCCACCTGGGTCGACGACCACGGCTTCCTCGGCGGCACCCAGGATCCTTCGGGCTTGACTCACCTCGGTGCCAGGGAGTACGACCCGACCCTGGGCAGTTTCATCTCGGCCGACCCGATACTGGATCCCGCCGACGCCCAGCAGATCGGCGGCTACAACTACGCGAACTACTCGCCGGTGAGCTTCGCCGACCCGTCAGGGCTGTACATCACCTCGAGCGACGGGTACAACGGTGAGC
>NZ_JAELXW010000154.1 GCF_016428645.1 Glycomyces salinus | reverse complement strand
GCCAGAGAATACGACCCGACCCTGGGCAGTTTCATCTCGGCCGACCCGATACTGGATCCCGCCGACGCCCAGCAGATCGGCGGCTACAACTACGCGAACTACTCGCCGGTGAGCTTCGCCGACCCGTCAGGGCTGTACATCACCTCGAGCGACGGGTACAACGGTGAGCAGGTCAAGCGTGCACCGACCCAGAATCAGGACCCGAACCGGAAGTACCACTG
>NZ_JAELXW010000153.1 GCF_016428645.1 Glycomyces salinus | reverse complement strand
CCTTCGGGGTGGTGGGAGTGGCGCACCGCGACCCGGCCCGACCCGTCGGCCAGTGGTCCCGCTTCGACGCAGTTGCCGCCGTTGTTGGTGCTGCGGGAGCTTATCTTCCAGCGGATACCGGCCAGCTCTGCGCCCGAAAGCTCTTGCTTGGTGCCGGTCGTCATCACTAGGTCTCCTTCAATACGGCCTTGATCAGGGCATTTGATTGTTCATGATTGAGCGCGCCCTTCCAAAGATCTTCCCATGCGCCTTCGAACCGTTCAACACGAGGTGATTCGATGTACAAGCCTCCGCCCAGCGATTCGACGTATGCCACGCTTGACAGTTGGTACGGCATCCTGAACAGGGTGAAGCTGCCCAGATGGCCTGAATGCGGCCCGTATCGAGTCGGCATGATCCGCAGTTCGGCGTTGCCGAGCTGCCCGATCTCCAGCAGGTGTTCAAGCTGGTTCCGCATCACTTGCGCACTTCCCATAGGGCGGCGCAGGACGTGTTCCTCAAGCACCGCCTTGAACGGCACAGGCTCGTCCCGGGTGAGCACTCGTTGGCGCTCTACGCGCAGTTCGAGCCATCGCGCCATCTGCTCGTCGGTGGCGGAGTGCTTCTCGGCGTTGTGGATCACCGCTTCGGCGTAGGCTGTGGTCTGGAGCAGGCCATGGAGTACGAGCGCTTGATATTCGCAGATCTGATCAGCGCGAGACTCAAGCCAGGGCACGTTGATGAAATCCCTGGTGTACTCCTCGGCGTAGGGGTCCCACCAGTCGGTGCGCCACATGTCGTCGCATAGCTGCATCACTCCAGCGCGAACCGACTCGTCCGACACGCCGTAGAAGGTCAGTAGAGCGATCACATCGCTGCGCCTGATCGGATACTCGCCGTTCTCATACCGGCTGAGCATGGTTCCGTCTCGTTGAATGAAGTCGGCTGCCTCGTTGAGGTTGTAGCCCTTGGATTTCCGCAGGTCGCGGAGAATCTTGCCGAGCCATTGTGAGCGGAGGCTCGGCTCCGGACCGGGTTTGCGCGCCATGATGCCTCCAGAAGGTCCGATGTCAGAATACCGACATGAGCGAATTATTTCGCCGATGCAAGCTTGAATTTATATCTGGCTTGTGCCATGATACCAACCAAGCACGAGATGTCCATCACGGGCTTATGAGGAACAGAGTTCGTGAGAGGGGATATTTCATGCCCTCCACAGAAACCGACCGGGGCGGGTACTAGCTACCAACTCGCTCCCGCCCCGGTCCTAGACATCGGAGGTGATGTTCCGTGTCCTCACCTATTGTCGCGCACGGCACCGCGAAGACCAACCACGTTCCGCCGCGCGCCGCCGGAGACCAGGACCCATCCGGTACCGGCCACGCCTCATCGCGCGGCGGGACGCGCTCGGGCCGTCCCGAGGGCGATCAGCCGAGTCCGCGCCCGGCCCAGCGCACCGCTGACCTCACACGTGGCTCCTTCACCGACGGAGTCCGCACCTTCACCGTCCGGGCCTCCGGTCCGGTCGCGCCGGATTCGTTCCAGGTCTACGCCAACGGCAACCCCGCCGAAGTCGTCCTGGTCATCTCCGGGATCGGCTCCGGCGAGCTCCGCGCGACCTGGGGTGCGCAATGGCGCACCGCCTCCGAGACCTGGCGGGACTGGTGCGAGGCCAGCGCGTTCATGGTCTTCTATAACGGCCGGGGCCCAGCGGCCGGAAGCGTGCGTGTGTGCAATGGGTGACATGCTCGACGCTTATCTCGGCGAGTTCCGACGCGGCCCGGCCGTGTTCACCGTCTTCCGCTTCGACCGCGACTCCTACCGGGTCGAATGCAACGATGGGAACGGCCCGTCGCCGGTCTGCGGTTTCACCGACCGGACCGGCGACAAGCCCCACTGGCACGGGGCCTGGAACGGCGATCGCTGGTGTGCCTGGATCGAGGCCGAGGCCCGCAAGGTGATCAAGAACCCCGAGCAGCCAACCGGGTGAGACAGCGGGGCCGGTCGACCGGTGGGGGTCGACCGGCCCCGCAGTACCACTCCGTCCCCCGGGCCGTTCTCAGGCGACCCCGGCCAGGCGCAGCAGCGCGGTCGTGGCGGCCGCGGCGATCACCACCACCGCCAGGGGCGCCCGCCTCCACGCCAGGACACCGCCGACCAGGACCCCGGCGGGCAGCGCCCACCCGGCCCACGCGCCGTCGACGAGCACGGTCGAGACGACGGTCAGGGCCAGCAGCACCACCGTCGCCCCGGCCTTGACGATCTTCTCGGTGCGCTCCGAGAGGGTGATGCGCCTGTGCAGCAGGGGACCGGAGATGCGGATCAGGTAGGTGCCGACCGCCAGCGCGATGATCGCCGCGAGCATCATCATGCGGTCGCCTCTCCGCGTTCGGTCGGGCGCCGCCACATGACCACGAGCCCGAGCAGCGCCAGCAGCACCGGCACCCCCGCGGGCAGGAAGAAGCTGGTGCCGAGCGCGATCGCCGAGCCGACCACCCCGGCCGCGAGCGTGGACTTGTCGCGCAGCGCCGGGACCACCAGCGCGAGCAGGATCGCCGGGAGCGCCGCGTCGAGCCCGAGCGTGGCCGGGTCGGCGATGAACTGGCCGGCGAGCGCGCCGACGACGGTCCCGGTGTTCCACACCAGGAACAGGGTGATCCCGACCGTCCAGAACGCGGTCTTGGCGCGCCTCCGGTCGTCCCCGGCCGCCAGCGCGAACGCGGTGGTCTGGTCGATCAGCAGGTGGCTGCCGACGAGCTTGGACCGCAGACTCGTCCAGTACACCTCGCCCACGGCCATCCCGTAGGGGACGTGCCGCAGGTTGAGGATCAGGCCCGCGGCGACCCCGGCGACCAGCCCGCCCCCGGTGGTCATGATCCCCACCGTCGCGAACTGGGAGGCCCCCGCGAACACCAGGATCGACATCGCCGACGACTGCCACCACGGGACTCCCTGCGCGGAGGCGATCGCGCCGAACGAGATCGCGGCCACGAAGATGCCGGCCGCCAGGGCGGCGACGTCGCGCAGCAGCGCGCGGTCGGCGTGACGGAGGAGACTGGTGAGCACCGGACGAGTATGCCTCGCTCGTTCGGGGGGAACAAGCCGAAAAAGGGGCGGCCCGCAGGGCCGCCCCTTCATCCCGGATACTCGGTCAGGCCTTCCGGCTCCGACTCATCCGCAGCTCAGACCTCGTAGTACAGGTCGAACTCGTGCGGCGTCGGACGCTGGCGGATCGGGTCGATCTCGTTCTCGCGCTTGTAGGAGATCCAGTTCTCGATCAGGTCGTCGGTGAACACGCCGCCCTCGGTGAGGAAGTCGTGGTCGCTCTCGAGGCTGTCGAGGACCTGGTCCAGGGAGCCGGGGACCTGCTTGATGTCGCCGTACTCCTCGGGGCCGAGCTCGTAGAGGTCCTTGTCGACCGGCGCCGGCGGCTCGATCTTGTTCTTGATGCCGTCGAGGCCGGCCATGAGCATGGCCGAGAACGCCAGGTACGGGTTGGACGACGGGTCCGGCACGCGGAACTCCACGCGCTTGGCCTTGGCGTTCGAGCCGGTCACCGGGATGCGGGTGCAGGCCGAGCGGTTGCGCTGCGAGTACACCAGGTTGACCGGGGCCTCGAAGCCCGGCACCAGGCGGCGGTAGGAGTTGACCGACGGGTTGGTGAACGCCAGCAGGCTCGGGGCGTGCTTGAGCAGGCCGCCGATGTAGTAGCGGGCGGTGTCCGACAGGCCGGCGTAGCCGGTCTCGTCGTAGAACAGCGGGTCGCCCGCGGCCCACAGCGACTGGTGGGTGTGCATGCCGGAGCCGTTGTCGCCGAACAGCGGCTTGGGCATGAACGTCACCGTCTTGCCGGCCTGGGTGGCGGTGTTCTTGACGATGTACTTGAACTTCTGGACGTCGTCGCCGGCGTGCAGGAGGGTCGAGAACCGGTAGTTGATCTCGGCCTGCCCGGCGGTGCCGACCTCGTGGTGGGCGCGCTCGATGGTCAGCCCGCCGTCGATGAGGTTGGTGACCATCTGGTCGCGCAGGTCGGCGAAGTGGTCGACCGGGCCGACCGGGAAGTACCCGCCCTTGTGGCGCGGCTTGTAGCCGAGGTTGCCGCCCGGCTCCTCGGCGCCGGTGTTCCAGGCGCCCTCGACCGAGTCGACCTCGTAGAAGGCGTGGTTGGCGGTCTGGTCGAACCGCACGGAGTCGAAGATGTAGAACTCGGCCTCGGGGCCGAAGTAGGCGGTGTCGGCGATGCCGGTCCCGGCCAGGTACTGCTCGGCCTTCTTGGCGATGTTGCGCGGGTCGCGGCTGTAGGCCTCGCGGGTGAACGGGTCGTGGATGAAGAAGTTCAGCGCGAGCGTCTTCTGGGCGCGGAAGGGGTCGATGAAGGCCGTGGCCACGTCCGGCAGCAGGAGCATGTCCGATTCGTGGATCTCCTGGAAGCCGCGGATCGAGGACCCGTCGAAGGCCAGGCCGTCCTCGAGGAGGTCCGCGTCGAACGATGCTGCGGGCACGTTGAAGTGCTGCATGACGCCGGGCAGGTCGCAGAAGCGGACGTCGATGAACTTCACGTCGTTGTCGCGGACGTATCCGAGGAGCTCGTCAGGGCTTGCAAACACGTAGGTGTTCCTCTCGGTAGGTACTGAGCAGTCGCCTGGCGGGCGGGCCTCGCGGGGCCGATTGGCGGCTCGCAGGCGTCGCCAGACTGAGCGGGGGCACCGACGGCGATGTCGACACCGCAGAGTATTAGGCGAAACGCTAACCGCGATCAATTGCCTCAGCGTAAATCAATTGTTTCGCGCGTGTTACTTGCGGCGCGCCGGCGTGTCACCGAAGTGCTGTACTCACAGCTCACAGCACCCGAGCAGGAACCGTCCCGGCCCGTCCATACACTGGGCGGCATGACACGCGAACGAGGCGGCAAGGCGACCGAGACCGACGGTCCCGGCCACGACCTGGCCCCGCTGGCAGGGCGCTTCACCGCCCTGTTCATCGACTGGGTCTCCTGCCTGCTGCTGTTCTACCTGCTCAGCTGGACCGGGCTCTGGCCCACCCCCGACCCGTTCACGAGCAACCTGCTCATCGCTTCACTGTTCATCGTCTACTACACCGCCTGCCTGACGTTCAGGGACCAGAGCCTCGGCATGGCCATCATGCGCATCGCCTGCGTCCGCGCCGACACCGGCGGCCGTCTCGGCCTGTGGCGGGCGCTGGTGCGGTCGGTGCTGCTGTCGCTGGTGCTCCCGGCGCTGACCGCGCTCGGGAACCGCTACGGCCTGGGCCTGCACGATGTGGCCGCCGGTTCGGTAATGCTCAAGGCAGACGCCTGACCAGCAGCAACGACGGCACCGGGTGGGCCCCGTGCCGCCGCACCCGATCGGCGACCTCCCGGTCGGAGGACACCACGATCACCGGACGCCCCGACGGCTCGACCCTGGCCAGCTCCACCACCACGTCATCGGCGATCTCGCCCTTGGCGCTGAACAGCACCCGCACCCCCCGCGCCGACGGCTTGGCCCCGAAGATCGGGTCGGCCCCGTCGAAGACCACCGTGATCTCGGCGTTCGTCTGCGCCGCGAGCGCCCCCAGACCCTGCACCAGCCGGGCCCGCTGCTGCTCGAGCGTCAACGTCTCGCCCCAGGCGCTGATCGTCACGTTGTAGCCGTCGACGATCAGATGCGGGTTCGGCAGCGACAGCAGATGGTCCAGCCGCTGCGGATCGGTCTGCTCCAGGCCCCGCGAACCGGCCTCGACCCTCGCCTCCGGCTCGGCGCAGAACTCCTCGGCCACGTGGTCGGCCGGCCGGTCGGCCACCGGTTCGAGCCCCAGCTCGCGCCGCAGCCCCGTCGCCGTCCCGGTCAGCGTCTCCATCAGCAGCCACAGCCGCGCCGACGCCAGCCGCTCCGACTCCCGGTCGTCCCGCCTGGCCCGCTCCAACTGCTCCCTCAGCGCGGACGCCTCGGCCTCCAGCCGCCGCCGCTCGGACCTGCGCTCGCCCTCGGACTGCCGCAGTCGGCCGCGCTCGGCGGCCAGGTCGTTCGCGGCCTTCTCGGCCCGCTCCTCGGCCTCGCGCAGCTCCCGCCGCACCCGCCGCAGGTACTCCTGGAGCGCGGCCGCGGCGGCCCGCTGCTCGGTCAGCGCCGCGCGCAGTTTCTCGTTCTCGCGCTGCGCGGCCGCCAGGCGCCGTTCGGTCCCCTCGTCGGGCTTCTCCGCCGGGCGGGCCGCCTCGCTCTCGCGGATCGCCTCGGAGGCCGAGGCCACCAGGGCCTCCCAGCCCTCGGGCCGCAGCAGGAACGCCAGCGCCGACACCTCGACCGGATCGTCCATGGCCGACACCCCGTCGCCGGAGGCGACCGCGGCCACCAGCGGCGAATCCGTCGAGACCAGCACCTCGGCCAGGTTCGACCGGAACCGGTCGTCGGAGGCCAGTTCGGCGGCGATGTCGACCCGCGCCAGCTTCGCGCGCCTGCTCGGGTTGAACTTCACGAACCGGCGCAGCTTCGCCGGGATCTCCGCCGGCGGCAGCCCCGGCAGGGCGGCAGAGGCGATCTCCACGGCGCGGCGCCGCACCGGCTCCGACAGGAACACCGCCTGCCCGTCCGGGCCCTCGCCCGGACCGGACCCGTCTGCGCCGCCGCTCCTCATGGCCCCAGTGTGCCATCGCGCCCGCCGCGGGCGGCCGGGACCGCCACCGAGTCCTGACAGGTCATCTCGGATTCGAGACGAATCAATGTGGGCATGTCAGACTGGAGCGATCGTGAAGGGGGACGTGATGAGCAGGACACTGCTGGTGACGAATGACTTCCCGCCTCGCAGGGGTGGGATCCAGACCTTCGTGCACGGGATGGCGCTTCGGCTGCCGTCCGAGGATCTGGTCGTCTATACCTCGACGTCGCCGGGATGGGCGGCGTTCGACGCCGTGCAACCGTTCACTGTGGTTCGCGACCGCGCCTCGATGCTTCTGCCCACCCCCAGGGTCGCCCGCGCGGTCACCGCACTGGCCCGCGAGCACCGCTGCGACCGCGTCTGGTTCGGGGCCTCGGCACCGCTCGGCCTGCTCGCCGGTCGCCTGGTCGGCGACACCGCCATCGAACGCGCCATCGCCCTCACCCACGGCCACGAGGTCGGTTGGGCGGCCATGCCCGGCACCCGCCACGCGCTGCGCCGCATCGCCGCCGAGCTGGACATCATGACCTACCTGGGCGACTACACCTACCGGCGCATCGCCCCGGTCTGCGGCGATCTGACCCGCCTGGAGCAACTCACCTTCGGCATCGACACTGAGATGTTCAACCCTGACGTCGATGGCGAGCGGGTCCGCGAACGCCACGGGTTGCGTGGCAAACCTGTGATCGTGTGCGTCTCTCGCCTGGTGCCCCGCAAGGGACAGGACAAGCTCATCGCCGCGCTTCCGCACGTGCGGGAGCAGACCGGGGAGGACGTGCGGCTGCTCCTTGTCGGCCGCGGTCCCTATGAGCGACGGCTGCGGTCCCTGGTGGCCCACCATCATCTCGAGCACGCGGTGACCTTCACCGGCGCGGTGCCCGAAGGCGAAATCGCGCAGCATTTCGCGGCGGGCGACGTGTTCGCGATGCCGTGCCGCACCCGCCGGCGCGGCCTGGACGTCGAGGGCCTGGGCGCGGTCTTTCTGGAAGCGGCCGCCTGCGGGCTGCCGGTCATCGCCGGGGATTCCGGCGGCGCGCCGGACACGGTGCTGCACGACCAGACCGGGTGGGTCGTCGACGGCCGCGACGTCGCCGAGATCGCCTTCCGGCTCACCCGGATCCTCACCGACGAGCCGCTGGCGCGCAAGTTCGCCGCGGCCTCGCGGCAGTGGGCGTGCCGGGAGTGGACCTGGGACCGGCAGGCCGAGCGGCTCGAGGCGATGCTCTACGGCGAGACTGTGTGAGGCGGACTCGCGGCGTCGGGATTCGGGCGTAGGGCGGTCCCGTTCCCGCCCACACCCGTCGCCCCGCCCGCACCCCGAACCGGACTAAAGGCTGTGCCACAAACGCCTTCCGGCCAACAGAAAAGGACGACCCTCTCACCGGGATGCGACAGTTCAGAACTTCGGTTGGTCGGGGGCCTCCAGCAGACCTAGTTTCAGGGCCGTCATCAGGGCCTGTGCTCGGTTTCCGGCGCCGAGCTTCTCGTACAGCTTCGAGATGTGGGTCTTGGCCGTCGATTCCGAGACGTAGAGCTGCTTGGCGATCCCGGCCACACTCAGACCGTCGGCCAGGAGCTTGAGCACCTGCGACTCGCGCGGCGACAGCTGCGGGCCCGAAGGGGTCAGGCGCCGCTGCATCGCCTCGGCCAGGTCGGCGGCGCTGAACGCGGTCGGGTTCGACGAGGCGTGCCGGGCGGCCGAGACCACGTCGTTGGCCGGGGCGCTCTTGGGCACGAACGCCGAAGCGCCCGCGTCGAGCGCGCCGAACAGCTGATCGTCCCCGGCGTACATCGTCAGCACCACGATCCCCATGTGCGGATGGGCCTTGCGGAGCTTGCGGGTCGCCTCCAGCCCCGAGCCGTCTGGAAGCCGCAGGTCCATGATGACCACCGACGGCATCAGCGATGCGGCCTGGCGCAGCGCCTCGGCGGCCGTGTCGGCCTCGCCGACGACCTCGAACTCGGGGTCGCGGTCGAAGGCGTGCCGCAGGCCCTTGCGGATCAGGTCGTGGTCGTCGACGATCAGGACCGTGGTCTGACCGGTCGGTTCGGGCGCGTCAGCGGTCATCTGCTCTCTCCTCATTCGCATTGCGGGCTTCGCCCGCCGCTCCTCGTCCGGCTCCGGTTCCAGCCGGATGCCTGGCCGAGGTCCTTCCTCCGGGGCGGGCGGCGGCGTTGAGCACCACCGCCACGGTAGTGCCGTGCGGCTGATGGGGCCGGATCTCCAGGGAACCCCGGATCCGCTCGGCCCGCTCGCTCATGATCGCCAGTCCGTAGCGGCCCTCCGGGGCCTCTCCGGCCAGCCCCTGACCATCGTCGGTGACCTCGATCCTGGTGTACGGGGGGTCGACCTCGCAGGTGACCCACAGGTTCTCCGCTCTCGCGTGCTTCCTGGCGTTCGTGATCGCCTCCTGAGCGATCCTCAGCAGTTCCGCCTCGGTGCTCGCGGGCAACCGCGCACCGCCCTCGTCGAGCGAGAGATGAACCCTGAGCCCGGCGGAAGCGCCCACAGTACGAGCATAGTCCGCTATAGCCGAGGCCAAGCCCCCCTGACGGTCGACGTTCGACCGCAGCTCGAACAGCGAGAACCGCAGCTCGGTCACCAGCCGCGTCACCTCGCTGCGCAGGTCCTCCAGCTCCGCGGACGCCTCTCCGGCGTCCGACGGCAGCACCGCCATCGCGTTGTCGATGCCGTAGCCGAGCATCGCCAGCTCCTGGGCTATCCCGTCGTGGATCTCCCGCGCCAGCCGCTGCCGCTCCTCGGTCGTGGCCATCGACCGCACGTCCTCGAACAGCAGCGCCGTCTCCAACCGCAGCGCGGTCCCCTTGGTCCGCTCCTCGGCGGCGGTGATCGTCTCCGGCCCGAACGCCGCCGCGTCGTCGGACTCGATCGCCACCAGGCCCACCGTGCGGCCCTCGGCTACCAGCGGGATCACCAGCGACGACACCGGCCCCTGCGTCGAACGCGACAGCGGCAGCTGCCCCGACTGCGGTTTCTGCCCGGCCCAGGCGTCGGCCAGCAGCGTGTTCAGCTGCGGCGAGGTCTCCCAGTCGACGCGCTGGTCGGCGTGCTGGGCCAGCACGACCAGGCGCCGCCCCGACGAGGCGGCCAGGACCGCGGCCCGGTCGGCCCCCGGGAGCTTCCCGACCGTGTCCACGATCTCGGTGGCGATCCCGCCCGGGTCCAGCGTCGACCCCGGCAGCTGCCTGGCCACGACCCGCAGCTGCGTCAGCAGCGCCGCGGCCTCGGCGTAGGGCAGCTTCGAATGAGTCAGGTCGGACCGCCTGGAGCGGCGCAGCCACCACGCCCCGACCGCCGCGGCGGTCCCGAAGGCCACGGCCACGGCCACGGTGGTCACGTACGTGCCGCGCTCGAACGAGTTCAGCTGCGGCGTCTGCACCAGCAGCCCGACCGCGGCCGCGGCCACCAGCGTCGGGGGCCCCCACTCGCGCGCCCACGAGGGCCGGGCCGGGCCCGGCCCGGCCGCGTCGAACGCGGCGGCGGCGAACGGGGCGATCAGGTAAGGCAGCATCCACGCCGGCAGTCCATCGGTCGCGAGCGTGCCGAGCACGACCACGACCACCTCGGCCAGCCGCCCGGCCGGGCCCAGCAGCCGGTGCCGCGGCAGGACCACGCCGGGCAGCGCCGCCAGAGCGAGAACGCCGCACCAGATCGCGGCCGGGACGAGCCCGACCGACGCCCATCCGAAGACGGCGACGAGCGCGAACAGCACTCCCCGGAGCGCTACCGCGGGTAGGCGCCACTGCCGCTCCAGCACCGCCTCCTCGCTCATGCAGCCTCGCTAACCGTCTTTGCCGGGCGACGCGCCCTCGTAGAGCGCGTTGATGTCGTCAGAGTATTTTTCCACGACTACGTGACGTTTGACCTTCGTTGAGGGGGTGATCTCTCCGGCGTCCTCGCTCAGTTCGACCGGAATGACCCGGAATCGTTTGATCTGCTCGGCACGCGAGACCGTCGCGTTGGCCCGGTCGACCTGCTTCTGGAGCTCCTCGATGAGCTCGGGGTCCTCGGTGACGTCGGCGATCGAGGCGTCCGGGTCCTTGCCGTGGCGCTCGAGCCAGTCCGGGAGCATCTCGCTGTCCAGGGAGATGAGCGTGCCGATGTAGGGCCGGCCCTCGCCGACGACCATCGCGTAGGCGATCAGCGGGTGGGAGTCGAGGATCTTCTCCAGCGGCGCCGGGGCGACGTTCTTGCCCCCGGAGGTCACGATGATCTCCTTCTTGCGGCCGGTGATGGTGCAGTAGCCGTCGTCGTCGATCTCGGCGATGTCGCCGGTGGAGAACCAGCCGTCGGAGTCCAGGACCTCGGCGGTGGCCGCGTCGTTGTTCCAGTACCCCTGGAAGATCTGCGGGCCCTTGGCCTGGAGCTCGCCGTCGTCGGCGATGCGCAGGGCCGTGCCCGGGGTGGGGCGGCCCACCGAGCCGACCTTGAGCGAGGTCTCCAGGTTCAGCGCCAGCACCGGCGAGGTCTCGGTCAGGCCGTAGCCCTCGTAGATCGTCACGCCCACGCCGCGGAAGAAGTGCCCCAGCTCCTTGCCCAGGGCCGCTCCGCCGGAGACGGCCGAGAAGCACTCGCCGCCGAGGGCGGCCCGCAGCTTCGAGTAGACGAGCGTGTCCCACAGCTTGTGCCGCAGCCTCAGGCCCAGGCCGGGCCCGGCCGCGGTGTCGAGCGCCCGCGAGTACTCCTTGGCGGTCTTGGCGGCCCGCTCGAACAGGTGTGCCTTCCCGCCGTCGGCGGCCTTCTGGTAGGCGTTGTTGTAGACCTTCTCGAACACCCGCGGGATCGCCAGGAGCGTGGTCGGCTTGACCACCGGCATGATCGCCGCCAGCTTGCTGCGGTCCGAGAAATGCGCCAGCGTGATGCGCGCTTCCATGCCGCCGACCTGGAGGATCCTGGCCAGCACGTGCGCCAGCGGCAGGAACATGAGCATCCGCGCGTTCTCGTGCAGGATGTTGGGGACCTCGGGCAGGACGTTGCGGATGTCGGCCAGCAGGTTCCGGTGGGTGAGCATGCAGCCCTTGGACCGGCCGGTCGTCCCGGAGGTGTAGATGATCGTGGCCAGGTCGTCGGCCTTGCGGGAGGTGCGGCGGCCCTCGATGTCGACCTCGGCCCCGGCGCCGGCCTCGGTCAGCGTCTCGACCGCGCCCTCGTCGATGGTCCACACGTGCTTGACCTCGGCTTCGCAGCCTTCGACCATTTCACGGTGCTCGGCGGTCTCCACGATCGCGGCCTGGGCGCCCGAGTCGGTGAGGATCCACTCGACCTGCTCGCCGGAGGCGGTCTCGTAGACCGGCACGGTCACCGCCCCGCTGGTCCAGATCGCGTAGTCGAACAGGGTCCACTCGTAGCGGGTCCGCGACATCAGGGCCACCCGGTCTCCCGGCTGGATCCCGGCCTCGCTCAGACCCTTGGCGATGCCGACCACCTGCTGGTGGAACTCGGCGGCCGTCACATCGTGCCAGGTCGCACCGTCGTCGAACGTCCGCGCGTAGAGGACGGTCTCCGGCTGGTTCTGGACGGTGTTCCACAAGGTGGTGAGGGTGTTGTCCTCGTCTGGCACTGTGACTACTGGAGGGACGGCGAACTCGCGCATGGGCAGGCTCCGATCGGTGCGCCGGCGTTACGGCTCTGTAAGTTGGCTGACTCGCATGTTACCGCCGGGTCACTTCGTTCGCTCAGCGGGACTGTGAGCTGAACCATGATGATAGTCCTACTCGGGCCGAAACGGTATGTCGGACCTGGCCGTGCGCAGCCGGTGCTACCTTCGCCAAAGGTGCGAACCAGGCGATGGCCACGGCGCGTAAACGTGCCGTAAAGTCTGACGTTGGCCCGCAGCGTCGCGGAGAAGCCGACCGCACAACGCTTGAAATCCGCTGGAGGGGACAGAGTGAGTCTGACAATCGGGGTCGACATCGGGGGAACCAAGGTCGGCGGTGGCCTGGTCGACCCGGACGGGAACGTCCTCGCCACCTCCCGCCGCCCCACCCCGGCGGACGACACCGCGGGCGTGATCCAGGCCGTTAAAGAGGTCGTCGCCGAGCTGCGCGCCGACCGCGACGACATCGAGGCGGTCGGCATCGGCGCCGCCGGATGGATCTCCTCCGACCGCTCCACGGTCATGCTCGCCCCCAACCTGTCCTGGAAGGACGAGCCCCTGCGCGACAAGGTCGGCGCGGCCGTCGACCTGCCGGTCGTGGTCGAGAACGACGCCAACGCCGCCATCTGGGGCGAGCACAAGTTCGGCGCCGCCCGTGGCCACCGCTCCTCGGTCCTCTACACCATCGGCACCGGCGTCGGCGGCGGCGTGGTCGTCAAGGACAACCTGCTGCGCGGCACCCACGGCGTCGCCGCCGAGATCGGCCACATCCGCTCGGTCATGCCCGGCGGGCGCGACTGCGGCTGCGGACGCAACGGCTGCCTGGAGCAGTACGCCTCCGGAAGGGCCCTGACCCGGGCCGCCAGGGAAGGCGCCAGGGAAGACCCCGACAAGGCCCAGATCCTGCTCAAGCTCGCCGGAGGCGACTCCGAGGCCATCACCGGCCGCCAGACCACCGAGGCCGCCCGCGCCGGGGACGAGGTCGCGCTCGCGGCCTTCGACACCATCGGCTACTACCTCGGCAACTCCGCCGCCGACATGGTCAACCTCATCGACCCCGGCGTCATCCTCATCGCCGGAGGCGTCGTCGACGCCGGCGACCTGCTGCTGGACCCGGTCCGCAAGCACTACACCGAGGCCCTGGCCAACCGCGCCGAAGTCCCGGTCGCCGAGGTCCACCCCGCCGAGCTCGGCTCCAAGGCCGGCGTCATCGGCGCAGCCGACCTCGCCCGCCACCGCGGCGACCTCACCTGACCGGCGGCACGACGAACGGGCCGGAGCGAGAGCCCCGGCCCGCCTTCACCTCCGAATCACCGCACTAGCAGATGTTCACGGACGCGTTGCCGGAGATGTTCCAGGTGGAGTTGTCCGCGCATGGCGACTCCCGCACCGAAGTGTTGTTGACGGTGAGGGTGATGTTCGTGTCGCGGGTGTTGGGGAACTCGCTGCGAGCGGCGATGCGCACTTCCCCTCCGCCGTTGACGGTGCCGCCGGCGATCGTGTAGTTGTAGCAGTTCTCGATCAGGATCGAGTTGTTGCCGTTGTTCGCCAGATCGACCTGGCCGATGTGGACGCCACCGGACTGCGAAACGCAGAAGATCCCGCGCCCACCACCCCGGGAGATGACCTGGTCGACGTAGATGTTCGTCGAGTACGAGCCGTTCGAGAGCCGCCCGGCGGTGTTGGCCGTCCGGAAGGTGGCGTAGCCGGTGCCGGAGGCGACGTTGTCGCCGTCGACCAGCCCGATGTGGGCGTTCCGGGTGTTGTTCAGCAGCAGCCCGGAATAGGCCACGTTCCTCGCCACCACGGTGCCGATCTCGAGCCCGTCGACGTTCCAAGTCTCCACGCCGTGGTTCCCGGCGCCGTTGACGTACACGTAGTCCATCGACACGTTCGAGCTGCTCGGCTCGTCGCGCTCGAAGCGGATGCCGAGGCCTCCGTCGAGATTGAGGTTGATCTCGCCGAGGTGCAGGTTCGAGTTGCCGAAGAACCGCATCCCGAAGTACGGGCTGCCGGTCAGGTTCAGGTAGTCGATGTTCACGTTCGAGGTGTTGGTCGACTCGATCGCACCGCGGCCGCCGTTGTTTCCGGCGTTGATGGTGCCGCAGCCTTCAAAGGTGCGGTTGCTGGGTATCCAGATCGTGTTCGCGCCGATCGAGCCGGACGCCATCACCGAGGCCCGCTCGCCGTTGCCGAGGGAGTCGACAGCGGTCTGGATCGCGAGGCGGTAGTCGCTGCCCTGGTAGAGCGTGCTGCCGCCGTTGCTGGCGGTGTAGTTGCCGCTGGAGCCGGTCACCGTCGCGTTCGGCGATCCGGAGCCGCAGTCGCCGTCACCCGGGTCGTCGGGGTCATCGGGGGCGTCGTCGGCGGGGATGAGTTGGAATTGTTGGTTGTTGCCGCCGGTGGGGTCGTATT
>NZ_JAELXW010000152.1 GCF_016428645.1 Glycomyces salinus | reverse complement strand
CGTCCTCCCGACCGAACTGGTCGTCCGCGACTCCGCCTAGCTTGCGAACGGCGGCAGGCGCTCTCCGAGCGGCATCGACGGGGAACGTTCACATCCCGTCGAGAAGCGATACGGGAACACCTTGACTGGATATAGACCTATCTATATACTTCAGTTTGTTGTGAGCGTTCCCGGAAGGATCCGGCACTCCCTCAACCGAAAGGAAGCCCAGCGCCGGATCACGGACCTGGAAAAACGGCTCTTCCTCAGCAGATGACACGTGCAATGAATCATTCCCTAAGGCTGGGAACGATTTCAGCAGTATGAGAACCCTCTTTTGCTTTGGTCCGCCGAAGGCTCGGAGTGCGACCCCTCGAACCGCAACTCATCACCGAAAACATCCATAGCCCTCGCAAAAGGAGAAATCATGGCTATGCAACGACGAACTTTCCTCGGTCTCGGCGCGGCAGGAGCGCTCGGCGTGGGCGCGTCCCTGCTCGGCTCCGGGCAGGCCCTCGCCGATCCCGCACCGGCCGAACCGTTCGCGGTCGGTGTGCGCCGGTACGACTGGTGGCGGGGCAGCCGCCAGCTGACCACGTACGTCTACTACCCGGCCACCGGATCCCCCGGCGGGAACCCGATCAACAACGCCCCTGTCGCCGACGGGGTCTTCCCGGTCTACAACTACACCCACGGCTTCGGCAGCAGCCCGCAGGGCTCGGAGTTCTTCATCCGGCCGCTGGCCGCGGCGGGATTCATCGTCCCCGCCCCGCACTTCGAATACGGCGGAGCCGGCGACGTCTACAGCGGCGAGCCGTCGAGGGACGTCTCAGAGATCATCACCCAGACGCTCGAGCTCAATTCGAGCGGGCCGTTCGCCGGGCACATCGACACCGGCATCGGCGTGGGCGTCTCGGGCCACTCCCTGGGCGGGATGACCACCCACGGCCTGCTGACCGCCTGGCCGGACAGCCGCATCATCTCGGCCAACCCGCAGTCCTGCGTGGACATGGGCGATCCCGCCAGTTCGATCACGGCCAAGGTCGTGTTCGTGCACGGCGACAACGACGACCTCACGGGATACGACTCGGCCCGCCAGGCCTACAACGAGATGACCTGGCCCAAGGCGTTCCTGACCTTCCTCGGCGGCAGCCACACCAGCTTCTGGGGCGACGACCGGTTCCCCAACACCGTCATCGAGTGGGCGCGATGGAGCATGTACGGCGACACCGCCGCCCGCGACCGCCTTCCGCAGGCCGCGGCCGGCTCGGACACCAGGTGGGAGGCCCAGCTGGGCGACGAACCGCCCGACGACCCCACCGGCGTCTTCCGCCTGTCGGCCCAGCACAGCGGCAAGTACGCCGACATCGACGCGATCTCCACCTCGCCCGGGGCGGCGCTGATCCAGTGGCCGGCGACCGGCCGGGACAACCAGGCGTTCGAGTTCGTAGAGGCCGGCGACGACTACTACCGGATCAAGGCCCGCCACTCCGGCCTGTGCCTGCAGGTGGCGAACAACAACAACGGCGCCGACATCACCCAGGAATCCGAATCGGACTCCGCGAGCCAGCAGTGGAGCATCACGGACCACGGCGGTTCGGTCAGCCTCATCAACCGGGCCTCCGGCCGGGCCATGGACGTCTGGGAGTACTCGACCGAGGACGGCGCCCGCATCTCCCAGTACGAGTACACCGGCAACGACAACCAGAGGTTCGTCCGCCAGGCCGTCTGATCCAGAACAGAGATATCGATACAATTCAATTCGGCGGCGACGGTGTCGTGCGGACTCCCGGCATCCGGAGCCGACGCCGTCGCCGCCGGTTGTCCCTCACGCACTATGCATGGAGTAATCATGCCAATATCTCGGATTCGGCGGCTGCAAAGCCTGACGGCTCTCGCCGTCGCGGCCTTTGTCGCCGCCACCATGTTCGTCCTCAACCCATTCAGTGCTTCGGCGGCGCCCGACACGTCGGCCTGGTACTACGTGGAGGCCCGTTCCTCGGGTCTGGCGTGGGAGATCGAGGGCGGCTCGACCCAGACCGGCGCCCAGCTGGTCCAAGCAAACCGTACCGACGCGAACAGCCAGCAGTTCCGCTTCGTCGACACCGGCGACGGCTACTACGAGATCGAGGTCCGGCACACGGAGATGATGCTGGACGTGTGGGAGCAGAACCCCGACAACGGGGCCACCATCGCCCAGTACACGCCGAACGGCGGCACGAACCAGCAGTGGGAGCTCCAGGAGAGCGGCGGCTACTACACGATCGTCAGCCGCTTCTCCGGCAAGGCCCTCGACGTCTGGGAGCGCTCGACCTCCCCCGGGGCCCGCATCTCGCAGTACGACCCCAACGGCGGCACCAACCAGCAGTTCGAGCTGATCCGCGTCGACGGCGACGACCCGACCGACCCGCCGACGACCGGTGATCCGGGCGACCCCGGTGAGGGCGGCGACGGGCAGTACGAGATGGAGGCCCTGACCCGGGGCGTCACCGTGGTCCCCTCCGGCGGCGGGAACCTGGTGTCCTGGCGGCTGCTGGGCACCGACGACCCGGACGTGGCCTTCAACGTCTACCGCGACGGGAACCTGCTCAACTCCTCGCCGCTGACGGGGGCGACGAACTACCTGGACTCGGGCGGCTCGGGCGGCTCGCAGTACACCGTTCGGCCGGTCACCGACGGCACCGAAGGCTCGGAAGCGGGCACCGAGGTGCGGTTCAACTCCAACGGCTACTTCGACGTCCCGATCCAGCGGCCCGCCGGCGGGTCGACCCCGTCGGGATCGTTCTCCTATGAGGCCAACGACCTGTCCACCGCCGACCTGGACGGCGACGGCAGCTACGAGCTGATCGTCAAGTGGTACCCGACCAACGCCAAGGACAACGCGCAGTCCGGCTACACCGGCGACACCATCATCGACGCCTACGAGCTCGACGGAACGCGGCTGTGGCGGATCGACCTGGGCCGCAACATCCGGTCCGGCGCCCACTACACGCAGTTCCAGGTGTACGACTACAACGGCGACGGCAAGGCCGAGATCGCGATGAAGACCGCCGACGGCACCGTCGACGGCCAGGGCACCGTGATCGGGAACAGCGGAGCCGACTACCGCAACGGCTCGGGCTATGTGCTGTCCGGCCCGGAGTTCCTGACGATCTTCAACGGCGAGACCGGCGCGGCCATGGACACCGTCGACTACCGGCCGCCGCGCGGCAACGTCGCCTCGTGGGGCGACGACTACGGCAACCGGGTCGACCGGTTCCTGGCCGGCACCGCCTACCTCGACGGTGAGACGCCGTCGATGATCTTCTCTCGCGGCTACTACACCCGCAGCGTGATCTGGGCGGTCGACTGGGACGGCTCGAACCTGTCCACCCGCTGGATCTTCGACTCCGACCAGGCCGGCAGCCAGTACGAGGGCAACGGCGCCCACAGCCTCTCCATCGCCGACCTCAATGGCGACGGCCGCCAGGACGTCGTGTTCGGCGCCATGGCGATCGGCTCGAACGGGCAGCCGCTGTGGAACACCAACCTCAAGCACGGCGACGCGCTGCACGTGAGCGACTTCGACCCGGGCAACCCGGGCCAGGAAGTGTTCATGCCCGGGGAGTGGAGCACCATGCCCTCCTCGCGGCTGGTCGACGGCGATGACGGGTCGATCCTGTACCAGACCGACCCGGGCGGCGACAACGGCCGCGGCGTGGCCGCGAACATCTGGTCGGGCAACCCCGGCGCGGAGTACTGGTCGGCGCGGGTCGGCGGGATGCAGAACAGCTCGGGCCAGAACGTCGGCTCCAAGCCCTCCTCTATCAACTTCGTGTCCTGGTGGGACGGCGACGGCGAGCGCGAGCTGCTCGACGGCACCCGCATCGACGACTACACCGACGGACGCCTGCTGACCGGCTCGGGAGTGTCGTCGAACAACGGCACCAAGGCGACCCCGGGCCTGTCGGCGGACCTGTTCGGCGACTGGCGCGAAGAGGTCGTCTGGCGCACCAGCGACTCCTCGGCCCTGCGGATCTACGCCACCCCGTACGAGACGGACCTGCGGATAGCGACGCTGATGCACGACCCGCAGTACCGGGTCGCGATCGCGTGGCAGAACACGGCCTACAACCAGCCGCCGCATCCCAGCTTCTACGTCGGAAGCGAGGTCACCGAGTACCCCTGGCCCGATATCCACACCCCGTAAAGTCCCGCCGCCTCGGGCGCTCGTACCGGAGCGCCCGGGGCGGCGGTGTCCTCTAGACAGGAACATCGGCAAGGAGGTCGATTGTGAAGTGGATCAGACTCTCGCGCGCGGCGCTCGTCGTCGCGTTGGCGGCGCTGCTGGCCTTCGTCGCGGCCCCGGCGTCCGCGGCCGCTCCGTCGCTGGGTTCGCCGAGCGTCACGACGCTCACCACCAACGGTCGCACCGCGTTGACGTACACCGGCTATATGAACGGCGAGTCGTTCCAGCAGGACGGCATCACCACCTTCAACGGATGGCAGTACACGGCGTGGTGGGATCAGGACGGTTTCGCCAACGTCGCCCGCCGGTCGGTCGGATCGGGATCGTGGGAGACGGTGCGCCTGACCGATTATCGGACGACGTCGACCGATTCGCACAACACCATCTCGATCGGCATCTCGGGCCGGGACGGCACGATCCACCTCGCCTTCGACATGCACAACTCGGCTCTGAACTACCGCAAGTCGGTCGCCGGCCTGGCGACCTCGCCATCGGGCGCCGACTGGTCGGCGGCGAGCTTCGGGTCCGTGTCCGACAGGCTCGGCGGCCGGTACCTGTCGCAGTTGACCTATCCGCGGTTCTTCCGCGCCCCGGACGGGGTGTTGCAGATGAGCATCCGCACCGGCGGCAGCGGCTCGGGCGATCTGGTGCTGTTCGAGTACCGGGACGGGACCTGGGAGTATCTGGGAGAGTTCCTCAACGGGACCGGGGCCGACAACAACGCCTACCTGTTCGGGATCGAGTACGACGACACCGGGATCGACGAGACGGACCTGCTCCACGCCACGTGGACGGTGCGGGAGACGCCGAACGCGAGCACCAACCACGATCTCTACTACGCCTACAGCAAGGACCAGGGCCGCACTTGGCGCAACAACGACGGCGCGGTGGTGGCGACCACCGGTTCGGATCCGCTGATCTCGGACGACCCGGGGCTGCGGGTGGTCGACATCGGGCAGAACCGGGGCCTGATGAACCAGGAGTCGCAGGTGGTCGACAGCGAAGGCAATGTTCACGTGCTCGCTTCGCATCTGCGCCCGTCGGCTTCCAGCGATGGCGACTTCAACCGCGCGCGAGCGGCGTCGGTGCTGGTGCACTACTGGCGCGACAAGCCCAGCAAGGCGTGGAACCGCCAGGTGCTGTCGTATACGGGGGTGATGACCCGCGCCGATATCGGCGTCGATTCGGACGACAATCTGTACATCGCCGCCGGGAACTCGGAGACGAGGAGGTTGAGCGTCCACACCGCCTCGGAGGCTTCGGGTTGGACCGATTGGGCCACGCGATACACCTCGAGTGTGGAGTACTACTCCGATCCGCTGCTCGACCATGACCGGCTCCTCGACGATGTGGTCTCGGTGTTCGCTCCCCGGTACGGCGGCAGCCGGATCGAGGTGCTGGACTGGACCACCGGAGACGCCGGGGAGGGGAACCGGATCGCGGAGGTCGTGAACCGGGGATCGGGCAAGTGCATGGACGTGGTGAGCGGTTCGACCGAGAACGGGGCCGAGATCATCCAGTGGGACTGCCACGGCGGCGACAACCAGCGGTGGGAGCTGCGCGACGTCGGCGGCGGCTACTTCGAGGTCGTCTCCCGGGCATCCGGTAGGTGTCTCGACGTCGACGCCCGTTCGACGGCCAACGGCGCCCAGGTCATCCAGTGGTCGTGCAACGGCGGCACGAACCAGCAGTGGGAGCTGCGCGACATCGACGGCCGCGTCCAGCTCGTGGCGCGGCATTCGGGGAAGTGCCTCGACGTGATCGACCAGTCGACCGCGAACGGCACGCGGCTGCAGCAGTACGACTGCTCGAGCGGCTCCAACCAGCAGTGGAGTTTGCAGACCGTGTAGGAATCGGATCCCTTCGGGGCGAACGGAGTGCGGCCTCTGGTCGGCGTATGCGCCGACCAGAGGCCGCTTTCTACTGCGCGCCTACCGGCGGTGGATCAAAGGCTCCACTGCTGGTTGGCGCCTCCCCAGCAGTCGTATTGCTGCAAGGCCGTGCCGTTGGCGGTCGAGGAGCTCGGCACGTCCAGGCACTTACCGGAGTGGCGCGCGACGAGTTCGACGTAGCCGCCGCCCGCGTCCCGCGCCTGCCACTGCTGGTTGTCGCCGCCGTGGCAGGTCCACTGGATCACGCCGGCGCCGTTCTCGGTCGAGGCGCCGTCGATGTCCATGCACTTGCCGGAGGATTCGGAGACGATCCGGTAGTAGCCGCCGCCGACGTCCTCGAGCTGCCATCCCTGGTTGGCGCCGTCCCAGCAGTCGTACTGCTGGAGCACGGTGCCGTCCGCGGTCGAGGAGCTCGGCACGTCGACGCACTTGCCCGAGTTGCGGTTCACGATCGCGTTCCCGTCGCTCGGCGGCGGCTCGCTGCCGTCACCGGTGTAGAGGGTCAGGCCCCAGTCGTCGAGCGCGTCGTTGACGGGCTGGAAGAACGTCGTGCCGCCGGAGGTGCAGTTGCCGGAGCCTCCCGAAGTCATGCCCTGGGCGCTGTTGCCGGAGATGAAGGCTCCGCCGGAGTCGCCGGGCTCGGCGCACACGTTGGTGCGGGTCATGCCGTAGATCGTGCCCGCCTCGTAGCGAACGGTCTGGTCGTACGCCTGGACGGTGCCGCAGTGCCAGCCGGTGGTCTGGCCGGACCGGCAGACCGAGGAGCCGATGGCGGCCACGTCGGAGTCGTAGACGTAACGCGAGCCGTTGTACATGTTGACGATGTTGTGCATCGTCTGCTCGGAGCCGACCGCGACCCAGGCCCGGTCCGCACCGGGGAAGACCGACTCGCGGAAGGTGCCGGGCGCGGCGGAGCCGCCGACGACCCTGACGCCGGGGTCGCCGCAGTGTCCGGCGGTGACGAAGCCCTTGGTGGAGCCCTGGGTGACCGGGAAGCCCACCGAGCAGCCGTATCCGTTGTCGCTGTTGTAGGCGTCGCCGCCTCGCACGTCGAACAGCTGGGGCTCGGCGGTGGAGATGTCGGCGGTGATCATGTCGGGGTCGACGTCCGCGGCTTGTGCCAGGTCGGTCGCGGACTCTTCGTCGGCCGCCTCGATGACCAGGCCGTTCGAGGCCGGGTCGATGTAGTAGCCGTGGACTCCGTCGGCCTCGACCGCGTCGAGGGCGTCGACGGCGGCCTCGAGTGCGGCGAGGTCGTACTCGACGAGGACCGCGGTGGCGCCCTGGGCCTCGATGTCGGCGGCCGCGGCCGCGGAGGTGGTGGCGACCATGATCTCTCCGGCGTCCTCGGAGACCCACAGGCCGGCGTAGCCGTCGACCGACACTTCGAACTCCCCGAGCATCTCGGAGGCGACGGCCTCGACCGCGAGGCGGTCGTATGCCTCGGAAGCGGTGATGTCGAACGTCTCCGACACCTCCTCGACCATGCCGGGGGCGACGTTGCCGAGCAGGTCGGCGCGGGCTTCCTCCGCCATCGCGTCGAGCGGGTCGGCCGAGGCCGGTGAATTCGCGAATACGAAGACCAGTGAGGGGGCTAGCACGCCCGCGGCGGTGACCGCGAGCGCTCGTTGACGTCTCATCTGATTGAACCTTTCTGAGTGGAGTGGGATGAGTGGGGCGTCGCGACACGGCACGGGTTCGACGTGCCGCGACCGGCTGCGCGGGGTTGGGGCGCATGGGGTTCGTGGAGCGGGTCGGCCGGTCCGGGCGATGCCGGTGCCGCTTACTGGCGTTCGAGCTCCCAGACGGTGTTCGCGTCCGTCGCCCCGGTGTTCCAGCCGACCGACGAGCCCGATCCGTAGAGGTAGCCGCGTCCGCCGTACTTGTTGCCGATCCGGAATCCGCCGGAGACGGGTTCGATCGCCCAGAGCGAATCGTCGCCGACCCATCCGTCGTTCCAGATGACCTCGCCGCCCGGTTGGGTGTCGAGGTTGCCGCGGCCGGACCGGACGTTGTCGATCGTCCAGTAGCCGGGCTCGGATTCGGTGAGCGTCCAATGCTGGTCGTCGTAGACGCTGCTCGACTCGAGGATCACCGCGCCGTCGGCGTCGGCGTCGAGGTACCGGCCGGTCGAGGCGTTGCGGAGCTTGTAGGTCCGGCCGCTCTGCGGATCGTCGCCGCCGTCGCCGGGTTTGTAGGCGCGGAAGTAGTCGACGACGAACTCCTTCGGCCGCGGGTCGTCGGGGTCGACGTCGCCGGTCCACCCGGCGTTCTCGTACGCGCCCAGCAGGAACACCGCCGGGTAGCCGAGCGACTGGTTGATCGTGTGCCTCAGCTGATTGTCGATGTAGAGCTTCATCTGGGTCGAATTCCACTCCACCGCGTAGATGTGCATCTCCGTGGTCATGTCGAATCCGACGCCGATGCTCTGGGTGTCGTTCGAGAGGTTCGGGTCCGACCAGGGGAACAGGTTGTAGTTGAACCGGCTCCTGCCGTGGATGCCCGCGTGCTCCATGATGTCGAGCTCGCCGCGCTGCTCCCACGTGTCCTGTCGGCCGATCATCCAGAACGCAGTGTGGAACCCGCTCCTGGCCGAGCTCTTGGCGCGGATCTCGAAGTAGCCGTGCCGGGGCGTGTACCTCATGTCCGTGGGGATCGAGTGGTCGAAGCGGTTGTCCTTGTGCAGGCCCGTGCGCTGTCCGGTCTGGATGCTCGAGACCTTCATGGGGTTGTCGGAGTAGTACGTGGGCTGGTCGTCGTCGATGCGGAGCACGAGGGCGTTGTTGCGGAAGTGGTACCGCGCCTCGGACCGCCACGCAGGCGTCCTCGATTCGAGGTAGTTCGTGATCCACAGGTCCGGGTCCAGGCCGCCGTCGAACTCGTCGTGCCGGTCGAGGATCCAACCGGGCTTCTCGAGCGGGTTCGGGGGCATCTCCGCGGCGGAGGCGGGCGCGTCCAGGAACGCCGACAGGGCGAGGGCGCCGCCGCCCGCGAACAGGCCACGGCGACCGAGTTTGATGCGTTTAGGGTCGATTGCCATGAGCATCTCCTTTGATGGGCAACTGTCCAACCATGATGACAACGGTTCCAGGCTCTGTCAATCGAACTTTATCGATGCATCTGGTAACAGTTCCATAACAAGGAGAATGGTGCTTCAATCGGCGACGACGGCGGCCGGGCCCGTTTCGAACGGGCCCGGCCGCATCGGTCATTCCATCGCCTCGCGGACCTTGGCGGTGTCGACGAACTGTTCGAATCGGACGATCAGGCCGCCCCGCACGGTGAAGTGGTGCGCCACGCGGACGTCGATCGATTTGCCGGTCGACTTGTTCCGCGCGGTGTACCGGGCCAGCACCACGACGTTCTCGCCCTCGGTGATGTAGGTGTCGTCGTGGGCGGTCCAGCCTTCCCACTCGGCGCCGAGCCGCTCCATCACACCCGACGTGACACCCTCCGGGGTGCGGTAGGTGCCCGCCAACGGGAAGCCGGCCATCTCGGTCCACTCCACGTCCGGGGCGAGCGTGGCGCGCAGGGCCTCCAGGTCGCCCGCCGCGGAGGCAAGGTACTGCCTGCGCACCACCTCGCGCGGTTCACTCGGGTCGGTCAGCCCCACTGCATCTCGCCCTTCACGACCTTGCCGCCGAGCTGGGCGGCCACGAGCAGCTCGGCGTCGGGGTAGCGCTCGACCAGCGCGGCGGTGACTGCCTCGCCGTCGGCGGCGTTCTCGACGACCTTCTCGAAGTCCTCCAGGTACCGCCGCGTGTAGCGGACCGCGTCGACCGTGGCCGGGCTGCCGGCCTTGCGGTGCCCCGGGACGACGAGGGCCGGGTCGAGGGCCTCGATCTCGTCCAGGACCTTCCGCCACTGCTCGCGAGCGGGTGCGGGGGTGTCGGCGGTCCAGACGTGCTGGCCCGCGAACACCAGGACGCCGCCGACGACGGCGCGCTCCTCGGGCTGCCACAGGTAGTGGCGGTCCGGCAGACCCGCGGGCCCGCCCTTGAGCTCGAACCGGTGGCCCTCGAGTTCGATGTCGGCGCTCAGTTCCTCCAGCTCGACCAGGCGCGTGGGGAGGTTGGCGCCGGCGGCGGCCCACGCCTTGAGCTTGCCCTCATAGGAGTGCTCGATGTGCTCGATGACCGGTGCGGTGGCCACGAAGCGGGCGTCGGGGAAGGCGTCGGCGATGACCTCGGCGCCGAAGTAGAAGTCGGGGTCGCCGTGGCTGATGAAGACGGTGGTCAGGGTCTTCCCGGAGTCGAGGATCGCGGCGGCCAGGCGGTGGCCGTCGGCGCGGGTGAAGGCCGCGTCCACCAGCAGCGCGTCGCGCTCGCCGGTGATGAGGGTGGCGGTCTTCGCCTTGTTGCCGACCGGGAATTCCAGGTCGAAGATCGTGAAGTCGAGCGTGCCCACGGTTGCTCCTCTTAAGGTGAGTAGGACGGAACAGATTCACCTTACAGAACAGTATCTGACTAGTCAGGTATTTCCGCGAGCTCCACCCTGAGACCGGGGTCACGGAGATCAGCGCAGGCGGGGAGTCGCATCGCGCGCGGAGTGACTGAGTATCCGCAGATCATCGAAGAACCACGCGCGATGCTCGACCGGAATCGCCTCGACGAAGAAGCGCCGGATGTTCTCCAGGTGCACGCAAGTCGCCTCGACCGCCTTGGCATCGCCCGCCTCGGTCAACCGCACCAGGCGGCCGCGCCGGTCGCCCGGATTGGCGAAGCGCTCGACGAGCCCGGCCGCCTCCATGCGGTCGACCAGGCGCGTGACGCCGCCGGTCGTGAGCACCTGCTCGCCGCCGACCGCGCTCATCGACATCCCGGCCTCGCCGGCGCGGGCCAGGATCAGCAGCACCTCGTACATCAGGTGCGTGATGCCGCACTCCCGCTCGATGGCCCGCCCGAGAAGGTATTCGAGCCGGTTCGCGGAACCGAGCAGCCGCCCGAAGGCGAGCACCAGCTCATTGTCCGCGGCCTCCGCCGCCGTCTCGATCTCCTCGCTCACACCCGGCCCTCCGTGACGATGTGCCCGAAGGATATCCCGGGAGCCGCCGGCTCAGCGAGTTTCCTCGACCCCGCCTGCGACGGTGCTGGCCCGGACGATGAGACGCCCGGAGAGGACGAAGTCGCGCGGAGGCTCGGGGGCGAGCGCCATCTCCAAGGCCATTTCTCCGGCCTCTTCGAAGGGAAGCGCCACGGTCGTGAGCGCCGGAGTGACATCGCGGGCCAGCGGGATGTCGTCGACCCCCGACAGGGCGATGTCGGTCGGCACCTCGATTCCCGAGTGCCGGAACGCGTTCAGTGCGCCGATGGCGAGGACGTCGTTGCCGGCGAGCACGAGGTCCGGCCGCGGGCGCAACCGCGAGAGCCGGCGGGCCGCGTCCCTGCCGCCTTCCCGGGTGATCTCGCATCGCTCGATCGTCACCGAGCCGGGGTCGAATCCCCGCTCGGACAGGCCCCGCACGAATCCCACGGTGCGGCTCTCGAGCGCCGGATGGAGCGGAGTGGTCAGTACGGCGGCCCGGCTGCGGCCGAGCCCGCCCATGTAGCGCCCGACCGTCCTGCCCAGTTCGATGTCGTCGAAGCGGACGGCGGGGAACGGCGTGTCGTGCTCGCCGATGAAGACGACGCCGCATCCATCGGCGCGGAACCGCTCGAGTTCGGGCAGGATCTGATCGCTCGGGACGTCGGCGAAACTCGCGCTCGTCACGACCAGCGCGCGGGGGCGCAGGCCGTGCAGCACTTCGAGCGCGGTCCGGTGCGCGGCCGCGCCGCTTCCGACGCCGACGATGCTGACCAGGGCGCCGCGTTCCCGGCCCGCCGCCTCCATGCCGGCGGCGATCGCGGCGACGGACGCGGTCCTGGGGTCGCTCGCGAGCAGCATGACCGCCGTCCGCCGCCCTCGCAGCGCCTGGGCCGCCTGGTTCGAGACGTAGCCGAGGGCCTCCGCCACCGCGAGGACACGCGCCGAGAGCCGCTCACTCACGCGGAGTTCACCGCCGTTGAGCACTCGGGACGCCGTCGAGGGCGATACGCCGGCCGCCTGAGCGACATCGCGAAGCGTCGCCTTCTGATACGCTCGCCGCACAGGACCTCCAATGTCGAACGCGCTCTTGAACGCCCGCAGTCGAACGTGCAAGGTGCGGGGCAGCGCACCGCGAGGTGCGCCCGATGCCAGGATGTCATTGTGACCACCGACCCTGCCACCGACGGCCGCTCCCCCGGCATACGGCCTCGCCCGTCGACGGTCACGCTCCGCGATGTCGCCGCCGCGGCCGGCGTCTCCAAGGCCTCGGCCTCCCGGGCTCTCGACCCGACCTCCCAGTACGTGTCGTCGGAACTGCGCTCGCGCGTTCTGGAGGCCGCCGGTCGCCTGGGATACAGCCCGAACGCCTCGGCTCGGGCCACGACCACTGGAGCGACGGCGATGGTGGCCGTGCTCGTCTCGGACATCCGCGACCCTTACAACGCCGAGATCGTGCACGGCGTGATCGAGCAGGCCGCGCGCTCGGGGCTCGTGGCCACCTTCGCGGGGACCGATCACGCCATCGACGACGAGATCCGGGCCGTGCGCATGATGCGCAGCCTGCGTCCGCACGCGATGATCCTGACCGGCGCGCGCAGCGGCACGACCGTCTCACGGGCATCCCTTGAGGAGGAACTCGAGCGGTACACGCAGGAGGACGGCCGGGTGGTGATCGCCGGAGACGACGAGCTGCCCTTCGATACCGCCGTCGTCCCCCGCCGGCGCGGCGCGTCGGAACTCGTCGCCGCGCTCTTCGAGCTGGGCTACCGGGCGCCCGCCGTGATCCGGCCCGACCACGACTCGGCGGCCGCGCGCCAGTGGGAGGACGGCATCGTCGAGACCGCCGGCCGCTTGGGGATGCGGATCGGATCCGACGCCGTCGTGCGCGCGCCGATGACCAGGGACGGCGGCTACGACGCGGTCAAGGGATTGCTCCGAAGAGGGGCTGCGCGCCCGGATGTGGTGCTCGCCGCCACCGACGTGATGGCCTTCGGCTCGATGAGCGCGATGCGCGACGCGGGCCTCGGCCCCGGCACCGAGATCGGTGTCGCCGGGTTCGACGACGTCGTGGGGACCGAGGATGTCACACCGGCCCTGACCAGTGTGAACCTCGCGCTGGCGAGGGTGGGCGCCGCGGCGGTGGAGCTCGCGTTGACCAAACCGGCGGCCGAGAGCCGCAGGGTCGAGTTCGAGCCGCAGGTCGTCATTCGGGGCACCACGCCCGTTCGACACGACTGACTCCCCCGCCGCCAGGTGATCTGGGACTTCCCACTTCTCCAGAATGATTGACATTCATTTATATCGATGTGACACTTGATGGGAACGTTCACACAGATCCGGCGAGCATCCGCGTGGTTGAGCACCCTCCGAGGACACGGGTGACCGCGAGACTTCAGAAAGGACAAGAGCAACAATGAGACTCGCAAGATTTCTGATGGGACCGCTCATCACGGCGCTGGCGGTGGCCGCGGCCGTCCTCATTGCCCCGACCGGTGCGGCTGCCGACAGTGTCTACTACGTGGCCCCGGACGGGAATGACGGCGCCGCGGGGACGCAGGCCGCGCCCTGGCGGTCGTTCGCCCATGCGCAGAGCGTCGCCGAACCAGGTGACACCGTCTACTTCCGAGGCGGCACCTACTCCTACACGGACGCGGCCTGGAACTGCTCGAGCCGGACGGACAGGGTCTCCGCGATCCTTCTCGACAAGAGCGGCAGTTCGGGCAACCCGATCACCTATGCGGCCCACCCCGGGGAGACCCCGGTGTTCGACTTCTCCGGCATGAACGACGACTGCCGGATCAAGGGCATCGAGGTCACGGCGAGCCGGATCCACCTCAAGGGGCTGGAGATCACCGGTGTGCCGCAGAACAACGACCTGAACGCCGAGAACTGGGGCGTATGGATCTCGGGCAGCTACAACACCTTCGAGCAGCTCGACATCCACCACATCATGGGCACCGGCCTGTTCATCAACGGCGGCGGCGGCAACCTCGTCCTGAACTCGGACTCGCACGAGAACTACGACCCGTACACCCGCCAGGGTGCCGGGGAGAGCTCCGACGGCTTCGGTTCGCACTATGTGCCTGCCGGAAGCGCCGAGAACGTCTTCCGCGGCTGCCGCGCGTGGTGGAACGGCGACGACGGTTATGACCTCATCAGCACCTATTCGCCCGTGACCATCGAGAACTCCTGGTCATGGCTGAACGGGTACGTGCCGGGAACGACCGACAGCGCCGGCAACGGCGCCGGTTTCAAGATCGGCGGCTACGGCGCCGACTGGGAGTCCGGCGCACCCCAGCACACCGTCACGGGCTCGGTGGCGTTCGAGAACAAGGCACAGGGCTTCTACGCCAACTACCACCCGGTCGCCAGCGACTTCTTCAACAACACCGCTTACGACAATCACCCCAACTTCAGCATGCGGGGCATCGACCAGGGCGGCAACACCTCCGTCGGCCGGGGCACGTTGCGCAACAACATCGCCCACACCGGCGTCGCGACCGATTACATGAACGGCACGGACTCGGCCTACAACTCTTGGGACCTGGCCGTCGAAGTGTCGGACGCCGACTTCCAGAGCGTGTCGACCGACGGCTGGGACGCGCCCCGCGAAGACGACGGCAGCCTTCCCCACCTGCCGCACCTCCGCCTCGCCCCGGACAGCGACCTGATAGACGCCGGAACCGATGTGGGCCTGTCCTACGAGGAAGCGGCACCCGACCTCGGCGCCTTCGAGTTCGGGGATGACGACCCTGATCCTCCTGACGAGGATGTGGTGCGGTATGAGGCTG
>NZ_JAELXW010000151.1 GCF_016428645.1 Glycomyces salinus | reverse complement strand
TCCCTGGTTTCGATCATCCGATCTGTTTCGGTCTGTTTGTGTTACATCAATGATCCCAGGCGGACCGGGTATTGCCATCACCCGCAGGGTGGGAAAGCTTTCATGTTCGACACCACAAGCCCCTGCACCCCAACCGAAGACACACCCCGCAGCCCGGCCACCGACCCCACCCCTCCACCCGCCTCTTCGTCGCTGATCGGTTGAAGCCCGGCCACCGTCTTCTAGCGCTTCGAGCGCGCCTCCAATGACTTCTTCCTCGAATTCGGTCGGACGGCCGACCCGGACCGGCCTAATTGCCGGGGTAGTGGAAGGGGACGTGCTCCAAGGTTGACAGTGCGGCCCGGTCGAGAATCCAGACCGGGCCGTCCACATCCGACCAGATTGGAAGCACCCTTGAAACGCAGCCTGAAACGGGCGCTCGTGGGAGTGACTGCCATGTCCGTCGTCGCCGGAGTCGGCGCCTTCTCGCTCGTGAGCGCCAACGCCGACAGTCCGGCCCAGCCTGAGCCCCCGGGGTTGGCGATCGTCGAGCCGAGCGGTGAGTTCCAGACCGGCATGACCACCCTCCACCTCATCGACGAGGACCGCGCCGACGTGTGGGTGCCCGAGGCGCGGAGGGAGCTGATGGTCTCGCTGTGGTATCCGACCGACGAGGACGGTCTCGGCGCGCCGTACATGACGTTCGAAGAGTCGTCGTTGTTCACCGACCAGCTCTCGGCCGGCCTCCCCGAGCCGCTGCCCGACGACCTTCTCTCCGAGGTCGGGACCAACTCCGTACCCGACGCCGAGCCGGTCGCCGACGACGGCACGCTGCCGCTGGTGGTGCTCTCGCCCGGGTTCTCCTTCCCCCGCGCCACTCTCACGGGCATCGCCGAGGAGCTGGCCGGCCGGGGCTACGTCGTGGCCGCCATCGGTCACAACTACGAGGCCCCGATCAGCTTCCCCGACCGCACCACCGAGTGCCTGGCCTGCACGGACCTCGACGCCGACACGCTGGTGCCCAACCGGGCAGAGGACCTGTCGTTCGTACTCGACGAGCTCACCGGCGGCGACGCCGCCTGGGAGGACGCCGGGATCATCGACACCGAGCGGATCGCGGTCGGCGGCCACTCGATCGGCGGCGCGAGCAGCCACCGGGCCATGCTCGCCGACGACCGCTTCGGCGCTGGGTTCAACCTCGACGGCACCTTCTTCGCGCTCGACCCGCACAAACTCGACCGCCCGTTCCTGATCGTCGGTGCCGACGAGCACGGCCGGCCGGGCGGGGACGACACGTGGACCAAGGCGTGGAAGCACCTGGAGGGCTGGAAACGGTGGATCACCGCCGACGGCACCACCCACAGCTCCTTCACCGACCTCGCCCCGCTCGGAGCGCAGCTCGGCCAGCAGCTCCAGGACATGGACGGCCTCTACGCCGACAAGTTGACCCGCGACCACATCGTCGCGTTCGCCGACGCGCACCTGCGAGGCGCTGGCGCTCCGATTCTGGAGGGTCCCAACGACGTCTGGCCGGAGATCCGGTTCCATCACCCGCGGCCCTGACCACTGACAAGCGAACCGCCCGCACCGCCCTACGGACGGTGCGGGCGGCGCCTATCCGCCGCGGAGCCGCTGCGGGAGTAGGAACTCCAGGTGCTCCTCGGCGATGCGGCGCTCCTCGACCGTGATCGGTCCGTGCTCGGCCAGGTGCGCCACCACCTCGTCGACCAGCTCCGGCGGGGCCGAGGCCCCGGCCGTCACCCCGATCGCGGCGGCACCGGTCAGCCAGGCCGGATCGATGTCGGCCGGGCCGTCGATCAGGTGGGCCTCGGCGCCGGCGACCTCGGCGAGCTCGACCAGGCGGTTCGAGTTCGACGAGTTCGGCGAGCCGATCACCAGCACCAGGTCGGCCTCGTCGACGACAGAGGCGAGCGCGGTCTGGCGGTTCGTGGTCGCGTAGCAGACGTCGTCCTTGGCCGGGCCCTTGATCGCCGGGAACCGCCTGCGCAGCGCCATCGCGATCCGCTCGACCTCGGTCACCGACAGGGTCGTCTGGGCCAGGAACGTCAACCGCTCCGGGTCGGCGACCTCCAGCCGGTCGACGTCCGCGGCCGTCTCGACCAGGACCGTCCGCTCCGGGGCCACCCCCGTGGTCCCCTCCACCTCCTCGTGCCCCTCGTGTCCGATGAGGATGATCGTGTCGCCCCCGGCGGCGGCCCTGCCGGCCTCGCTGTGGACCTTCGTCACCAGCGGACAGGTCGCGTCCACCGCGTCGAGGCCGCGTCGGCGCGCCTCGTCCTCGACCGCCGGGGCCACCCCGTGGGCCGAGAAGACCACCATCGCCCCCTCGGGGACCTCTTCGAGCTCGGAGACGAACACCGCGCCCCTGGACTCCAGGTCCCCGACCACGTGCGCGTTGTGAACGATCTGGTTGCGCACGTACACCGGCGGGCCGTGCCGCTCCAGCAGCCGCTCGACGATCTCGATGGCCCGCTCCACGCCCGCGCAGAACGACCTCGGGGCGGGCAGGAGGACCCGGCGCATCACCACGTCCTCCCCACCGTGCGCTCGGCCAGGCCGACCAGCGCGGCGACCGCGGCGGCCTCCAGGCCGGGCACCGACAGCCGCGAAACCGCCGAGGCGGTCAGGACCTCGGCCGCCTCCTCGCTGGCCCGCCGCCCGCCGCACTGCTCGACCAGTTCGGCGACCCGGCGGACCTGCTCCTCCTCCAGCGGCTCCGAGCCGGTGTAGAGCCGGGACAGCTCGGCCACTCCGGGCCGGCCCGAGCCGAGCGCGGCGACCACCGGCAGCGACTTCTTGCGGCTGCGGAGGTCCGAATACGCCGGCTTGCCGGTCACGGCCGGATCGCCCCAGATCCCCAGCAGGTCGTCGACGTGCTGGAAGGCCAGGCCCATCCGGAACCCGAAGTCCCGGAGCGCCTCCAGCTGCTCCGGGCTCCCGCCGCCGTACAGGGCGCCCAGCTCGGTCGCGCAGCCGATCAGCGAGGCCGTCTTGGCCTCCGACATCGCCACGCACTCGGCGATGCCGACCCGCTGGCGGCCCTCGAAGCGGGTGTCGGCCAACTGCCCGTCGATCAGGGCCCGGACCGTGGCCGCGAGGATGTGGGCGCCGTAGGCGAAGTGCCCCTGCTCGTCGTCCTCGGCGGCCAGGATCTCGAACGCCAGCGCGTGCAGGGCGTCGCCGACCAGCAGCGCCTCGGTGGTGCCGAAGACCTTCCAGGCGGTCTGCCGGTTCCGGCGGACCGTGTCGCGGTCGATGATGTCGTCGTGGATGAGTGAGAAGTTGTGGACCAGCTCGACCGCGACCGCGGCCGGGACTGCTTGGGCCCACTGCCCGCCGACGGCCTGGGCCGCCAGCAGCGTCAGCAGCGGGCGGAGGGCCTTGCCGGAGCGGCCCTCGATCAGTGCTCCCTCGGCGTCGGACCAACCGAAGTGGTACGACGCGATGCGGGAGGCCGGGGCGGGAAGCCGTTCGACCGCGGATCTCAGTCCGAGGTCGACGGCCTCCCGCTCGGCGGTGTGCGCGTCGGTGAGGACGGCCATGGGCCTCTAGCGCCCGATCTCGACGTTCTCGAGCACGCCCAGGGCGTCCGGCACCAGGACCGCGCACGAGAAATAGGCCGTGACCAGGTAGGACATGACCGCCTTCTCGTCGACTCCCATGAACCGCACCGACAGGCTCGGCTCGTACTCGTCCGGCAGCCCGGTCTGGTGCAGCCCGACCACTCCCTGCTCGTCCTCGCCGGTGCGCATGCACAGGATCGAGGTGGTCTGCTCCTTGGAGATCGGGAGTTTGTTGCACGGCAGGACCGGCACGCCCCGCCAGGCCGGGACGTGGTGCCCGTGGAACTCCACCGTGGACGGGTACAGGCCCCGTTTGGAGCACTCGCGGCCGATCGCGGCGATCGCCTTCGGGTGCGCCAGGAGGTACTCGGGCTTGCGCCGCCTGCTCAGCAGCTCGTCCAGGTCGTCCGGGGTCGGCGGCCCCGAGCGGGTCGGGATGCGCTGCTCGAACGCGGCGTTGTGGAGCAGCCCGAAGTCGCGGCTGTTGATCATCTGGTCCTCCTGCTGCTCGCGGAGGGCCTCGACGGTGAGCCGCAGCTGCTGCTCCATCTGGTTCATCGGCTTGTTGTAGAGGTCGGCGACGCGGGTGTGCACCCGCAGGACCGTCTGGGCGACCGACAGCTCGTACTCGCGCGGGCGCAGCTCGTAGTCCACGAACGTGCGCGGCAGGTCCGGCTCCCCGGTGTGCCCGGAGGCGATGTCGATCGGCGCCTCGCCGTACTTGTTGCTGCGGGCGGCCGAATCGGTGCGGAACTGCTCGAAGTGCGCCGCCAGCGACGGGACGCGCTCGGCCAGTTCGGCCACGGCCGTGCCCGGGAGGAACATGACCGTCGACGGCACGGCGGCGGCGATGTCGGCGGCCCATTCGGGCTCGTGCTCGGTCAGGGCCCGCTGCCCGAAGTGGTCGCCGTCGACCAGCGTCCCCATGGACGACCGGTCCCCGTAGGGGCCGACCGCGGACTTCTCCAGGCGCCCGTGGGCGATCAGGTACAGCCCGTCGACCGGCTCCCCGGCCCGGGCCACCTGCTCGCCCGGTTCGAGCTCGCGCTGCTCGAAGCGCTCGGCGATCACGGCGAGCGCCTCTTCGTCCTCGTAGCCGCGGAGCGCGGCGATCTCGCCCAGTTCGCCGGGGATGACGCGCACCGCCCCTCCGTCCTGTATGAACTCGACCTTCCCGTCGCCGACGGTGTAGGTCAGGCGGCGGTTGAGGCGGTAGGCCCCGCCGTCGGTCTGGACCCACGGGAGGATTCGCAGCAGCCACCGGGAGGTGATCTCCTGCATCTGGGGGACGGACTTGGTGGTGGAGGACAGGTTTCGGGCCGCGGCGGTGCTGAGGCTGGTGGGTTGGGATCCGTTGTCGGTGTGCGGCTGCGGCGTCGTGGTGTCGAGTGCCGAGTCGGTCATGGGATGTGTTCCTCCCGCTAGGTCGTACGGATCGGTATGCGCTTGTTATGGGTCGTGGTTGGACGGCGGGTCAGCGCCCGCCGTGGTCTGTGTCGATCGCGTCGAATCGCTCGAGCGCGGTCAGGTAGGCGGTCGGCTCGATGGCTCCGCCGCGGCTGTAGGGGAATTCGAGCTGGTAGGTCGCGAACAGCATCAGGGCGACCATTCCCGAGATCAGGCCCACGACGACGAACTGGTAGAGGCGGGTCGGGGTGCCGAGGGTGAGCATCACCGCGAACACCAGGAGCGCGCCGGGCACCAGGACCGTCCACATCGCCCCGGTCAGGCCCTGCTCGGCCTGGAAGATCCGCTCGGATCTGGCGTCGGCGACGGCCCTGATGCGGTCGCGGGCGTCCTCGACCTGCGCCTGCCCGACCTCGTCGTCGGGGCTCTGGTCGGCCACGGGGGCGTGCATGGCGTCCAGGAGCATCAGGCCCTCGGCGTCGACCGGCTCCACGTGCCGCATCTGGTCCCATTCGGTCTCGATGACCCGCTCGGTGTAGTCGCGGGCGGCCTCGCGGATCTCGTCGCGGTCCTCCTCGGGCAGGGCGGCGGCCGCCCAGTAGACCTCGACCAGCTGCCCGGCCTCTTCGTAGGTGACGCGGCCGGCCTCGTTCCGGTTCTCCCAGGCGGTGATGAGGACGAAGGCCAGCACGATCGCGTAGAGGACCGTCAGCAGCTCGAACAGGGTCGTCCCGATCTCGTTGTGCTGCTCGCGCCTGGTCGGTGACTGCAGCCGCTGGACGACCCACACGACCGTGCAGGCGGCGGCCACCACCGTCAGGCTGAAAACCAGACCCTGCCACCAGATCGTCATTGACACCTCAAAATTCTCGATAAAGAATAAAAGTCATGAACAGCGATTTCAAAGGACGTAGCGCTCGGAAGTGGACGCCGCTGCGCCGCGTCCTCGCGCTCACCTCGGCGACCCTGCTGACCTCGGCCGCCGCACTGGCCTTCGCCCCGCCCGAGCGGGCCCAGGCCCTCGGCATCGACCTGACGATCTGCCTCGACCTGCCGCTGCTGCCGCCGCTCCTGGACTGCCCGGAACCGCCGCCGGAGCCGCCTCCGACCCCGTCCCCGGCCCCTTCCGGGCCGCCGCCTCCCTCCGAGCCGCCGTCCCCTCCGGCGCCCCCGACGCCCTCCGAACCGCCGTCGAGCGACCCCGAGCCGTCGTCGCCTTCGCCCGCACCGACATCCGCTTCCCCCTCTCCGGAGCCGTCAGGTTCGCCGCCGTCTCCCTCACTGAGCGAACCGCCCGCCTCCGAGCCGGCTCCGACCTCCTCGGAACCCTCGCCGTCCGCGCCGTCCCCGTCGCCGAGCGAACCGCCCGCCTCCGAGCCGGGCCCGCTGCCCGGCGGGCTCGAGATCGAAGAGCCCGAACCCGCCTCCGGCTCCGAGAGCGAGGAGTCGACCGAGACCAAGCGGCGCATGATGGCCGTCCTCGCCGCTTTCGGCGTCACGACAGGAGCGGCCGCGGCGTTCGGAGGCCGGGCGAGGTGAGGCTCGGCCGCCGCAGCTCGCTCTCGCTGTAGCGGCCGCACTCGATGTGCCAGTTGAGGATCGCCGCCACCCAGAGGCGCAGGTCCTCCACATAGGCCTCCAGCGAATCCCGGGCGGCGTCGTCGAGGCCGAACTGCTCGACCACCACCGGGATCTCCTCGGCCGCGATGAGCTCGAACTGCTCCAGGCGGGCCGAGATCAGGTCGGCCACGACCTTCCTCGCCTCCACGTCCGAGCACCCGAGGAACTCCTCGGCCACCACCACGCCGTTGAAGAACTCGCCCTCGAACTCGACCTCCTTCTGATGCGAGAACAGGTCGTTGATGAAGCAGGCGGCGTTGACCGCGCAGGACTCCAGCTCCCGCACGGGCCTGGAGGCGTACACCTCGTCGGGCACCAGCCGCCCGGTCGAGAGCCGCGCCAGGCTCATCGTCATGTCCGCGCCGAAGGTGTGCCACCGCATCTCGATGTAGTCCACCGGGTCCGGCACCCGGTTCTGGGCCTGGAGATGCAGCTCCCACAGCCAGGCCTCGAGCATCTTCTCGACCGACTCCCTGAACTCGGCGCGCCCGTCCGGGCCCAGGCCCGGGGCCGTGCGCGCCCACAGGTCGGACAGCCCCGCCTCCAGCGGATTCGACGGCACCGCCGCCGCGCCCTCCTCCAGCGGCATGCAGGCCGACAGCCGCCGGTTCTGCGCCACGGCCGCGGCGAACGAGCGGCCCCGGCCGAACACGGCCGGGTAGTAGTCGTCGCCGTAGGTGCCCCACGCCAGCCAGTCCGAGGCGGTGTCGAGCTCCTCGGGCGAGCAGTCCGGGTCGATCCCGGCCGCGCACAGCGGGAAGTCGAAGATCTCGAGCTGGTGCGGCGTCCACAGCCCCGAGCCAGGACGCAGCGGGTCGGCCACGGTCATCCCCATCGCGGCCGTCCACTCGATGTTGTGCCGCCGGGCGCGCTCCAGGCCCGGATTGAGCCGCAGCTCGAACGGCATGTAGAACTCCGGGATCCGGTACGGGCCCACGGCCTGGAACGGCTCGCGGGAGTGCTGCCCGAGCCCGGACACGACCACCCGCGCCGCCGAGGTGCCCAGGCCGTTCGGGCCGCCGAGGACCCGCTCGGCCGAGTCGTTCATGTAGCGGCTCGACCGCATGTGCCACTCGTGCCCCCCGGCCTGCCAGTCCTGGAGGCCCTTGGCGTACAGCGCGATCGCCGCCTGCTCGTCGGGGAGCAGTCCCCGGTCGGCGCACAGGAGCGGGATCTCGGTGAGCGCGGTGTTCTCGAACTGGTGGAGCCTGCTGGTCAGCACGTCGTTGACCAGGTCGGCCGCGCGCTGTGTGGCGCACCCCAGGAAGCGCTCGAAGACCAGGACCGCGTTGGCGTTCTCGCCCTCCTCGGTGACCTCCCGCTCGTAGGAGAACAGGTCGTTGCGCAGGTGGACGGCGTCGCTGAAGGTGTCGCGCAGGACCAGCAGCGGGCGCTCGGCCGCGATGCGGGCCGGCACCTCGGCGCCGACGGCGTGCTCGACCAGGTTGGCCGACCACGGCGCCCCGCCGACCTTGCGGCGCATCGCGACGTACTCGATCGGATTGGCCACCCGGTCGGAGGTGATGTTCGCCAGCTCCCACAGCGATTCGAACAGCAGTCCCGTGGTGCTGACGGTGAAGCGCCGCCGCCAGTCCTCGCTCCGGTGCGGCGCGGTGCGCCGCCACAGGTCGTCCAGACCCCGCTCGACCGGATTCTCCGGCTCGGGCACCTCACCGATATCGAGCGGCATGAACAGCGGGATGCGGTCCAGGTAGGCCCGGGCGCCCTCGGTGTCGCGGGTGCGCTTGAACGCCTCCAGGAAGTGGTCGTCGAAGAAGAACACCCACACGTACCAGTCGGTGATCAGCTCGAGCGTCTCGGCCGAGCAGTCGGGATGCGTGTAGGCGCACAGGAGGCCGTAGTCGTGGCGCTCCAGTTCCGCCTCGTCCCAGACCACTCCGCCGCCGGCGGCGGGGGAGTCGAGCATGCCCATCTCCTTGGCCCAGACGCGGGCGTGAGTGCGGGCCTGCTCCAGATGAGGGTTGAGGCGCGGTGGGTACGGGAGGTAGAAGACAGGGAGGTCGAACGGACGGTTTCGAGTCATAGGGCTCCCTCGGGCTCGAACAACCGGATTTCGTGTGCGTTCAATGTACGACCGGTTTGATTGATCTTGTATCCCCCGATTCAGTGACAAACACCTGGTACTGGCCTGGAATGTCGTAAATCCGACACCGGAAGTGGGGGAAAGCTGTCGAGGGCGGGCACCGAAGGCGTGAGGACTACTTAGCACGCGTGAAACATTTGCCGCGCCGCCGCGTAACAGCCCCGAGTGACCCTAGAGGTCCGTCGAGGTCAGACAGCGCCGTCGCCGCGTCGCATCGAACCAGTCACGGCCCCCGGGCCGTGCGCGAGTCGATCACCAGGAGGTCCAGCGCGTGAAGGTCGCCATCGTCGGCTACGGCATGGCCGGCGCCCGCATCGCCCGCGAACTCGGGCGCCGCGGCACCGAGGTCACGGTGTTCGGGGCGGAGCCCAGCACCGCCTACAACCGGATCCTGCTCTCGAGCATGATCGCCGGCAAGCAGTCCGAGGACGAGATCGCCCTGCCCACCCCGCCCGACCACGTCGAACTGCGGCTCGGCTCCCCGGTCGAGTCGATCGACCTGGAGGCCAAGACCGTCGACGGCATCGCCTTCGACAAGCTCGTCCTGGCCACCGGAGCCGAGGCGTTCGTGCCGCCGATCCCCGGCCTCGACCCGCTGCCCACCGGCGCCTACGTCCTGCGGACGATCGAGGACGCCCGCCAGATCCTGGCCGAGGCCGCGAACCGCGCCAGCGCGATCGTCCTCGGCGGCGGCCTGCTCGGCCTGGAGGCCGCCCGCGGCCTCGCCGGGCGCGGCATGGACGTCACCGTCGTGCACGCCGGAACCCACCTGATGGAGCGCCAGCTCGACCCCGACGGCGCCGGCGTCCTGGCCGCCACGTACGCCGAGCTCGGCGTCGAATCGGTGACCGACGCCCAGACCACCCGCGTCATCCACGGCGACGACGGCCTGACCCTGGTGTTGGCCGACGGCCGCACCGTCACCGGACAGCTCCTGGTCGTCTCCTGCGGGATCCGGCCCGACACCTCCCTGGCCGCGGCCGCCGGGCTCGAGGTCGGCCGCGGCGTGGTCATCGACGACCAGTGCCGCACCTCCCACCCCGACGTCTTCGCCGTCGGCGACTGCGCCGAGCACCGCGGCATCCCCTACGGGCTCGTCGGCCCCGCCTGGGAGCAGGCCGACGTCGTCGCCGACCTGCTCTCGGGCGTGAACGAGGACGCCGCCTACACCGGCTCGCGCCTGGTCACCCGCCTCAAGGCCGCCGGGATCGACCTGGCCGCCATGGGCCGCATCGAGGGCGACGAGGTCGTCTCGTTCGCCGACCCGGTCCGCGGCACCTACGCGCGGCTGGTCATCGACGAGAACGGCAAGCTCGCCGGGGCGGTGATGCTCGGCGACAACCCGATGGTGGGCCAGGTGGTGCAGCTGTTCGACACCGGCGACCCGGTGCCCCACGACCGCCGCACCCTCCTGATGGGACGGCCGGGCGAGTCGGTCTCGGTGGCCCCCGAGACGCCCGCGTCCATGCCGGAGGAGGCCGTGGTCTGCCGGTGCAACAACGTCACCAAGAAGGAATTGACCGACGCGTTCCGAGGCGGAGCGCGCACCCCGCAGGCGCTGTCGGACGCCACGCAGGCGTCGACCGGCTGCGGGACCTGCGTCGAAGACGTCGCGGGGGTCTGCAAGTGGCTCGGCGAGACCGTTTCCGGGCTCGGAGAGGCGGCCGCGCTTTTGAATGAGGTAACAACATGAGCGAGAAGAAACTGATAGTCGTCGGCGACGGCATGGTCGGCCGCCGCTTCCTGGAGGCCGTGGTCGAGCGCGACCCGTCCTGGTCGGTCACCGTCCTGTCCGAGGAGCCGCGGCCCGCCTACGACCGGGTGCGGCTGTCGGCCTTCTTCGACGGCGTCAGCGCCGAGGAGCTGTCGCTGGCGAGCGACCTGCCCGGCGTGGACGTGCGCCTCGGCCAGCCGGCCACGGCGATCGACCGCGAAGCGAAGGTCGTCCGCACCGAGTCCGGGATCCACCCCTACGACAAGCTCGTGCTGGCCACCGGCTCCTACCCGTTCGTGCCGCCGATGGAGGGCGCGGACGCCGAGGGCGTGTTCGTCTACCGCACCATCGAGGACCTGGAGGCGATCAAGGCCCACGCCGAAGGCCGGCGCCACGGCGTGGTCATCGGCGGCGGCCTGCTCGGCCTGGAGGCGGCCAACGCACTCAAGCTGCTGGGCCTGGAGACCCGGATCGTGGAGTTCGCGCCGTGGCTGATGGCCCGCCAGCTCGACGAGGCCGGCGGCGGCATCCTCAAGCAGCACATCGAGAAGCTCGGCATCGACGTGGCCTGCTCCACCGGCGGCTCGAAGATCGAGCCGACCGGCGGGCGCCTGCGCATGGAGACCAACCGCGACGGCGTCGCCTTCGACACCGACCTGATCGTCTTCGCCGCGGGCGTGCGCCCCCGCGACCAGCTGGCGCGCGAGTCCGGCATCGAAGTCGGCGAGCGCGGCGGCGTCATCACCGACCTGACCTGCCTGACCTCGGACCCCGACGTGTACGCCATCGGTGAGGTCGCGGCCATGGAGGGCGTCTGCTACGGCCTGGTCGCCCCCGGCTACGCCATGGCCGAAGTGGTCGCCGACCGTCTCGCCGGAGGCGAGGCCACCTTCCCCGGCGCCGACCTGTCCACCAAGCTCAAGCTCCTCGGCGTCGACGTGGCCCAGTTCGGGGCCATGGAGGGCCCGCTCGCCCAGACCTACCTGGACCCGGCCGGCGGCACCTACGCCAAACTGGTCCTCTCCGACGACGCCCAGACCCTGCTGGGCGGCATGCTGGTCGGCAACGCCGAGCCGTACCCGCTGCTGCGCGCCAGCGTCGGCGGCAAGGTCCCCGGGCAGCTGGCCGACCTGCTGTCCTCCGGCGAAGTCGAGGGCGCCCTGCCCGACGGCGCCCAGGTGTGCTCGTGCAACGCGGTCACCAAGGGCGAGATCATGGGCGCGATCGGCGACGGCTGCCACGACGTGGGCGCGATCAAAGCCTGCACCAAGGCCGGAACCAGCTGCGGCTCGTGCGTCCCGATGCTCAAGCAGCTCTTGGCCGAGGGCGGCGTCGAGGTCTCCAAGGCGATCTGCGAGCACTTCACGCAGTCGCGCGCCGAGCTGTTCGACATCCTCAAGGTCACCGGCATCACCACCTTCTCGGAGCTGATCGCCCGCTACGGCTCGGGCGGCGGCTGCGACCTGTGCAAGCCCGCAGTGGCCTCCATCCTGGCCGGCCTCGCGGGCGGGCACATCCTCGAGGGCGAGCAGGCGACCCTCCAGGACACCAACGACCACTTCCTGGCCAACCTCCAGCGCAACGGCACCTACTCGGTGGTCCCGCGCATCCCCGGCGGGGAGATCACCCCCGAGAAGCTCATCGTCATCGGCGAGGTCGCCAAGGACTTCGGGCTCTACACCAAGATCACCGGCGGCCAGCGCATCGACATGTTCGGCGCCCGGGTGGAGGACCTGCCGAAGATCTGGCGCCGCCTCGTCGACGCCGGCTTCGAGTCCGGCCACGCCTACGGCAAGGCCCTGCGCACCATCAAGTCCTGCGTGGGCACCGACTGGTGCCGCTACGGCGTCCAGGACTCGGTCAAGATGGCCATCGACCTCGAACTGCGCTACCGCGGCCTGCGCAGCCCGCACAAGGTCAAGTCGGCCGTCTCCGGCTGCGCCCGCGAGTGCGCCGAGGCCCGCGGCAAGGACTTCGGGGTCATCGCCACCGAGGAGGGCTGGAACCTCTACGTCGGCGGCAACGGCGGCTTCACGCCCCGCCACGCCGACCTGCTGCTGTCCGACGTCGACTCCGAGACGCTGGTGCGGACCATCGACCGGTTCCTGATGTTCTACATCTCCACCGCCGACCGGCTCCAGCGCACCTCCAAATGGGTCGAGTCCCTCGACGGCGGCATCGACTACCTGCGCGAGGTCATCGTCGACGACGCGCTCGGCATCTGCGACGAGCTCGACGCCATGATGGCCCGGCACGTCGAGAACTACGCCGACGAGTGGAAGGGCGTCCTGGAGGACCCCGAGAAGCTCCAGCGGTTCGTCTCCTTCGTCAACGCCCCGGAGACCCCGGACCCGTCGATCGAGTTCGAGACGGTCCGCGGCCAGAAGTTCCCGGCCGGGACCACCGCCCGCTCGCACGCCCAGCCGGTGCTGCTCGGCACTCCTGAGAGACTGCGCCAATAAAGGAAGTGAACCACCCAATGGAAGAGATCTGCGAATTCGAGCGCCTGATCCCCGGGCGCGGGGCCGCCGCGCTGCTGCCCGACGGCACGCAGGTGGCGGTGTTCAGACTCGCCGACGGCGCGCTCTACGCGCTGTCCAACCGGGACCCGTTCACCGGAGCGCACGTGATGAGCCGGGGCATCGTCGGCGACCGCGCCGGGGAGCCGACCGTGGCCTCCCCGCTGCACAAGCAGGTGTTCTCGCTCAAGACCGGACGCTGCCTCGACGACGAGGACGTCTCGCTCGAGGTGTACGCCGTCGAGGTCGTCGGCGGCCGCATCCGGGTGGGCGCGGCCGCCGCCGTGGAGGCGAGCGCCTGATGCCCGCCGCCGCACCGCCCAAGACCCAGGCCGACGAGCAGGCCCCGCTGGCGCCGCTGACCGGGTACACCGTCGCGGTGACCGCGCAGCGCCGCGCCGACGAGCTGGCCACGCTCTTGGAGCGGCGCGGCGCCAGGACCGTCGTCGCCCCGACCCTCCGCATCGTGCCGCTGCCCGACGACGAGGCCCTGCGCGCGGCCACCGTCGAGCTCATCCGCGAGGCCCCCGACCTGGTGGTGGCGACCACCGGGATCGGGTTCCGCGGCTGGCTGGAGGCGGCCGAGGGCTGGGGCATGGGCGAGGACCTGCTGGAAGTGCTGGAATCGTCCAAGATCCTGTGCCGCGGCCCCAAGGCCCTCGGCGCGGTCCGGGCCGCCGGGCTCATCGAGGAGTGGACCGCGCCCTCCGAGACCGGCGACGAGGTCGTCCAGCTGCTCAAGGAGCGCGGCGTCGACGGCCAGCGCGTGGCGATCCAGCTGCACGGCGACCCGGCCGAGGATTTCATCCGCACCGTCCGCGAAGGCGGGGGAGCGGCCGTCCCGGTGCCGGTCTACCGCTGGACCCTGCCGACCGACATCACGCCCGTCCAGCGCCTGGTGGACGCCATCTGCGCCCGCCGGGTCGACGCGGTCACCTTCACGTCCGCCCCCGCCGCGAACGCCCTGCTGCGCATCGCCGGCGACCAGGCGGCGGACATGCTGGAGGCCCTCCGCGCACCGGCCGAGGACAACGGCGTCCTCCCGGTCGCGGTGGGACCGGTGACGGCCGCGCCGCTCACCCGGCTCGGCGTCGACTGCGTGCAGCCGCAGCGGGCCCGCCTGGGCGCGCTGGTGCGGACGGTCGCCTCGGCCCTGCCCAAGCGGTCCCGGCGGCTCCAGCTCGCCACCGGGCACAGCATGGAGCTGCGCGGCCACATGGTGCTGCTCGACGGCGATCCCTACCAGCTCCCGCCCGCGCCGATGGCCGTCATTCGGGCCCTGGCCAGCGCCGAGGGCCGGGTCCTCTCCCGCGCCGAGCTGCTGGGCCACCTGCCGCGGGGCGCCGACGGACACGCCGTGGAAATGGCCGTGACCCGCCTGAGGGACGCGGTCAGCCTGCGCTCGTGCGTCGAGACGGTCATCAAGCGCGGCTACCGCCTCAACCTTGAAGCGTGACGACCAAGCCGGTCGAGATCTGCGTGGCTTGCCAGGAGACTTCTTCGGTTGGGGTCCGGGCAGTCAGCGATGGTGAGCTGAGCGGCGTGTCGGCGTCGGTGTCCGGCTGTCGGTCGGTCTTGGTGGGGGTTCGATCGGGCGGCGACGGTGAGGTGGGAGGCGGTGTGGCGTCCCCTGTCGGCTGCCGGGTCGGTCTCGGTCGGGCTTCGCCCGATCAGCGACGGTGTGGTGTGGGTGGCGGGTTGGGGTGGCTTGCCGTGTCCCGGGCACGGCGAGGGCCCGAACCCGGTCGGGTGGGTTCGGGTTGGTGTGTCGTGTGTGCTGGCCCCCGCCGCGGGTGCCTTCCGCGGCGGGCGGGGTAAGAAGGGCGGGGGTCCGGGGTCGGAGCGTGTCGCGGTGCAGGCGGGCT
>NZ_JAELXW010000150.1 GCF_016428645.1 Glycomyces salinus | reverse complement strand
GTGTCGTGTGTGCTGGCCCCCGCCGCGGGTGCCTTCCGCGGCGGGCGGGGTAAGAAGGGCGGGGGTCCGGGGTCGGAGCGTGTCGCGGTGCAGGCGGGCTCGCGAGGCGATTTCTGCTCGGGTTCGGGTGTGTCCGGGGAGGATTGTTCGGGTCCTGAGCGCGGTCGGGGTGCGGGGTTTCGTTTGGGTTCCGAGCGCGGTTCGGGTTCGGGGGCCGGTGCTCGTGTGTCGCTGCGCGCCTCGACGTTCTCGGTGGTGAATCGGG
>NZ_JAELXW010000015.1 GCF_016428645.1 Glycomyces salinus | reverse complement strand
TCGCACCTATCCAACTGCCCCGGCGTCCTCGCCGCGGGCTACGACACCGCCGGAAACGGCGCCTTCTCCTCCGTCGTCTACCCCGAAGCAGGCAAGAGCTTCGGCAAACACGAATCCGCCTTCGGCGCGCTCCGCTTCTACTCGATCTGGGGCCCGGTCGAACTCCACCTCGCCGACGGACGCACCTTCAGCATCCACGACCTCGGATGACGCCCGCGTAGCCACATGGCCGCGGAGGCGCGACCCGCCGCCATGCTGCGGGCCGCGCCTCCGTCACACGTTGATGCTCCAGACCCGGAGCTCGCCGGTCGACGATCCGGTCACGGTCACCCGGTGGTCGTTGATCTGGGCCACCGCAGCCAAGAACCCCTCCTCGCCGACGGGCGGAGCGAAGGTGTCCTCGATCTGCTCGCCGGTCTCCAGGTCGAACAGGTTGACGCCCTTGCTGCCCCAGACCAGCACCGCCGCGCCATCGTCGACGGTGAGGATCTCCAGACCCTTGATGCTCTGGAAAGAGTCGCTCGCCTCGGTGCCGTAGGGCTCGGCCGAGGCCAGGTCCCAGGCCTGGATGGACCCGGTGTTGGTCGCGGTCACCGCGAGCGCGGTGCCGCCGACGTCACCGATGTTGAGGGTGACGACCTCGTTCGGCACCTGGTCGAACGTGCCGCTGACGTTCTCGCCGTCCTCCAGATCGGTGACGATGACCCGGTTGTCGTCCAGCCCGACGGCCCGCAGTTCGCCGTCGACCTCCATCAGGGTCCACGCGTCCGCTCCCGGAGAGGAGACGCCCCCGAGCTCTTCTCCGGTGAACAGCTGGTGCACATCGCCGCTCGCCATGTACGCCGGAGTCCCGTCCGACAGCAGTCCGGCCCAGTGGACGTCGCCGTAGACGGCGTCCCGCTCGTCGATCGGGTTGTCCGGATCGGCGAGGTACCAGACAGCCTCGGATTCGCCGTCGCTGGAGTAGACCACCTGGTCACCCTCGTATTCGGTGACCCAGAGCGAACTGATCTCGTACGCGTGGCCGCGGTAGACATGGAGATCCTCTCCGGTGATCAGATCCCAGACGCGGACCAGTCCGTCCTCTCCGCCGGTGACGGCGACGTCTACTCCATCGAGCTGAGCGACGCGCAACCGGGTCACCGCCCCCTGGTGGGCCTGGACGGCCTCGCTCACCGGATCACCGAAGACGGCGCTGTCGAGGTCCACGACCCCGGAGGTCTCTCCGGCCGAGCCGGAGCTGCCGCCGCCGTCGGCGGACGCCTCTTCGGTCGCCTCGTCCGTCTCTTCGGGTGTCTCCTCAGCGCCGGCCTGGGTCGTGTCGCCATCGCTGTCGTCGTCGGCGGGGTCCTCGCGGAGCAGCGGTATCGCCACCAGGACCGCGATGAGCAGCAGCAGCGCGGCGGCGCCCGATCCGATGACCGTCATGCCCCGTTTGGACTTCCACCAGGGTCCGCTCGCCGCGGTCTGCTGCATCGGTCCGGTCATGGCGGGAGACTGGACCGGGGACGGCGCCGGGATCGGGCCGGTCGGGCGCGTCGGCGCCTGCATCGGCATCGTCGGCGAAGGCTGCGGGGTCGGCTGCCCGGGAGCGGCCTGCGGCGGCGGTGCCGCGGCCTGCGGCGTGTGGGGCGGCAGGGCCGGGCTCGGCTGGGGCGTCGCCGGCGGGGACGAGGCCACCGAAGCGGCCACCAGTCCCCCTTCGGAGACGGCCAGCTCCGGCTGCTCGATCGCGGCCGGGGCCAGGCCCAGCTCGCGGTGCAGCATGGTCGCCACCAGCGGCATCCGGCTCGCCGCACCGACCAGGAACAGCCCGGCGATCTGCTCCTTGGCCAGTCCGGACTCGCGGATGACGCCCTGGGTGATGCGCATCGTCCGCTCCAGGAGCGGGGCGGCCACGGTCTCGAGCTCGTCCCGGGTCAAGTGGGCGTCGACGTCCAGCAGCGGGATGGTCAGGTCGGTCGAGGTGCCGCGGGACAGCCGCTCCTTGGCGAACCTGACCTCCTCCAGGAAGGCGGTGCGGTAGCGCAGGTCGGCCGGGCCTTCGGGGGCGGTCAGGCGCCGCCAGCGCTCGTCGTCGGGCTGGACCGAGGCGGCGACGTGCTCGGCCAGGGCCTGGTCGAAGTCCAGCCCGCCGAGATCGTCGGCGCCGTCCACGGCCAGCACCTCGAAACCCGAGGGCGTGCTGCGCAGGACGGTCGCGTCGAAGGTCCCGCCGCCGAGGTCGTAGACGACCACACCGGAGCCGACCGGCACCTCGTTGTCGAGGGAACCGACGAAGTAGGAGGCCGCCGCGACCGGCTCGGGCACGAGGTCGACCTTCCCGAGCCCGGCGGCGTCTGCGGCGTCGGCGATGACATGGCGGCGGGTCGGTCCCCAGGCGGCCGGCACCGTCACGGTGACCGGGCCGAGGCCGCCGCCGAGGGTCTGCTCGCACTCGCGCGCGACGCGGCCGAGCACGGCGGCGATGACGCTGGTGACCGGCAGTTCGCTGTCGCCGAGCAGGATCTGGCCGTCATCGATGCGACGCTTGGGGTTGGGCTCGTACCGCTCGGGCTTGCGGCGTCCGCTGTGGACGGCGTCGGTGCCGACGACCGGGCCGCCCTCGTCGTTCATGAACACCGCGGAGGGCAACTGCGGCGAACCGTCGAACAGCTGCTGGTGGACCCGCCCGTCGGGCCGCCGGATGGAGGCGACCGTATGGGAGGTCCCGAAATCGACACTGACCGAAGCGGACCGGGGGTTGAGGTTGGACATGCCGACCACTGTAGTGACCGGCGTCTACGCTTCGGACCAGGCGCGTTAGGCGATCAACTCACTGAAGGTGTTGTCCTCGAGCCAAGCGGTCACCCCGGCCTCGGCATCGCCGCCGTACTCGTTGAGCACGGTGTTCATCAGGCTGGCCAGCTCGTCGTGGCTCATGGAGAACGAGTCCAGAGCGTCGGCCAGGTCGGGGTGGTCCGCATTGAAGCCGATGTGGACGAGGCTGTGGCCGGGAAGGGGCTCGCCGAGAGCCAGATCCGGGTCCTCGAGATTCTTCAGGTCGTACTCATCGTAGGCCCAGTGCGGCTGCCACAGGGTCACCGCGATCGGCTCCTCGGCCGCGATAGCCGAGTCCAGCTCGGCGAGCATCGCCGGGGTCGAGGAGGTCTCCAGAATCAACTCCTCGATGTCGTAGGTCGGGATCACCGCTTCCCGCATGGTTTCGGTCAGGGCCGCTGCCTCCTCGATTCCGACGATGCGGCCACCGAACAGGTCGGCGTGGCCGTTCAGCTCCTCGAGGGAGTCGAGATCATCGACATAGGCCGGGACGGCCACCGTGAGTTGGAAGTCCAACCAGATTCCAAGTTGTTCGAATGACCGGTCATCGGAGTCGACATCGAAGCCCTCAGCGGACCAGTCCCAGCCGGACAGTGTGAGGTCGATGTCCCCCGAGTCCAGTGCTTCGTAAAGCTGCTCGACATTACTGAACTCCCGGGTCTCGACCGTATAGCCGGAGCCCTCCAGAGCATGACGCCATAGCTCGGCGGCTACGACGACCTCGTCCCAGCCCAAAGAACCGATGGTGATGTCGCCGTCGCCCTCGGGCAGGCCGAACTCACTGCGCTCGTCGGCGATGTCGCTCGGCTCGTCCGCCGTTTCACTCGTCGCCTCATCGCCGTCTGAATCTTGGCCGGCTTCCAGAGTCCCGGTGTCGTCACCGGAGTCGCCGCCGTCTCGCAGCAGCGGGATCGACACCAGGACCGCGATCACCAGCAGCAGCGCCAGCGTCCCGGCACCGACGGTCGCCATGCCGCGCTTGGACCTGAGCCATCCGCTCGCTCCGGACCGCTGCGGAGGGGGAGGCAGCGGTGCGGTCGCCGCGGGAGCCGGAGCGGTCTGCGGCGGCAGCGCGGGGCCCGGGGTCGCGGTCGGGGGTGACGAAGTCATCGACCCGGCCGCCAGGCCGCCTTCGGAGACGGCCAGCTCGGGCTGCTCGATCGCCTCGGGTGCGATGCCGAGTCCGCGGTGCAGCATGGTCGCCGCCAGCGGCATCCGGCTCGCCGCTCCGACCAGGAACAACCCGGCGATCTGGTCCCCTGCCAGGCCGGATTCGCGGAGAGCGCCTTGGGTGAGGCGCACGGTGCGCTCCAGCAGCGGCGCGGCCACCGTCTCCAGCTCCTCGCGGGTCAGGTGGACGTCGACATCGAGCAGCGGGATCGTCAGGTCCGTGGAGGCGGCCCGGGAGAGCCGTTCCTTGGCCGAGCGGACCTCCTCCAGGAAGGCCCTGCGGTGACGCAGGTCGGCCGGGCTCTGCGGCGAAGTCAATCGCTGCCAGCGCTCGTCGTCGGGGCGGACGCTCGCGGCCAGGCGCTCGGCCAGGGCCTGGTCGAAGTCGAGCCCGCCCAGATCGTCGGCGCCGTCGACGGCCAGCACCTCGAAGCCGGCGGGCGTGCGGCGCAGGACCGTGGCGTCGAAGGTGCCCCCGCCCAGGTCGTAGACGACCACGCCGGAGCCGGTCGGCACGTCGCTGCCGAGGACCTCGACGAAATACCCGGCCGCGGCGACCGGCTCGGGCACGAGAGTGACGTCGCCGAGCCCGGCGGCGGTCGCGGCGTCGGCCACCACGTGCCGGCGGGTCGGGCCCCATGCCGCCGGGACGGTCACGGTGACCGGGCCGAGGCCCCCGAGGGTTCGCTCGCACTCCCGGGCCACTCTGGAGAAGACGGCCGCGATCAAGCCGGTGACCGGGAGCTCCAGCTTCCCGAGCAGCACTGTGCCCTCGTCGATGCGGCGTTTCGGGTTGGGCTCGAAGCGCTCCGGACTACGGCGTCCGCTGTGGACGGCGTCGGCGCCGACGACCGGGCCGCCCTCGTCGTTCACGAACACCGCCGAAGGCAACTGCGGTGAACCGTCGAACAGCTGCTGGTGGATACGTCCGTCGGGGCGGTGCAGGGTCACGACCGTATGAGAGGTGCCGAAATCCACGCAGATCAAGGCCGTACGGGGGTTGAGGTTGGCCATAGGGCCACTGTAGGGGGTTTCGTCCACGTCCGCGAGTGGACGAAAGCGGGGCCGGACCTTTCGGTCCGGCCCGCTGCGTTCAGTTCCGGGCTCAGACGATAATGCCCGCGCCCACGGTTCGGTTGTCGGACTCGTCGATGATGATGAACCCGCCCGTCGCGCGGTTGCGGCGGTAGTCGTCGCACAGCAGCGGCTTGGTGGTGCGCAGCGTGACGCGGCCGATCTCGTTGAGCCTCAGTTCGCTCGCCGACTCGTCGCGATGCAGCGTGTTCACGTCGAGCTGGTACTGCACGTCCTTGACGATCGCGCGCACGTCGGCGGTGGTGTGCTTGACGGCGTACTTGCCGCGCAGCCGCAGCGGCTTGGACTCGTCCATCCAGCACACCAGTGCATCGACGTCCTGGGAGACCCGCGGCTGGTTCCCCGGGCGGCACAGCATGTCGCCGCGCGAGACGTCCAGCTCGTCCTCCAGCCGCACCGTGACGCTCATCGGCGGGAAGGCCTCCTCGACCTCGCCGTCGGCGGTCTCGATCGCGGCAATCCGAGTGGTGAAGCCGCTGGGCAGCACCATGACCTCGTCGCCGGGCTTCATCACGCCCGAGGCGACCTGGCCGGCGTAGCCGCGGTAGTCGTGGTTGTCGTTCGAGTGCGGCCGGATCACGTGCTGGACCGGGAAGCGCGCGTCCACCAGGTTCCGGTCCGAGGCGATGTGGACCTTCTCCAGGTGGTGCAGCAGACTCGGGCCCTCGAACCAGCTCAGGTTCTCCGAGCGGGTCACGACGTTGTCGCCCTTGAGCGCCGAGACCGGGATGACGGTCAGGTCCGGCACGTCGAGCTTGGTCGCGAAGGCGCTGAACTCCTGCTCGATCTGCTTGAAGACGGCCTCGTCGTAGTCGACCAGGTCCATCTTGTTGACGCACAGGACCATGTGCGGCACCCGCAGCAGCGAGCACAGGAAGGCGTGCCGCCGCGACTGCTCGACCAGGCCCTTGCGGGCGTCGACCAGGATCAGCGCGAGGTCGGCGGTCGAGGCGCCGGTGACCATGTTGCGCGTGTACTGGATGTGCCCGGGAGTGTCGGCGATGATGAACTTGCGCTCGGGCGTGGCGAAGTAGCGGTAGGCGACGTCGATGGTGATGCCCTGCTCACGCTCCGAGCGCAGCCCGTCGGTCAGCAGAGCCAGGTCGGTGTATTCGTCGCCCCGGCCGGCGCTGACGGCCGTCACCGACTCCCACTGGTCCTCGAAGAGGGTCTTGGTGTCGAACAGCAGCCGCCCGATGAGGGTGGACTTGCCGTCGTCGACGCTGCCGGCGGTGGCGAAGCGCAGCAGCTCGGTGGTGTCCTCGGCGCCGTGTGGCGCCAGGGTCGCCGCGTCCGTCATCAGAAGTACCCTTCCCGTTTCCGGTCTTCCATGGCCGCTTCGGAGGTCTTGTCGTCCCCGCGGGTGGCGCCGCGCTCGGTGATGCGCGTGGCCGCGACCTCGGCGATGATCTGCTCGATGGTGGCCGCCTCGGAGCGGACCCCGGCGGTCAGGTTGGCGTCGCCGACGGTGCGGTAGCGGATGGTCTCGGTGAAGACCTCCTCGCCGTCGCGCGGGGTGATGAACCGGTTGACCGCGTACAGCATGCCGTCGCGCTCGACGACCTCGCGGGGGCCGGCGAAGTAGACCGGCGGCAGTTCGATCTCCTGCTCGCCGATGTAGCGCCACACGTCGAGCTCGGTCCAGTTGGACAGCGGGAAGACCCGGATCTGCTCGCCGGGGTGGACCCTGCCGTTGTAGATGTTCCACAGCTCGGGCCGCTGGTTCTTGGGGTCCCACTGGCCGAAGTCGTCGCGGAAGGAGAACACGCGCTCCTTGGCGCGGGCCTTCTCCTCGTCGCGGCGGGCCCCGCCGAACAGGGCGTCGAACTGGTACTTCTCGGCCGCTTCGAGCAGGACCGGGGTCTGGATGCGGTTGCGGGTGCCGTCCGGGGGCTCGGTGACCAGGCCGCGGTCGATGGCGTCCTGGACGGAGGCGATGACCAGCTGGACGCCGGTGGAGGCGACGCGGCGGTCGCGGAACTCGATGACCTCGTCGAAGTTCTGCCCGGTGTCGACGTGCATGACCGGGAACGGGACCGGCGCGGGAGCGAAGGCCTTCTGCGCCAGGTGGAGCATGACGATGGAGTCCTTGCCCCCCGAGAAGAGCAGCACGGGCCGCTGGCAGGTGGCCACGACCTCCCGGATGATGAAGATCGCCTCGGCTTCCAGCGCGGCGAGATGGCTGACGCGGTAGTCGCTCACCGACGCAACACTCCTCTCAACTCGAACCCGGCAGGGTTCGGTAGAAATTCTCTATCAGGCGGCCGTGTGCACGGCTTTGAGCAGCGGCTCTGCCAGATCCGGGCGGCAGACCAACAGGTCCGGCAGGTACGGATCGGGATTGTTGTACCGCAGCGGTCCGCCGTCGATCCGCGTCGCATGCCAGCCGGAGGCGATCGCCACCGCCACCGGGGCGGCCGAGTCCCACTCGTACTGCCCGCCTGCATGCACGTAAGCGTCTACCTTACCCGCGACCACGGCCATGACCTTCGCTCCGGCCGAGCCCCACGGGACCAGTTCGGCGCCGAGGGCCGCCGCGGCGGCGTCGGCCTGAGCCGGTGGTCTGGTGCGGGACACGGCGATGCGGGGCCGCTCGGGCCGGGGCCCGGAGACCGGGTAGCGCTTATCGGTGCGCAACGTCACATTCTGGGCGGGCAGGGCCACCGCCGCGGCGGTGAGGCCGAGGCCGCGCTGCCACAGGCCGACGTGCACGGCCCAGTCGTCGCGTCCGGCCTCGGAGAACTCGCGGGTGCCGTCGAGCGGGTCGATGATCCACACCCGGTCGGCGCCGAGCCGTTCGGTCCCGACCCGTCCGGACTCGCCCTTGCCCTCCTCGGAGAGGACGGCGTCGCCGGGCCGCTCGGCGGCCAGGCGGCCGAGCAGGTAGTCGTTGGCGCCCTGGTCCCCGGCGTCTTTGAGGGCCCGCCCGTCCTCGAAGCCGAGCTCGCCCCGGAGCCGCATGAGCAGCTCGCCGGCGCCGGTGGCGAGGTCCGCGGCGAGGGCCGCGTCCTCGGGGTCGGCGGCTTCTGGCGTGGCGGTGGCCGGGGTCTGATCCATGGTCGCCGATTCTACGCTGCGGCCCAATGGGGTCCAGATACTGGTCGGACCCATCCCAGTTACTGAGAGTTATGCTCGCGTCTAGTAGGCGCCGTGGGGCCGCAGGATCGCGGTGACCGTGCGCAACAGGATCACCAGGTCGAGCGACAGCGTCCAGTTCTCGACGTACCGCAGGTCGAGGCGCACCGCCTCCTCCCACGGCAGGTCCGAGCGGCCCGAGACCTGCCACAGCCCGGTCATGCCGGGCTTGACGACCAGCCGGCGGCGCATGTCGGTCTCGTAGGCGGCCACCTCGACCGCCAGCGGCGGGCGCGGGCCCACCAGGCTCATGTCGCCTCGCAGGACGTTGACCAGCTGCGGGAACTCGTCGATCGAGAACCTCCGCAGATGCTTGCCGATCCTGGTCACGCGCGGGTCGTCCTTCATCTTGAACAGGACCCCGTCGGACTCGTTGAGGTGCTTGAGCTGCGCCAGCCGCCGCTCGGCGTCGACGTACATCGTGCGGAACTTCCAGATGGTGAACGGCTGCCCGTCCTTGCCGATGCGCTCCTGCTTGAAGACCGCCGGACCCGGCGAGGTGGCGCGGATCAGGAACGCCGCGCCCAGCAGCAGCGGCGAGAGCGCCAGCAGCAGCAGGGCCGCGCCGATCCGGTCGACCGAGTTCTTGACCCAGCGGCGGACGCCGGTCAGCCTGGCGTGGTCGAGGTGCAGCATCGGCAGCCCGTCGACCGGGCGGATGGTGGTGCGGTCCCCGGCGACGTCCACCAGCGCCGAGGCCACGATCAGGTCCACGTCCGAGCGTTCGAGCTTCCAGGCCAGCCGGCGCAGCGCCGGGCCGTCGATCTCGGGGCAGGACAGGACGATCACGGTGTCGGCCCGCTCGGCGGCGACGGCGTCGGCTATCCGGTCGAACGAGCCGCGCACACGGGTGTCGAACTCCAGCAGCGCCCCGCGGGCCTCCTCGGTGGGCAGGCAGGCCGCCACCACGTTGAGCCCGTGGTAGTGCTCGCGCCGCAGCTGCACCACCAACGCGGCGACCGCCGACTCGTGCCCGACCAGCACCACCCGCTTCATGCACTTGCCGGCACGGCGCTGGCCGTGCAGCCATTTGCGCCAGGCGAAGCGCGCCCCGATCGACACCGCGGCCGCGGTGGGCAAGGCTATGAGCACGAACGCGCGCGAGGTCGGCAGCTCCAGTCCGTAGGAGACCAGGGCGACCGCGGCCGCCAGCGACAGCGCGGCGTTGACCACCCGCTGGTACTCCTCAGTGCCGACGAACAGGTAGCGGCTCTCGAAGGCCCGTGACAGGCCGAGCGCGGCGATCCAGACGGCGGGCAGGGCCAGCAGGCCGAGCGCGTAGATCTGGCTGTGCTCGTTGAGACTCCCGAAGCGGGCGAGGAGGGCCACGGCCGCGCCGAGGATGCCGGCGGCCACATCGCTGAACACGATCCCGGCGAAGTACTTGCGCTGCCATCCCGGAGGACCGCTGAAGGCCCGCCCGGCAGGGCTGATCGAGTAGACGTGCCCCTGCGCGGGTCCGGCCCGCTCCGCCTGCCGCACCTGCGGCTCTGAACGCTCGCCTCCGCGTGCCTCTGTAACCGTCACAATCGATCTAACGACCGAGCGCACGATCAGTGACGGCTAGGTCACTTTGCGACGTTGTAGGTGTTCTGGGCCGCTTCGAGGCCCTTGGTGATGACCGCCTCGACCGCGTCGGCGGCGAGCTCGAGGTTCAGGTCCAGCTCGGCCCGCTCGGCCTTGGCGAAGTCTTTGAGGACGTAGTCGGCCGCCTCCTGGCGGCCGGGCGGGCGGCCGATGCCGAACCGCACCCGGACGTAGTCCTTGCTGCCCAGGGTCTTCGAGAGCGACCGCAGTCCGTTGTGGCCGCCCTCGCCGCCGCCTCGCTTGAGCCGCAGCTGACCGTAGGGCAGGTCGAGCTCGTCGTGGACGGCGATGACCGACTGCGGTTCGATCCCGAAGTACTTGGCCAGGGGGCCGACGGCCTCACCGGAGAGGTTCATGAACGTCAGGGGCTTGACGAGAACGAGGCGAGGCCCGCCTACCCCCAAGCGGGCCTCGCTGACTTCGGCGCGGGCCTTGCGGCTCACGGAGAAACGGGCGCCGACGCGCCCTGCGAGCACGTCGGCGACCAGGAATCCGACGTTGTGACGGTTCGCGGAGTACTTCGGCCCGGGGTTGCCCAGGCCGACCACCAGCGTTGAGGAGTCGGTCATGTCGTCGGGTCGCCTCCCGGGCTACTCGGCGGCCTCTTCGCCTTCGGATTCCTCCTCGGACTCCTCGGCGGCGGCCTCGGCGCGCGGCACGGTGACCGACGCGAGCACGGCGTCGGGGTCGGTCAGCAGCACCACGCCCTCGGGCAGAGCCACTTCACCGGCGGTGCGCTGCGAACCGACCGCCAGGCCCTCGAGGTCGACCTCGATCGACTCGGGGATGATCGTGGCCTCGGCCTCGATGCTGAGCGAGTCGATCTCGTGGACCACCAGGCCGCCCTTCTCCACCTCGCCGGTCCAGCTGATGTAGACGTCGGTGGTGATGGTCTCGCCGCGGCGCACGATCAGCAGGTCGGCGTGGATGATGTCGTCCTTGAGCGCGTCGCGCTGGACGTCTTTGGGGATGACCAGTTCGCGGCTGCCGTCGGAGACCTCGACCTCGATCAGCTGGTTGAGGCCGCCCTTGCGCAGGACGGCGGCGAACTCGAGCGAGGGAAGAGAGATGTGACGCGGCTTCTCGCCGTGGCCGTAGACCACGGCCGGAACCTTTCCGGCCCGGCGTGTACGGCGCGCACCGCCCTTCCCGAAGTCAGTGCGAGGCTCTGCGCTGATACGAACTTCGGACACGGAAATACTCCCTGATTCTCAAGCGAAATTTCTCAGGCGCTCGACGCTCACGTCGGCATAAGAAGGACCGGACAGCCCCAAATAAGACCTTCGCCATCGCGTCGATAACGGCGTCCGTCTCGGGGACGCCCTCGCCGTCGGCAACCTCACCAGCCTACACCTCGCGCCGCCCAGGGCCTTCGACGGGAGGCCGGGTGTGATCCTCGCGGCCGGGTCCGCGAGCCGCGGTCCGGCTCAGGAAAGTCCGCCGAACAGGGTGGTCACCGAGCCGTCGTTGAAGACCTCCCAGATTGCCTTGGCGACCAGAGGCGCGATCGACAGGACGGTCACCTTCTCCAGGGCCGCCACGTCCGCGGGCAGCGGCAGCGAGTTGGTCACGATGACCTCGCTGACCGGGGCCGCGGCCAGTCGCTCGGCGGCCGGATCCGACATGATGCCGTGAGTGGAGGCGATGACGATGTCGTCCACGCCCTCCTCGGTGAGCAGCTCGGCGGTCGAGCAGATCGTCCCGGCGGTGTCGATCATGTCATCGATGACCAGGCAGGTGCGCCCGTCGACGTCGCCGACGACCTTGTTGGCCACGACCTCGTTGGGCTTGAGCGGGTCGCGGGTCTTGTGGACGAAGGCGATCGGGCAGCCGCCGAGCCGGTCCGACCAGCGCTCGGCCAGGCGCACGCGCCCGGTGTCGGGCGAGACGACGGCCATGTCGCGACCGGCGTACTTCTCCTCGACGTAGCGGGCCAGGATGCCCATCGCGAACAGGTGGTCCACCGGCCCGTCGAAGAAGCCCTGGATCTGCGCGGTGTGCAGGTCGACGGTCAGGATGCGGTCGGCCCCGGCCGTCTTCAGCAGATCGGCCACGAGCCGGGCGGAGATGGGCTCGCGGCCGCGGTGCTTCTTGTCCTGGCGCGCGTACGGATAGAACGGCAGGACCACCGTGATGCGCTTGGCCGATCCGCGCTTGAGCGCGTCGACCATGATCAGGGTCTCCATGACCCAGTCGTTGATCGGGGTCGCCATGGACTGGACGACGAAGGCGTCACAGCCGCGGACCGATTCCTGGTAGCGGACGAAACGCTCGCCGTTCTTGAACGAATAGGAGCTGGTGGGGGTCGGGGCGACCCCCAGGTGCTTGCCGATCTCTTCCGCTAGTTCCGGGTAACAGCTCCCGGAGAACAACATGAGCATCTTGGAGTTGACAGCGGACATGCTCGCCATGGCGATGGTTCCCCCATAGTCTTCACCTGAACCTCGACGCATCAAGTGTCCCCTGCCCGATCCGGCCGCGCACACCGGTGGGTGATCCAGTGTGCCGTTACTCTCCGGTCTCCTCGGAGTCCGCGATCGCGCGCTTGGCGGCCTCGTCGGTGACCGTCCCCGGCCGCTTCTTGGCGACCCAGCCCTCTTTGTTGGCCTGCCGCCCGCGCGCCACGGCCAGCTCGCCGGGGGCCACGTCGGCGCTGATCGCCGAGCCGGCCGCGACATAGGTGCCGTCGCCGACGTTGACCGGGGCGATCAGGACCGAGTCCGAGCCGACGAAGGAGCCCTCGCCGATGGTCGTGTGGTGCTTGGCGACGCCGTCGTAGTTGGCGATAATGACCCCGGCCGAGACGTTGGCCTTGGCGCCGATGGTCGCGTCGCCGACGTAGGACAGGTGCGGGACCTTCGCGCCGGGCCCGAGCTCGGACTTCTTGACCTCGACGTAGGCGCCGACCTTCGAGCCTTCGCCGAGTTTGGCGCCGGGCCGCAGGTACGAGAAGGGCCCGACCGAGGCGCCCTCGCCGACGGTGGCCTGGTCGGTGTGGCTGCGCACCACCCGGGCCCCCTGGCCGACGATGGTGTCGTTCAGGGTCGAGTCGGGGCCGATCTCGGCGCCGGTGTCGACGGCGGTGGCGCCCTTGAGCTGGCATCCGGGGCGGATGAGCACGTCGGGGGCGACCTTGGCGGTCGCGTCGATCCAGGTGGTCTCGGGGTCCTCGATGGTGACCCCCGACTTCATCAGCTCGGTGTTGACGCGGTCGCGCAGGATGCGGCGGAGCCCGGCCAGTTGGGCCCGGTCGTTGCAGCCGAGGACCTCGGTGGGATCGCCGACGACGAACGCGCCGATCGTGTGCCCGGCCTCGCGGGCCAGCTCCAGCACGTCGGTGAGGTACTCCTCGCCCTGGTCGTTGGCGGTGTTCAGCTTCGCGAGCTGCTCGCGCAGGACCTCGGCGTCGAAGGCGTAGATGCTCGAGTTGATCTCGCGGATGGCCAGCTCGGCCTCGTCGGCGTCGCGGTGCTCGACGTTGCGCAGCACGTTCCCGGCCTCGTCGCGGACGATGCGGCCCAGGCCGGTCGGGTCGTCGACCTCGGCGGTCAGGACTGTCGCGGCGTTGCCGTCCTTCTCGTGGACCTCGACCAGGCGCTCCAGGGTCTCGCGGCGCAGCAGCGGAACGTCGCCGGCGGAGACCACGACGGTCCCGGTCAGGTCCGGCAGCGCCTCCATGGCGATGCGGACGGCGTTGCCGGTGCCGAGCTGCTCGGCCTGGTTGACCGTCTCGATGTCGGGCGCGTGCTCTTCGAGGTAGGCAGTGACCTGGTCGGCCGCGGCGCCGACGACCACGACGCGCCGGTCGGAGTGGATGGCCTTGGTCGCCTTGAGGACATGGCCGAGAAGGGGCCTGCCCAACAGCTCGTGGAGAACCTTGGGCCTGCTGGATTTCATCCTAGTCCCCAGGCCCGCGGCCAGGATGATCGCCGATCGCTCACTGCTCATGATGGGCCATGGTAGTCGGTGACGAGGGGGTGAATCGCCCCAGACCCGCCCCGGGCTCCATTACCAAATCGTTACCGATGAAACGTTATTAGCACCTCCCCGCCACTTGTGCGAGCCACGTCACTCATCATATGTTGCTGACAGCAACAAATATCGGAGGTACCCCTATGAAAGTCCTCAAGACCTCACTCAGCGCGGCCGCGGCGATCGCCCTCACCTTCACCGCAGCGGCCTGCGGCGACGGCACGTCGTCCGGCGGCGACGAGGACACGCCCTTCATCGGCGTGATCCTCCCCGACTCGGCCTCCTCGGACCGGTGGGAGACCGCCGACCGCGCCTACCTCGAAGCCGCCTTCGAAGCGGCCGGCGTCGAGTACGACATCCAGAACGCCCAGGGCAGCCGCGAAGACTTCCAGACCATCGCCGACCAGATGCTCACCAGCGGCGTCAACGTCCTGGTGACCGTCAACCTCGACTCGGGCACCGGCGCGACCGTCATCGAGAACGCCAAGGCCCAGGGCGTGGCCACCATCGACTACGACCGCCTCACCGAGGGCGGCGGAGCCGACTACTACGTCAGCTTCGACAACGAACGGGTCGGGCAGCTCCAGGGCGAGACCCTCGTCCAATGCCTCGAAGGGGTCGACACTCCCCTGGTGGCCGAGCTCAACGGCTCCCCGACCGACAACAACGCCACCCTGTTCAAGAACGGCTACGACTCGGTGCTCGACCCGCTCTACGACTCCGGCGAATTCGAGAAGGGCCCCGACGAGTGGGTGCCCGACTGGGACAACGCCCAGGGCGGCACCACCTTCGACCAGATGCTCACCGACACCGACGGCCAGGTCGACGGCGTCCTGGCCGCCAACGACGGCCTCGCCCACGCGGTCATCACCGTCCTCGAACGCAACGGCCTCAACGGCACCGTCCCGGTCACCGGCCAGGACGCGACCCTCCAGGGCCTGCAGAACATCCTCGCCGGCGACCAGTGCATGACCGTCTACAAGGCCATCGAAGAGGAGGCCAACGCCGCCGCCGACCTCGCGGTCGCCCTCGCCGGAGGCGACATGCCCGAGACCGACGCGACCGTGACCGACCCCGAGAGCGGGGACGAGATCCCGGCCGTGCTGCTCGAACCGGTCCCGATCACCATCGACTCCATCCAGACCGTCATCGACGACGGCTTCGCCGACTACGCCGAACTGTGCGCGGGCGAGTACGCCGACCTGTGCGACGAGGCCGGACTCCAGGAACAATAAGGAACGAAGTTGCTGCTCGAACTCTCCCGCATCTCCAAGAGCTTCGGCCCGGTCGAAGTCCTCTCCGAGGTGGACCTGTCCATCGACGCCGGCGAGGTCTGCGCCCTCGTCGGCGACAACGGCGCCGGCAAGTCGACCCTGGTCAAATGCATCGCGGGCATCCACGCCATCGACTCAGGGACCATCGCCGTCGAAGGCGACTCCCACGAGATCGGCAGCCCCCGCGACGCGGCCGCGCTCGGCATAGAGGTCGTCTACCAGGACCTCGCCCTGTGCGACAACCTGGACGTGGTCGAGAACATGTTCCTGGGGCGGGAGAAGCTCCGCGGCGTCGTCCTCGACGACGACGCCATGGAGCAGCTGGCCGCCGAGACGCTCGAATCCCTGGCGGTGCGGACCATCCGCAACCTCCGCCAGACCGTCGCCAGCCTCTCCGGCGGCCAGCGCCAGACCGTCGCCATCGCCAAGGCCGTGCTGTGGAACTCGCGCCTGGTCATCCTCGACGAGCCCACCGCCGCCCTCGGCGTGGCCCAGACCCGCCAGGTGCTCGAACTCATCCGCCGCCTGGCCGACCAGGGCCTGGCCGTCCTCTACATCAGCCACAACCTCAACGACGTGTTCGCCGTGGCCGACCGCATCGCCGCCCTCTACCTGGGCCGGATGGCCGCCGTCCTCGACGCGGCCGACACCACCCAGTCGCAAGTGGTCGAGCTGATCACCAGCGGACGCTCGAACGGCCTGGGGATCACCGACTCGAACGGAGTGCAGCCGTGAGCATCGACGTCAAGACCCGGCCCGGCTCCGGGGCCGAGCGGACCGGACCCGCCCGCCAGGTCCTCGACCACGCCCGCGCCTACCTGTCCAAGGTGCGGTCCGGCGAGGTCGGGGCGCTCCCGGCGGTCGCCGGGATCATCGCCCTGTGCCTGTTCTTCGGGGCGCTCGACCCCGTCTTCCTGTCGGTCGGCAACCTCGCCAACCTCTTCGGCCAGGGCGCGGCCGTGGCCTGCATCGCGATGGGCCTGGTGTTCGTCCTCATCATCGGCGAGATCGACCTGTCGGCCGGCTTCACCTCCGGCGTGTGCGCGGCGATCATGGCCGTCATCCTGACCGACCTGGGCCTGTCCTGGCCGGTCGGCATCGGCGCCGCCGTGATCGCCGGAACCGTCATCGGACTGACGCTCGGCGCGCTGGTGGTCAAGCTCGGCATCCCCTCGTTCGTGGTGACCCTCGCGGCGTTCCTGGCCTTCCAGGGCCTGGCGCTCATCATCCTCAAAGAGGGCACCAACATCACCATCGACAACGAGTTCGTCAAGGACATCGCCGGCGGCAACCTCTCGCGCTCCCACGGCTGGCTGCTGCTGGCGGTCACCGTCGTGGTGTACGCGGCCGTGCAGCTCTCGCGCTGGCGGCGCCGGTCCGGCCGGGGCCTGGTCCACGACCCGCTGCCGGTCGTCATCACCCGAATCGCGGCCCTGACAGGGCTGCTGACCGCCACGGTGTTCCTACTCAACCTGGAGCGCTCGGCCAACCCGCAGCTGGTCTCCCTCACCGGCGTGCCGATCGTGGTGGTGCTGCTCGGCGCGCTTTTCGTCGTCGGCTCGTTCGTGCTGCACCGCACCAGGTTCGGTCGCCACCTCTATGCCGTGGGCGGCAACCGCGAGGCGGCCCTGCGCGCCGGCGTCGCCGTCGACCGGGTCCGGATCTCGGCATTCGTGATCTGCTCGGGCATGGCCGCGGTCGGCGGCATCGTCGCGGCCTCCCGCGCGGCCTCGGTCGACCCGAATACCGGCGGGTCCAATGTGCTGCTGCTTTCGGTGGGGGCCGCGGTCATCGGCGGTGCTAGCCTTTTCGGTGGCAAGGGCACGGTGCGGGCTGCCCTGCTTGGAGGGGCTGTAGTGGCGATCATCAACAACGGCATGGGCCTGATGGGCCTGAGCGCGGGAGTCCGGTTCGCGGTGACCGGACTGGTGCTGCTGCTCGCGGCCGGGGTCGACGCGATGTCCCGGGGCCAGGGTCGGCTCTTCGGCAGGCATTGAGCGGTGGCACGACCGGCTACCGAGGAACTGCGCCGCCGCAACCGCAGCGCGCTGCTGGACCGGCTTCACCGCCGCGGACCCCAGACGCGCGCCGAACTGACCGAGGCCCTGGGCCTCAACCGCTCCACGATCGGCGCCCTGGCTTCGGACCTGTCCGAGTCGGGGCACATCCAGGAGACGACGGGCCGGCCGACCGGCGCCGCCGGCAGGCCCTCGACCCTGGTCGAGTGCGTCCCCGAGGCCGCGACGGTGGCGGCCGTGGAGGTCCGCTGGAAACGGCTGCGGCTGGCCGTGGTGGGTCTGGGCGGGACGGTCCTGCGGCGCGACGAGGTCCCGATCGCGCCCGGGGCCGACGGGGCCGCCGTCGCCAAGGCGGCGGCCGCGCTGCTGGCCGACGCCGAGGTCTCCGACGCGATCGCGGCGGTCCCGGGCCTGGTCGACGGGGGCACGGTGGCGCAGTCCTCGGAGCTGGGGTGGGCGGACCGAGACTTCGGCGCCGACCTGGAAAGCGCTACCGGCAGGGTGTGGCGAGTGGTGGACGTGGCCACGGCCGCGGCCGTCGGCGAGTGGTCGCGCGGCGACGCCCACGGGGTGGCGAACCTGCTCTACCTGCACGGCGGGCACGGCCTGACCGCCGGGTGGGTGGTCGACGGGCGGCCGCGGCGCGGCAGCTCGATCATGCTGGGCCACATCGTGGTCAACCCGGGCGGGCAGCGGTGCCGGTGCGGCCTGAGCGGGTGCGTGGAGGCCGAGATGGGCACCTTCGACTTCTCCGAGACGATCGACGAGACCACGATCGCGGCGCGGTTGGGCGACACGGCCGCGCGGGAGATGGTGCGGCGGTCCGGGGAGTTCCTGGGTCTGGCGCTGGGCGCGGTGGTGACGGCGACGAACCCCGATGAGATCCTGTTCGGCGGCTGGCTGCGGGAGCTGTACCTGTCCTCGGCGGCCGCGGTCCGGTCGAGTCTGGCGGAGGCGACGCTGCCGCAGCTGCGGGCCAGGCTGCGCCTGCGAACCGCGGCGCTGGGCGCACAGGGACCGCTGACCGGTGCGGCGGAGATCGGTTTCGAGGCCCTGATGGAGCGGATGCGGTTAATGTGGCTGGCCCGCCAGGACTCGAACCTGGAATGACTGAACCAAAATCAGTAGTGTTGCCGATTACACCACGGGCCACCGGCCGCATGGTTCGCTGAGTGCAAGACCACGGGCCGAATATTGGCCACGCCTCACCGCGCGGCCCGCTCAAGGATATCGCTATTGGGTCGACCACACGTGGCGGGGCACCTGGGCGTAGACGTCGATCAGGAAGTCGGCGTAGAAGAACACCTCTTCGAGTTTGAGCTCGCCAAGGCGGAAGGTCATCAGCCACGGGCCCTCGAACCGCCACCGGTACGCCTGGGCCCGCTGGTCGGCGAGCATCCACTCCATCGTGCGGGCGTTGATGACGTCGAACGCGAACCTCCCGTTGCCCGACCTGATCTTGAAGCGGTCGTTAAAGGCCTGGTTCTCGAAGTCGATGCCGTCGCCGAAGCGCTTGGACCAGAAACCCTCGTGGCCGATGTCGAGCAGCGGCCGCGAGGCGGGCAGGGCGAGCGCCACCACCTGGTGGGAGACGGTGTCGGTCCCCTTTCCGAATGTGGGCGCGTAGTCGTACCGGAAGAACATGACATGGAAGTTCCGGTACTTCCCGCGGTAGACGTCGACACCGCGCCGGGACCACCCGATGCCGAACGGTTCGGCGCTCGACACGCTCGCCACCGAGGAGTCGAACGGTATGTAGCTGAAGCCGTGCCGTGCCGCCCACGCCCGGTTGGCGGCGATCTTCGCCTGCAAGACCCGCCAGTGGACAAAGAATCCGACGGCGACCAGGAGCCCGCACACCCCCGCAACGAGCAGCCCCACGGCGTCGCCGACGCCGATGCCCGGCACGACCAGATGCTCATGCACGGGGGATACTCCTCCTCGGGGCGGAGCCCGTCCTCGGACCCTCATCGACGGTCTGCGCCGGTCGCCGGCCCTCCGCGACTCGGCCGCGGGCCGGACCGTGGCGCGTCGGCGAAGCCGAAGAGGTCACTACTGGTTCGACCACACATGGCGGGGCACCTGGGCGTAGACGTCGATCAGGAAGTCGGCGTAGAAGAACACCTCTTGGAGGTTGAGTGCACCGGGCCGGAAGGTCATCAGCCACGGGCCCTCGAACCGCCACCGGTACGCCTGGGCCCGCTGGTCGGCCAGCATCCACTCCATGGTGCGGGGGTGGATGACGTCGAACGCGAACCGCCGGTTGGGGGATTTGACCCGGAACTTGTCGTTGAACATCTGGTTCTCGAAGTCGATGTCCTTCTGGAAGCGCTTGGAGAACGCGTTCTCCTGGCTGATGTCCAGCAGCGGCCGCTGCGACGGCAGTCCGATCGCCACCACCTGGTAGCTGTGCGTCTGGGAGTTCTTTCCCGATCCGGTCGTGTAGTTGTACTGGAAGAACACCAGGTGCAGGTTCTTGTACCCGCCGCGGAAGACGTCGATGCCCCTGCGGTTGCGGCCCTCCCCGAACGGATCCTCCGTGGACATGCCGACGACGCTGTTGTCGCTCGGCTCGTAGTGGTAGCCGTAGTGCGCCGCCCAGGCCCGGTAGGCGGCGATCTTCTTCTGCCGGATGCGGTAGGCGATGACGCCGACGACGGCCATGACGACCGCGATGACGACGGCGATGATCCACTCGCCGCTGCTGGCACTGCTGGAACTCTGGGCGAGGAGCGTCTCACTCATGAACAGGGATCCTTGTCGGGGGGCACTTCAGCGCGCGGTCGGCTCAGCGGCCGTACGGGGGCTGCTGTCCGTAACCGGGCTGCTGGGGCTGCTGGGGCTGCTGCGGGAAACCGGGCTGTCCGTAGCCGGGCTGCTGCGGCGGCTGCTGGCCGTAGCCGGGTTGCGGCTGCCCGTACCCGGGCTGGGGCTGTCCGTAGCCGGGCTGCCGGGGCGGCTGGCCGGGGATCTGGCCGGGCGGCGGGGCCTGCGGCGGCGGCAGCTGCTGTAGCTGCGGGGGCTGCATCTGCTGGGGCTGCTGCTGCGGGAAGCCGCCCTGCTGCTGGCCCATGTCGCGCAGCTTCGGCGCGGTGCGGGCCTCGGGGGTGTCCAGCTCGAAGTACTCCTCGGGCTGGAACCCGCCGGACTTGGCCGAGATGCTGGTCGGGAAGACCTGAAGCGCGGTGTTGTACTCACGCACGTTGGCGTTGTAGAACCGCCGCGGAGCGGCGATGCGGTTCTCGGTCTCGACGATCTCGGCCTGGAGCTGGAGGAAGTTCTGGTTGGTCTTCAGGGTCGGGTACTGCTCCTGCATGTGGATGACGCCCCGGATCGCCCCGGAGAGCTGGCCCTCGGCCTGTCCCTGCTGTCCGTGTCCGACGTTCGGGTCCTGCCGGGCGTGCATGGCGTTGGTGCGGGCCGCGGCCACCTGCTGGAGGGTGGCGTTCTCGGAACCGGCGGCCTGCTGCACGACGTACATGAGGTTGTCGAGCAGGTCGTAGCGGCGCTGCAGCTCGACGTCGATCTGCGCCCACGACTCCTGGGTGATGTTGCGCAGGCGCACCAGCTTGTTGCGTCCGCTCAGCATCCAGACCATCAGGATGAGACCGACCAGCAGCAGAACTACGAGGGTCACGATTACGGGAGTCATGGGACGTGAGCCTAATGCATCGGCACCAGCGGCGGTGACCGGCGACCGGGGTCCGGGCGGTGCCGGGCCCCGGCTCGCGGAGCCTCGCCGAGGGGGCCGGTCAGGCGACGAACGCGTTCTCGACGACGGCGGCCAGCTCGGCGGCCACGGACCGGGCGACCGGCTCCTCCGAGGCTTCGACCATGACTCTGACCAGCGGTTCGGTGCCGGAGGGGCGCAGCAGGACGCGGCCGTCGGCGCCGAGTTTGCGCTGCCATTCGACGACGGCGGTGCGCACCGACTCGGTCTCGATGACCTTCTTGTCGGTCACGCTGACGTTGATCAGGACCTGCGGAGCTGCGGTGAACACCTCGGCCAGTTCGGCGAGGCTCCTGCCGGAGGCGGCCATGCGGGCCAGCAGCATGACCGCGGTCAGGGAGCCGTCCCCGGTGGTGGCGTGGTCGGACATGATGATGTGCCCGGACTGCTCGCCGCCGAGGGAGAATCCGCCCTCGGTGAGGCGTTCAAGCACGTAGCGGTCGCCGACCTTGGTGGTCTGGAGTTCGATGCCGGCCGCGTCCATGGCCTGGTGCAGGCCGAGGTTGCTCATGACGGTGGTCACGAGGGTGTCTCCGCGCAGCCGCCCGGACTCGCGCAGGGCCAGGGCCAGGATCGCCATGATCGCGTCGCCGTCGACCACCCGGCCGGCCGCGTCGACGGCCAGGCACCGGTCGGCGTCGCCGTCGAGGGCGATCCCGGCGTCGGCGCCGTGCTCGACCACGGCGGCCCGGAGGCCCTCGAGGTGGGTGGAACCGCAGTTCTCGTTGATGTTGAGGCCGTCGGGGGCGTCGTTGACGGCGATCACTTCGGCGCCGGCGCGGCGCAGGGCCTCGGGGGCGGCCAGGCTGGCGGCGCCGTTGGCGGGGTCGACGACGACCTTGATACCGTCGAGCCGGTGGGGGGCGGCCGCCACCAGGTGCTCGATATAGGTCTCGACCGGGTTCTCCGAGGTGGTGATGCGGCCGACGCCCTTGCCCTGCGGCAGCGGGGCCGGGGCGTCGAGGGCGGCCTCGATGGCGTCCTCGACGTCGTCGGGGAGCTTGCGGCCGCCGGCGGCGAAGAATTTGATGCCGTTGTCGGGCATGGGGTTGTGCGAGGCCGAGATCATGACGCCGAAGTCGGCGCCGGTGACGGCCGTCAGGTGCGCGACCGCAGGCGTGGGCAGGACGCCGAGGTCGACGACCTCGACTCCGGCGGCGGCGAGTCCGGCGGCGGAGGCGGCCATGAGCATCTCGCCCGAGGCGCGGGGGTCGCGGCCGATGACGGCGACCGGTCTGCTCCTCTCGGCGAGCTCGCGAGCGGTCGATCTGCCCAGCTTGCCGGCGCCGAGGACGCCGGCGGCCGCGATGTTGAGCCGGAGCGCCAGCTCCGGGGTGAGGTCGTCGTTGGCCCGTCCCCGGACTCCGTCGGTGCCGAACAGTCGTGACACGGTGGTTACCCCAATTTTGCGGTCTTGGCGATGCTTGCGAGCCGTGAATTGGCCCTCTTGGCGATGCTTGCGAGCCATAAATTGGCCCAGTGGCGAGATGAGAATCGGGGCCGCCGAGGATGTCCTCCTCGGCAGCCCCGTCAAAAGTGCAGACTAGCGCGTTCCCCCTGCCGGGGGAACCAGTGCTAGCGCTTGGAGTACTGCGGCGCCTTGCGGGCCTTCTTGAGACCGTACTTCTTGCTCTCCTTCTCGCGGGCGTCGCGAGTGAGGAAGCCGGCGGACTTGAGCGCCGGGCGCATGTTCGGGTCGATCTCGATCAGGGCCCGGGCGATGCCCAGGCGCAGCGCGCCGGCCTGGCCGGTGGCGCCGCCGCCCTTGATGTTGACCAGGACGTCGAAGTTGTCGCCGGCCTCGACGGTCACGAACGGCTCGGCCACCGTCTGCTGGTGGACCTTGCTCGGGAAGTAATCCTCGAGGGTCTTGCCGTTGATGAGGTAGCGGCCGGTGCCCGGGACCAGGCGCACGCGGGCGATGGCGCGCTTGCGGCGGCCCACGGTCTGGATGGGGCGGTCGGCCGGAACCGACGGGATGCTGGGCACGGACGGGGCCGCGGCCACGTCGGCCGGGACCTCGACCGGAACCTCGGCGATCGGTGCCTCGGTGACCGGTGCCTCGGTGGTCTCGGGGACCTGGGTCTCTTCGCTCACGATTGTCTAATCTCCTTCCGCCCGCGCCTACTGCGCGACCTTCTTGATCTCGTAGGGCTGCGGCTGCTGGGCGGCGTGCGGGTGGCCGGGGCCGGGGTACACCTTCAGCTTCTTGATCTGGGCTCGGCCGAGCTTGGTCTTCGGCAGCATGCCTCGGATGGCCTTCTCGACGACCTTGTGGGGGGCCTTCTCGAGCAGGTCCGCGTAGGACTTCTCCTTGAGGCCGCCCGGGTAGCCGGAGTGGCGGTAGGCCTTCTTGGTCTGCGCCTTGTTCCGGGTCAGGACGACCTTCTCGGCGTTGACGACGATGACGTAGTCGCCGGTGTCGGCGTTCGGAGCGAACGAGGGCTTGTGCTTGCCCCTGAGCAGTTGGGCTGCGTGTGTCGCGAGCCGACCCAACACCACGTCGGACGCGTCGATCACGAGCCACTGCCGGTCGATGTCGTCCGGCTTCGGGCTGTACGTGCGCACAGGTTTACCTAGCTTTCGTTGTCGGTGTGGAACGAACCCCGCGGAGAAAAGCGCGGGACCGCCTGAATCCCGCTCGCGGCGGCGGCTGCCGACCGTGAATCGCTCGGTGGCCGCACGGCCGCCGGTCGGCGGGATTCGTTGGACAGCGCCTCGTGAAGACGGCACTCGAACAACAGCTACATAGTTTACGTGGTCACGGCGGCGGCTCCGAAGGCGGCCGCCGTGACCTCGGATACAGCTAGTTCGCCTCGACGACCGGCAGGTAGACCTTGCCGCCGGTCTCGGCGAACTCCTCGCTCTTCTCCCGCATACCCTGCTGGGCGTAGTCCTTGAGCTCTTGGCTGATCTTCATCGAGCAGAACTTCGGGCCGCACATGGAGCAGAAGTGCGCAGTCTTGGCCGGTTCGGCCGGGAGGGTCTCGTCGTGGTACTCGCGGGCCCGGTCGGGGTCGAGCGAGAGGTTGAACTGGTCCTCCCAGCGGAACTCGAACCGGGCCTTGGACAGGGCGTCGTCCCAGGCCTGCGCGGCGGGGTGCCCCTTGGCGAGGTCGGCGGCGTGGGCGGCGATCTTGTAGGCGATCACGCCCTCCTTGACGTCGTCGCGGTTGGGGAGGCCGAGGTGCTCCTTGGGAGTGACGTAGCACAGCATCGCGGTGCCGAACCAGCCGATCATGGCCGCCCCGATCGCCGAGGTGATGTGGTCGTAGGCGGGGGCGACGTCGGTCGTCAGCGGCCCGAGCGTGTAGAACGGGGCCTCGCCGCAGATCTCCTGCTGGAGGTCGACGTTCTCCTTGATCTTGTGCATCGGCACGTGGCCGGGGCCCTCGACCATGACCTGCACGTCGTACTCCCAGGCGATCTTCGTCAGCTCGCCGAGGGTGCGCAGCTCTGCGAACTGGGCCTCGTCGTTGGCGTCGGCGATCGAGCCGGGCCGCAGCCCGTCACCGAGGGAGAAGGAGATGTCGTACTCGGCGAAGATCTCGCACAGCTCCCTGAAGTGGGTGTAGAGGAAGCTCTCCTCGTGGTGGGCCAGGCACCAGGCGGCCATGATCGAACCGCCGCGCGAGACGATGCCGGTGACCCGGTCGGCCGCGAGCGGGACGTACCGCAGCAGGACCCCCGCGTGCACGGTCATGTAGTCCACGCCCTGCTCGGCCTGCTCGAGGATGGTCTCGCGGTAGACCTCCCAGTTCAGCTTGGCCGGGTCGCCGTCGACCTTCTCCAGGGCCTGGTAGAGCGGCACGGTCCCGATCGGGACCGCCGAGTTGCGGACGATGTGCTCGCGGGTCTCGTGGATGTGCTTGCCGGTCGAGAGGTCCATCACCGTGTCGGCGCCCCACTTGGTGGCCCAGGTGAGCTTCTCGACCTCGGCGGCGATCGAGTCCGAGACCGCCGAGGTGCCGATGTTGGCGTTGATCTTGGTGAGGAAGTTCCTGCCGATGATCATCGGCTCGGTCTCGGGGTGGTTGACGTTGGCCGGGATGATGGCGCGACCCGCGGCGACCTCGTCGCGCACGAACTCGGGCTCCAGGCCCTCGCGGACGGCCACGAACTCCATCTCCGGGGTGACGGTCCCCTGCCGGGCGTAGTGGAGCTGGGTGTTGCCCTTGCCGTCCCCGCGGCGCTCCTCGATCCAGGCCCCGCGCAGCGGCGGCAGGCCCCGCTCGGGGTCGGATCCGGGGCCGGAGGTGTCGTAGAGCCGCACCGGCTCTTCGCCGCCGTCGAGCTCGACCTCGGTGAACGGCACGCGGACGTCCGGCCGGGGGCCGTCCACGTAGACCTTCTTCCTTGCGGTTTTCGCCATGCTGCGCTCCTTATTCGGTGATGGTGGACCGTTCGCGGCGGTCCTTGCGGTCGAGCCACCAGAGGTGGTCCGCCGGTCCGGGTCCCTTGCCGAGTCGCCAGTCCGCCGAGGCGGCCAGCGCGCCGGTCAGGTATTCCTTGGCCTCCCCGATGGCGTCGAGCAGGCCGACGCCGCGGGCGAGGCCCGCGGCGATCGCGGCCGAGAACGTGCAGCCGGTGCCGTGGGTGTTGTTGGTGTCGACGCGCGGGGCCTCGTACTCGGTGAAGTCGCTGCCGTCGTAGAGGACGTCGACGGCGGTGTCGCCGTCGAGGTGGCCGCCGGTGACGAGCACGGGGCAGGGGCCGATGGACGCCAGGGAGCGGGCGGCCTCCCTCATGCCGTCGAGGTCGCCGATGCGGCCGCCGGTCAGCACCTCGGCCTCGGGGATGTTGGGGGTCAGGAGCGCGGGCGCGTCGCCGAAGGCGTCGAGGTAGGCGCCCGGGTCGCCGGTGAAGAGGCTGTCTCCGGTGGTGGTGACCAGGACCGGGTCGATCACGAGGTTGGGGAGGCGTCCGGCGCGGGCGGCGCCGCCGACGACCACGAGCGTGTGCAGATCGGCGAGCATGCCGGTCTTGACGGCGGCTACGTCGAAGTCGGACAGGACCGATTCGAGCTGCGCCTCGAGCATGTCGAGGCCGGCGGGTTCGGCGGCGGCGACGCCGAGGGTGTTCTGGGCGGTCAGCGCGGTGATGACGCTGGTGCCGTGGACGCGGTGCGCGGCGAATGTCCGCAGGTCCGCCTGGATTCCGGCGCAGCCGCCGGAGTCGGATCCGGCGATGGTGAGCGCTACGGGCGGTCGCATCAGAGGTTCGCCATCCCTTCGAAACTCGTCGAGGCCTGCGCGAGGTGGCGTTTCGGGATGCGCCCGGCGAGGCGCGCGGCCCGTCCCGCGTTCACCGCGTCGCGCATGGCCGTGGCCATGAGGGCCGGATCGGCGGCGCGGGTGACGGCGGTGGCCAGCAGGACCGCCGCGCAGCCGAGTTCCATGGCCTGGGCGGCGTCGGAGGCGGTGCCGATTCCGGCGTCGCAGATGACCGGCACCTTGATTTTTTCGCAGATGAGGGCGAGGTTGTGCGGGTTTCGGATTCCCAGGCCGGTGCCGATGGGCGCGGCCAGTGGCATGACGGCCGCGCAGCCGGCCTCTTCGAGGCGGGTGGCCAGGATCGGGTCGTCGTTGGTGTAGGGCAGGACGGTGAAGCCGTCGGCCACCAGGGTCTCGGCGGCGTCGAGCAGTTCGACCGGGTCGGGCAGGAGCGAGTCCTCGTCACCGATCACCTCGAGTTTGATCCAGTCGGTCTCGAAGGCCTCCCGGGCGAGGCGGGCGGTGCGGACGGCCTGCTCGGCGGTGAAGCAGCCGGCCGTGTTCGGCAGGACGTCGACGCCGCAGCGCTCGATGACGTCCACGATGGACCCTCCCGCGTGGGGGTCGACGCGGCGGAGGGCCACGGTGACCAGTTCGGTGCCCGAGGCGGTGATGGCGTCGGCGAGCTGGGCGAGGTTCGCCGCGCCGCCGGTGCCGAGCACCAGCCGGGAGTCGAAGGTCCTGTCGGCGATCTTGAGTTCGGAATCCGTTCCGGTTCGGGGAGCGGGCGGGGCGACGTGTGTGGGCTTGTCCATGGTTCAGCCTCCCTGTGTGGCGGTGAGGATCTCGACGCTATCGCCTTCGTCGAGCGGACGGTCCCATTCGGAGCGGGGCACGACGTCGCCGTTGACGGCGACCGCGAGGCCACGGCGGGCCTCGCTGACGGCCGCGACGGCTTCGGCGACGGTGGCGATGTCTTCGCGCGCGGTGCCGTTGAGTTCGATCTTCACGAGCCCTCCTTGAATCGCAGGGGATCGAATGCCTTGGGGATGGCGTCGTCCACGCCGAGCGCGAGATCCGCTATGCGGTCGGCGGTGCCGGGGAGGAGTGCGATGCCGTGCCGGTAGTGGCCGGTGGCGGCGATGGTGCACTCGTCGAGGCGGCCCAGCAGCGGCAGGTTGTCGGGGGCGGTGGGACGGAAGCCGACGGTGACCTCCTCGAGGTGGTACTCGGCCACTTCGGGCACCACGGCGATGGCCCGACGGAGCAGGTCGTGGACCGCTCCGGCAGTTCCTGTCGATCGATCGAAACCCCGCTCGTCGCTGGTGGCGCCGATGAGGACCTCACGCGATTCGCGGGCGACGATGTAGACCGGATGGCCCTGGACATAGGCGCGGACCGTGGTGCGCGGCAGCGGCTGCGCCGCCGGGGCCCGCAGGCGCAGCACCACTCCTCGGACGGGGCGGATCGGCAGCCCGAAGCGGGCCGATCCGCATCCGGCGGCGATGACGACTTGATCGGCCTCGAGGTCGGCCGGGTCCTCGATCCGCTCGGCCCGGATCCGGGCACCGGCTTGCTCGGCGGCCTCCAATAGGGCCCGGTGGACGGCGCGCGGGTCCACCGCGTGGTCTCCGGGGACCAGCACGCCGCCCCGCGCGCGGTGGCTGAGCAGGGGCTCGGACTTTCGGGAGGCGCGCCCGGTAAGAGTCTCAAGGTTTCTATCGGTCGATCGATAGATATCCTGCTGCCGGTCGATTTCCGCGCGGTCGGCGTCCTCGATCCCGACCATGACGGTCGGCACGTCGCGGTAGCCGACCGCGGTGCCGGAGGCGGCTTCGAGTTCGGCGGCGAAACGCGGCCAGGCGTCGGCCGATTCGGCCATGAACGGGAGCATCGCCCCCTCGCCGAACTGGGCTTCGGTGACCGCGGCGATCATGCCGGCGGCGACGCGCGAGGCGCCCGATCCGGGATCGGGGTCGTAGACGGTGGTGTCGGCACCCTGCCGGGCGGCCCGCCAGGCGATGGCGAGGCCGATGGACCCGGCGCCGACGACGGCGATTCGCATGGCTAAGACCCCTACGGCCTCGAGCAGTTCGGCGGTGGCCCGCTTGGGGTCGTCGGCGTCGGCGATCGCGCCGACGACGGCGACGCCGTGGGCCCCGGCGTCCCGGCAGGCCCGGGCGCGTTCGGCGGTGATGCCGCCGATGGCGATGACCGGGAGGTCGACCGCTTCGCAGACGGCGGCGAGTCCGTCCAGGCCGATCGCGTCGGGGAGGCCGGTCTTGGTGCCGGTCCGGTAGACGGGTCCGACGCCGAGGTAGGTGGCGCCGGCGCGGCGCGCGGCGCGGGCGGCCTCGGGTTCGCGGCAGGTGCCGCCGACGATGGAGGCGGCCGGGAGGATGCGGCGGGCGACGTCGACGGGGAGGTCGTCGTCGCCGAGGTGGACGCCGTCGGCGCCCACGGCCTGAGCTATGTGGACGCGGTCGTTGACCAGGCACAGCGCGCCCTGCTCATCGCAGAGCTCGGCGATCGCGGCGGCGAGGTCGAAGGCGGCCCGGTCGTGGAAGTGGTCTTCGGGGCGGACCTGGACGAGGCGGGCGCCGGCTTGGAGCGCGGCGGCCGCGACGGGGATCGGGGAGGCCCCGGGGCGGGTGTCGGTGATGACGTGGAGCCGCGGTAGACGGGTAGCGTTCATATCTCCTTCTCCCTGCGCCAGCATGACCTGGATCAGGTTCGACGGTCGGGACTACCGAGTCCCCTCTCAGCCCGATGCATCGGGCTCCCGTGGGTGGTTCGCTTACGGTCAACACCGTACGTCATCACGCGCGGCGATGACAAGGCTCGTGCCAAGAAGTGGACACCGGCCGTTCCGCCCGGTTCAGGCTCGGCGTTCGACCTTCAGGACCCGGTAGCCCTTGGCGCTGGCGTGCTTGTCGACGGACCAGCCGTTCTCGGTCAGCCAGCGCGCGAGCGAGTCCGCGCCGAGGTGCTTGGAGACGACCAGCCAGGCGAGGCCGCCGGGTTTGAGGCGCGGCAGCCAGGCCAGCAGCATCTCGTGGAGCGCGGTCTTGCCCACCTTGATCGGCGGGTTGGACCAGATCTCGTCGAACTCGACCTCCCCAGGGACCTCGTCGGGGGTCGAGACCCGCACACTCCCGGGGGACTTCTCGGTGTTCCGGCGGGTCAGGTCCAGCGCGCGCCGATTGACGTCGACGGCCCACACCTCGGCGTCCCCGCGTCGGGCCAGCACCGCGCTGATCGGGCCGTAGCCGCAGCCCAGATCCAGGAAGACGCCCGCCTCCTCGGGCGGGATCACCTTGTGCAGCAGGACGCTCGTCCCCGGGTCCAGGCGCGTCCCCGAGAAGACGCCCGTCGAGGCGGTCAGCTCGTACCGCTCCCCGTCGAGCTCGAACTCGATCACGCGCTCGCGTTCGTCGACTGCGGGCTCTTCGCTGAAATAGTGCTCTGGACGCTCGGCCTGGCCTTCTGACATGCCCCCATTGTCACCCGCGGGGACCTGCCGCTCCCCCTCCAGGGGGAAGGTTCGACGACTCGGGGCACTGTCGTGGATAGGATGCGATCTATGGCACACCGCCCGTCCCCCTTCGGAGTCCCGCAGGGATCGCAGGGACGCTTCGACCACACCGACGAGTATGCCGACCGGCCCGAGAGCGCCGATCGCGATGGCCCGACCGCGCCGACGGTCCGGTTCACTCCCGAGCAGACGCCGATGCCCTCAGCGGAGTCGTTTCGCTCCCCCGAGGAGGAGATGGAGGCGCACCTGGAGCGCATCCACGCCTCCCGCCCCCTCCGCCGCGCCGCCCAGCGCGCCCGCAGCCGCAAGCGCTGGTGGCTGATCGCCCTGTCCGTGGTCAGCGGTCTGGCCGTCGTGGCCGCCTGCACCGCAGGGGCCTACATCGTGCTCAACGAGGGCGAGGAGAATCCGACCGCGCAGCCCGGCTCCGACGACTCCGAGCCGTCCGAGGACGCCGACTCCGAGGCCGACGAGGCGCCCGAGGTGGTCGACCCGATCGAGAGCCGCGAGACCGACTCCGAGCCGCTGTCGGTCGCCGAGCTGTTCGGCTCGACCACGTTCACTCCGGCCGGGGCCGACGGGTCCTACGAGGTCCTCGAGACCGAGGAGCTCGCCGACTGCTCCGAGGCCGGGCTCGAGGACCTGGCCGACCTGCTGGCCGATTCGGGCTGCACCCAGGTCGTGCGCGCGACGATGGTCGACTCCGGCGGCGAGTTCGCCGCCACGGCGGGCGTGGTCAACCTGGCCGACGCCGCCGAGGCCGAGGAGCTGCGCGAGGCCGTCGAGTCCGGGGGCAACTTCGCGGTGCTGCGCACCGGCGGTGACGCCTCCGAGTTGGGCCGGGCCAAGACCATGCTCGGTTACATCGCCTACGGCCACTACCTACTGTACGTCGTCATCGGCCGCACCGACGGCGAGGACCTCACCGAGGCGGACGACCCGGTGCTGACGGTGGTGAACGACCTGGTCGACGTCTGGCTGGTGGACCAGCTCCGGCCGCGCCGCGACGTGGAGTGACCGGCGGGGACCGGCCGCGGAATGTCCGCACCGCGGATACTTCGTGAGGAACATATGGCCTTGCCGTTAACATTCGCTTCCGCGTATTGCGTTGACCTATCATCCCATGTTTCTATCGAGGGGAGTCGATGGGCGACCCTCTGCCCTTCGCTCTGCCACAACGCCGTCCACCAGTGATCCCCCCGATCCGGCAGGAGCACAACATGCACACCCTCTCGCGCCACGCACGGCGCGCGGCGGCGGTACTGGCCGCCACGGCGCTCACCGTTGCCGCCGCAGTCGTACTCGGTTCCGGCCCGGCCGAGGCCGTACGGCCCCCGGGCATCCCGTCCGCCTCAACAGCACAGTCCGAATTGAACACTCTGACCGTCACTCCGGAGTCGAACAACGGCTCCTACGACCGCGACCTGTTCCCCCACTGGTCGAGCGTCGGCGGCGGCTGCACCGCCCGCCAGTACGTCCTCGGCCGCGACGGCAGCAATGTCGAGACCGGCTCGGACTGCCAGCCCGACTCCGGCTCCTGGCAGTCCGACTACGACAACACCTGGACCAGCGACGTCTCCAACGCCACGATCGACCACGTCGTGCCCCTGCACGAGGCGTGGGGCTCGGGCGCGTGGGCCTGGAGCACCTCGCAGCGCGAGGCCTTCGCCAACGACGTCGACTCCCCGCAGCTGTGGATCGCCTCCAGGTCGTCGAACAGCTCGAAGAGCTCCTTCGACCCGGCCGAGTGGATGCCGTCGAACACCTCGGTCCGCTGCGACTACGTCAAGGCGTGGATCCACGTCAAGTACTTGTACGACCTGGCCGTCGACTCGGCCGAGCACAGCGCGCTCCAGTCGCACATGAGCACCTACTGCGGCACCAGCGGTGGCGGCGGCGAGTGCGCCGGCGCCTTCGACGGCCCGGCCACCATCACCGAGGGCACGACCATCGAGGCCCCCGTGACCGTCGACTGCGACGGCGCGGCCTCGTCTTCGAGCACGGTCACGGTCGAGATCTCGCACCCGTACTCCGGCGACATCGAGGCCGACCTGGTGGCGCCGGACGGGACGGTCTACACCGTCCAGTCGTCGGGCTCGGGTTCGGGCGAGTTCGGCACGCGCTCCTACTCGCTGGACCTCTCGAACGAGTCCGCTTCGGGCACTTGGACGCTCGAGGTGACCGACACCTATTGGGGCGGCTCCACCGGCGCCCTTGAGGGCTGGTCCATAGAGCTGTGAGGCGCAAGCCGGGGCCGGGCGAATCGCCCGGTGTTTCTGGGTGCGGTGGTGTTCAAGGCGGTTTTCCTAGTCGGGTGTCTGCGCTGGTAGCCTCGCTTCAGCCCAACGCTGAGTTTAGGATACCAAACTTGGGATATCATGTCTCAATAGAATCGGAGGCCGCCGTGACCGGACCCACTCGCCGCAGGACCCGCCTGACCGACAAGGAGACCGAGGAGCGGATGCTGACCGCCGCCGTCGACATGGTCGGCGAGACCGGCCTGACGGTGAGTCTGGAGCACCTGAGCTTCGAGGACGTCATCCGCCGCGCCGGGGTCGCCCGCAGCGCCGTCTACCGCCGCTGGCCCTACAAGGACCTGTTCTTCTCCGACCTGCTGCGCGAACTGTCCAAGGGCGCCGTCCCGGCGGAGTTCGGATCCGAGACCTCGGTGCGGGAGGTGGCCGAGGCCGTCTCCGCGCGGCTCTATCTCCTGGCCACCCCCGAGGGCCGCCACCGCCTCCTGAGCGAGGTCGTCCGCGCCAACCGCGATTTCGAGACCGTCCGCCACTCCACCGCCTGGCGCTCCTACCTCGCGCTGCACGCGACCTTCCTGAGCCTAGAGGACGGGCCGCTGCGGGACGACGTGCGCGAGGCGCTCACCGCGGCCGAGCACGGATTCGTCACCCGCATAGCCGACGCCCACCGGCAGTTCGCCCGCCTGCTCGGCTACCGGATCCGGCCCGAAGTCGGCGCTGGATTCGAAACGCTCGCGACCCTGCTGAACGCCGCGCTCCGCGGCATGCTGCTGATGGAGCCGACCATTCCGGGCCTGTCATCGGAGCGGATCGAGGGCAGGCCGTTCGGCGCGGTGGCGTCGGCCGAGTGGAGCCCGTCGGCGCTGGCGCTCGGCGCCATCGAATGGACCTTCCTCGAACCCGATCCGGACGTCGTCTGGAACGAGAAGCGCGTCGCGGAGGCCCGTGACGCGCTCGAACGCATCGCCCGGGGCGACTGAGTCACCGTCCCGGGATCGCTCCGGGCGTCACCGCCGGTTCAGAGGACGATCCTTTCGCCGACCAGCCGGGAGACCAGGTCCCCGAGCATGACCGCGCCGACCGCGCGGCCCTGGTCGTCGACGGCGAGCGCGACGTGGGTGACCTCGCTCTGCATGGCCGACAGCGCCCGGTCCAGCGGCGTGTCGGCGGCGAGGCGGACCAGGGGCCGGACGGCCTCGGCCGGGAGCGGCTGGTCGTAGTCGTAGTCGAGGAGGTCCTTGATGTGGACGTAGCCGATCTCTTCCCCGGTCCGGCCGGTGATCGGGAAGCGGGAGTAGCCGGTCTCCACGCAGCGCTCCCGCAGGTCGCCGACGGTGCTGGTGTCGGCGGCGGTGACCAGGTCGTCCATGGGGACCGTGATCGACTCGACCGTCTCGTCGCCGATGGAGAGCGCGCCGGTCAGCAGGGTGTGGGCCTCGTCGTCGAGCAGGCCCTCCCGCTTGGACTCGGCGATGTACCCGGCGACCTGGTCGGCGGTGAAGGCCGAGGCCACCTCGTCCTGCGGGGTGACCTTCAGCAGCCGCAGCACCGCGTTGGCGATCCAGTTGATGACGACCAGCAGCGGCTTGAAGACGGTGACGATGACGTACAGCGGCGGGCCCAGGATGAGCGCGGCCCGTTCGGGGGCGGCGATCGCGATGTTCTTGGGGACCATCTCCCCCACCGTCATGTGGAAGGACAGGACGATCGTCAGCGCGATGACCAGGGCGATGGGGTGCACCATCGCGTGCGGTACGCCCATCGAGTCCAGCGGTCCCTCGATCGCGTGGGCGACGGCCGGTTCGGCGACCGCGCCCAGGCCCAGGGAGCACATGGTGATGCCCAGTTGCGCCCCGGCCATCATCAGCGAGACGCGTTCCAGGGCGCGCAGGGTCAGGCGGGCCGCTTTGCCGCCGGCGGCGGCGCGCGGTTCGATCTGGGTGCGCCGGGCCGCGATCAGGGCGAACTCGGCGCCGACGAAGAAGGCGTTGCCGGCCAGCAGGATCAGGCCGATGAGGATGCCGGTGAGGTCCATAACCGGTCGCCCCCTTCGTTCTCGGGCGGCTCGGGGGCCGAGGCGGTCAGGCGGATTCGGGCGACTCGGCGGCCGTCGACGGCGGTGACTTCGAGGCGGCATCGGACCGGGGTGGGCAGCCCGTCCTCGTCGAGCAGGCTCCGGTCGAATCCGTCGAGGTCGATCGCGTCGCCGTTGCGGGGGAAGCGTCCGAGGGTCTCGGTGACGAGCCCGCCGATGGTGTCGGTGTCCTCCGGTTCGGGCAGTTCGACGCCGGTGGCGTCGCCCACCTCGTCGGGCCGCATCAGGCCGGGGAGGCTCCAGGCCCCGTCAGGCAGGCGCCGGGGCCGGCCGGCGGGCCGGTCCTGCTCGTCGTCGATCTCCCCCAGCACCTCCTCGACCAGGTCTTCGAGCGTGACGATGCCGTCGGTGCCGCCGTACTCGTCGACGACGACGGCCAACTGGAGTTCTTCGCGCAGCGGCGCCAGGACGTCGTCGAGGTGCATGGTTCCGGGGACGGCCGCGATCGGCCGCTTGAGGGCCGCGGCGGTCACCGTGTGGCGGCGTTCGGCCGGGACGGCCAGGGCCGACTTGAAGTGGACGGCCCCGATGATGTCGTCGACCGATTCGCCTTCGACCGGGAAGCGGGCGTATCCGGTGGCCGAGACCAGGTCGAGGATCTCGGCGGCGGTGGCGTCGGCGTCGACGAACCGCACTCGCGGTCTGGGGGTCATCACGTCGGCGGCGGTGAGCAGGTCGAAGTCGGCGGCCTGGGCGAGCCGGTTGGCGGTGCCGCGGTCGAGCAGCCCTTGATCGGCCGAGCGGGTCGCCATCGCGCCGAGCTCTTGGGCGGTGCGGGCGGTGGCCAGCTCCTCGCGCGGTTCGACGCCGAGCGCGCGCACCATGGCGTTCGAGGCGCCGTTGAGCACCCAGATCAGGGGCTTGCCGGCGGCGGTGAAGAGCCGCTGCGGTCCGGCCACGGCGCGGGAGATCCGCAGCGGTTCGCTGATGGCCCAGTTCTTGGGGATGAGTTCGCCAAAGACCATCTGGGAGACGGTGGCGATCACGAACGCCGCACCGAAGGCGACGCCCAGGCTCGTGCCCTCGGGCAGTCCGGTCGCGCTCAACGGCGCCGACAGGAGAGTCGCGATCGACGGTTCGGCGATGAAGCCCACGATCAGGCTGGTGATGGTGATGCCCAGTTGGGCGCCGGACAGCTGGGTGGAGAGGCTGCTCAGGGCCCGGCTGACCGAGCGGGCGCGCCGGTCGCCGGACTCGGCGGAGCGGACGATGGCGGGGCGGTCGACGGTGACGAGTGCGAACTCGGCGGCGACGAAGAGGGCATTGAACGCGATGAGTACGACGGTCAGCGCCAGAAGAATCCAGGCCGCTGTCACCGGTGCGTCACCTCGGTCGAATGCGACAGCGGCTCGGATCTGTGACGGTCATCGTCCATACCGAGAAGATACTAGGGGGTGTCCGGTGGTCCCGAACGGGCCGGATACAGCCTCGCCCGGGACCACCGGACACCCCTAGAGCGGGAACGGGCGCCGAGGCCGCGGTTCAGTGCCCTCCATCGCTCCCAGGCGGTTCGGTTCCGAGCGTCCTGACGCGGCGGGTGGTGTCGCTGCGGGCCCTCCAGGCGGCCGGGTCGTCGGCGTAGTCGACCTCGACCAGGGTCAGGCCCTCGGGGCCGACGACGTGGACGTCGTTCGCTCGTTCGCCGAGGTCGAGCAGGGAGGCGAGCCAGTCCTCGTCGCGGCGGCCGTCGCCGACGGCGAGGGCGGCCCCGACCAGGCTGCGAACCATGGAGTGGCAGAACGCGTCGGCGCGGACGGTGGCCACCGCCGTGCCGTCGCCGTCGCGGGCCCAGTCGTACTGGAGCAGCTCGCGGATGGTGGTCGCGCCCTCGCGGTGCTTGCACAGGCCGGCGAAGTCGTGTTCGCCCAGCAGCGACTGGCAGGCGGCGTGCATGCGGTCGAGGTCGAGCGGCCGCGACCAGGCGAGGGTGTCGCGGCGGCGCAGCGGGTTGACGCCCCAGGTCGCGTCGGCCACCCGGTAGGTGTAGCGGCGCCACCGGGCGGCGAAGCGGGCGTTGAACGCCGGATCGACCGCCTCGGACGACGTTATCCGCACGTCGGGGGGAAGGATGCCGCGCAGCCGCCACAGCAGCCGCTCGGCCAGTTCCTCCCATTTGGCGGTCGGCACGTCGACGTGGACGACCTGCCCGGTGGCGTGCACACCGGCGTCGGTGCGCCCGGCGACGGTGAAGTCCTCGACAGCGCCGAAGAGGATCTCCAGTCCACGGATCACCTCGGCGGCGACGGTGCGCCGCCCCGGTTGCAGCGCCCACCCGGAGAAGTCGGCGCCGTCGTAGGCGACCCCGAGCCGCAGCCTGGTCCTGTCCACAGAAATCCTCCGGAAACGGAGAACCGCGCGCGGGGCAGGGCCCTCGCGCGCGGTTCTCGCACGTCGCTAGTCGACCAGCTCGATGATCGCCATCGGCGCGTTGTCGCCCTTGCGGTTCCCGGCCTTGATGATCCGGGTGTAGCCGCCCTCGCGCTCGGCGAACCGCGGCGCGACCTGCTCGAACAGGTCGTGGGTGGCGTCCTTGTTGCGCAGCTTGGCCAGCGCCAGGCGGCGGTGGTGCAGGCTGCCCTTCTTGCCGTACGTGATCAGGCGCTCGGCGTAAGGACGCAGCCGGCGGGCCTTGGTCAGCGTCGTGGTGATGCTGCCGTGCTCGAACAGCTGGGCCGCCAGGCCCGAGAGCATCAGCTTCTCGTGTGCCGGGGATCCGCCCAGGCGCGGGCCCTTGGAAGGTTTGGGCATCGTCTTGCTCCTCTGGGTTTGGCGCGGCCGGCCGTTTCACGGAACCGACCGCCACTGTTTCGGGCAGCGCTAGAGCTGCTCGGTCTCGCGGAGTTCCTCACCGTCGTCTTCGTACTCGTCGCCCTCGGGGGCCTCGCTGCCTCCGTAGGCCGCGGCGGCCTCGGACGGGTCGAAGGTGCCCGGCGAGTCCTTCAGGCTCAGGCCCATGCCGGCCAGCTTCATCTTGACCTCGTCGATCGACTTCTGCCCGAAGTTGCGGATGTCGAGCAGGTCGGCCTCGGTGCGCTGGATCAGCTCACCGACGGAGTTGACGCCCTCGCGCTTGAGGCAGTTGTAGGACCGGACGGTCATGTCGAGGTCCTCGATCGGCAGCGCCAGGTCGGCCGCCAGCTGCTGGTCGGCCGGGCTGGGCCCGACGTCGATGCCCTCGGCCTCGGTGTCGAGCTCGCGGTAGAGCCCGAACAGCTCGACCAGGGTCGAGCCGGCCGAGGCCAGCGCCGTCCGCGGCGAGGTCGAGGCCTTGGTCTCGACGTCGACGGTCAGCTTGTCGAAGTCGGTGCGCTGCTCGACGCGCGTGGCGTCGACCGAGTAGGCGACCTTGAGCACCGGCGAGTAGATCGAGTCGACCGGGATGCGGCCGATCTCGTTCGTGTCGGCCTTGTTCTGCGGGGCCGACACGTAGCCTCGCCCGCGCTCGACCACGAACTCCATGTCCAGGCGGCCCTTCGAGTTGAGGGTCGCCAGCTTGAGCTCGGGGTTGTGGACCTGCACGCCGGCGGGCGGCTGGATGTCTCCGGCGAGGACTTCGCCGGGGCCTTCCTTGCGCAGGTACATGGTGGCCGGCTCGTCGTTCTCCGAGGAGACGCAGATCTGCTTGACGTTCAGCACCAGCTCCACGACGTCTTCCTTCACGCCGGGGATGGTGGAGAACTCGTGCAGCACGCCGTCGATCTTGATCGAGGTGACCGCCGCGCCCGGGATGGACGACAGCAGGGTCCGGCGCAGCGAGTTGCCGAGCGTGTAGCCGAACCCGGGCTCGAGCGGTTCGATGGTGAACTTCGAGCGGGTCGGGCTGATCTGCGACTCGGTGAGCGATGGCCGCTGAGTGATAAGCACTTCGGTGATTCCTTCGGTTCGGGGCGCCCGCTATATGACGCCGCTGACACTTGGAGTATTTCGATCCCTAGACGCGGCGGCGCTTGGGCGGACGGCAGCCGTTGTGGGGCTGCGGCGTCACGTCGTTGATCGATCCGACCTCGAGGCCGACGGCCTGGAGCGAGCGGATCGCGGTCTCGCGGCCGGAGCCGGGACCCTTGACGTAGACGTCGACCTTGCGCATGCCGTTGTCCATGGCACGGCGCGCGGCGGCCTCGGCGGCCATCTGCGCGGCGTACGGGGTCGACTTGCGAGAGCCCTTGAAGCCGACCTGGCCCGAGGAGGACCAGGAGACGACCGCACCGGTCGGGTCGGTGATCGACACGATGGTGTTGTTGAAGGTGCTCTTGATGTGGGCGTGCCCGTGGGGCACGTTCTTCTTCTTGGCGCGCGAGGTTTTGGACCCGCCGCGAGTCTTCGGTGGCATCAGTTGCGCTCCTAACGTGCCTTCTTCTTGCCCGCGACGGTCTTCTTCGGGCCTTTGCGGGTGCGGGCGTTGGTCTTGGTCCGCTGACCGTGGACCGGGAGGCCGAAGCGGTGACGCAGGCCCTGGTAGCAACCGATCTCGATCTTGCGGCGGATGTCGGCCTGCACCTCGCGGCGCAGGTCGCCTTCGACCTGGTAGTGCTCCTCGATGTGGTCGCGGAGCTGCACCATCTCTTCGTCGGTGAGGTCCTTGACGCGCTTGTTCCGGTCCAGGCCGGTCGCGGCGATCGTCTCGAGCGACCGCGTACGGCCGACACCGTAGATGTAGGTGAGCGCGATCTCCAGGCGCTTGTCGCGCGGGAGATCCACTCCGACCAGGCGTGCCATCTAGGCGTTCTCCTAGCGTTGTCGGAGGTCTGACCGCTGCCGCCCCGCAGCGGTCCGCGTTGGCGAACCCGCAGTGCGGGCCCCGGCCTCCGAGCCGGGGGTTGTGGCGTCGGCCGCCACTGGCAGTGGTTGCCCCTGTCGGGGCCTTCCATGATGCGTTGAGATCTAGCCCTGACGCTGCTTGTGACGCGGGTCGGACGAGCAGATGACCATCACTCGTCCGTGCCGGCGGATCACACGGCAGTTCTTGCAGATCTTCTTGACGCTCGGTTTGACTTTCACGAGTCCTGCTTAGCTGTAGGTCAGGTCAGCGATAGCGGTAGACGATCCGACCGCGTGACAGGTCATACGGCGAGAGCTCCACGACTACCCGGTCCTCGGGGAGGATGCGGATGTAGTTCTGGCGCATTTTGCCGCTGATGTGTGCGAGTACTTTGTGGCCGTTGGTGAGTTCCACCCTGAACATGGCGTTCGGGAGGGACTCGACAACCTTGCCTTCAATCTCGATGGCACCGTCTTTTTTCGGCATGTCCTCCGCTACCGTGACAACTCGGATCCGAACACCCCGCACCCGGGTCGGGTGCGAGGCAACTGGCACTGCCAGCCCGCGAGGCGGGCGGGCGAGAGAATGCAGCCCTATATGTTCAGCCGCGCCGGGCTCACCGGAGCGCGTGGGAACCCGGGCAGGGTCTGCACCACTGATGGAGTCTACTCGCGTCCCGAAGCCGCCCACCAGGGGACCTGCCCGTGACGGGCGGCACTCGGACGCGTCACTCGATCACTTGGAGTAGTACTCGACCACGAGCTGCTCGTCGCAGATGACCGGGACGGCCTTGCGCTCGGGCACGCTCAGGAAGCGGGCGATCAAGCCCTCCAGGTGCGCCTCGACGTAGGCCGGGGTCTGCTCGGAAGCCCAGGCGCCGGCGGCGGCCAGCTTGAACGGGTCCATCGAGCGCGACTTCTTCTTCACCTGCACGAAGTCGCCGGGCTTGAGCCGGTACGACGGGATGTCGACCTTGCGGCCGTTGACGGTGAAGTGCCCGTGGTTGACGAACTGGCGTGCCTGGTAGACCGTGCGCGCGAATCCGGCCCGCAGCACGAACGCGTCGAGGCGCGACTCGAGCAGGCCGACCAGGACCTCACCGGTCTTGCCGGGCTTGCGCACGGCCTCGGCGTAGACGTTGCGCAGCTGACGCTCGCTGATGTTGTACTGCGCGCGCAGCCGCTGCTTCTCGACGAGCTGGTTTTTGTAGTCCGATTCCTTCTTGCGGCCGCGGCCGTGCTGCCCCGGAGGGTAGGGACGGCGCTCCATGTACTTGGCGGCCTTCGGCGTCAGCGCGACGCCGAGGGATCGGGAAAGCTTGACTTTCGCCTTGGCTTGCAATTTCTCTCCAGTGAATTCATGTGTTGCCTCACACGAGGCACAGGTCGCCTCCGACCGGCGGAGACGCGGGAGTGTAGCGCGCATCGAGGCGCGCACACGGGTATACGGCTGGTCGACGCGCTCGTGCAGAGCACGTCAACTCTGCCAGGGTACGCGCCGCGGTCAGGAGCGCCCAGCTCGGGCCGCGGCGAGAGTGACGAGGCGCTCCACCAGCTCCCCGTACGAGAGCCCGGCCGCGGCGAAGGCCTGCGGCACGCCGCTCATCGGGGTCATGCCCGGCATGGTGTTGACCTCGTTGAGGTAGACGGTGCCGTCCTCGGCCAGGAAGCAGTCGACGCGGGCCAGGTCGCGGCAGTCCAGCAGCCGGAAGACCTTCCGGGCCAGGTCCTGGGCGCGCTCGGTCACGCCCTCGGGGAAGTCGGGCCTCAGGTCGAACGGCTCGGGGTTGTCCAGGTACTTCGCGTCGAAGTCGAACCAGCCGTCCTCGCCGCGGGCGAGCACCTCGAGCGGGTAGGTGACCTCCAGGTCGCCGTCGAGGGTCTCGACCACGCCCATCTCGATCTCGCGGACGTTGACGAAACCGGCCTCGAACACGACCTTGTCGTCGACCTCGCGGGCCTTGGCCACGGCCTCGGCCAGGTCCGAGGCGGACTTGGCGCGGCTGATGCCGAGGCTGGAGCCGGCGCGGGCGGGCTTGACGAACACCGGCAGGCCGAGCCGCTCGACCACGGCCTCGGCGTCGAGCTCCTCGCCGGCCTTGAGCACCGCGAAGTCACCCTGTGCGACGCCCTCGGCGGCCAGCAGCCGCTTGCTGAACTCCTTGTCCATGCACAGCGAGCTGGACAGGACGCCCGAACCGACGTAGGGCAGGCCGGCCATCTCGAACAGGCCCTGGATGGTGCCGTCCTCGCCGTAGGGCCCGTGCAGGACCGGGAAGGCGACCTCGGCGACCGGGGTCGAGCCGGGGCCGAGGTCGACCGCGACGGCCTTCCCGGCCTCGGCGGTTACCTCGGGCAGCGACGAGCCGGACTCGAGGGCGAAGCTCGTCCCGGCCGGCAGCTCGACCCAGTCGCCCTCGCGGGTGATGCCGATGGAGGTGACCTCGAAGCCGCGTTCGCGGAGCGCGTCGGCAACGCCGGAGGCCGAGGCGCACGAGACGGGCTGTTCGACGCTGCGTCCGCCGAAGAAGACGGCGACGGTTGGCTTAGTCATGGTTGATCGGACCTCAGAGTGTCGGTTTCGGGTTTCGTCTCGCGGCCCATGAGCATGGCCACCGCTGCCCGGGGGTCGAGTCCTTCGTGGCAGACCCGCACGACCGCCTCGCAGATGGGCATCTCGACTCCCACCTTGCGGGCGAGGTCGGTGATCGAGCGGCAGCTCTTGACCCCTTCGGCGGTCTGCTTGGTGACGCGCTCGGCCTCTTCCAAGGTGGCGCCGAGCCCGAGCTGCTCGCCGAAGGTGTGGTTGCGGGACAGCGGCGAGGAGCAGGTGGCGACCAGGTCGCCGAGGCCGGCGAGGCCGGCGAAGGTGCCCGGGTCGGCGCCGAGCCGGATGCCCAGGCGGGTGGTCTCGGCCAGTCCGCGGGTGATGATGGTGGCCCGGGTGTTGTCGCCCAAGCCCATGCCCGCGGCCATGCCGTAGGCGAGGGCGATGACGTTCTTGACCGCGCCGCCGAGCTCGCAGCCGATGACGTCGGTGTTGGTGTAGGGCCGGAAGTAGCCGGTGGTGACCGCGCGCTGGATCGCGACGGCGCGCTCATGGTCGGAGCAGGCCACGACCGAGGCGGTCGGCTGCTGCTCGGCGATCTCGCGGGCGAGGTTCGGGCCGGTGACGACGGCGATCCGCTTCGGGTCGGCGCCGGTGACCTCGGCGACGACCTCGGTCATGCGGGCGGTGGTGCCCAGTTCGATGCCCTTCATGAGGCTGACCAGGGTGGTGTCGGGTCCGATGAGATCGGACCAGGCGGCGAGGTTGTCGCGCAGGGTCTGGCTGGGGATCGACAGGACGACGATTTCCGCGCCGCGCAGGGCTGCGGCGGGGTCGCCGGTGGCGGCGACGCGTTCGGGCAGTTCGACGTCGGGGAAGTAGTCGGGGTTTCGGTGGTGCTCGTTGACCGCCGCGGCGACCGCCTCCCGCCTGGCCCAGAGCGTGACGTCGGTGCCGGCGTCGGCGAGGATCTTGGCGAACACGGTCCCCCAAGATCCGGCTCCCATCACGGCTGCTCTCACTCGTTCGACTCGCTTTCTTCGCTTCGGCTCTTGCGGAGGTCGAACAGGGGCGGAGGGGTCTGGCCGCGGAGCTCGGCGACGCCGAGGCGCAGGGTGTCCATGATGTGGTCGGTCACGGCGGTGAGGCTCTCGCGGTCGATCTCGGTGTCCTTCCACCGCGACAGGTCGATCGGCGGGAGGGCCTTGACGGTGACCGGTTTGCGCCTGCCGAGTTTGAGCTTGGGGCTGCGGTGGCGGTCGTGGATGGCCAGGGCGCCCCACTGGACGATCGGGACCACGGGGGCGCCGGTCTCCATGGCCAGTCGCGCGACGCCGGTCTTGCCTCGCATGGGCCAGCGGTCGGGTTCCTTGGTGACGCTGCCTTCGGGGGCGATGAGGACCGAGCCGCCGTTCTGGAGGACCTTGACGGCCTCCCGCAGGGAGTCTCCGGCGTCGCGGCGGCCGCGGTAGACCGGGATCTGGCCGGTGGCCTTGAGGATCGGTCCGAGGACGGGGATCTCGACGAGGGTGTTCTTGAGCAGGAACCTGGGGTGGCGCCCGGAGTTGTAGACGAAGTGGCAGACCGGGAGCGGGTCGATGTCGGAGTAGTGGTTCCAGACGAAGATGACCGGGCCGGTGAGCGGGATGTGCTCCATCCCCCGCCAGTCGCGCTTGGTCAGCAGCGCCATGCCGCCCTTGAAGACGCCGCCGGGGATGTGGACCCAGCCGAGCCGGTCGCCTCCCGCTCGGCGGAAGGCGTACTTGGCGCCGACCGTCTCCTCGGTCACCCGGTTGCTCCTTCTGTGTGGGATGGTTCTGTGGAGAGCACTCTATAGCCCGTCCCGTGGGGGACGGGAGACGGGAACGCGGCTGTGGGTGAAACATCCCTCGCCTCGATCCGGCCGATACGAGGCGTGAACCGCCAGGTACGCGACGGAACGAATCCGGTAGCTGAGGGTACCGACGGCTTGCGCCCGCCAAGCTATGATGTCATCATAGAGTCATAATGACATCTACCCCGTCGACTTGACGGCACCCAACTATCGACTCGACTCGGAGTGAGTGAACATGAACTGGCGTCTCTTCGGATGGCTCGCGGCCCTGTTCGGCGGCGCGATCGTCGCGGTCTGGCTGGCGGCCACCGTCATCGGCTGGATCTTCGCCGGCATCGGGGCGCTGATCAAGATCGCCCTGGTCGTCGGCGTCGTCGGCGGGCTGGTCTTCCTGGGCTGGAAGGCCAAGAACGCCATCAGCGGCTCCGATCGCCGCCAGCTCAGGAAGTAAGAACCCTCTTGCAGGGCACCGTCAAAAGCTTCAACGAGGACACCTCGGGAGAGGTCGTCCTGGACACCGGCCGCCGCGTCCCGTTCGACGCGGCGGCCTTCGGCGCCTCCGGACTCCGCTTCCTGCGCCCCGGCCAGCGCGTCCAACTCGACACCGCCGAGGACGGCCGCGTGGTTCGCGTCCGCATCCCCACCATCACCCCCTGAGGGTGTTGGGGTTCACTTCTTTGGTCACGCCCAAGTACCGTATGAGTCGTGAGCGGGACACGGAGGCGGGTGGCCGCGGCCGGCGGCGTGCTGTGGCGCACAGTTGAAGGCGGGATCGTCGAGGTGGCCGCCGTCTGGCGGCCCAAGGTCGGGAACTGGTCGCTGCCCAAGGGCAAGCTCGACGGCGGCGAGCACCCGCTGACCGCGGCGTGCCGCGAGGTCGAGGAGGAGACCGGGGTGCCGGTCATCCCCCAGATGTGGCTGTGCCGGGCCTCCTACGTGCTGCCCAATCCCGCCGGCGACGTGCACAAGACCGTCGACTTCTGGTCGATGCGGACCGAGAAGCCCGAGGCCGCCTTCACCGCCGACGACGAGATCGGCGAGATGCGCTGGATCCCCCTGGACGAGGCCCGCGACTTCCTGGACCGACCCCGCGACCAGCAGGCACTGGGAGCCTTCTCGGCCCTGCCGGCCGTCACCTCCACGATCCTGCTGGTGGCCCCGGCCGAGGTCGACGCCGGCTTCGACGGGCCCGAAGTGGCCCGGCCCCTGAGCGAACGCGGCCGCGACCAGGCGGTGCGGCTGGCCGGCCTGGCGGCCCTGTACCAGCCCGAGCGGGCGCTGAGCGCCACCGGCAGGGCCAGTGTGCAGACCGTCGAACCGGTCGCGGGGGCCGTGCGGTGCCCGATGAACGGCGACTCGGTCTTCGACGCCGAGGCCCACGGGCGCAACCCGGAGCGGTCGAGCTCCCGGCTGCGGGAGCTGGCCGCGGCCGGCGGCTGCGCGATCGTGTGCGCCGACGCGGCCGTGATCAGCGACACCGTGGCGATCCTGGCGGACGAGGACGAACTGGCCGCCGCCGACGTGTCCACGCGCGCCGGCGAGGGCTGGGTGCTCTCATTTGCCGGGCAGCGCCTGATCGGGCTGGAGAGGCTCTAAGGCCCTCGCGCTACCGTATTTGCTGCAAACCGCAAATTAGGAGGTAGCCGTGCCGCCGAGCGCACCCACGCCGTTGAACGGCCGGGCCCTGACCAACTGGGCCGGGAACGTCGTGTTCACTCCCGACCGGTTCGAACGCCCCGCGACCCTGGAGGCGGCCCAGGAGGCCGTGGCCTCCGCCGAGCGCGTCCGCGTGCTGGGCTCGGGCCACTCGTTCAACACGATCGCCGACTCGGGGTCGGTCATGATGTCGCTGGCCGACATCGAACCGTTCGTCGAGATCGACGCCGAGGCGGGCAAGGTGCGGGCGGCCGGCTGGATCACCTACGCCGTGCTCAGCGGCGCCGTGGCCGAGGCCGGGTTCGCGCTGCACAACCTGGCTTCGCTGCCGCACATCTCGGTGGCCGGTTCGATCGCGACCGGCACGCACGGTTCGGGCGACCGGAACGGGAACCTCGCCACGGCCGTGGCGGCGCTGGAGTTCATCGACCCCGACGGGCGGATCAGGACGGTGCGGCGCGGCGACGAGGACTTCCCGGGCTCGGTGGTGCACCTGGGCGCGCTGGGGCCGGTCGCGGCGGTGACGCTGGATCTGCTGCCGAGTTTCGAGATGCGCCAGTACGTCTACGACGACATGGACTTCGACCGGGCCGTGGACGGCCTCGACGAGCTGACCGCCTCGGCCTACAGCACCAGCCTGTTCACGCCGTGGGGGCCGCGGCCGCGGTTCCAGTTCTGGGCCAAGCAGCGCGTGGACGAGCAGACGCAGCCGTTCCCGCCCACCGAGCGGTTGGGGGCGCCGCTGGCCTCCGGTCCGCGGCATCCGATCCCGGGGGTGGACCCGAGCGCATGCACGGTGCAGCAGGGCCGGACCGGTCCCTGGCACGAGCGGCTGCCGCACTTCAAGTTCGAGTTCACCCCGAGCGTGGGCGAGGAGCTCCAGTCGGAGTACCTGGTCGACCGCTCGCAGGCGCCTGATGCGCTGCGGGCGATGCGGGAGGTCTCGGACGCGCTCGGTTCGGCGGTCCAGATCTGCGAGGTGCGGACGATGGCCGCCGACGATCTGTGGCTGAGCCCGGCTTACGGGAGGGAGACGGTGGCCTTCCACTTCACGTGGGTGCGCGATTATGAAACGGTTGCGCCCGCGATGGGAGTTGTGGAGGAAGCGCTCGATTCGTTCGACGCGCGGCCGCATTGGGGGAAATTGTTCACGATTCCCATTACCGAAGTGCGTTCGCAATACCCCCGAATGGGTGAGTTCGAAAAACTGCGGAAGCGGTTCGATCCAGAAGAGAAGTTCGGGAACGAGTTCTGCTCGGCACTGCTGGGCGGGAGCGCCCGCTTACCGTTTGTGTCCGCTCATCCGGACAAGGACGCACTCGGCGGACAAAGTCGAGGGCATTCAGGTGGCTCCTGAATGCCCTCTGTTCCCGTGCGAGTGCAAAATCCATCCGCTTGGGCCCGGCCTGGTATCCCGGCCGGGCTCTTTTCAGCGGCGCGCGCGCTTGGACGCCTTGCGCGCCGGTGCCTTCTTCGCCGTGCTCTTCTTGGCGGTGCTCTTCTTCGCCGCCGTCGACTTGCGCGCCGTGGTCTTCTTCGCGGCCGCCTTGCGCGTGGCCTTCTTTGCCGTGCCGCGCTTGGCGGGCGCGGTGGCGACCGAGCGGCTGCGCGTCGAGGCGGCCCTGGTGGTCTTCTTCGCCGTGCTCTTCTTGGTGGTGCTCTTCTTCGCCGCCGTTTTCTTGGCGGCACTCTTCTTCGCGGTCGAAAGCCTCGGCATCTTCCGCTTTCCGGTGACCAGTTCTTTGAAGCCTGTACCGGGCCGGAAGGCCGGGATAACGGTCTTCTTGACGCGGACGGCCTCTCCAGTGCGCGGGTTGCGCGCCATGCGCGCGGCCCTCTGACGCTTCTCGAAGACACCGAATCCGGCGAAGGAGACCTTCTCCCCTTTCACCACCGCGCGCTGTATCTCGTCGATCGCGACGTCCACGACTTCCTTCGCAGCGGCGCGGTCTCCAGTGCGAGCGGCTATCCGATCGACGAACTCTGCCTTGTTCACGAGTCCTTCCCTCCCGATAAGGTTGTCTAGCTATACCAGCCGTTAAGCGCACGTTATGACGTTTCCAAAGCCAACGCAACTGTTTCGAGGAAAAAACCCTTGTGTCGCAGGGCTTTTTTATTTGGACGCCCGAAATCGACGCTCACAACCCCGTTGGGACGGGCGGAAACACGCCTGGAGCCGGCGGCTCGGCCACCGGCTCCAGGCGTGTCGAATTCGATTGTCCGGCGTGTCGCGCTCTACACCGGGAGAGTCCTAGGCCGCCAAGCGTCCCGGTCCGACTCGAAGGCCGCGATCCGGTCCTCGTCGCGGAGGGTCAGCGACACGTCGTCGAGGCCCTCCATCAGGCGCCAGCGGGCGAAGTCGTCGAACTCGAATTCCCAGGTGCGGCCCTGTGCCCGGACCTCGCGTTCGACCAGGTCGACGGTGATTTCCAGGGTCGGGTCGGCCTCGACGGCCCCCCACAGCCACTCGACCGCCTCGGTCGGCAGTTCCACAGTCAACAGACCGTTCTTGAGGGAGTTGCCGCGGAAGATGTCACCGTACCGGGGGGCGATGACGGCCTTGAAACCGTAGTCCTTGAGCGCCCAGACCGCGTGCTCGCGCGAGGAGCCGGTGCCGAACTCGGTTCCGGCGATCAGGACCGTGGCCTGCCGGAAGTCGTCCTGGTTCAGCACGAACTTCGGGTCGTCGCGCCACTCGGCGAACAGGGCGTCCTCGAAGCCGGTCTTGGTGACCCGTTTGAGGTAGACGGCCGGGATGATCTGGTCGGTGTCGACGTTGGAGCGCCGCATCGGGAGCGCGGTGCCGGTGTGCGTCGTGATCTTCTCCATCACGCTGTCCTCTCTCACAGGTCGGCCGGGCCGGCCAGGTGTCCGGCGACGGCGGTTGCGGCGGCGACGGCCGGGCTCACCAGGTGGGTGCGCCCGCCCTTGCCCTGGCGGCCCTCGAAGTTGCGGTTCGAGGTCGAGGCGGCGCGCTGGCCGGGGGTGAGCTGGTCGGGGTTCATGCCCAGGCACATCGAGCAGCCCGCGAAGCGCCAGTCGGCGCCGGCCTCGATGAAGACCTGGTCGAGGCCCTCTTGGATCGCCTGCTCGCGGACCCGGGCCGAGCCGGGGACGACCATCATGTCGACGCCGTCGGCGACTTTGCGGCCCTTGATGACCTCGGCGGCGGTGCGCAGGTCCTCGATGCGGCCGTTGGTGCAGGAGCCGAGGAAGACGACGTCGACGTCGACCTGGCGCATCGGGGTTCCGGCCTCCAGGCCCATGTACTTCAGGGCGTTCTCGGCCGCCGAGCGCTCGGCCGGGTCGTCGAGGGAGACCGGGTCGGGGACCGCGCCGGACAGCTCGACGCCCTGGCCGGGGTTGGTGCCCCAGGTGACGAAGGGGCTGAGTTCGGCGGCGTCGATGACGATCTCGCGGTCGAACTCGGCTCCGGCGTCGGTGCCCAGGCCCTTCCAGTACTCGACCGCGGCGTCCCAGTCCTCGCCCTGGGGGGCGTGGGGGCGGCCCTGGACGTAGGCGAAGGTCTTCTCGTCGGGGGCGATCATGCCGGCCTTGGCGCCCCATTCGATCGACATGTTGCACACGGTCATGCGGCCCTCCATGGAGAGCTCTTCGATGGCCTGGCCCCGGTATTCGACGATGTGGCCCTTGCCGCCGCCGGTGCCGGTGATGGAGATGATCTTGAGGATCAGGTCCTTGGCCGAGACGCCCTCGGGCAGGGAGCCGTTGACGGTGACGGCCATGGTCTTGGGCTTGGCCTGCGGGAGCGTCTGGGTGGCCAGGACGTGCTCGACCTCGCTGGTGCCGATGCCGAAGGCGATGGAGCCGAAGGCGCCGTGGGTGGAGGTGTGCGAGTCGCCGCAGACGACGGTCATGCCCGGCTGGGTCAGTCCCAGCTGCGGTCCCACGACGTGGACGACGCCCTGCTCGGCGTCGCCGAGGGAGTGGATGCGCACCCCGAATTCTTCGCAGTTCGCGCGCAGGGTCTCGATCTGCTTGCGGCTGGTCGGGTCGGCGATGGTGAACAGGTTGTCGGTGGGGGTGTTGTGGTCCTCGGTCGCGATGGTCAGATCGGTGCGTCGGACCTTGCGGCCGGCCTGGCGGAGGCCGTCGAACGCCTGCGGGCTGGTGACCTCGTGCAGCAGATGCAGGTCGATGTAGAGAAGGTCGGGCTGGTCGCCGCCGGTGCGGACGACGTGGTCGTCCCATACCTTCTCGGCCAGCGTGCGCGGCCGCGTCCCCTCTGCCGTTTGTGGTGTACGTGACATCTTCAATCCCAGTCGTTGGACTTCTCGTATATTGGGAGGTAATGTTCAGCTCGTGAGAACGAATACTATCAGCGGAGTGGGCGTCCTCGACAAGGCGGTGCTCATCCTCACTGCGTGCACCAACGGCGCCAGCCTGGCTGAGCTCGTGCACGAGACCGGTCTGCCCCGCGCGACCGCCCACCGCCTCGCCCAAGCCCTCGAAGCCCATGAGATGCTCCAGCGCGACCACGAGGGGCGCTGGAGGCCCGGCCCCAAGCTCGGCGAGCTGGCCGGATCCACCGCCGACGTCCTGCTCAGCGCCGCCGAACCGGTGCTCAACCTGCTGCGGGACCAGACCGGGGAGTCCACGCAGCTCTACCGGCGCCGCGCCGACGAGCGCATCTGCGTCTCGGCCGCCGAGCGCGCCTCCGGCCTGCGCGACACCGTGCCGGTCGGGGCCGTCCTGCCGATGACGGCCGGATCGGGCGCCCAGGTGCTCCTGGCCTGGGAACCGCCCGAGGGCATCCTGCCGCTGCTGCCCAAGTGCCGCTTCTCCTCCAAGACCCTCGCCGAGGTGCGCCGCCGCGGATTCGCCCAATCGGTGGCCGAGCGCGAGGCCGGTGTCGTCTCGGTCTCGGCCCCCGTGCGCGACAAGACCGGCCGCGTCGTGGCTGCCATCTCGGTCTCCGGACCGCTCGAACGCCTCGGACGGCGGCCGGGCGACCGGCTCGGCATGGCCGTGATCCGCGCCGGCCAGAAGCTCTCCGGGCTCTAGTCGAACCGGCTCGAAGGCCCCGCGGCGTCCGCCGCGGGGCCTTCGCCGTACCGGCGGGGTCAGCGCGCGGCGCGCGCCGCTTCGAGGGCGGCGAGATCCCGCTGCCGTCGGCGGCGCTCCTCGACCAGGACCCGCTCGCGGTGCTCCTCACCGGGGTCGGTGTGCGCCTCCAGGTAGGCGACGGCCACGACCCCGTCCTGGCAGCGGCCGGACAGGGTCTGGAGCCGCTTGGCCTCCGCGGCGAGCGCCTCGGCGCGGTCTCCGAGCGCGGGGGCGGCGGCCTCGGCGGTGTAGCGGACGCGCTTGGCGGTCTTGCGGGCCCGGTGCCGGGCCGCGTCGGGGTCGCGGGCCGATGCGATGGCGCCGAAGGAGGCTTCGAGGTCGGACTCGGCGCTCGCCAAGACCGGGCCGAGGACCTCGGCGGCCGGTTCGACGGCCTCGAGCGAGAAGCGCGGCTCCGCGGCCATCGCGTCGGCCTCGGCCATGAGGCGGGCGAACCGCGGCCGCCCGAAGGACCGCGCCAGGCTCCGGTAGGCGCCCCGCTCGGCCGACTCGAGCGCCCCGAACCAGTCCGGGCGGTCCCGGCCGAGTTCGGCCGCGAAGCGCATCCGCAGCACCTCCAGGTCCCTGACCTCGCCGAGTTCGGCGGTGAGCCAGCGCAGGCGCTTGCGGGAGAGCGGGGTGTCGGCGTAGAGGGGTCCGAAGGTCGACAGCAGCGACCGCAGTCGCCGGGTCGCCACCCGCATCCGGTGGACCGCGTCCTCCTCGGCGCGGAGCGCGGGCCCGCGGTACCGCCGCAGCGCATCGGCCTGGCGGACCATATAGGGGTGTACGCCGGCTCCGGCGCTCACCGGGTCGATCATGGTCGGCCCCCTCGTCGGACGGCTGGTGTCAGTCCAATTGTCGCTCGGCGGTCCAGCTCGCGAGCAGGCCCAACGCCTCGGCGCTCGGGGATCCGGGTTCGACGTTGTAGACGCACAGGCACTGGTCGGGGTCGCCGGGGGGCTCGAAGGACTCGTAGGAGAACTCGAGGTCGCCGACGACCGGGTGCCGGTACCGCTTGATGCCGTGGGTGCGGCGCAGGACGCGGTGGTCGTTCCACCAGCCGGTGAACTCCGGGCACCTGACGGTCATCTCGCCGATCAGGTCGGCCAGGCGGCGGTCGCCGGGGTGCCGCCCGGCGTCGAAGCGCAGCACCGCGACCGTGTCGGCCGCGGCCTGATCCCAGTCGACGAGGCGTTCGCGCGCCCGGGGGTCGAGCAGCGTGTACCGGGCCATGTTGCGCTCGACGGCGGGCATGGAGTCGAAGTCGGCGATGATCTCGCGGGCCAGGCGGTTGGTGGCCAGTACGTCGGTTCGCCGGCCGAGGATGAAGGCGGGCACGTCCTCCAGGCTCCGGAGCGTCAGCAGCAGGCCGGGCCGGACCCGTTGGGCGGTCCCGGAGGCGCGCCGGCTCGGGCCGCACAGGTCGCTCAGGTGGGCGCGCTCGGAGCCGTCGAGCTGGAGCGCGTCCGCCAGGGCGGCGATGACCTCCGGGGACGGATTGGCGGCCCGTCCCTGCTCCAGCCGCGTGTAGTAGTCGACGCTGACGTTCGCCAGGTGCGCGACCTCGTCGCGGCGCAGGCCCGGGACGCGGCGGATGCGGCCGGAATCGGCGATCCCGGCCCTGTCCGGGGTGAGGCGGGCGCGGCAGGCGCGCAAGAAGTCGGAGAGTTCGGAGCCTCGGTCCATCCTTCGATTGTGACCGAGCCGGACCGGGATCGGCGAGTCTTGGGTGGCCCTGGCGGTCCCATGAAGGGCAGGGCCGAATTAGCGACGGATCCACCCCTTCCGCGGTGCTCTACTCGATTCCAGGCGCTGAAGCGCCGCAACCGGAATCACGTTCCCGAGAGGAATATCCATGTCTACTTCGAACTCGAACGCGCCCTTGGAAGGCCGCGTGGCCGTCGTGACCGGCGCCTCGTCGGGGATCGGCGAGGCCACCGCCGAGCTGCTGGCCGCGCGAGGCGCGAGGGTCGCGCTGGTAGCCCGCCGCGCCGAACGGCTCGACGCGCTGGTCGAGCGCATCGAAAAGGACGGCGGGACCGCGCTGGCGATCGCCGCCGACGTCACCGACAACGCGGCGGTCGGGGCCGCCGCCGACCGGGTGGCGGCCGAGCTGGGAGGCGCCGACCTGCTGTTCAACAACGCCGGAGTGATGCTCCCGGCACCGGTGACCGAGCGCCGCACCGACCAGTGGCAGCGCCAGATCGACCTGAACATCACCGGACTGATGAGCGCGATCGGCGCGTTCACGCCGCAGCTGGTCGCCTCGGCTGCCGAGCGGGGCGTGGCCGACCTGGTCAACGTCTCGTCGGTCGCGGCCAAGGGCGTGTTCCCGAACTTCGCGGTCTACTGCGGCACCAAGGCGTACGTGACCCATGCGACGCGCAACCTCCGCTCGGAGCTGGGCCCGCAGGGCGTGCGCGTCTCGGCGGTCGAGCCGGGGATCGTCCGGACCGAACTGAAAGACCACGTGACCGACCCGGGCGCGTCCCAGTGGATCGAGGACCAGATCGCCGCCTACGAGACGCTGTCGTCGGCCGATGTGGCCGAGGTGGTCGCCTTCCTGGCCGCCCAGCCGGCCAGGGTCAACATCCCCGAGTACACCATCATGCCGACCGCCCAGGTCTGATGCCGTAGCTCGGCCGCGGGGCCCCGGACGGGCCCCGCGGCCGATTGTCGGGCACGCGACAGTCAACCTCGGCGCGCCGCCGGTTTTTCTGGCGCGATGACTGACACACCCATAGTATGGATCTCATGGACAGCGATCAGGCCTCGGCGAACACCGACCACGTGACGATTCGCGAGCTTCAGCGACACACGAGGGACGTGCTGGATCGTGCGGTGGCCGAGGGGCAGATCTACATCACCAAGCACGGCAGGACGATCGCCCGGATTCTTCCCCCTGACCCGGCAGAAGAGCAGATCAACGCGGCCATAGCCGCGGGGATCCTCGATCCTCGTGCGCTGACCGAGGCTTACACCAACGGCGAGGTCCTCGAGAGGTTCGCTCCGGCTACCAGGAGCTCCGCCGAGGGATCGCTGACCGACACCGTCATCGAGCTCCGGGAAGCCGAGGGCGACAGGTGATCCTCTGGAACTACGTCGATACGAGTGCGGCAGCGAAGCTGTTCCTGGACGAAGCCCACTCCGATGCGTTCGACAAATGGCTCAACACCAACCGCGACAGCAAGCAGATAACCTCCGACTTGACCCGCACCGAGTTGCGGCGTGCGCTCCACGCTTTCGGCGTCGGTGAAGACACCTTGCGACATGCCGAGGTCTGGATCAGACACACAGCACACATCCGGCTGGCTCCGGATCTCTGTGATGAAGCCGGGCACCTCAACCGCGCGACGGCGCTCCGGTCGCTCGACGCGATCCACGTTGCCGCCGCCCTGCGGATACGGGATTCTCTCAACGCATTCGTCACCTATGACAAGCGGCTTGCGGCTATCGCCACAGCCCAGGGCCTGCCGGTGGAGAGCCCCGGCGCCGAATTATTCGGCGCCCGGTACGCCTCCGAGAGTATCCAGGTAGTGCTGGTTGTACATGACGCCCATGATGTTGCCGAACGGGTCGACCACCGAGGCGGTCGTGAAGCCTTCGCCGCGCTCGATGCGAGGCTCGTATTCCTCCGCGCCCATGGACAGCAGGCGCTCGATCGTGGCGTCGAGGTCGTCGACGTGCCACAGGAGCATCGCTCCGGCCGGCCCGGCGGCGAGGTCGTGCTTGGCGTACGAGCCTTGGATGATCCCCAGTTCCTGCTGGTAGTCCCCTATCCGGAATTCGATGTACCCGCCCGGCACCTCGAAGTACGGCTCGATGCCGAGCAGTTCGGTGTACCAGGCCTTGGCGGCCTCCAGATCCTCGGCGAAGTAGTTGACGGTGGCGACGCCTCGCAGTGCGGTCTTCATGGTCTGCTCCTTGATCGTTGATCGATGCGCCCAAGGTATAGGCCTATGCGGAACATTTCGTTCCTCGTATCGTGCGAGAATTCGGAAATGTTGGAGACTTCGATGCGCCTGCTGGATCTGCTCTCGCTGCTCCAGGCCGGGCGCGATTGGGGCGGCGCCGCGCTGGCCGAGCGACTCGGCGTGACTCCCAGGACCGTCCGCAATGACATCGATCGGCTCCGCCGACTCGGCTACCGCGTGCGCTCGGTTCCGGGCCGCGCGGGCGGGTACCGGCTGGAGGCCGGCAGTGAGATGCCTCCGCTCCTGCTCGACGACGAAGAGGTCGTCGCGGTCGCGGTCGGTCTCACGGCCGCCGCCTCCGGTTCGGTCGAAGGCATCGAGGAGACCTCGCTGCGGGCGCTGGCGAAGCTCGAGCAGACCATGCCGGCGAGGCTGCGGCAGCGAGTGGACATGCTCCGCGAGGCGACCGTGTCCGCGGCGGGCGGCGGTCCGACCGTATCGGCGGCGACGCTCACGGCGATCGCCGACGCCACTCGCCGCCGCGAGCAGCTCCGCTTCGACTACGTCGGCCTCGACGGCGAACCCTCCCGGCGACGGGCCGAACCGCACCGGCTCGTCTACACCGGGAGGCGCTGGTACCTCCTCGCATGGGACGCGGACCGGCGGGACTGGCGGACCTTCCGCGCCGACCGCATCCGGCCCCGCGTCCCGAACGGGCCCAGGTTCGAACCGAGAGAACCACCGGAAGAGGCCGCCACCCATGTGCGGCGCGGCGTCGGATCCAGGGCCTGGCGGTACCAGGCCCGAATCATCTTGGCGGCTTCAGCGGCCGAGGCCGCAGGGAGGCTACCGCCCGAGAGCGGCATGCTGCGGCCGATCGACGAGGAGCGCTGCATGTGGGAGACCGGCAGCGACTCGCTGCACGACCTCGCGCTCTTCACGGCCCGGCTTGATCTTCCGTTCACCGTCGAGAGCCCGCTCGAGCTGAAGGACCGCCTCCGAGAACTGGCGGCCCGCTTCGCCGCCGCGGCTGGCCCGCAGTGAATCGCGTCGGGCCTGCGGGCCCCGGTCGCCGGTCCGCCATGTTGCGGCATCCCCATTAGAGTTGAGGCGAGAGGAATTCCGAACAGCTGTAGCGAATCCGGGAGCGTGGAGTGGCCACTGTCGAACTTTCTCTGGGCCCGGTCGAGTACGACGATCGCGGCTCAGGTCCGGTGATCCTGCTGATCCACGGCCTGCTCCAGTCGAACAGCGTCTGGCGGCACGTCGCGGACGACCTCGCCGCCGACCACCGGGTCGTGGCGCCGACACTCCCCTTCGGTGCCCACCGGCTCCCGCTGCGCCGCGAGGCCGACTTCGGCCCGCGGTCGGCCGCCCTGCTAATCGGGGAACTGGCCGACGCGCTCGAACTCGGCCCGGACACCGTGTTCGTCGAGAACGACGCCGGGAGGCTCCAGCAGCTCGCGGCGATCCGACCCGAGCGAGTCGGCCGCATGGTCATAGCCGGATGCGAGGCCTTCGAGAACTACCCGCCCGGATCCCCCGGCAGGACCCTGGTCAGGGCCGCGAAGATCCCCGGCGGCATGCTGGCGCTGGCCCTCGCCCTGTCCCCGCGGCCGCTGCGCCGGATCCCCGGCTCAGGCTTCGCGGTCATGACGAACAAGACCGTGCCCCACGAGTTGACCGACGAATGGCTGGCGCCCTTGCGCGGCGACAGGCGAGTGCGGGCCGACATCGCGAAGTACCTGCGGTCCGCCCGCGAAGACGACATGCTCGAGGCCGCCGCGAAACTGACCGAGTACCCCGGCCGGGCGCTGGTGGTGTGGGGCAGGCAGGACCGGCTCATGCCCCCGGCCCACGGCCGCCGACTGGCCGAACTCATCCCCGGCGCCCGCCTGGTCGAGATCGACGACTGCGGCACCCTGATCCCCCTCGATCAGCCGGAGGCGCTCACCGAGGCCGTCCGCGAATTCGTCGAGGCCTCCGAATCCGCTTGAGCTCGGCGGCCCGATCCGGTTCGGATCGCGGCGGCGACCGGACCGCTCATCGCCCGCGGCCGCGCCGCACCAGGCCGATCTGACGCAGCCCGGGCTCCTCGTGAGCCCCGCTGGTCAGCCGCATCACCGAGAGTCCCGAGTGCCCCAGCGCACAGCATTAATGTATAGATTTCTTGACATCGTGTCAACCCTGCTATACATTTGCCAATGTCAAGAACCTTTGACATCACCGGGCGCAGCGGAAATCCGCCGACTCCGTCGTCGGCCCGGGTGCCCCTTCCTCCACGACCCTTTCGGGAGACCCTCAATGAACAACGAACTCGTCCGCACCGCCAGAGTCACCGGTGCGCTCTACCTCGGACTCGGCCTGTCGGGGATTCTCGGCTTCATGGTCGCGCGCAGCTCGCTGTACGCCGAAGGCGACGCCGAGGCGACCTTCGCGAACCTCCTCGAACACGAGACCCTCGCCCGACTGGCGCTCACCGGGGAGATGGCCGTCGTGGTCACCCAGGTGCTCGTCGCGCTCTGGTTCTTCCGCCTCTTCCGGGGCGTGAACTCCTTCGCCGCCGGCTCGCTGGCCACGTTCGGCCTCATGAACGCCGTCGCGATCCTCACCGGCGCGGCGTTCACCGCGACCGCCCTCGAAGTGGCCGGGGGCGGCGTCGGCGGCGACGACGCCGCCACGGTCCAGCTCATGTTCGAATTGAACGAGGCCGCGTGGGGCATCGGCCAGCTGTTCTTCGGGCTCTGGCTCATCCCCATGGGCCGACTGGCGGTGCGCTCGGGCTACCTGCCGCGGCCCCTCGGTCACCTGCTCGTGGTCGGCGGGATCGTCTACATCGCCGTCGCCTTCCTCACCTACCTGTGGCCCGACATGCCCGAAGGACTCCCGCTGGGACTGGCGATGGTGCCTACCGTCGGGGAGTTCTGGACCATCGGCTACCTCTTGATCGTGGGCGTGCGCCGCAAGGCCCTCGAGAACACGCCCGTCACCGCGTAACCCCGACTCGGGTCCCCGGCCGACGCCGCCGGCCGGGGATCGGGTCACCGCAGGCCGCCGACGGCGGCCTCGACGTCGGATTTCAGGGTCGGACCGGTGATCAGGGGCTTGATCCGTTCGAGGACCGGGGCCACGAAGTGGTCCGGGCCCGGTTTGCCCGCTATGGGTTCGACCGCCGCCACGGCCGCTCTCGCTGCCGGGGACGGGATGAGCGGTTGGCGCAGTTGGAGGCCCTGGACCGCCGCCAGAAGTTCGATCGACAGGAGGCTTCCCAGGTTGTCGAGGACTTCGCGGAGCTTGATCCCGGCCGACCAGCCCATCGAGACGTGGTCCTCCTGCATGCCGGAGGTGGGGACCGAGCCGACCGAGGCCGGGACCGCCAGACGGCGGTTGTCCTCCACGATTCCGGCGGCCGTGTACTGGGCGATCATCAGGCCGGAGTTCACGCCCGGGTCGGGGCTGAGAAACGCGGGCAGGCCCCTGGAGCGGGTGACGTCGAGCAGTCGGTCCACTCTTCTTTCTGAGATCGATCCGGCGTCGGCGGCAGCTATCGCCAGGAAGTCCGCCGCGTAGGCCAGTGGGGCTCCGTGGAAGTTCCCCGTTGATTCGACCCTGCCGTCCGGCAGGACCACGGGGTTGTCGACCACGGATCGCAATTCGCGTTCGGCCACCTGCTCGGCGTGGGCCAGCACGTCCCTGGCCGCCCCGGCCACCTGCGGCGCGCAGCGCATCGAGTAGGCGTCCTGGACGGCGTGGAGCATGTCGTCGCGGTGGGAGTCCATGATCTCGGAGTCCTGCAGCAGCCTGTGGATGTTCGCCGCGCTCGCACTCTGGCCCGGGTGCGGGCGGATCTCGTGGAGTTCGGCCTGGAAGGGCCGGTCCGAGCCGAGCATCGCCTCGATCGTGAGCGCGGCGGTCACATCGGCCATGGTGAGCAGGTGCTTCGCGTCGGCCACGGCCAGGATCAGCATGCCCAGCATCCCGTCGGTGCCGTTGATCAGCGCCAGGCCCTCCTTCGAGGACAGCTCGATCGGCTCGATCCCGGCGGCCTCGAGGATCGGCCGGGCGTCGGCGCGCTCGCCGTTCTCGGTCGTCACCCAGCCCTCGCCCAGCAGCACCATCGCGCAGTGCGCCAACGGCGCCAGGTCCCCCGAAGCGCCGAGCGAGCCGTGCCGCGGCACCCACGGCGTGATCCCGGCGTTGAGCAGGTCCGCTATAGCGTTCGCGACCTCGGGGCGGACACCCGATCGGCCCATGGCCAGGGAGCGGAGCCGCAGCAGCATCATCGCCCGCACCACTTCGGCGGGCATCGGGTCGCCCACTCCGGCGGCGTGGGACCGGATCAGGGCGTGCTGGAGTTCGGCGCGGCGCTCCGGTTCGATGAAGGTGCCGGCCAGGGCCCCGAAACCGGTCGAGACGCCGTAGACCGGCCTGCCGTCGCGGTCGATGCCGTCGACGATCGCGCGGCTGACGCGCATCGCCTCGATCGCGTCGTCGCCGACGACGACCTCGGCCCGGTCCCTGGCGACGGCGACGACGTCGGCGGCGTTCACGCCGGTCTCCTTGATGTGGACGGTGCTCATTGCCGCTTCCGATCTACGGTCCCGCCGCCTCGTAGGACGGTGTGCACGAGGGGCGTTCCCGGCCGGTAGGCCAGGTGGACGTGGGTGGGCGCTTCCAGGACGACCAGGTCGGCGCGCGTTCCGGCCTCGATCCGGCCGATGTCGGTCCGGCGCAGCGCCGCCGCTCCCCCGGCGGTGGCTGCGGTGACGGCCTCGGCGGGGGTCATGCCCATCTCGCGCACGGCCAGCGCGACGCAGAAGGGCATGGAGCTGGTGTAGGACGAGCCGGGGTTGCAGTCGGTGGCGAGCGCGACGGTCGCGCCCGCGTCGATGAGGCGGCGCGCGTCCGGGTAGGGCGAGCGGGTGGAGAATTCGGCGCCCGGCAGGAGGGTCGCGACGGTGTCCCCTCCGGCGAGGGCCTCGATGTCGGCCTCGCTCAGGTGGGTGCAGTGGTCGGCCGAGGCCGCGCCGAGCTCGACCGCGAGCCGCACGCCGGGGCCCTGGGTGAGCTGGTTGGCGTGGACCCGGAGTCCGAGGCCGGCCTCGGCTCCGGCCGTCAGCACCGCGCGGGCCTGGTCGCCGTCGAAGGCGCCGCGTTCGCAGAACACGTCGATCCACTTCGCGAGCGGCGCGCACGCCTCGAGCATCTCCCCGCAGACGAGCGCGGTGTACTCGTCGGGGTCGGCTCCGGCGGGGACGAAGTGGGCGCCGAGGAAGGTGGTCTCGGCCGTAAGCTGCCCGGCCACGCGGAGCATTCGGGCCTCGTCGGCGACCGACAGCCCGTAGCCGGACTTGATCTCCACGGTCGTGGTGCCTTGGCGGACCATCTCCCCGGCATGCAGCGCCGCCGAGAACTGGAGCTGCTCGAAGGTCGCCTCTCGGGTGGCGGCGACGGTGGTGCGGATGCCGCCGCCGGTGTAGGGCTCGCCGCTCATGCGGGCGGCGAACTCGGCGCTGCGGTCTCCGGCGAAGACGATGTGGGAGTGGCTGTCGACGAAGCCGGGGACGACGGCGCGGCCGCCGACGTCGAGGCGCTCGTCGGCGGTGGGCGCGGCGGTTCGCGGACCGACCCATTGGATAACGTCGTCCACGATGAGGACGGCGGCGTCGGTGAGGATGCCGTGGGTCTCGGAGGCGGTGAACAGCTCGCCTATGCGGTCGATGAGCAGGCTCATGCCCACACCTCCTCGATCGCGGCCGCCAGTTCGGCGGCCGCGTCGACGGCGGTGTGGCGCCCGTCCTCCACGATCCTGCGGCCGTCGGCGACGACGTCGGTGACGTCGGCCGCGCTGGCCGCGTAGACGATCCCGTCCGGTTCGATCCCGGCCGTGCGCGGGGTGTCGAGCGCGACGGCGACCAGGTCGGCGCGGCGGCCGACGGCGATGCGCCCGGCGTCGGGCCAGCCGAGGCTCTCGTGGCGGGTCGCGGCCCGCAGCAGCTGCGCGGCGGTGAACCGTCCGCGCTTCTCGCTGACCAGACGCTCGTGCATCTCGACCGCGCGGGCCTCCTCGAACATGTCGATCAGGGCGTGGGCGTCGGTGCCGAGCGCCAGCGGCACCCCGAACCCGGCCAGGGCGTGCGCCGGCCCGAGGCCGTCGGCCAGGTCGCGTTCGGTGGTCGGGCACAGGCACACGCGGGTGCCGGAGCGGACGAGCAGGGCAATGTCGTTGCCGGCCAGGTGGGTCGCGTGGACGGCGGTCAGGTCGGGTCCGAGCAGCCCGCAGCGTTCGAGCAGTTCGGTGGGGCTGCATCCGTGTTCGGCGCGGCAGTCCTCGTTCTCGGCTCGCTGCTCGGAGAGGTGGACGTGCACCGGGCGGCCCTCGGTCGAGCAGGCCAGGGCTGCGATGGCCGGTTCGGGCACGGCCCGCACCGAGTGAACGGCGGTGCCGATGAGGGCGTGGTCGGTCCGGGCGAGCTTGTCGACGCGGTACAGCCAGGACTCGAAGCCGCCGTCGCCGAAGCGCAGTTGCGGGCCGGTCAGCGGCTTGTCGAAGCCGCCGGTCAGGTAGAGGGTGTCGAGGAGGGTGATGCGGACGCCGGCTTCGGCGGCGGCCCGGATCAGGGCGTGGCCCATGGCGTTGGGGTCGTCGTAGGGCCGCCCGTCGGGGCCGTGGTGGAGGTAGTGGAACTCCCCCACGCTGGTGATCCCGGCCAGGGCCATTTCGGCGAAGACCGCGCGGGCCAGGCGGTGGTAGGAGTCGGGCTCGAGCCTTTCGGCCAGGCCGTACATGCCTTCACGCCAGGTCCAGAAGGTGCCGCCTCTCTCGCCGTGGGTGCGGCCGCGCAGGGCCCGGTGGAAGGCGTGGGAGTGGACGTTGGCCAGGCCGGGCAGGACCAGGCCGCGCAGGATCTCGGCGTCGCCTCGGGCGGCGCCGACCTCGACGGCGCTGATCCGGCCGGCCTCGACGTCGATGGCGACCGCCTCGACCGGCCCCTGGTCGAGCCAGGCCGCCTCGGCCCAGTACCTCACGACGTCAGTTCCTTCAGCACGGCCGCGAGGGCGGTGACCCCGGCGACGCAGTCGGCGTCGGAGGCGTGCTCGCGGGGGGCGTGGGAGACGCCAGTGGGGTTGCGCACGAACAGCATCGCGGTGCCGTGCCGGGCGTGGCCGTTGATGATTCCGGCGTCGTGCCCGGCGGCGGTGGGGATCGCCGGTACGCCGCCGAGGACGTCGCGGAGGCGTTCGCGCAAGTCAGGGTCGAATTCGACCGCGCCGCTGAAGGACTCGACCGCGATCTCGAAGCCGGTGCCGTCGCGTCCGGCGCGTTCGCGCACCTTCGATTCGACGCCTTCGAGGACGAGGTTGACGGTGGCCTCGTCGGCGGCTCGGACGTCGAGCCAGGCGTCGACGCTGTCGGGGACGGCGTTGGTGGCGCCCGGGTGGACCTCGACCCGGCCGACGGTGGCGTGGGCTCCGGCCAGGCGGGCCTCCTTGCGGGCGGCCAGGACCGCGAACGCGAAGGTCAGCATGGGGTCGCGGCGGTCGGCCAGGAGGGTGGTCCCGGCGTGGTCGCCCGCGCCGCTGAAGCGCATGCGCCACCGGCCGTGCGGCCAGATGCCGGTGGCGACCCCGACCGGGGCGTCCTGGTCGTCGAGGGCGCGACCCTGTTCGATGTGGAGCTCGACGAAGCAGGCGAGGTCTTGGAGGGTCCGGTCTGGGCCGAGCGCGGCGGGGTCGGCTCCGGCCTCGGTCATGGCCGCGGCGAGCGTGGTCCCGTCGCGGTCGGTCAGGGCCCGGGCGGCGTCGGGGTCGAGCGCGCCGGTCGCCAGGCGGGTGCCGAGGCAGGGCACGCCGAAGCGGGCGCCCTCCTCCTCGACGAACGCGGCGATCCCGATGCTCCGGTTCCGCGGTTCGTAGCCGTCGCGGCGCAGCAGGTCGACCGCGAGGAAGGCCGAGGCGATGCCCAGGGGGCCGTCGAAGGCGCCGCCGCCCGGCACCGAGTCGAAGTGGCTGCCGGTCAGCACGTGGTCGACGGCCTGCGGCGCGGCCCACCAGGCGGCGAGGTTGCCGTTGCCGTCCTCGGTGACCTTGAGCCCGCGCCGGTCGGCCTGCTCGCGGAACCACTCCCGGCAGGCCAGTTCGGCCCCGGTCCACGAGTAGCGCTCGTAGCCGCCGCTCTCGGCTCGGCCGATGGGGATCAGTTCGTCCCACAGCCGCCTGAACTCGTCCTCCTCCACGCTGCCTCTCATTCCTCTTCGGTCGGTATCCGGATGCCGTGCGTCTCGGCGACCGCGCGGGCCTCGTCGTATCCGGCGTCGACGTGGCGGATGACGCCGGTCGCCGGGTCGTTGGACAGCACCCGCCGGATCTTCTCGCCCGCCAGGCCGGTGCCGTCGGCGACGGTGACCTGTCCGGCGTGGATGGATCGTCCCATGCCGACCCCGCCGCCGTGGTGGATGCTGACCCAACTGGCACCCGAGGCGGTGTTGACCAAGGCGTTGAGCAGCGGCCAGTCGGCGATGGCGTCGGAGCCGTCCTTCATGGCCTCGGTCTCGCGGTACGGGCTGGCGACCGAGCCGCAGTCCAGGTGGTCGCGGCCGATCGCGATGGGGGCCTTGATGGTGCCGTCGGCGACCAGCTCGTTGAACCTGGTCCCGGCCCGGTCCCGCTCGCCGTGGCCGAGCCAGCAGATGCGGGCCGGCAGGCCCTGGAAGGCCACGCGCTCGCGGGCGAGCTCGATCCACCGGGCCAGGGTCCGGTTCTCGGGGAAGAGGTCGAGGATCGCGGCGTCGGTGACGGCGATGTCGGCCGGGTCGCCCGAGAGCGCGGCCCACCTGAAGGGCCCCTTGCCCTCGCAGAACAGGGGCCGGATGTAGGCCGGGACGAATCCGGGGAAGGCGAAGGCGCGCTTGTATCCGCCTTCGAGGGCCTCGCCGCGGATGGAGTTGCCGTAGTCGAAGACCTCGGCGCCGCCGTCGAGGAAGCCGACCATCGCCTCCACGTGGTTCGCCATCGAGGCGCGGGCGCGCTCGGTGAAGCCCTCCGGGTCGCGGCGGGCGAGCTCGGCCGCCTCGCGGTGGTCGACGCCTTCGGGGACGTAGGAGAGCGGGTCGTGCGCCGAGGTCTGGTCGGTGACGATGTCGACCTCGACCCCGCGCGCCAGGATCGCCGGCAGGACGGTGGCGGCGTTGCCGACCAGGCCGATCGACGCGGCCTCGCCGGCGGCCTTGGCGGCCTCGGCCCGCGCGATCGCGTCGTCGAGGTCGGCGGCGACCACGTCGAGGTAGCGCTGGTCGACCCGCCGCCGGAGGTGCGCGGGGTCGACGTCGACGATCAGGCACACGCCCTCGTTCATGGTCACCGCCAGCGGCTGGGCCCCGCCCATGCCGCCGCATCCGGCCGTGAGCGTCAGCGTCCCCTTGAGCGTCCCTCCGAATCGCTTTGCGGCGACGGCGGCGAAGGTCTCGTAGGTGCCCTGGAGGATGCCCTGGGTGCCGATGTAGATCCACGAGCCGGCCGTCATCTGGCCGTACATGGTCAGGCCCAGCGCCTCCAGCCTGCGGAACTCGGGCCAGTCGGCCCAGTCGCCGACCAGGTTCGAGTTGGCGATGAGCACGCGCGGCGCCCATTCGTGGGTGCGCATGACCCCGACCGCGCGGCCGGACTGGACCAGCAGGGTCTCGTCGGCCTCCAGGGTCAGCAGGGTCCGCAGGATGGCCCTGAGGTCGTCGCGGCTGCGCGCGGCCTTGCCGGTGCCGCCGTAGACGACCAGGTCCTCCGGGCGTTCGGCGACGGCGGGGTCGAGGTTGTTCTGAAGCATCCGGTAGGCCGCCTCGGCCTGCCAGTTGCGGCAGTGCAGGTCGGTTCCGTGTGGCGCGTGCATGGTTCTCTCCATACCCCTTCTCAGGCTTCCGCATGCGTCAGCATGAGGTCGTCACAGGTTGCCGCGCTTCTCCTGCTCCTTCTCGAGCGCCTCGAACAGGGCCTTGAAGTTGCCCTTGCCGAAACTCAGCGAGCCGTGGCGCTCGATGATCTCGTAGAACATTGTGGGCCGGTCCTGCTGCGGTTTGGTGAAGATCTGGAGCATGTACCCGTCCTCGTCGCGGTCGACCAGGACGCGGTGGGCCTTCAGCTCCTCGATCGGGACGCGGACGGTCCCGATGCGCTCGCGCAGCTCCGGGTCGTCGTAGTAGGCGTCGGGGGCCTCCAGGAACTCCACGCCGCGCTCGCGCATCTGGTCGACGGCGGCGAGGATGTCGTTGGTGGCCAGGGCGATGTGCTGGACCCCGGCGCCGCCGTAGAACTCCAGGTACTCGTCGATCTGGGACTTCTTCTTGCCTTCGGCCGGCTCGTTGATGGGGAACTTGACCTTGCGGGTGCCGTTGGCGACGACCTTGCTCATCAGGGCCGAGTACTCGGTGGCGATGGCGTCGTCGACGAACTCGACGATGTTGGTGAAGCCCATGACGCGCTCGTAGTAGGAGACCCACTCGCGCATCCTGCCCAGCTCGACGTTGCCGACCACGTGGTCGATGGCCTGGAAGAACCGCCTCGGCGGCGGGGTCACGACCGGTTCGCGCGCGACGAAGCCGGGCAGGAACGGACCGGTGTAGCCGGAGCGGTCGATCAGGACATTGCGGGTCTCGCCGTAGGTGCCGATGACCGCGACGCGGACCGTGCCGTGCTCGTCGGACACGTCGTGGGGCTGTTCGAGGGCGATGGCGCCCTGCTTGACGGCGTAGCGGTAGTTCTCGTCCACATCGGGCACTTCGAGGGCGACCTCGATGACACCGTCGCCGTGGCGCGCGTAGTGCTCGGTGGCGGCCGAATCGGAGGTGATGCCCCCGGCCAGCACGAACGTCACGCCGCCGGACTTGAGGGCGTACTCGGCGTGCTCGCGGTGTCCGGTCTCGGGTCCGCGGTAGGCGAAGCAGGTCATGCCGAACGCGGTCGAGTAGTAGTGGGCGGCCTGCTTGGCGTTGCCGACGTAGAACTTGACGTGGTCCCAGCCCTTGATGGGGAAGTCGTCCTCGCGGATGTCGTGTTCGACGGCTCCGACCAGTCCCGGATCCTCCTCGGTGGGGCCCGCGGAGGGTTGGTGCCGTTCCGAGCCTGCGATGTCGACCATGACCGTCTCCTAGCGCCGATGGGAAAGCTGTGAGGCCGATCATCGAGCACGGCGGGGCTTTGGGCAAGTCGCCGCATCACGGCTGCGCATATTGCACAGATCGCCCCGGCGTAAGGGAACTAGACTGCGCAATATGAACAACGAAACTTCGATCGATGAACTCGATGCGCGGCTGATCGCGCTGCTGGACGCCGAGCCGCGGATCGGGGTGCTCGAATGCTCCCGGCGGCTGGGGGTGGCGCGCGGGACGGTGCAGGCGCGGCTGGACAAGCTGGTCGCGCGCGGGGTCGTCCGGAGCTTCGGCCCGCAGGTGGACCCGGCCGCGCTCGGCTACCCGGTGATGGCCTTCGTGACCCTCGAACTGCGCCAGGCGGTCGGGCACGACGCGGTCGCGAAGCGGCTGGCCCTGATCCCGGAGGTGCTGGAGGCGCACACCGTCACCGGCACCGGCGACCTGCTGTGCCGGATCGTGGCGCGCACGAACGCCGAGCTGCAAGGGGTCATCGACCGGGTGCTGTCCAGCGAGGGGGTGCTGCGGGCCGAGACGGTGATCGCGCTGGCCGAGCAGATCCAGCACCGCACGCTGCCGCTGGTAAGTGAGGCCGCCGGAAACCTATAGGACCGTCCCGACGACCTCGCCGAGGCCGATGACCGCGCCGTCCGGGCCGGGCGCGGTCGCGCTGATCGCGACCGTGTCGCCGTCCTCGAGGAAGGTCCGCTCCGAGCCGTCGGGCAGCCCGATCGGGTCCCGGCCGGCCCAGGTCAGCTCCTGGAGGCTCCCCCATGTGCCGCGCTCGGGCCCCGAGACGGTCCCCGAGGCGAACAGGTCCCCGGTGCGCAGGCTCGCGCCGTTCGCGGTCATGTGCGCGAGCTGCTGCGCGGGGGTCCAGTACATGTCGGCGAACGTGGGCCGGGAGACCTCGGCGCCGTTGAGCGCGACGCTCAGGGTCAGGTCGTAGGCGAACCGGTCGGACTCCTTGAGGTAGTCCAGCGGCGCCGGGTCCTGCTCCGGGGCCTCGGTCCTGGCCCAGGCCAGGGCCTCCAGGGGAGTGACCCAGTGGCTGATCGAGGTCGCGAAGGACTTGCCGAGGAACGGCCCCAGCGGCTGGTACTCCCAGGCCTGGATGTCGCGGGCCGACCAGTCGTTGACCAGGAATACCCCGAAGACCCGGTCGGCGAACTCGTCGGTCCGGACCGGCTCGCCCAACTCGGTGCCGACGCCGACGACGAAGCCCACCTCGGCCTCGATGTCGAGGCGGCGGCTCGGCCCGAACACGATGCCGCCGTCGGCCCTGCGCTGCCCGGCCGGGCGCCGGATGGCCGTGCCGGAGGCGACGACCGTGCCCGAGCGGCCGTGGTAGCCGACCGGGAGGCGCTTCCAGTTCGGCAGCAGCGGCTCCGAATCGGGCCGGAACATCCGGCCCAGGTTCGCCGCGTGGTGCTCCGAGGAGTAGAAGTCGACGTAGTCGGCCACCGGGAACGGCAGGTGGAGCCGCACGTCGGACAGCGGGACGAGCAGGTGCCGGTACTGGGCGGCGTAGCGGCCGTCGAGCAGCATCTCGATCAGCTGGAGCCGGACCGTGCGCCACGCGGGCGGGCCGGCGGCCATGAACTCGCCCAGGTCATGGGCGTGGAATGCGTGGCGGATCCACGGCATGAAGAACGGCCCGGAGGCCAGGCCGCGCAGGTCCAGCACGTAGTCGCCGATCCGCGCCCCGACCCGCGGCTGCGGGTCCTTCCGAGTGGAGAAGACCCCGTACGGCAGGTGGTGCGGTCCGAACGGTCCCCCTTCGGCTCCCTCGACCCAGGTCACGGCGACGCCTGCGGAGCCGTAAGTTTGCGCGGTCAACGGTTCCCTCCTCTGGTCAGCAGGTTCAACTCGGTCAGATCCTCCAGCGGCTCGGCGATCGAGCACGAGCCGTAGCCGGTCCACAGCGGACGCGGGCGGTCGATCAGGGACCGGGCCCGCTCGACCAGTTCGTCGGCGTCGGTCGAGGCCAGCACCTCGGCGACCCGCCCGACCCCGGCATCGGCGGCCGCCTCGGCCGCGGCCGCCATCACGTTGAGGAAGCCGTGGTGGACGAAACCGCTCTCGGGGTCGGTGTTGCGCACGGCCCGGTGGAGCCCGGCGGTGAGTTTGAACCGCATGGACCGCCGCGCGCAGCCGACCAGGGCCGCGGCCAGCACCTCGGGCGGCGGGAAGAACTCGGCCGAGGGCCCGCCGGTGCGGAACTTCGGGATGAAGCCGGTGCCGATCAGCGCGTCCAGGGGCTCCTCCCCGAACGGCACCTCGGCGTACACCGGCGCGTCCCACTCCTTCGCGGCCGCGGCCAGGTGGTGGAGGGCCGCGCGCGACTCGTACTGGACGACCGTGACCCGCTCGTCGAGCGCGGCGACCGCTTCGGCCACGTACTCGGGCTCGCAGTCGACGACCACGCCGATCTCCAGCTCGCCGCGGCCCGGGGCGAGGTCGCGCAGGCGGGTGGCCGGGACCAGGAGCGGCCCGACCAGCTCGGAGTACCAAGAGGCGCGGTGGCCCCGGTGGGCGGGGACGGCGTCATCGAGGGCGGCGTTGCCGGGCGGGAACACCGCCGCGTCGTCGACCAGGCCCCGCAGCAGCGCGGGTATCGCTCCAGACATGGTCCAGAGCCTACGGCGCTCACGCAGAGATGTCGATGCGGTACAGGCATGGCGCAGCTTGCAAGCCATAAATTGGCTCAGGGAAGGCTAGTCTGTGGGCATAGCCGACCGCCGGAGGCGAGCGAACCTCGCCCACGGCGCGGCCGGCGAGCCGTACATTTGGCATAGAGCATCGACGAAGGAGTCGCCGTGCCGTTCTACCGTTCCGTCGGGCAGATCCCCGACAAGCGACACACCCAGTTCCGGCAGGCCGACGGGAGCCTGTACTCCGAGGAGCTCATGGGCCAGGAGGGGTTCTCCTCGGACTCCTCGCTCCTGTACCACCGGTACCGGCCCACCGCGATCAACTCCAGCACCGAGCACCGCCCCGAGAAGGCGCAGCCGGTGCCGAACCACCCGCTCAAACCCCGCCACTTCCGCACCCACAAGCTCGACGGCGCCTCGGACGCGATCCTGGGCCGCGACCACCTGCTGTCCAACGCGGACTGCCGCATCTCCTACTCCGTGGCCACCAAGCCCTCGCCGCTGTACCGCAACGCGATCGGCGACGAGTGCATCTACGTCGAGGACGGCTCGGCGCACGTCGAGACCTCCTTCGGGGCGCTCGACGTCTCACAGGGCGACTACCTGATCGTCCCGATGTCCACGATCTACCGGATCGAACCGACCGGCGAGGCGCCCCTGCGGACGCTCGTGGTCGAGTCCGGCGGGCACATCACGCCGCCCAAGCGCTACCTGTCGGTGCGGGGCCAGTTCCTCGAGCACGCCCCGTACTGCGAGCGCGACCTGCGCGGGCCCGGCGAGCCGCTCCTGGTCGACGGCGAAGACGTCGACGTGTACGTCCAGCACCGCGGCCGCGGGTCGGCGACGGTGTGGACGAAGTTCACGTACGCGCACCACCCGTTCGACGTGGTCGGCTGGGACGGGTGCCTGTACCCGTGGGTGTTCTCGATCCACGACTTCGAGCCGATCACCGGCCGCATCCACCAGCCGCCGCCGGCCCACCAGGTGTTCCAGGGCCCGAACTTCGTGATCTGCAACTTCGTGCCCCGGAAGGTCGACTACCACCCCGACGCGATCCCGGTGCCGTACAACCACCACAACGTCGACTCCGACGAGGTGATGTTCTACTGCGGCGGGAACTACGAGGCGCGCAAGGGCTCGGGCATCGAGCAGGGTTCGATCTCGCTGCACCCCTCCGGGTTCACGCACGGTCCGCAGCCGGGGGCGCCCGAGCGCTCGATCGGCGCGGAGTACTTCGACGAGCTGGCGGTCATGGTCGACACGTTCCGGCCCCTGGAGCTGTGCGAGTCGGCCCTGGACGTGGAGGACACCGACTACGCCTGGACCTGGAACCGCGACCCGGAGCTGTGAGCGGGAGCCCGGGGCCTCAGGGCCCCGGGCCGGTCTCACTTGACGACGTCGAAGACCTGCTTCTGGATGCCGTTCGAGTAGGACTCGCTCTCGACGAGCCTGAGGTTGGTGGCGTCCTTGTCGGTCTGGCTCCACAGCCGCTTGCCCGCGCCGAGGAGTTTGGGGAAGACCAGCAGGTGGTAGCGGTCGACCAGCCCGGCGTCGGCCAGGCTCCAGCCGAGCTCGGCGCTGCCGTGGACGATGATCGGGTCGCCGTCGGTCGCTTTGAGCGCGGCCACGTCGTCGGTCGAGCGCAGGACGGTGGCCGGCCAGCGCTCGTCGTCGTGCTCGAGGGTGGTCGAGACGACGTAGCGGGGCATGGCGTTGTAGCCGGCGAACTCCTCCATGGTCGGCCAGACCGGCGCGAACGCCTCGTAGGAGCGGCGTCCCATCAGGAACGCGCCGGACTCCTCCTGCTCGCGGCCCTTGAGCTCGTAGGCGGCCTCGTCGAACTCGATGTCCTTGAAGGTCCAGCCGGTGTTGCGATACCCGGACTCGCCTCCGGGGGCCTCCATGACGCCGTCGAGTGAGACGAAGGCGGTGACGATCAGCTTGCGCATGGTGCTCTCCTAAGCGTTCGATTTCGATCATTCACCCCTGGGTCGATCGGGCCGGGCGGGTTTCGACACGCGGCCGGGATTTTTCTTCGGGATCTTCCCGGGGCGGCTGTCGGGGGCCGGTGGAACAATCGGGCCATGGCGTACGACGAGGATATGGCCGATCGGGTCCGCGAGGTCGTCTACGGGCTGTCGGGCCTGCACGAGAAGAAGATGTTCGGCGGCCTGGCCTGGATGCTGGACGGGAACATGGCCGTGGCCATGGGCGGCGGCGGGGACCTGCTGATCCGGGTCGGCCGGGACGGTTACGAGGCGGCGCTGGCCGAGCCTGGCGCGGTCGAGGCGGTCATGGGGACCCGGGTGATGCGCGGCTGGGTCGAGGTCCCGAAGTCGGCCTGCGAGGACCCGGCCGAGCTGGCCGCGTGGGTCGGCCGCGGCGTGGCCTACGCCCGGTCGCTCGACCCCAAGTGATCAGGTCGTGTAGCGGACCTCGAGGCCACCGAAGTCGTAGTCCACGGTGATGATGTAGTCGGCCTCGGCTTCCGGGTCGGTGGCGATGTCGATGAACTCCGAGCCGAAGTCGGAGTCGGATCGCACATCGTAGGTCGTGCCGTCGTCGGGCACCAGGATCGTGACGTCGCCGAAGTTCGCGGTGACGTCGATGTCGCCGCGCACTTCGTCGAACGACAGGTCGACGTCGCCATGGCCGGCGTGGACCGACGTCGCGGTCGCGCGGAGGTTCCGGGCTTCCACGTGGCCATGAGAGACGTCCAAGTCGAGTTCGCCGTCGAGGCCGTCGGCCTCGACTCCGGCCAAGGTGGTGCGCACCACCGCGTCGGCTCCGGCGGGCACGCCCAGCGAGTAGTCGACTTCGCATTCCTCGGTGTTGATCCAGAAGGGGAGGTTGTCGCCGCAGATCGCGCGGGCGGTGAAGGTGCCGTCGGGGCGCAGCTGCTCGTCGATGCCCGGTTCGGGGCCCTGCCATGTGGTGTCGCGCCGGACCTCCAGGTCCGGTCCGGCGGCGGCGGTCAGGTCCACGTGTCCGTTCGAAACGTCGAGGTCCACTCCCGACACGGGTCCGGGGTGGACCTCGGTGTGCGAGTCGGACGACACCGGGCTGACCGAGGTCCAGGTCCACACGCCGGCGGTGATCAGCGATATCAGCATCACCACTGCGGTCAGGGCGCCTCCGACGATCCACCAGGCTCTGCGGCCGGTCCTGTCGGGACGCTCGGGCGGCGCCTCCTGCTGCAGGGTCGTCATCGGTCAGTCCTTTCCGTTCTCGCGCAGGTACTTCAGGATCGCGAGGACCCGGCGGTTGTGGCTCTCGTTCGGGGGGAGCCCGAGCTTGGTGAAGATGCTGTGGATGTGCTTGCTGACCGCGCCGTCGCTCAGGAACAGGGCCTGGCCGATGCCGCCGTTCGAGTGGCCCTCGGCCATGAGCGACAGGACCTCCCGCTCGCGGGGCGTCAGCCGCTCGATCTCGCTGCCGTCGCGGCGGACCAGCAGCTGGGCGACGACCTCCGGGTCGAGCGTGGTGCCGCCGTCGACCACCCGCCTGAGTGCGTCGAGGAACTCGGCCACGTCGGCGACGCGGTCCTTGAGCAGGTAGCCGACCCCGCGGTTCTGGCCGGTGAGGAGCTCGACCGCGTAGCGCTCCTCGACGTACTGGGAGAGCATCAGCACCGCCAGGTCCGGGTGGGTGCGGCGCAGCATGAGGGCGGCGCGCAGCCCCTCGTCGCTGTGGTCGGGCGGCATCCGCACGTCGACGACCACCAGGTCGGGGCAGTCGCGCTCAACCGAGCGCAGCAGCTGCTCGGCGTCGCCGACGGTGTCGACGACCTCGATGCCGCCGACCTCCATGAGTCGGGCCAGGCCCTCCCGCAGCAGGACCGAGTCCTCGGCTATGACGACGCGCATGGCAGCTCCGCTTCAATGGTGGTCGGCCCGCCGGCCGGGCTGGTGAGTCTGAAGGTCCCGTCGACCGAGCGCACCCGGTCGGCGAGGCCGCGCAGGCCCGTGCCGGCCCCGGGGTCGGCTCCGCCGGCGCCGTCGTCGGTGACGGTCAGATGCAGGCCGCCGTCGCGCAGGACCACCTCGACGCTCGCGTGCTCGGCTCCGGAGTGCCGGGCCACGTTGGTCAGCGCCTCGGAGACCAGGAAGTAGGCCACGGCCTCGATGTCGCGGTCGACGCGGCGGTCCATGTCGACCCGGACTCGGACCGGGACCGGGGAGCGGGCCGCGACCGCCGACAGCGCCGCGTCGAGCCCGCGGTCCTCCAGCACCGCCGGGTGCAGGCCGCGGACCAGGTCGCGCAGGTCGTTGAGGGCCTGTTTGGCCTCCTCGTGCGCATCGGCGAGGGCGCGCGCCCCCGGTTCGGGCAGGTCGGCGAGGGTGGCGCGGGCGATGCCGAGGTTGACCGCGAGCGCGGTGATGCGCTGCTGGGCGCCGTCGTGGAGGTCGCGCTCGATGCGCCGGCGCTCGGCGTCGGCCGCGTCGACCGTGGAGTCGCGGCTGGCGGCCAGGTCGGTGATCCGCATTTCGAGTTCCTCGCTGCGGGTCACGCCGAGCATCTGCTTGGCCATCTGCGCGTCCAGTGCCGCCAGGCCCCTGGTGGTCCACGGGGCGAACAGCATGAGGGCCACGCCCCAGGCGCTGAGCGCGAACGGGTTCACGACCAGTTCGGTGTTCGCCAGGAACAGCGGCACCAAGGTCAGCGTCACGGCGAAGGCCCATGTCCCGACCGCGATGGCCGCCGCCATGAGTCCCCAGGAGAGGCTGATGAGGTGGTAGCCGAGGCGCGCCCAGTTCTTTCCGGTGCCGATCAGCTCCAGCAGGACGCGGGGCCGTATCGAGAAGGCGGCGTACGGTCGGCCCGCGGGCAGGTCCAGATCGAGGAACGCCCGGTGGCGTGACCGCTGGAGCGCGGTGAGCGCGCCGCTCAGGCTGAGCGCGAGGGCTCCGGTGACGAGGGAGACGAGGACCGTCGGAGCCCCCAGGATCGTCGCGACGACCAGGAACAGGAGGACGGATCCGCCGGTCACTCCGACGACGGCGCCCGATACCAGGTGGGTCAGTTCCCTCCAGGTCCGGCGGGACCACAGCGCTCCGACCACGATGAGCGGCCAGGGGCCCGGTCGGGCGGCCGAGTCGGTTGCAGTGTCCATGCCTGAAAGCCTATTTGCGCTGCCCTCGCGGCGCATTGCCTCTGTCCTCCGACCCGGAGGTGGAGAAAACTCCACCTCCGGGTCGGGCGGCCGTCGAGTCAGTCGAAGACGAGCTCGAAGGTGTCAGTGGTGTTCTTGACGTCCTGGTGGTTGCCGCTCAACTCGAGCCCGTGGAAGGTCGCCGAGCCGACCGCCGGGCCCTGGCCGTCCTCGGGCATCTCGTTGACCCAGATGCCGAAGCCGGATTTGTGCTCGAACTCATCGCCGCTCAACCGCGCCCCGGTGATGGTGACGTCGGTGAGGACCGTGTCGGTGACCGGGTTCTCCGGTTGGCCGCCGCTGTAGTTGGTCTGGAACATGATCCCCGAGTAGGTCGGGTCGACGATGTCGACGTCGTTCACTCGGATGCCCTGGAACTCCTCCGAGGCCGAGAACATCCAGATCCCCGGGAAGGTCTGCTCTCCCCAGAAGTGGCCTCCGGCGCGCACGACCGAGATGTTCTCGAAGACCGTCTTCGGATCGGATCCGAAGCCGTCCATCGGGTAGCCGAAGTCCAGCGAGCTGATGGTGATGCCCGAGTAGACCAGGGTGTCGGCGATGTGGATGTTCCGGAACGTGTTGCCGGTCCCGCCGTAGACGGCCAGTCCGGCGGCCCTCCAGGTCAGGATCGAGGTCAGGTTCTCGTACACGTTGCCGGACTGGGTTCCCCCGCCGGAGTCGGTGGCGGCGAACAGCGCGAAGCTGTCGTCGCCGGAGGCGCGGGACTCCACGTTGCTGAGGAGGTTGTCGGTGCTGCCGTTGGTCATGTTGACCGCGTCGGCGAACAGGTTGCGGGTCCGCGAGTTCGTGATCTCGATGCCGCTGACGTGCGCGCCCCAGAACATGACGACCTGGTGCTCGACCCAGAGGTCGTCGATGGTCATGTCGGAGACGTTCTGCCAGTCGAAGATCTTGCCGGGCCCGTCGATCCGGGAGGTGTAGTTGCCGAAGTAGGCGAACCCGGAGAACGTCGAGCCGTTCGCGGTGGCGTCGGCCCGGATGCCGACGTCGGTGTTCTGCTGGTCCCGCGGGGCGACGAACCTGGTGTACCAGGGTCCGGCGCCGATCAGCTCGGTCGGCTTGCCGTACACCTGGAGCTTCTGGGCGGTCTGGTACTCCCCCGGCGGCAGGTAGACGCCGAGCAGGTCCCCCGAGTCGTCCATGCGGAACTGGTCGAGGGCGTCCTGCACGTCCTGGTGGGAGAACCCGTCGGGTTCGATGTACCGGTCCGGGTCCGGGTTCTCCTCGGGAGCGACCTGCTCCAGGCTGATGAAGTCGATCGCGTAGTACTCGGCGGCGTTGGCCGAGTCCTTCTGGAGCCGGATCGTGCTCCCGGCGGGGATGGTGTCCTCGAGCAGGACGTTCGCCTCGTCGTAGATGTGCCGCGGGGCTCCGGCGCTCGGCGAGTTGCCGGGGTTGTGCTCGACGCCGTACAGCCACGCGAACCGCGAGGTCAGCTCGATCGGTTGGAGCAGTTCGCCGTCCACGTAGAGGTTCAGGGTGGCGTCGATGCCGCCGCCTCCGGCCGAGTCGGGGATGGAGAACCGCGTGACCAGCGTGTTGGTACTGGTCGTGGAGGTGAACTCGACGTATTCGCCGGTGTCGTCGAGGACGGCGGCCTGCCGTCCCGATGCCTCTCCGGCGAGGTCGCCGATGGTCCGGTTGGGGCCGACCACCTGCGCGCCGCCGCCGACCACGGCGTCCTCGGCCTCGTTCATGGTGTACGGCATGTTCGCGCCGCGGCCGATGAACAGCGAATGGGTGCTGGTGTTGTTCTCGCGCTTGACCGGCAGTTCGTTGTCGTCGGCCTCGATCTCGACGGTCACGGTGTAGCCGCCGTCGGCGGCCGTCCAGGTGCCGAGGTCGACCGGGTCGGTCGTCTGGCCCGGTTCGACGGTGCCGGTGTGCGATCCGGTCAGCGTCGCCACGGTCTGGCCGGTGCCGTCGTCGGTCACGGTCGCGGTGATGCCGTGCTCGCCGCCGGTGGAGGCCGTGGTGCCCTGGTTGCGGATAGCCGCCGAGAAGGCGACCTCGTCGCCCGCCGACGGGTTCTCGGGGCTCCAGCCGACGGCCGCGGAGACCAGGTCGGCGGTGTCGACCGGGGCCACCTCGAGGGTTTCGGCGTGGGTGTAGGCGTTGTTCGACTCGTCGTTCTCGAAGACCGCGTCGGACGGGTCGACCACGGCGCCGAGCGTGTGGTCGCCGGCCTCGCGCGGGCCGATCTCGGCCGAGACGGTCGCGGAGGCGCCGGCCTCGAGCCCGGAGACGGGGACGCCGGCGACGACGGTGCCGTTCAGGGAGAGGTCGACGGTGGTGGCTCCCGAGGGGAGTTCACCGATGTTCTCCACTGTGGCCTGGACGGTGAGGTCGTCGGTCTCGACCGGGGAGGCCGGGCTCCACGACATGTCGGTGACGGTCAGGTCGGGGTTGGGGGCGGGGGCGCCGAGGACTTGGAGCTCGGCGACCTGCCCGTTCGGCGCGCCGGTGTTGGCGGTGAACTCGAGCCGGACGTCGGCGACGGTCGCCTCGACCGGGATGGCCACGGTGTTGCCGGTGTCCGGGTCGAAGCCGTAGTCGGCCTCGGCCGCGAGGGTGTCGAAGTCCTCCGATCCCTGTTCCCTGCCGAGCACTTCGAACGTCTGCGTCCGGGCGCTCCAGACCGGGTCCGGGTTGAGCTTGACGACCACTTCGTCGATCTCGGCGTTCGCGCCGAGGGCGACGGTGAGCGTGCTCGGGTAGGCCCCGGAACCGCCCTCCCAGTAGCTGGTGAGGTCGCCGTCGGTGACGTTGGCGGCCACGTACTCGTGGACGTGGGAGGAGGCTTCGGCGGGTTTCCCGGCGGCCAGGTCGGTCCCGAACGGGTCGGTCTCGCCGGGCCCGAAGACCTCGATCTCGGAGACCTGCCCGGCCGGCCAGCGGGTGTTCGCGGTGAACTCCAGGCGCAGCAGCCGGGTCGAGACGGCGTCGAAGCTGATGGTCACGGTGTTGCCGGTGGCGGGGTCGAAGGTGTACCCGGCGGGGTCGGCGATCGTCTGGAACGACGATCCGCCGCCGGACCCGAGGACCTCGATGGTCTGGGCGCGGGTCTCCCAGGCCGGGTCGGAAGGCAGTCCGATCACGACCTGGTCGACCTCCGCGTCGGCGCCGAGGTCGACCTGGAGCCACTGCGGGAACGAGTCATTGGCACTCTCCCAGTAGGTGGAGCGGTCGCCGTCGTTCGCGTTCGCGGCGGCGTAGCCCTGGGTGTGGCTGCTGGCGGACATGGTTTTGCCGGCGGCGAGGTCGACGCGTTCGGCGGCCGCGGGCGCGGCGGGGGCGACGGCCATGACGGCCGCGGTCACCGCGACCGCGAGTAGGGACACGATCGCGCGTCTGATGCGGTTCGACATCCTTGTCGTCCTTTCTTGTCGGGCGGAGAGGGAAATGGGGTGCCAGGGGGTGGCTGATGGTCCCGGGCGAGGCTGGGACCATCAGCCACCCCCTAAGCCTTTGATGGCGCCTCCGAGTCCGGCGCCGGAGAGGAACATGCGCTGGAAGAGGAGGAACAGGGCGATGGGGATCAGGGTCGAGATGGCCAGCGCGGCCAGGAACACGTCGAGTTCGACGAAGCGCTGGAGCGCGGGCAGGCGGACCGACAGCGGCTGGAGGTCGGGGTCGGGCAGCACCAGCATCGGCCACAGGAAGTCCTTCCAGGACAGGATGACGGCGAACACCGAGACCACGCCGACGATCGGGCGGGACATCGGCAGCACGATCGACCAGAACAGCCGGTAGGGTCCGGCGCCGTCGACGCGGGCGGCCTCGAAGACCTCCCTGGGGAGGTTGGCGAAGAACCGCTGCATCAGCAGCACGTTGAAGGCGTTGGCGCCCGCGGGGAGCCACACGGCCCAGAAGGTGTTGAGCAGCGAGGTGCCCAGCAGCGGCGGGTCGAGGACGGTCAGGTACAGCGGGACCAGCAGCACCACGCTGGGCACGAACAGCGTGGCGAGCACGATCCCGCTGAGGGCCTTTCCGTACCGGGGCCGCAGGACCGCCAGCGCGTAGCCGCCGGTGGTGGCGACCAGGAGCTGGACGGCCCAGGCCCCGGCGGCGATGATCACGGTGTTGAGGAAGTACTTGTCGATCTCGATGCGGGTCCAGGCCTCGGCCAGGTTGGCGAGGTCGATGCCGTTCGGCCACAGCGCCAGCGGCCGGCGCAGCGTGTCCTGGGTGGGGGTGACGGCGGCCTTGGCCAGCCAGAGCATGGGGCCGAGGCCGACCGCCACCAGTGCGCCGAGCAGCGCGGTGTGGGTCAGTCGGGTGGTCCAGCGGACGCCGGGCCGCTTCCAGTCGGTGGGGGCGATCAGGCCCCGGTCGGTGCGTTGCGCGGGCCTCATGAGCTGCTCCAGGATCGGGTGAGGCGGAAGTAGAGCGCAGAGAACAGGGCGAGCACGACCGCGAGCATGAGGCTGAGCGCGGTGGCGCCCCCGTAGTCGCCTCCGAGGCTGTTGGTGAAGGCGTACCGGTAGATCAGCAGCAGGACCGTGACCGTCGAGTTGGCCGGGCCGCCGTCGGTGAACAGGAACGGCTCCAGGAACACCTGCGCGGTGCCGATGATCTGGAGGATGAAGGTGATCAGCAGGACGCCGCGCAGCTGCGGGAGCGTGATGTGCCAGATCTTGTGCCAGATGCCGGCTCCGTCGATCTCGGCGGCCTCGTACAGGCTCGAGTCCACGCCGGTCAGGGCCGCCAGGTAGATGATGATCGTGCCCCCGGCGGCGGCCCAGGTCGCCTCGAGGACGAGGGCGGGCATGGCGATGTCGGCGTCCTGGAGCCAGGCGAGCGGGCCGAGGCCGATGTGGCCGAGGAGGGTGTTGAACACGCCGTCGGGTCCGGCGTCGTAGAAGAACTTCCACAGCAGCACCGCGACGACGGGCGGGACGACCACCGGCAGGTAGGCGAGGGCGCTGAAAAGCCCGCGGGCGCGCCTGACCTCGCTCATCAGCAGCGCCGCGACCAGCGGCACCGGGTAGCCGAACAGGAGCGCCAGCAGCGCGAAGTAGCAGGTGTTCTTCACGGCCGTCCACAGCAGCGGGTCGGCCAGGACGGCCTGGAAGTTGTCCAGGCCGACGAAGGTCGGGTCGGTGACGAGGTTGGTCGCCTGGAAGCTCATCAGGACTGCGCGGCCGATCGGTATCCAGGAGAAGACCGCGAAGACGATCAGCAGCGGCAGGAGGAAGACGAGCGAGTGGTGGCCGCCGCCGCGGAACCAGGAGGCGGGGCCGCGGCGTCCGCGCCGGGCCGCGTCGCGCGGCCCGGTGCGGGCGCCGGTGACACCGGCGGGGCGGGTGTCGGTCGTGGTCATGATCGCACCGTTCCCTTAAGCGGCCGCGTCCATGGCGGCCTGGGCGTCGGTCTCGGCCTGGGCCAGCAGGGCGTCGATGTCGGCGCCCTCGTCGGTCAGCGCGGTCTGGACGACGGTGTCGAGGACCGCGTAGACCTCCTGGGTGGCCGTGGCCGGTTCGGGCAGCAATGGCTGGTCGAAGATGAGTTCGGTGTAGGGGGTCATCTGCTCGACCGGGACGTTGACGTACTCGTCGACCCATTCGAGCGACTGCTCGTAGGTGGCCCGGTCGAAGACCGGCAGCTGCGGGGCGCCCACGGGCTGGCCGGAGTCGGCCAGGGCCTCGGCGTCGGCGACCGCGGCGTCCTGGTCGGTGAGTTTCTCCATGTAGTAGAAGTCGATCCACTCCACGGCCGCGGCCTGCTCGTCGGCCTCGGTGTTCGGGCTGACCGCGGCGAGGGTGCCGCCGCCGAGGACCCCGGAGTCGGCGCCGTCCAGGGGGAGCGCGGTGAGTCCGTAGTCGGCCGGGTCGAGGTCGTTCTGGGTGAACAGCGGCGTGAACACGTCGCCGCCGGAGATGTACATGCCGATGCGGCCGGAGGCGAAGTCCTGGTTGACGGTGCCCCAGTCGTAGAGGAAGTCGTCGCCCATGGAGCCGTCCTCCCAGCGCATGTCGCGCAGCAGGTCGACCGCTTCGCGCATCTGGGGCGTGTCGATGGTGGCGGTGCCGCCGTCGGCGGACTCGGTGCGGCCTCCGAGGGCGTAGACCATGGTCGTGAGGATCCAGCCGCCGGTGTTGCCGTTGGTCATCTGGGCGTAGCCGGTCTCGCCGGTGGCCTCGCTGATCGCGTCGGCGGCCTCGCGGATCTCGTCCCAGGTCTGCGGCGGGGCGTCGGGGTCGAGCCCGGCGTCCTCGAACAGGGTCCGGTTGTAGTGCAGGCCCTGGCCGTAGGCGGCGGTGGGCACGGCCCACAGTCCGCCTTCGGCGTCGGAGCCGGCGGCGGCGACGTTCGGGTTGAAGTCGTCGACGTAGGGCAGTTCGTCGGTGAGGGAGCTGATGTCGGCGATCTGGCCGCGCTCGATCAGGCCGCGCCCGTCGGTGAAGGGGATGGTGAACACGTCGGGCAGGGTGCCGCCGGCGAGCTGGGCGGTGAAGGTCGAGGCGGTCCAGTTGTATTCCTGGGCCTCGATGTCGATGTCGGGGTTGGCGTCCTCGAACTGGGCGATGCGCTCGTTGAACGCGTCGATCGCGCCCTGTTCGAGGCCGGGGTCCATCGCGACGGCGAGGTGGACGCGGCCGTCGTCGGGCTCGTCCGAGCAGGCGGCGCCGAGCGCGGCCAGGGCCGCGGCCGTGGTCGCGGCGATTATACGAGAGGGTTTCATCGGTTGCTCCTTACTGATGTGAGGGTCGGGTCCGCAGCCACACGGCCGCGTCGCCGGGCAGGCGGCCGTCCTCGAGCCGGGCGCTGGCGATGAGCGCCTCGGCGTGGTCTGGCAGGGCCGCGGGCGCGTCGCCGAAATTGACGACGCAGGTCAGGTCCTCGCCGCGCCGGAAGGCGAGCACCTGCGGGTCGGTCGGTATCCAGGCGAAGTCGGCGTCGCGCAGTTCGCGGCGCAGGCCGATCACCCGGCGGTAGAGGGAGAGGGTCGAGTCGGGGTCGGCCAGCTGGGACTCGACCGCGTAGCGGCCCCAGTCGGCCGGCTGCGGGAGCCACGGCGGGCCGCCGAAGCCGAACGCCTTGCCGCCGGAGGTCCACGGCAGCGGGACGCGGCAGCCGTCGCGTCCGGGGTCGACGCCGCCGGAGCGGTGGTGCATGGGGTCCTCGCGCACCTCGGCGGGCAGGTCCTCCACTTCGGGAAGTCCGAGTTCGTCGCCCTGGTAGACGTAGAGGACCCCGGGGAGCGCGGCGGTCAGCAGCGCGGCGGCGCGGGCCCGGCGGGCCCCGCGTTCGAGGTCGGTGGGGGTGCCGAAGCGCTTGGTCTCGAAGGAGAACGAGGAGTCCCGGCGCCCGTAGCGGGTGACCGGGCGGGTGATGTCGTGGTTCGACAGGACCCAGGTGGGCGGGGCGCCGACGTCGCGGTGCGTGGCCAGGGTGGTCTCGATCGACTCGCGAAGGGTCTCCGCGTCCCAGCCGCGGGTCATGAAGTCGAAGTTGAAGGCCATGTGCATCTCGTCGTCGCGCAGGTAGCGCGCGAAGCGGTCGGCCTCGGGGAGCCAGACCTCGCCGACCAGGACGCGCGGCTGGGCGTAGGAGTCGGCGATCTTGCGCCAGCGGCGGTAGATGTCGTGGACGCCGTCGCGGTCGTTGTGGGGGTGGCCGCCGGGCTCGTGGTCGCCGACCTCGGGCAGGTCGGGGTCCTTGACGAGCATGGAGGCGGAGTCGATGCGGACCCCGGCGACGCCGCGGTCGTACCAGAACCGCAGCACCGCTTCGTGTTCGGCGACGACGTCGGGATGGGACCAGTTGAGGTCGGGCTGCTCGGGGGCGAACAGGTGGAGGTACCACTGCCCGTCGTCGAGGCGGCTCCAGGCGGGCCCGGAGAAGCTCGAGGTCCATTCGGTCGGCGGCAGCTCGCCGGATTCGCCGCGCCCGTCGCGGAACCAGAAGCGGTCGCGCGCCGGGTCGCCGGGGGCGGCGGCCAGGGCCTCGGCGAACCATTCGTGCTCGCTGGAGACATGGTTGGGGACGATGTCCACAATCGTCCGAATCCCCATCTCGAGGGCCTCGGCGATGAGGGCCTCGGCGTCCTCCACGGTTCCCAGGACCGGGTCGATGTCGCGGTAGTCGGCCACGTCGTAGCCGCCGTCGTTCTGCGGCGACCGGTACCAGGGGGTGAACCAGAGCGCGTCGACGCCGAGCCGGGCGAGGTACGGCAGCCGCGAGCGGACACCGGCCAGATCGCCGGTGCCGTCGCCGTTCGCGTCGGCAAAACTGCGCGGATAGACCTGGTAGATCACGGCGTTGCGCCACCAATTTCGGGGCCCTGAGGACACGTTCACTCCGTTCGACAGCCGCGCTGAACCCGCTCCAGCGGGTCGTCCTCGCTGGGTGTGATAGGTTTAGCGCTATACCTTTGACGGTGAGCTTAGCCCCAGGTGTCAGACTTGTCAACAGCGGGTTTCCCCCGCCTGAAAGGAGCCGCTGTGCGCGTCACGCTCAAGGACATCGCCGAAGAGGCCGGCGTCAGCCTCATGACCGTCTCCAACGTGGTCAACGGCAAGAAGGCCCGCGTCTCGGAGGCGACCAGGGAGCGCATCCTCCGGATCGTCCGGCAGCGCGGCTACGTCCCCAGTGCCTCGGCCCGCAGTCTGGCGGCCAGGTCCTCGCGCCTGATCGGCCTGCTCGTCCCGGCCGAGGGCGACGGCAACCTCACGATCAGCCCCCACACCGTCGAGGTCGTCGGCACCCTGGAGCGCGAGCTGCGCCGGCACGACTACCACCTGATGCTGCGCGGCATCGCCGAGACCGCCGAGATCAACGAGGCGCTGCGCTCGTGGAACCTCGACGGCGCGGTGCTGCTCGGCTTCCAGGACAAGGTGATCGACCGCCTCACCAGCCGCACCGTCGGCAACGTCGCGATCGTGGCGATGGACAGCTACTCCGAGAACCCGCTGACCCTCGGGGTCCGCTCCGACGACTACACCGGCGCGCTCCTCGCGACCAGGCACCTGGTCGCCTTGGGCCACCGGCGCATCGCCTTCGCGGGCCCGGCCTTCGCGGCGACCGGCGTCGTGCGCCAGCGCTTCGAGGGCTACCGGGAGGCCCTGCGCGAGGCCGCGATCCCCTGGGATGAGACCCTCCAGAACACCGTCGAGACCACCCACGGCTCCGGCCGCGAGTTCGGCCGCCGCCTGGCCGCGGAGCACTCCGGCGCGACCGCGATCGTGGCGACCGCCGACATCCTGGCCATAGGCGCGATGGAGGGCCTGACCGAATCGGGCCTGGCCGTCCCCGGCGACGTGTCGGTGGTCGGCTTCGACGACACCGAGATAGCCCGCTACGTGACCCCGAAGCTGACCACAGTGGCCCAGGACCTCCCCGCCAAAGCCTCAGTAACGGTCCGCCTCCTCCTCGACCACCTACTCCGAGCAGAAACCCCCGAAAAAGCCACAACCCTAGACGTAACCCTCATAGAACGATCCACCACGGCCCCGCCGACGGCCTGAGGGCGATCACGGACCGACCCCGATCGGCGGCGGGTCGGTTCAGGCGGCCCGCCGTTCAGCGAGGTTCTGGGCGGCCCGGCCCAGCATTCTGCCGTTGGCTCGCATCGAGACCTTGTGCGGCAGGAGCCTGACGATGGCCCGCATCTTCCGGTCGGGGATGTGCTTCGCGCGACCCTTCAGGAACGCGGCCAAGGCTTCCCGCACGGCGACGTGCGCCGGCAGCGGCCGGATCGGCATGGAGGCCCGGTCGATGCCGAACTCGTCCATGATCGGCGTGTCGACGTTGCCCGGCATCAGGACCATGACCTGCACTCCGACGGAGGCGAGTTCGTAGTGGAGGGCCCCGCCGAGGCTGTGCACGTACGCCTTCGAGGCGCTTTCGTGGGCCATGTTGGGCAGCCCGTGGTCGGCCCCCAGCGCAGAGACCAGCACCATGCCGCCACGGCCGCGGTCGGCGAACCGCCGCCCGAAGGCGTGGGCCAGGTCGAGGTGAGCGGTGGCGTTGACGGTGAGTCTGCGGTGCATGTCGGCCAGGTCCTGGTCGAGGAACCGGCCGGGCATGCCGGTGCCGGCGTTGGAGATCAGCAGGCCGACATCGATGTCGGCGGTCGCCTGGACGATCTCCTCGGCCGTGCCTTCGCGGCCGAGGTCGACGGTGACGACGCGGCACTCGATGCCGTGAGCCCGCGCGAGCCCGGCGCCCAGCGTTTCGAGCCGGTCGGTGGATCGGGCCGCGAGGACCAGGTGCAGTCCGGACGCGGCGAGTTGTTCGGCGAATGCCCGGCCGATGCCGGAAGAAGCCCCGGTCACCACGGCCCACGGGCCGTAAGTTCTAATTTCAACCATGATTTAGACTCTAATCTAATATCGAGTCCAGGGCAAGCGGCTAGGCTGTACGACGTGAAGCGACCACCGGAAGACCTCGCGCGGCGCCTGCTCGACGCCAGCGAGCAGGTACTGCTCGCGACACCGCCGCCGCGGCTGGAGGACATCGCCAAGGAAATCGGCGCCTCGCGGGCCACGCTGTACTACTACTTCGCCGGCCGCGACGACCTGCTGACCTTTCTCCTGACCGCCCACGCCCAGGACGGGGCCCGAGCGGTCCGGGAGTCGGTCGACCCGGACGCCCCGCCCGAGCAGCGGCTGCGCGAGACGGTGGCCGCACTCGCCGACTACCTCGGCCACCACCCCGGTGTCTGCGTCGGCCTACTCGGCGCCCTCGGCGCGGCAGGCCGGATGAGCGAGGTCCTACAGGTCAACGACGAGTGGATCGCCGGCCCTCTGCGAGACCTCCTGGCCGAATGCGCCGTCGCCGACCCCGCCGACGCCGCGAACGCCGTTCTCGGAGCGCTCCTTCACGCAGTCCTGGGCCGCGCGATGTCGGAAACAGACCCGACCGACCCGGCATTCCTCGAACGCCTCTCCGACCAGGTACTCAACGGCGTCGTCTGAAGCCTCGGTACGCGAACCGGAGAACCGACGGTTGCACCACCGGCCTGCTCGACGGCAGGACGGTGACGGCGCGCTCGGGTCCGCCGAACCCCCGTCACCTGGCCGAAGCGATTCCGCATCCGAATCGGGCGCGGTCACCGACCTACCAGAGCGTTTCCTTATAGGCCCTGTCGAGATGCCGGTCGGTCTGCTCGGGTGAGTCGTCGACGGCGAGCTGGTCACTGAACATCTGACCGAGCGTCGGCAGCGCGCCGCGGTCCGGCCAGGTGTCCGGCCTCCACAGCTGGGAACGCATGAAGGCCTTGGCGCAGTGCAGATACGCGGCCCGCACGTTGATGACGAGCACGCTGATCGCCGGTCTCCCCTTGACCGCCATACGCTCGCAAAGCGCCGCATCCACGGTGACCTTCGCTTCGCCGTTCACGCGCAGCGTCTCGTTCATGCCGGGGATGAGGAACAGCAGACCGACCGCCGGGTTGGCGACGATGTTCTCCAAGGTGTCGAGCCGGTTGTTGCCCGGCCGATCCGGAATGGCGATGGTGCTCTCGTCCAGCACCGTCACGAAACCGGGCCGGTCGCCCCTGGGGGTCACGTCGGCGCTGCCATCCCCATCCGACGAGCCGATCAGCACGAACGGGCTCCGCTCGATGAAGGACCGACAGTGCCCGTCCAAGCGCCCCAGCTCCTTGCGAACCGCTACATCGGCGGAATCCGGCGTCCTGTAGATCGAACGAAGCTCCTCACGCGAGCTGATGTACTCCACGATCTCCTCCAGCTGAGCACTCTCGACAATTCGAGGCGAACGAACAGAGCAAGACCCGCTGCATCTGGCCGAACGATTAACCTAGTCCGGCGAGCATATCGAAAATTCCCGATACCTGCCGCCTCAGCCCGAGCGAACCGCTCCCCGCACAACACCTCATGAACAGCACACCACCCAAGGGCTGAGCTGTAGCAAGGATTTTGGACAGGGATTTCGTAGCAGTCGGGTTTCAGGCAGCGCGAGTGAAGTACTCGGCCAGGGCTTCGGCTGGGGCCCGGTAGCCGAGTGTCGAGTGTAGGCGTCTGCGGTTGTAGAATCCCTCGATGTAGCCGGCGACCGCCAGGCGCGTCAGCCCTGGTGGCGAAGGTCCTCTGGTGATACCACTCGTCCTTCAAGCTCGCGAAGAACAACTCGGCTGCGGCGTTGTCCCAGCACACGCCGGTACGGCCCATCGAACGATCGACGCCGTTGGCCTTGCACCAGGCGGCGAAGGCCGCCGCGGCTTTCTCAGAACTCGTTCTCCATGCGCAGGCGCGCGACTTCAGCCTCCAGCTCACAGATTCGGGCTCGGTCCACCGGTGAATCCTCTGGTGATGTCTCGGGGTGTTCGGTCGTCCAGTTGTTCACCCAGTTGCCCAGGGCGGTCGAGTTCATCCCGAGATCGCGGGCGACCTCGGCGACAGTTCGACCGGTCCGGACGACCATCTGCAGCCTCGGCCTTGTACTGCGGGCTGAACTTCCGGCGTTTCGCGGGCATGGACGGAATCCTCCCAGATCAGGATCCGCGTCCAACACCTTGGTACACCTCACCCCGATGCGTCAGACCTTTATGCCGAACAGTTTCTCGGCATTGCGGAATGCGATCTTTTCCTTGTCGTCACGCGGAAGATCGACTGCCCGGAACCAGTCGGTCCCTTCTTTGATGCCTGCGAAGGGATAATCGGTTGCGAACATCACTCGATCCACACTGATGTATTTCAGCAAGAGATGGAGCAGCTCATCCTGGAAGAACGCGCTGGTTGTGAACCAGAAGTTGTCCTGGAAGTACTGCTCAAAGGGCTTCTTGAGCGAGTTTTCGGTCGGCTCGCCCATGTCTCCGGCGATCCGCTCGTAGTAGAACGGAAGACCTTCGCCCATGTGGCCGATGATGATCTTCAGATTGGGGAATCTGTCGAAAACCCCGTACGCGATCATCCGGATGCATTGGGTCAGCACCTCCTGGTGCCAACCGTATCCCGACCCACTGAAAATGTAGTCTTGGTAATCGTCCGTGTATTCCGACCGTGTCGTGCTGTAGTAGATCTGGAAGATCTCGTCAGCCGGATAGCCGGGATGCAGGTAGATCGGCACATCGAGAGCTTCGGCACGCGCCAGAACGGTCTCGAATTCGGGATGATCGAGGTATTTCTTCCCGATGTGTCCGTTGGTCAGTGCACCCAGGAAACCGTCTTCCTGAACCGAGCGTTCCAGTTCGTCCGCAGCCGCCTCCGGGCTCTGCAAGGGCAAGGTTGCGAAAGCCTGGAAGCGGCCCGGATAACTGGCCATTGGCCCTTCTACGAGCTGTCGGTTGAGATTATAGGCAAGGTCGATGCCATCTTGCCCCGGGATATTCTGCACCGACGGCGTATGCGCAGAGAGGATTTGAACATTGAGGCCACCCTCGTCCATATCACCGATGCGGCGCTCACCCAGATCCGAAAGTCCTGTTTCCTCAAGGAACGCTATGTGATCCTCGTTTATGGAGTTCAGCGTCAACAACTCGGGGGTCGAAAAGGTCTCCTCCGTACCGATAAATGGCAGGTCTTGGTCACGAAGCGAGATGTCCGGGTCCTTTTCGTCGTCGGCGCATGACGCGAGTGCCGTCGCGGACAATCCAGCGCCAGCGCCGAGTGCAGCCGCGCGAGTGACAAAACTGCGGCGTCCCATCAACAGTTCCGCGGGGCCTTGTTCGATCGGTTTCATATCTGTATGTGCTCCTTTGTTGGGTTGCGTAGTGAGCGTCGGCGAGTTCGTGGAACAGGCCGGGGAGTTCGTCCTCGGGAGTCATGACAGTCCCGTGCGGATCTTGGCGAGTGCGCGGGCGTGGCGCGACTTGACCGTCCCGGGGCGACCACCGAGATGGGCGGCGCCCCACTCGACGGGCCAGCGACACCAAACCAGGGACTCAACCCGCCGAGCATCGAGTGCCGCTGCTGCCGCGATCGGCGATCTCGTCTGCACCGCCGAGGCCGAGCACCTCGCCGACAACGGGTTTGACGCTGACGCTCGAGTCATCGACGGCGGCGTGTCTGCCGTAGTAGTTCGCAAGGTTGGCGGCTTCAATCATCTTCGTTGTCCTGCGTCTAGGGGTGGTTGTGCACTTCCCATCATCCGCATCACGCCTGCGCTTGTCGTCGTCTCTGCGCAGGCGATCGCAGCTACTGCACCTGCAGTAAGCGACAGCTCGTCAACGACGATCACACCGGTCACCCGCTTCACGCACACCCACCGCGACGACCGGCGGAAGGCGCGTGCGGTGCTGCGCCGATGCGCATCCTCACGACCGACCGACGTCGCGGCGGGCCGCTGGCCGACGGGCGGGTTCATCCGCGTCGATCGGAGCAACGAGGCGGAGGGTGCGCCTGCGGGCGTGGCGGGCAAGGCGCCCGGGAATGGCGTAGAGGCGATGTCGCATCGTTGGCGGCCAAGGCGGTGAGCTCGGCGACCCAGTAGCCGTGCTGGACCTCACCGTCGGTGTGGACCGCTACGGCCCAGGCGGACTCGGGCAGCGGGGCGGCGCAGCGGCACCGCTCCCGCATGGCCGACCAGACCCTCACCGTCAGCGGCCACGTCCAGGCCGCGATCCCACCCGATACGATTCACCTGAAAGGTGCTCCTTCAACCCACGTTCTTGTGCACTAAGCACACGCATATTCGCAGGTGAACGAGCACCATTCCTCATCGGCTTCCATCAAGGACTTTGGGCCGCAGAATAGCTGAGGTTGGCTATCTGTTCCGCGAGGGTCAGGGTTGCTGGCCGGGTTGGATGAGCCCACCTTCGTAGGCGAGGACCACGAGTTGGGCGCGGTCGCGCGCCCCGAGTTTCATCATGGCCCGGTTGACGTGGGTCTTGACGGTGAGCGGTGACAGGTGGAGGCGTTCGGCGATGTCGTCGTTGCTGAGTCCAGTGGCAACGATCGTCGTGAGCTCGCGCTCGCGCGCGGTGAGGCTGTTGAACCGTTCGGATTCGGTCGTCGGGAGGGGCCGCTCGTGGTGGCGGAGCTGGGCCAGCAGACCGCTCGTCGCTCGCGGGGAGAGCAGTGCCTCACCGGAGGCGACTATGCGGATCGCATCGAGGAGTTCAGCGGAGTCGACGCCTTTGCCGAGGAACCCGCTGGCTCCGGCCCGGACGGCGCTGATCACCAGGTCGTCGATCTCGAAGGTGGTGAGGATGACGACACGGACACCGGCCATGTCGTCGTCTGTGGTGATCGCTCGTGTAGCCGCGATGCCGTCCATGTCGGGCATACGGATGTCCATCAGCACGATGTCAGCGCGGCTCGACCGGGCTTGCCTCACGGCCTCGGCGCCCGTTGCCGCTTCGGCGACGACGGTGAGATCGGGGGCGGAGTCGATCAGAACCTTGAAGCCCGCACGGATGAGCGCTTGGTCGTCGGCGAGCAGCACACGGATCGTCATGGTTCGGCCTGTTCGGTGCGGAGGGTGGCATGGACGCGGAACCGGCCGCCTGCGGTCGGCCCGATCTCGATCGTGCCACCGGCGGCGGCGGCCCTCTCTCGCATGCCGACAATCCCGTGTCCTCGTCGCGTTCCAATGGGTCGGGCGGCGTCGATGTCGTTGAGGATCTCGATGCGCAGCGCATCGCGCTCGTAGGCGAGTCGCAGGGTGGCCCGATGATGGCGGCCGTAGCGATGGGCGTTGGTCAGGGATTCCTGGATGATCCGGTAGGCGGCGAGGCCGATCGCCGGCGCCACTGGTCTGCGCGCGCCGGCGGTGTGCCATTCGATCTCGAGGCCGACCTTGGCGAAGTCGTCGATGAGGCGTTGCAGGTCGTCGAGGGTGGGGAGAGGGTCTGTATTCGAGGTCGCTTCGTCGGACCGACGGATCACGCTGAGGATGCTGCTCAGCTCGTCGAGCACACCTGCGGCTCCGCGACGGACGTGCGTGAGCGCTTCCCGCGCACCGGTCGGGTCGTCCCGTAGGAGGTGTGCGGCGACCCCAGCTTGGACGTTGATCACGGCGATGTGGTGAGCCACGACGTCGTGCAGCTCGCGAGCGATGCGCATGCGCTCCTCGATCACTTGCCGCCTGGCCTCCTCCTCGAGCGCAAATTCTGCGCGTTCGGCGCGCTCTTGAAGGGCTGTAGCTCTCTCCTGCCGTGCCAGATTGTATGCGCGCCTGCTCCTCATGGCGTCGCCTGCCGCGGCGGCGACGCCGGCCCAGGCGATCAGCTCCAGGTTCTCGCCGTCGTACCACGGGCCCGGTGATGTGATCGCCGCCGTCACGGACAGGGCAGCCGCCGTCGCCGCGCCGGCCATCAAGGCGGTCCTACGGCCCGCCGTCGACGCCACGGTGTACAGAGCGACGATCGCTGCGACCCCCAGTACACCGTGGTCATCGTCCGAGATCAGCGACCACACGGCGGCGATCACAGCGACCACCAACACCGGCAGCGGAGCACGCCGGCGCAACAGGATCAGCGCCGCCGCGCCAGCGCTCGTTACGAAGTCGACGGCATCGAGCCTGGCGCCGACGTCGCCCGCGTCGAACACCTCGAAGATCAGGGCTCCAGCGCAGACGGTGGCGGCGATCGCCAGATCGACGACGATAGGGCGCCGTGCTGGCCACGAGCGATCGACACCCGAAAGGTTAGACAAGGCAAACACCAGTATGAACCGTGCGTTGGGGCCACATCGCAGGTCGGCGATCCTCACGCGTCCCGGCGCCGTTGGGTCCGAGGAAACCCGTGATCCCACCGGGTCTGACGGCAAAGCTCAAGCCATCGACGGCGGTATGCGAGCCGTAGTGTTTCGTGAGGTTGATGACCTCGATCATCTCGTCGGTGCTCCTTGCTGGGACGGCTGTGCACGTCCCACCATCCGCATCGCAACTGCGCCCGTCGTCGTCTCTGCGCAGGCGATCGCGCCTACTGCGTCCGCAGTAGGCGCGAGCTCGGTTGCATAGCGGTGTGGGAACGGCGGAGCTTCCACCCTTGAGGGGGACACCCTGATCGCCGGGCCGGTAGGCTCGGCGTTAGGAGATCCGGCTGCCGGTTGACTACGCACACCAACTCACTACCGTCTAACCTCAGTTATTCTGCGGCCCGACGTCCTTGATGGAATCCGATGAGGAATGATGCCCGTTCACCTGCAGAAATGCGTGTGTCCAGTACACAGAAACGCGGGTTGATGGAGCACCTTTCAGGTGAATCGTATCGGACGGGGTTGCGGGCTTGGCGTGGCCGCTGACAGTAAGGGCCTGGTCGGTCACCCGGGCGTGGTGCTGCTGCGCAGGATCGCCGATCGGGTGGGATCGACCGGCGAGCTCGCGACGGCACTGCCGGTCTCGGCGGCGCGAGTCTATGGCCGCGCCCGCGTCGACCTACTCCGCAAACGCATCCTGCTGGCATAGCCCAAAACACGAAAGGTGCATGTCGACGGACGGAAATGTCAACCGCTCACCTCTACACTTGCCGGACCCACGTTGACAATTGCAGCGCTCTGGAGCTCAGATACCTGCGACAGCAAAGAGGGCCGCGATACGCGGCCCTCTTTGAGTTCGTGGCTGGCCTTCTAAAAGCGTATGCGATCCTATATTCGCAGGTAAAGACTAGTCACGCTCGCCTCACTGACTTTGAAGCGGAGTCTCCGGCCGAGGCCCGGTCCGGTTGAAAGTACGGAGGCAGTCGGTCATCGATGAACCAGGTGAAGCCCTGTAGACGTTCCCCGGCGGGAGTGAGCGCGAACAATCCGGCATCCCGTTCGGCTGCGCCGATGAGTCTGCAGGTGAACGCCGGCTGCCCATTGGCCCGGCACGGTTCGAGCCGCATGCGGCTCGGCCGACGCCATTCGGCCACGACGCGCAGGAACTCGATGATCGCCTCGGCTCCGTGATACTCGTGCGGGGCCGGTGGCATGGCCAGCCACGCATCGTCGACGAGCAAGGCGACCAGGGAAACGAAATCATCGGTGGTGAGTGCGTCGGCGAAGCGTCGGACGAGCCGACGTTCAGCGGCCGACTCCGGCGAGGATTGCTTCTCGCCGCCATCGCGGTGTCGTTCAAGCGAGGCACGGGCCCGTTGGAGGAGCCCTTTGACCGCCGTCGGGGAGACGTCGAGCATCGGTGCGACCTCGGTGCGCGTGTAGCCGAGCACGTCGCACAGGATCAAGACGGCCGCCTGGCGCGGTGCCAGACGCTGAAGCGCGGTTATGAACGCGAGCTCCACAGCCTCGCGCGTGGTGTACCGCACCTCCGGACCGGGGGCGTCGTCGCTCACTCCTTCCAGCAGCGAGTCCGGGTAGGGCTGGAGCCAGGGCAGGTCGCCGTGGCGGCTGGGCTCGGGAGGCCGGAACGGCGGTGTGGGCGGGGGATAATTCCTCCTCCGACGGGCGCGCAGGGCGTTCAGGCACCGGTTGGTGGCGATGCTGTACAGCCAGGTCCGCGGCAGTGAACGGCCCTCGAAGCGGTCCAGTCCCTTCCAGGCCGCCAGCAGGGTTTCCTGCAGCGCGTCCTCGGCATCGGTGAGCGAACCGAGCAGGCGGTAGCAGTGCAGCAGGAGCTCGTGTCGATGCCGCTCGGCCAGCTCTTCGAACTCGATTTCGGGCACGACCGTTCCTTTCCGGGTCTCACCGGTGTCCAAGAGAGCAAACACCGGAAGGATTCACCATGACCAGCACAGCTTTGCAGATCGCACTCCCCTACCAGCGCGCCTGGACCGGAAAGGACATCGATTCGGCTATGGAGTACCTGGCCGCAGACGTAATCTGTCTCGCTCCATCAGGAAGGATCGACGGAGTCGCGGCGTACCGGGAGTTCCTGGCACCGTTCGCGGAGCAGCTCCTCATCAGTTCCGAGCTGATCGCAGCCTTCGGTGACGACTCCACGGCACTGATCATGTACGACACCGAAACGGTCCCGGCCGCGAGCGCTCCGGCCTCCGAGTGCCTCACGGTCCACGACGGCAAGATCGTCCACAACCGCTTCATCTTCGACCGAGCGCCGTTCATCAAGTTCAGCCGCCGCACCGCGACGGATAGCACCGGAAACGACTGACGGCCTTACCGCACTGGACGGCGGGCCACCCACGAAAGTGCGGCGGCCCGCCCAGAACCCCGAGTAATACAACGAACGGGCCCACTTCGCGGACCCGTTGTTCGTATATGAGCTGTTCGCTGGCCTTCTCGAAGCGTATGGGAACTTGTTTCCCCAGGTAGACGCCCTGCACAACTGCCTCACGGCCCTATCCGGCGGAAGAATCGCCATGGCTGATGCCGGAACGAGCAGCGCCCGCAACCCGCTCCGGCCGTGACACTGGGCTCTGGCGCTGGTCGCTCGATAGAATCATGGAATGAGCCAGCCGACACCGGCCGAGAAGTTCCGCATCGCCCTCGACTTGCATGAGGCCGGCCTGCGCATGCACGAACAGACGCTGCGCCGCCGCTATCCCGAGGCCGGCGATGAACAGATCCGCGAGGCCCTGTTCGCCTGGCTGACCCGCCAGTCCGCCGCACGTGGTCTCACCGTCCGCGACGCCGGACGGCGTTCGTGACCGAGCTCGAAGCCTCCTTTGCCAGAATCAGCGCCACACTCGACGCAGAACACCTCCGGTGGGCTGTGGTCGGCGGATTCGCCGTCTCGGTCAGGACCGAACCCCGGTTCACCCGCGACATCGACCTGGCTGTGGCGGTCGCCGACGATCACAATGCCGAGGCGGTGACCCGCACTTTGACCGCGAACGGTTTCGAGGTCTTCAAGTTCGTCGACCAGGCCGACACCGGCCGTCTCGCCCTCGTCCGATTCACAGATACGCGCAGCGCTGGCGGTCGCGTCATCGTTGACCTCCTGTTCGCAAGCTCCGGAATCGAACCCGAAATCACCGCGAGCGCCGAGCCCGTCGAAGTCTTTCCGGGGCTGGTCATGCCCGTCGCCAGCACCGGGCACCTCATCGCAGTCAAACTCCTTGCCCGCGATGACGAGACAAGGCCGCAGGACCGCAGCGACCTTCGCGCGCTCGTGCAGGCCGCCACTGATGACGACCTCGCCGAAGCGGCAGCTGCCGTCGACCTGATCGAGGCCCGCGGCTTCCACCGCGGCCGCTCATTGCGGGCCATGCTGGAAGAATTGGCAGCACTCTGACACGCGCCATCGCGCCGAGGTTGGTCTGGAAACAAATGTCGACCGCAGAGATCTACATTTCTGGGCACGACGTTTACATTTGATCGTTCCCCTCGACGACCCTCAGTGCACTGCGTCGGCCACCTGAGGACGAAGAACGGGCCCGCTCTGCGGGCCCGAAGTTCGTATAAGGTCTGTTGGCTGGGGTACCTGGACTCGAACCAAGAACAACTGAACCAGAATCAGCCGTGTTGCCAATTACACCATACCCCAATGGTGTCCGGACGCTTCGGAGTTCGTCGCGCCGACGCGGAACAAGGTTACCGGATGGCTTTGCGCGCTCGCAAACGGGTTCCCGTGACGGGTGCCACCTTGCGGCGTGCCGGGGGGACCCAAAAATGCGCCGTGCTCGGGCAACCCGAGTCGATCGGGCCGCGTATCTAGTTCAGCGGGCGACCCCCGCGACCCGAGCTTGCGACATCCGGTCGACCACGCAATCTTAACCGTCTAGAGAGACCCCCTGTGCAGACTGACAACCGTGAGGACGAATTCAGGTCATTCGTCCTCGCCCATCGCGAAAGCCTCCGCCGATACGCGTACATGCTGTGCGGCGACTGGCATGAAGCAGACGATCTGGTCCAGAAGTCCCTTACGAAGCTGTTCCCCGCCTGGCATCGCATCGAGCACGGTGGCACCTCCGCCTACGCCAGGCGGATCGTCACCAACACCTACCTCTCGCATCTGCGACGCGGCTGGGTGCGGCGCGAAAGGTCGACCGCTGAGCCTCCGGACACCCGCGTCACCGGCACCCCGCAGGAGGGCGTGGACACGCGGTTGGAGGTGCTCGACGCACTGCGTCGGCTGCCCAAGCGGCAGCGCGCGACGCTCGTGCTGCGGTTCTGCGAGCAGCTGTCGGTCGAGGAGACCGCGAAGGCCATGCGCTGCTCCATCGGGACGGTCAAGAGTCAGTCCTCAAAGGGAATCCAGACACTGCGAAGGCTTCTCCCCGCACAGTCACAGCCGGAATTCCAGGGAAGGTAACATCACGATGCACGATGACCCGCATATCGCCGACAAACTACGCGGGGCAACGCCCGACTCCCAGCCCCCGGCGAATATCGACGTCGATGCGATAATCCGCGATGGCACCCGACTTCGCCGCCGGAACCGGCTGGTCCTCGGCGGCGCTTCGACCGCCGCGGTGGCGGTCCTGGCCGGGGTGGTGGTGGCCACGACGCTGTCTCCGACGGGCGACGACGGGGACGCACCGGTCGCCCAGGAGCAGAGCGAGTCGCCGGCGGAGGAACCGAGCGAGGAACCTATAGAGGATCCGTCGATGGCCGGGTACCCCTATGACGTCGACTGGGCATCCGAGCTCGACGAGGAGACCGGCTACAACCGCTCGACCGAGGAGGCCGCGGAGGTCCACGGGGCCCTCACCGAGGCGTTCGGGCTGCTGCTGGCGGAGTCGGGGATGTGGGACGACCCGCAGAACACCGACGAAGGGGCATGCCAGATGCCCGACGGCTTCGATCCCGACGATCCGGAAACGCCGGATCCGGACGACTGCGAACCCGCGAGAATCGGACTCGCCATCAGCGGGGAGCAGCGTCCGGGCAACTACGGGCAGACCTGGCTGCGCAGCTACCGCGGCGGATTCTCCGAGGACATCGGCAGCGCCGAAGGTGTCGCCGGCTACCTCCGCGACGCCTTCAGCGTCGAGGTGATGCTGCCGGGTGGATGGACCGACGAACCCGGCCCCATCACGGAGCAGTTGTTCCCGCAGCACCTCATCAGCGACGGCCCGTACTACACCGACCAGGCCCCCGACTTCTCCACGGAGGAGCTGGACGATGGCCGGACGCTCATGGTCGCCGACCACGGCTGCGCCTACGATCTGGCCATGACCTACCCGAACGGGACGGCCATGCGGGTCACCTGGGACGTCGACTGCGCGGGCACGAATTACCCGGTCGACTACGACGCACTGGTCGACGCGATGCAGTCGGTGCCGGAATTCGACGTGGACACCTCCGAACTCACGGCGGTCCAAGAGCTCGACGAGGTCCCCACCGGCTGGGTGTACGACCAGGACGCCTGGGCGGACTCCGCAGACGCCAATGCCCAGGCGCGGGAGACCTACAGCGGGGCGCGCGACGCGCTCCAGGAGCTGTACCCGGGCGCGACCCTCACCGAAGGCGGCGCGGTATCGCTCGGGCAGATGGATCGCGGTGCGAACATGCAGCGCTCGTACTCGGCCAACGGCGCCCTGCCGTTCGAGACCACCGTCGACGAGACCGTCGAGGACACGAGCTTCTCGTTGCGCTACTACCTGCCCGGAGGCTGGGTTCCGGGCTTCTCCGAGACCGGTGGCTGGGACACGCATCTGACCGTCTGCAAGGACGACTTCCAGTGCGAGTCCTGGACCGACGACGACGGCGTCACCTGGGCCTTCGAGGAATTGGAGGTGAGGCACGAGCCGATGGAGGGTGAGGACTGGGATCCCATCACCGAGCACCAGATCTACGCGACCATGTACTCCCCGGACGGCTGGGCGGTCGGCATGTGGATCTCATGGCAGAACGAGACCCCGGTCGACCGCGACATGCTCGAAGAGATCCTGCGCGCGCTGCCCGCGCCGGAATTCGACGCCGACGCCGTCCCGGAGATACCGGCCGGTTGACCGGAGCCCCCGACAAGAGCACAGTGCCGCGGCCCCGACTCGATGCGAGTCGGGGCCGCGGCGTCTTCGCACCTCTGAGGGCCCGGCCGGAAGATCCGGCGGAGAATGGTCCGGACCGGGGCAACCCCGTACCCGTCGAAGCCGTATTGAGCTGTGCCGACCGTCGCGGCCCACCCCGTCGAGCCGGACGGCCTCGGAACCCGACACCCGTCGAGAGAGAACCCTGTGAAGCTCAAGAAGCAACAGGAGGCCGAATTCAGGGCCTTCGCCACAGCGCAGCGCGCAAGCCTGCGCAAATACGCCTTCCTGCTGTGCGCCGACTGGTACGAGGCCGACGACATCGTCCAGAAGTCGCTCACCAAGTTGTTCGCCGCCTGGAAGCGGGTCGATCCCGGGGGCGCCTCCGCGTACGCCCGGAAGATAGTGACCAACACCTACCTGTCGCATCTGCGCCGCAGCTGGGTGCGCCGCGAGCGCGCGACCGGCGACCTGCCGGACCGGGGTACCGCCGACACGCCTCAGGACGACATAGACCGGCAGCTCGAAATGGCGGACGCGTTGAACGGTCTGCCGCCGAGGCAACGCGCGACGTTGATCCTGCGGTATTGGGAGCAACTGTCCGTCGAGGAGACCGCGAACGCCATGGGCTGTTCGACCGGGACCGTGAAGAGCCAGACGTCCAAGGCCATCGGAACGCTGCGTCGGACGATGTCCATTCCGGCCCCGAACGATCCACGTCCAGCCCAGACAGAGCGGTGAGAGAAGGAAATGACGATGCACGACGATGAAATCTCGCGCGAGGCGATCGGGCGGGCGCTCCCCGACACCGAGCCTCCCACGCAGTTCGACCTGGACCGGATCGTGGCCGACGGCTACCGCACCCGACGCCGCAACCGGGCCGTCCTGGGCGGAGCCACCGCCGCCGGAGTGTCCGCTCTGGCCGCGGTCACGGCGCTGGCCTTCACCCTCAACTCGCCGCAGGACCCCGGGCCGCAGGCCGCCGACGGCTTCGAGGTCGACCAGGGCCTGGTCATGTCCGCCTACGCCGAGGCCGACTGGTACCGGACCGAGGCGGCCGCGATCGAGGCCCAGGAGCTGACCGAGGCCGCCAAGGCCGAATTCGGTGACCTCCTGGTGGAGGCCGGCTACGTCGAGGAGGGCGACCTGGACTACTCGCCGCCCTCGGATTCGGAGATTCAAGGGGTGCTGGAGCGCAGCGGCGGCTACGGCGCGGCGCTCTCCGAGCTCGGATACCACGACCTGCCGCTGCTGTTCAGTCCGCGTGAGTTCTCGGCGGGCAACGAGGGCGATGTCTATCTGCGCAGCCACCACGCCTGGACCGGGGACGAGGAGGACGACATGTCCCCGGACTTCTCGTTCGAGGCCATGGCGCCCGGCGGCTGGACTCCCGAGCCGGGACCGGAAGACGAGTACGCCTTCCCGCAGCCGATGATGATCGACGACGGGTCCGGCGTCTCGGTCGAGGACCTCGACGACGGCCGCCGGCTCATGGTCGCCATGGACGGGTGCATGGTGCACGTCACGGTGGCTTACCCGAACGGCTCGGGGCTGCGTTCCTCTTGGGACACCGGCTGCGAGGGCCAGAAATACGACGTCACCGCCGAAGAGTTGAAGGCAGCGATGCTCGCCATGCCAGGGATCGAGTACGACACGAGCGCGCTCGTGCCGTACGAGGGCCCGGCGAACGGCTCCGGCCAGCCGGCCGATGACGACTGGACAGAAGGCGCCGACGGCGACGCGGTCGCAACCGCGGACCAGGTCGAGGAGGCGATGACCGGCTTCCACTCCGAGTCCGCCGTGATCGAGGAGTCGGTCGGAGCCGTGATGCTGCCGCCGAGCGAGGGCGAAGGGGCCACGCCTCTGTATCAGTACTCGATCGCCGCCTCGCTGCCGATCACCTCCTACGAGGGCGGCGACGGCCCGGGCTCGGTCGCCGAGGGCGAGACCCACGTCAACATCACCTACACGCTGCCGGGCGGCTGGGAGCAGTGGACCCCCGGCACCAGCGACGACGCCGGGCGCGTCCTGCCGGACTGCGACGGGAAGGCCGGTACCCAATGCGAGCAGATCGAGGTCGGCGGCCGGACCGCCGTCCTCGAATCCAACGCGCAGGCCGGGATCTACGACGTGACCGTCTTCGACGAGTCCGGCTGGGCGGTGCAGCTCTTCCTGACCTTCGACACCGCGGTCGACTTCGAGCTCAGCGAGCAGGAGTTCACGGAGATGGCGGCGGCCATGCCGGCGCCGGTCTACGACGAGGACGCCCTGCCCGCGGGCGAGTAGCAGGGCCTGATTCCCTCCCCATAGGAAAGGGAGCGGCCCCGACTTGATGGGAGTCGGGGCCGCTCCTTCGTGTGCCCAGGTCCTCACCAGGTCCCGGCCTCGGCGCACGTGTAGCCGCCCATGTAGACCTCGATCACGGACGGATCCGGCGCCTGGCCGGTGCCGATGAGACCGAAGCTCGTGGAATCGCCCGGGTCGAGCCCGCCGTTCCAGTCCAGGCTCTCCATCGAGATGATCGAACCCGAACTGCTCCAGTCGACGTTCCAGGCGGTCTGGACCGAGACGCCGTCGGCGGGGTTGATGTAGACGCTCCACCTCGTCACGGAAAGGTCCAGCGACGTTACCGTGATCTCGGCGTGGTAGCCGCCGTCCCATTGGTTCACGGTGTAGCTGTACTCGCAGTGCGGCGGGGGCGGCACGTAGTCGGCGCTGAGGGTCTCCGCCTCGCCGCACCGCTCCGGCCAGGTCGAGCCGTCCTCGCCGCGCGGCGCGCAGATCGCGATCGTGACCGAGTCGATCTCGGTCTCGGAGGTGAAGGTGAAATCGATCGGTTCGAAGTCCTCGAGGGGTCTGGTCTCGCGTCCCAGCTCGGTCCCTTGTCCCTCGAAGGTGTACTCGACCTGGGTGGCGGGGTACGGCACCGGATCGCAGCTCTCGCCGGGAGGCAGGTCGATCACGGACATGCCGATGTCGCCGTCGACGGTGACGGCGGAGGGTTCGGGATCGTGGGTCGCGGCGAACCGGACCTCGCCGGAGACGTCCCAGAAGGTGCACAGACCGGCCAAGCCGTTGACGTAGTAGCGCTGGGGGTCGGGTTCGGGGTGGTCGGCCCCGGCCGGCGAGGCGGCCATGGGCGCGAGGAGGAGGCCGACGGCGGCCGCGAGGACGGCGGCCGAACGGCGCCGGAATGAGGCGGACATGGGGACGCTCCAGTTCGAATCGGGTTGGACCAGGGGTATTGGAGATCGGTCCCGAACCTGAACGAACGGCCGCCGGGTCGGTCCGGCGGCGTTCCCAACCCGTTCGCGCGCCCTTGGCGGCGGTGGTCCGGGACTCCATTATGGCATGAACCATCGATACCGATCAATAGAAGTGGAGCGGTCGGACGGACACGCCGCGGCGCCCCGCTCGATACGAGCGGGGCGCCGCGGCGTGAATTATCAGGTTCTGTCTAGCGCAGGACCTGCCAGTCGCGCGAGCCGAGGAACTCCGGGCGGGGAGTCTTGGCCGCGAAGGGCTCGACCAGCGCGTTGTCCACGCTGTTGAACACGATGAACAGGTTCGAGCGCGGGAGCGGGGTGATGTTCCCGTTCGAACCGTGCATGCAGTTGCTGTCGAACCAGATCGCCGAGCCGGCCGCGCCGGTGAACTGCTTGATGCCGTGCTTGTCGGCCAGCAGCCGCAGCGAAGTCTCGTCCGGCGTCCCGATCTCCTGCTGTTTCAGCGAGGATTTGTAGTAGTCGTCGGGGGTCTCGCCGACACAGGACACGAAGGTCTTGTGCGAGCCGGGCATGATCATCAGCGATCCGTTGTAGTGGTGGTTGTCGGTCAGCGCCAGCGAGAGGCTGACCGCCCGGGGTCTGGGCATGCCGTCCTCGGCGTGCCAGGTCTCGAAATCTGAGTGCCAGTAGAACGGGTTGCCGCCGAAGCCGGGCTTGTAGTTGACCCGGCTCTGGTGGATGTACACGTCCGAACCCAGGATCTGGCGGGCCAACCCGGCGATCCGCTCATCGCGGAGCAGCTCGGCGAAGTGGTTGGAGAGCTTGTGGACTTCGAACACCGATCGGACTTCTTTGGAGTCTTTCTCCCGGATCACCCTCTCGTCGCCGTCCAGCGAGGAGTCCTGCAGCAGGCGGTGCAGTTCCTCTTGGGCCGCCGCGAGCTCGGTGGGCTCGAGCAGCTGGTCGATCTGGGTGAATCCGTTCGCCTCGTGAGAGTCCAGCTGATCTGCGTCGAGCGGGCCGTCGTCGGGTTCGCCCCAGACGGCGGGGTCGTCGCTTCGATAGATCAGCTGGGGTTCCTTGGCGACCCGCGTCGGATAACTGTCGCGGGGTGACATGATCCCTCACTCCTTCATCAGTCTTCGTCTTCGGTCAACAGAGGGTAGACGCCGTTCTCGTCGTGAACCTCCCTTCCGGTCACCGGGGGATTGAACACGCAGACGGCACGGAGGTCCTCTTCAACCATGAGAGTGTGCTTCTCTCCGCCGTTGAGCAGGTACATCGTCCCGGGACGGAGCTCGTGCACGTCCCCGGTCTCATGATCATGGAGCTTTCCCGCCCCCTCGATGACGTAAACCGCTTCGGTGTGATTGGCGTACTGCATGGTCGTCGACGTCCCGGCGAACAGGACCGTGTCGTGCAGCGAGAACCCGACCCTGTCCTTGGCCAGGAGCAGGCGGCGCGACCGCCAGGTGCCCTTGGCCTTGTCGCGGTCGTTTCCTTCGACGTCGGCATCGGTGCCGACCAGGTCCTCCAGGCGTTTGACGATCATGCGTTCTCCTTGGCGATGGTCTTGACGGCGTCGCGGAGGATCGCGACTCCCTCCTCGAATTCCTCATACGAGGTGTTCAGCGGCGGCAGGAACTTGACGACCTCGTCCTCGGCGCCGCTGGTCTCCATGAGCAGGCCGCCCGCGAAGGCCTCCTTGCAGGTCTTCCCGGCGAGCTCGGGCTGTCCGAAGACCAGGCCGCGGGCCAGACCGCAGCCGCGGGTGGACAGCTCCAGCTCGGGATGGGCCTCGACGATCGAGCGCAGCTCGTTGTCGAGCCACTCGGCCTTGACGTCGATCGCCTTGGTGAACTCGTCGTCGCGCCAGAACAGCTCGAGCGCGGCGGTGGCGGTGACGAAGGCGGGCGCGAAGCCGCGGAAGGTGCCATTGTGCTCGCCGGGCTCCCACACGTCCAGGTGCCGCTTCATGAGCGTGACCGCGAACGGCAGGCCCAGGCCGGACAGGGACTTGGACAGCGTGATGATGTCCGGTTGGATGCCGGCCCGCTCGAAGGAGAAGAAGGTGCCGGTGCGGCCGCACCCCATCTGGATGTCGTCGACGATGAACAGCATGTCGTGCTCGTGGCAGACCTCCTGGAGGCCGCGGAGCCACTCGGAGGAGGCGACGTTGATGCCGCCTTCGCCCTGGACGGTCTCGACGATGACCGCGGCGGGCTGGTCGAGCCCGGAGCCGGAGTCCTCGAGGAGGCTGCGCAACCACAGGAAGTCGGGCGTCTGCCCGTCCATGTAGTTGTCGTAGGGCATGGTGGCGGCGTTGTTGAGCGGCACGCCCGCGCCCCCGCGCTTCATCGAGTTGCCCGTGACGGCCAGGGCGCCCAGGGTCATGCCGTGGAAGCCGTTGGTGAAGGAGATGACCGTCTCCCGGCCGGTGTACTTCCGGGCCAGCTTGAGGGCCGCCTCGACCGCGTTGTTCCCCGCCGGGCCGGGGAACTGGATCTTGTAGTCCATCTCCCTGGGCTGGAGGATGATCTCGTCGAACGCCTCGAGGAACCCGCGCTTGGCCTCGGAGTACGTGTCGAGCGTGTGGATGACGTTGTCCTCGGCGAGGTAGGAGAGCAGGGCCTCCTTCAGCTGGGGATGGTTGTGCCCGTAGTTGAGCGACCCGGCCCCGGCGAAGAAGTCGATGTACGACTTCCCGGTCTCGTCGTTGATACTGCTGCCCCGTGCGGTGGTGAATACCGCGGGCCAGCTGCGGCAGTAGGAACGGACTTCTGATTCGACCTTTTCGAAAACCTGCATTGTCTCTTTTTGGTCGGCCTGATTGGCTGTTCCCCGCTTCCCGGCGGCGTGTCCCACCTCATGGCTCGCGAAGCTCGCCATGACCGGACCGCCGGGCGCTTACCCGGGCCGGCACTCGTCGGTGCCCGGGTAGGGCGGACTCAGTTCCGCAACGGACAGCTGAGCTCGTTCATCGGCCCGCGAGCGGTCCGATTCGGTGGAGCACTTCCGACTCGTGGCCGGAACCGAGCTCCCGCTCAGAGAACAGCACGTCCAGGGCCAAGTCCGCTCCGTTCGCCTCCGCGAACGACTCGAACAGCCGTATGGACGCTTTATTGTCCGGAGTCACTGTCGCTTCCACGAAGCGAACTCCTTGGGGGCGCAGTGAATCGACCAGGTGGTCGAGCATACGCCTCGCCAGGCCCCGGCGACGGAAATCAGGTGAGACCGCGACCTGCCACGTGAAGAACGTGTCGGGTGCGGAAGGTCGGCGATAGCCGGTCAGGAAGCCCGCGATCCGCCCGTCGGCGGCGCGGGCCACCACTGAGGTGTCCGCGAAGTCGCGGCACCACAGCAGGTAGTGGTACCTGCTGTTGACATCGAGGTTCCCCGCCGCGGAGGCGAGGTCCCACAGCTGCGGCCCGTCGGAGATTTCCGGGGAGCCGAAGGTCAGCTCCCCAGCTCCGAAGGCCTTCGAACCTTGGACCTGGGTGTCCGACTTATGAAGGTCGGCATCACTTGCGTCACCGGGTGGCATGAGCACAACGGTAGCAAGGATCGGCGGCATTGTTAAGCCCAGCCGAACGTTACTGTTAAGTCGCATACGTTGAGTTCAAGTGAACTCTCGCGCCCAGGTGTTACCTGTAGGACATCATCCTTCCTGCTCAAGGTCGGCCCTGACCACAAGGGCCCGACGCAGCGCGAGCTCCGGCTCGACCCCGGCGGCCTTGGCCGCGGCGACGGCGGCCAGCAGGAAGTCCCCGACCTCCTCGGCCCCGGGCTTGAGGTCCTCGGGGAGCTCGGGCGTCGGAAGCGGCGTCCCGGCGTCCTCGAAGCGGTCGATCACCTTGGAGGCCAATGCCAGCGCGGGCAGATCGCGCGAGACCCCGTCCGCCGGGTGGTCCCGGTGGGGCTTCTCGGCGGCCTTGGCGTCGTTCCAGTGCCGATAGAGGTCGGCGGGGTCGGCGTCGCCCCACACGTGCGGATGGCGGCGGATGATCTTGTCCACCAGGTCGCCGGCGACGTCGTCGATGTCGAACCCGGCGGCCAGGGAGGCGTGCAGGACCGGCTGGAACAGCAGGTCACCGAGCTCCTCGCGCAGTTCGGCGGGGTCGCCGGCGGCGATGGCGTCGAGGACCTCGTAGGCCTCCTCGAGCAGGAACGGCGCAAGCGAATCGTGAGTCTGCTCACGATGCCAGGGGCATCCGCCCTCGTCGGCGTGCAACCGGGCGACCGCGGCCACCAGATCGAGCAGCCTGGCGCCGGGCGGATCCCAGGACCCGTAGACCACCTCGAGCTCGACCGAGCCGTCAGCGACCGCCCCGGCCAGGGCCCCGCCCAGATCCTCGTCGCCGTCCTCGGCGACCAGCCAGACCCCGCCGCGCTTGAGGAACGCCGCGAAGTCCTCGCCCGCGCTCACCTCGATCCCGGCGTCGCGGACCGCCCGCACCAGCGGCGACTCCGCGCCGGCCCCGACGTACTCGGCCCCGTGCAGCGCGTCCCATGCCTCCACCGAGAGCAGCCCGGCGGGGACGCGCGGCGAGGTCAGCAGCCAGACGACGGCGCTCACCGCTGCGGGATCGCAATCTCCCAGACGCCCGGCAGCACGGTGACGGCCGCTTCGCCGTAGCGCGGGCTGGAGGTGATGTCGTACTCCTCGACGTACTCGTTCAGGTCATCGGACAGGCCGGCCAGGGCCGCGCCCTGGTTGGCGCTCCACTGCCGCACGATCTCCTCGAAGATGGTCGGGTCGGTCTGCGAGGCCGCGCTGAGCTCCTGGAGCTCGGCGTCGGACAGACCCGAGGACTCGATCCACTCCGAGACCACGCGCTGGTTCACCTGCTCGTCGCTCGAGACCGCCTCGAACAGCGACTCGAACTCGGAGTCGGTCAGTTCCCGGGGCTCGGCATCCTCGCTCAGCTGGCCGAGGTAGGAGGTGTACTCGGCGTAGAGCCCGTTGATGTCGTCCCCGGCGCCGTCGGGCCTGTCGAGCTCGAGTTCGCGTCCGAGTTCGGCCATCACCAGGAACTCGACGACCGCCACGCGCTCCTGCGAGTAGTCGTGTCCGGCGAGGTCGCCGCCGCCCTGCTCGGTCTGGATGGTCGCGAGCTCGTCGACGTAGCCGTCGACGACGTCCTCGGAGATCCGCTCGCCGCCGACGAACAGCCCGGCCCCCTGGACCCCGCCGCATGCCGTCAACGCTCCCAAGGCGACCGCCGCGGCCCCGACCGCTTTCCAAATTCGCACGCTCAAATCCCTTCGACACACAGAACTGCCCCTGTGAGGTTAGTCGCAGCCGGGTGCGGAGCCCGCTTCAGGTTCACCCGGCGCCCGACGATCACCCGCCGCCGAGGATCGAGCGGGTCCGCGCCGGGGCCCAGTCGGGGATCTGGTCCAGGATCTCGGCGAGCGTCACTCCGGCGAGGCTGCTCCTCCACGCCTCATGGGCTTCGGCCATCTTCGCGGCGAGGACGCAGGTGTGGCGGCACGCCTCGGCCGAGAGCGCGCCCCTGCCCTGCTGGCGGATCTCCCGGCATTCGTAGGGGTCGGCCCCGCCGTCGACGGCCTCGACGATGTCGAGCAGGGAGATCTCCGCGGGAGGGCGGGCGAGTCGGAATCCGCCCCTCGGGCCGGTGGTCGCGGTCAGCACTCCGGCCTTGACCAGGGCTTTGAGCTGCTTGGCGAGATAGGCCCGCGGCAGGTCGAAGTACTCGGCCAGCTGGTTCGTCGAGGCCGAGGCGCGCTCGTCGAGCTGGGCGAGCGAGGTGGCGCAGTGCAACACCCACTCGGTGCTTGCGGGCAACTTCACGGGTCCATCATATCTAAGATATTGCGGATCTTTTTAGTCCGTTATATTGTCGCGGTACCACCCACCGAGAGGAGCACCATCATGCGACTGGCGATCGCAGGCGCCACCGGCAACATCGGCGCCCGGACCGTCGAGGTCCTCGAGCGCGAGGGCCACGAAGTGGTCCGCATCAGCCGCTCACTGGGCGTCGACCTGCACACCGGCGAGGGCCTGGACCGGGCGCTGACCGGTGTCGAGGCCCTCGTCGACGCCACCAACGCCCCGGCGGGCGACCGCGACAGCACCGCCGCCTACTTCGGAGCGGCCACCCGCAACCTCCTGGAGGCCGAGGCCCGCGCCGGCGTCGGCCACCATGTGCTGCTGTCGATCGTCGGCATCCACCGCGCCGACGGCAACGCCCACTACGAAGGCAAACGCGAGCAGGAGCGCCTGATCGAGGCCGGCCCGGTGCCGTGGACGATCGTCCCGGTCACCCAGTTCCACGACTTCGCCGAGATGGTCGTCGGCTGGACCGAGCGAGACGGCGCGGCCGAGATCGCGCCGCTGCTGGTGCAGCCGATCGCGCCGGACGACGTGGCCGAGATCCTCGCCGAGGTCGCGGTGGGCCGACCCCGGGGCCGCCACCCCGACGTGGCCGGGCCCGAACCCCAGGACCTGGTCGACATGGCCCGCCGCACCCTCCGAGCGCGCGGCCGCGACGTCGAACTCGTCCCGACCTGGTCGGGACCGTTCGGCACCGGCATGTCCGGCGAAGTCCTCCTCCCGGCCGAACCGGCCCGCCTGGCCCCCACCACCTTCGAAGCCTGGCTGACCACCCGAAACTGACGACCGCGAAGCGGGCCCGGCGGGCGAGCGCGCAGTCGGGCACGCGACCGCTCCGACTCCCGCTCGCCCCACCGGCACCGGCACCGGCACCGGCACCTCATGAATACGACTCATGCCTCAAGTGTCGAGATGACGACAGACAGTCCCATCGCGAGCCGTTAGGAATGTCGGGTGAACACCACGGCACCGCGCCCTCATCTCCGCGGATTCCAAGCGATGATCGCCCCGACCCAATGGCAGGACCTCGTCCGGCGCGGTCGGCGGCGCTCGTTTCCGGCCGGGGGCCACCTTCTCGACCAGGGCGCCCGCGGCGAGGTGGTCTACGCGCTCCTCGCCGGCCGCGTTCGCGTCGTGTACACCGAATCCGACGGCAACGAGGTCCTCGTGGCGATCCGCGGCCCTGGCGACCTGCTGGGTGAATACGCCCAACAGGACCACGGCACCCACATGGCATCGGTGTGGGCGCTGGAAGACTGTGAGACGTCCGCCCTTGCGGGCGAGAAGTTCGAGAGCGCCCTCGAACACCGCGGCCTGACCGAACCGCTCCGGCGGTACATGCTCGCCAAGGCCCGCCAAGTGGGGGAACGAGTCTGGCGCGCCGCCAACCTCAACACGGAGCAACGGATGGCCCAACTCTTCCTCGAAGTGCTCAGCGCCGCCTCGGCCCCGGACGCTTCCAGGGTCCCTATGACGCAGCAGCAGGTCGCGGACTCGCTCGGCGTATCGAGGAGCTCGGTCACCCGCCTGCTGGCGCATTGGCGCCGGTCGGGGACCGTCCGCATCGGCCAGTCCCGCATCGAACTGCTCGACCGCTCGGCCCTGGCCCGCCGCGCCACCGGATCCTGAGTGCCGCACGTCATAGCCTGCGATGTCCAACTTTGGACATCGTAATCCATTGCGCCCCCTGAGGATTGACACATCGGCTACAACTCGACCGACCGTAGGAGTGTCAATGGACACCGCAAGCATCCCCCAACAGCACACGACCACCCGCAACCTCGTGATCATGGCCGTCGACATAAGGAAGTTCAGTTCGTACACGGACACCCAGCGCAACGAGGTCGCCGTCGCGTTCCGCGACGCGATCGAGGAATCCTTCACGCGAACTGATCTCGGAGAGGTCTGGGCGGCCAAGGTGTTCGAACAGAACACCGGGGACGGCATCGTCGCCGGCTTCGACGAAGCGCACCTCCGCGACATCGTCGACCGGATCCCGGTGGCGCTGCAGGGCCAGCTCCGCGAGCTCCACCACCGCAACCGACTGAACGTCCGGATGCGGATGGGCATCTCGGTCGGCCCCGTCAAGGCCCTCGATGACGACCGGATCGACATCGCCCCGAACCAGCCCATCATCGATGCCGTCCGTATCGCCGACTGCCTGCCCAACCGCGTCCTGTTGGACAAGTCCGACCCCGAGGCGACGTTTCTGTCCCTCGCAGTCAGCCCCCGGGTCATCTCCGACGTGATCGGCCCCGACCCGCTCTGGGTGAGGGACTCCGAGTTCGTCCGGGTCTCGGTGTTCATCGAGGAGAAGGACTACACCACCAACGCGTTCGTACACGTGCCCACACCCTCGGGCGACCTCCTGCGCTTCGGTCTGGCGAACCTGCCCGGTTCCGAGGAGACCGACGCTGCATCCCCTGGCGAGCACCTGGAAGACCGCCTCCTCAAGGCCGAGCGCCTGAGCCGCTCGGACTCCGCGGCGACCGGCGGCCAGAATGTCGGCATCGGCGACGTCTCCGGGGACGCACGAGCCCAAAACCTTCGCACCGGGAACGTCGCTGAGAGCGCTGCCATAGCCGGCGGGGACGTCCGCCAGGACGACCACTCGCAGAACCACAGCGGCCAGGACCGGTCCACCACCAACATCGGCCGGGACTCCATCACGGCCGAGGGCGACGCCACGGTCAACAATGTCGGCCGTGACCAGAACAACGCTCGAGGTGACGGGCGCGCTCCCTTCTGGAACCGAGGTGAAGGGGCATGACCGACGCTCCCGACAGGGCACCGGAGTCCTACGGTCTCCCGCGCAGTTGGTCGGGCCTTCGCGGGGAGGGAGCGGCGGCCCCGAAACCCCCCTCCCCGCGCGAGGAAGCAGACACGGAGGCCAACGAGACCGCTCCGGCCGTAGCCTCCCCAGCGCCGGGCGCGGCACGGATCGGACGCGACAGCCTCAGGGCCGGCCGGGACAACAACACCTTCAACTTCGTCGAGCCGCCCGAGAACTTCGATCAGATCCTCCGCGACCTGAACGGGCAGCGGCGGTACGCGACCGATGCGGAGTCCATCGAGCGCGAACTCGCTCTGGTGGTGCCGCCTCCGCAGCTAGAGGAACACCTCGGCGTTCTGAAGGAGCACGGCATTCTGGTGTTGTGCGGGGAGCCCCGCTCTGGTCTGTCCACCGCGGCCAAGCACCGAGCGGTCGAGTTCGTTCGGCGCCGCCCGATGGAGATCGCACGGGTGTTCGCCGACAGTGTCCGCGACCTCGAGCGGTCGGTCGACGATCTGGAGAAACCGACCTTGATGCTGCTGGACGCCAGCGTCGATCGGGACCTGGGAAGGGAGCTGGTTCGCCGGCTCCCGCAGATTCAGGCGTCCGTTCAATCCCAGCGCAGTCATCTGATCATCGCCTTGGGACACGAGCACTTCGACCCGGCCGCGGAGTCGGTGACAGGAACCGCGTTCAGACTCCGGCGGCCGAGCGGCGAAGCGGTGCTCACCAGGTACCTTCAGGGCTCCGACGGCGCGACTTACCTGCGACCGGTCCTCGGACACCAGGGATTCCGGGACGAACTCGCGAAATCCTGGCCTCCGAGAATCGCTCGGTTGGCCGAGATCATCGGCAGCGCCGGCCCGGGCCTGTCAATGGGCCACCTGCACGAGCGGGTCCGGGACGGCCTGTCCGACTGGCACCGCGACCTCAACGAACGGCTCGGACAGAGGCTGGACGCCGCCAGCCGGGCGCTCCTAATGGCGGCCGCGGTACTCGAAACCGCGCCAAAGGAGTCGATCGTGAATGCGGCCAAACGATTTCTCGAACTCGTCGAATACGAGGAGGAACACCGACACCTGCTGAACCAGCCGAGCCTGACCGCGGAGTTCGGCCAGCTCACCGACGTGTTCGACCCGTCCGCGTCGGTCTTCCGCAATCCGGGATACGCCGAGGCCGTGGTCTCGCACGTCTGGAAGGAGTACCCGAACTGGCGGGACCACCTCAAGTCCTGGTTCCTGGAGCTGCTGCGCTTTCCCAAGTATCTGGACGATCGCAGCCCGGGCAGGGCGATCGTCTCCTTCGTCTCGCTCGCCTCCGCGGTTCGTGACCCCGGCCTGATCACCGATTCGGTCTCAAGGCACCTGGCGAAGGACATCGGGCTCGGCAGCCAGCTGCTGCTGCAGGCCGCCCTGGATGCGAACATCGGCCGAGAGATCCGCAGACACCTCTGGGACACCGCGTACGCCGCGAACGTTCCGGTCCACAAGCAACTCATAGTTGCCAACGTCTGCGGCGACCCCGCCTATGCGGAGCGGTTCCCCCGCAACGCTCTGTACCGCTTGCAGCACTTGGCTAAATGCGACGACGAGCGGGTCAGGCAGGCCATCCTCATTGGCGTGTCGAATGTGTCGCTCCACTACCGTCCGCGAATCCTGTTGATCCGGTTCACCGATTGGTTGGATCCGGCCGGCTCGTCTCGACTGCGGGAACTCGTGCCGCGAATGGTCAAGTCCGTCTACGGACGCGACGAGTACCGCCTCCGTCTCAGACGCGACCCCGACGCCCTGAACACCGATCCCAGCGGACATGTCGCGACCTTCTGGCAGCGACTGTTCACCACGACCGATCCCGCGGCGGTCCGAGTCGCGGCCACGACCTGGCTGGAGGCGGCCGCCGACCTCGACTTCGACATAGGCGACGCGATGGCCGACCACCTGGTGTCGGCGGCCGCGCGGGACTTCCGAAGCACAGGCCAGCTCGCGCAGACCGCCCGCGTCCTCTTGACGCGACGCCCCGAAGGGCGATTGGCCGACCTCAGCACCCGAATCATGATCAATCTCCTCGAGTACAAGGAACCGACGCCATGACCGATTTCTACTACGGGCAGTCCGCGAGGCGGCCCTCCTTCTGGAGACGGCTGTTCGGGCTCGGACGGCAAGAGCCCTATACGGTGCCCTCCTACCCTCCGCCCGTGTTCGAAGAGCCCGAGCCCGAGCCGGAACCTGCGCCCGAGCCTCCGCCGCCAGCGAGCCGGAACCTCCACCTCAATCTGCCTAGTGAGAAGCCGGAACTCGAGTTCCGCTGCGTGCTGCACATCAAGTTCGAGCCGAGCGGCCCGGGAGAGACGGCCGACGACCTGGAAGCACTGCTCAAACAGGACCTCTATTCGACCGTGCGGGAGATCTCCGCTCGCCTGGCACTGACGGAGCAGGAGCAGCTCAGTTACCGGATAACCGAGCAGCTGATGCGGCGCCGCACGCTGCATGGCGCCAGAGTCACGTACTGGGGACGGTGCGTATCGGTACAGGCGAAGCCCGCGGAGTTGGAGCTGGTCCGCAGCATCCAGCAGCGCAAACTCGCCTGGGAGTCCGAACGACACGAGAACTGGATTCTGGAGCGCCGGATTCGCTCGTTCAGTCGCATCTTCGACGACCCGAAGATCGCGACCATCTGGTGGTTCGCCCAGCATCAGGACCGCCTGGAGGAACTACCCCTGAAGGCGCAGCTCTTCACCGAGCTGGACCGCTGGTTCAATCCGCACCGCATCCCGGCCGCCTCGATCCGGGAGGAGGACACCGAGGAGTCGGAGACCGAACCGGCACAACCGGAACCGATCGTCCTCGATGAGCCGCACGGCATGGGCGGCGGCGTCGACGAACCGCCGCCCGATCCCGCCGCCGCCACCGACGGACAGCTGCTCGACCAGTTCCTCCTGGACGCCGACGAGGCGGGGCAGGCTGCCATCGGCGTGGTCCTCTCCAGGCTCTACCGGGAGAACGGCCGACACGACCTCGCCGATCGGATCCAACGGTATGCGCAGCCGCCGCCCTATGCCGATTCACCCGAGGATGCGGGCTATGCCCAGCCGAGCGGAGAGGCCGATCCCCCTGGGGCCAAAGGCCCGATCGCGCTCTGACAGCGACGCGTGGACGCACCGCCCAACGCGTCAGCTCACCGATTGCGATTCGGGGATTATGTCGTTGATGAGGTTGGTGCACCATTGGAGGAGGGCCAGGCCCTCCAGGGGGGTGCCTCCGATTTTCGCGGTGGTCGGGCGGGGGAGGCTGATGAGGTTGGCCGGGGCCTTGTAGCGCGCCTCCGGGTAGTGCCGTTGCAGGCGGGTCTGCTTGGAGTCGGGCAGGTCCACCGGGGAGAGACGGAGGTTCTTGCCCTGGAGGGCGATGTCCGACAGGCCGTGGCGGCGGGCCAGAAGGCGGAACCTCGCCAGGTGGAAGAGATTGTCCACCTGCTCGGGGGCCGGGCCGTAGCGGTCCTCCATCTCCTCGCGGACCTCTTCGAGCTCGGCCTCGTCGTGGACCTCGGAGACCTTGCGGTACATCTCCAGGCGGAGCCGTTCGACCTCGATGTAGTCGAAGGGGATGTTCGCATCCAGCGGCAGTTCGACCTTGACCGGGGCAGGCGGCTCCTCGCCGCCGCCCTTGAAGGCCGTGACCGCCTCGCCGACCATGCGGAGGTACAGGTCGAAGCCCACGTCGGCGATGTGGCCCGACTGCTCGGCGCCCAGGAGGTTGCCCGCGCCGCGGATCTCCAGGTCCTTCATGGCCACGTACATGCCCGCGCCGAGCTCGGCGTGCTGGGCGATCGTGGCGAGCCGCTCGTGGGCGGTCTCGGACAGGGGCGCCTCGGGCGGGTACAGGAAGTAGGCGTAGGCGCGGTCGCGGCTGCGGCCGACGCGGCCCCGGATCTGGTGGAGCTGCGAGAGGCCGAGCATGTCGGCGCGCTCGACGATCAGGGTGTTGGCGTTCGGAATGTCGATGCCGGACTCGATGATGGTGGTGGAGACGAGAACGTCGAACTCCCCTTCCCAGAAGCCCTGCATGATCTGCTCGAGCTGGCCCTCGCCCATCTTGCCGTGGGCGACGGCCACCCTGGCCTCGGGGACGAGCTCGCGCAGCCTGGTCGCCGCCCGGTCGATCGACTCGACCCGGTTGTGCAGGTAGAAGACCTGGCCGTCGCGCAGGAGCTCGCGGCGGATCGCGGCGGCCACCTGCTTGGACTCCCAGGCGCCCACGTAGGTCAGGACCGGGTGGCGCTCCTCGGGCGGGGTGGCGATCGTGGACATCTCGCGGATGCCGGTCACTGCCATCTCCAGGGTGCGCGGGATCGGGGTCGCCGACATCGTCAGCACGTCGACCGAGGCGCGCAGGGCCTTGAGCTTCTCCTTGTGCTCCACGCCGAACCGCTGCTCCTCGTCCACGACGATCAGGCCCAGGTCCTTGAACCGCGTCTCGGCCTGGAGGAGCCGGTGGGTGCCGATGAGGATGTCGATGTCGCCGGCGGCGATGCCCCGCTGGATGTCGGCCGCCTCGCGGGCCGACTGGAAGCGCGAGAGCTGCTTGACGCGGACTGGGAACTGGCCCATGCGCTCGACGAACGTACCGTAGTGCTGGCTCGCCAGCAGCGTCGTCGGGACCAGGACCGCCACCTGCTTGCCGTCCTGCACGGCCTTGAACGCGGCGCGGACGGCGACTTCGGTCTTCCCGTAGCCCACGTCGCCCATCACCAGGCGGTCCATCGGGACCCGGGACTCCATGTCCTGCTTGGTGTCGATGATCGCCGAGAGCTGGTCGGGGGTCTCGATGTAGGGGAAGGAGTCCTCGAGTTCGCGCTGCCACGGCGAGTCCTGCGCGAACGCGTGGCCCTCGGCGGCCTGCCTGGCCGCGTACAGCTGGATCAGCTCGGCGGCGATCTCGCGCACCGCCTTGCGGGCGCGGCGCTTGGTCTTCTGCCAGTCGGTGCCGCCGAGCTTGTGGACGGTCGGCTGTTCGCCGCCGACGTAGCGCGTCAGCTGGTCGAGCGCGTCGGTCGGCACGAAGAGGCGGTCACCGGGATGGCCGCGTTTGGAGGCGGCGTACTCGATCACCAGGTACTCGCGTTCGGCGCCGCCGATGTTGCGCCGCACCATCTCGATGTACTTGCCGACGCCGTGGGCGTCGTGGACGACGTAGTCTCCGGCCTTGAGTTCGAGCGGGTCGACCTGGCCGCGGCGCTTGACGGCCTTGCCCTTGCGGGGGCGCTGGGCGGCCAGGGCCTTGCCTCCGGCGATGTCGGAGGCGGTCACCGCGACGACCTCGTCCGCGTCGAACCCGATCGCCAGGGTGCCGACGCATGCGGTCACTTCGCCGGGCGGCAGGGTCTCGGGCCGCTCGGCCAGGTGGGCGCCGATTCCGGCGCCGCGCAGCTGCTCGGCGGCCCGTTCGGCTCCTCCGAGGGCGGGGTAGACGACGGCGACGGCCTTGCCGGACTGGGTCCAGGACTTCAGGTCGGCGGTCAGCCGGTTCGCGTCCCCGTGGTACCGCGGGGTCTCGGTGATGCCCAGGTCGACGGTGACCGAGTCGTCGGAGACGTCGCCGCCCTCGGCGACGCCTGCGGGGCCGTAAATTTGGCTAGGGCCCTCTCCGGTGATGGCGGCCAGTTCGGCGGACATCGGGTCGTTCTCGGGGACCGCGGCGAACGGGGAGATCGTCCACCACCGCTGCCCGCTGGATATCGTTGTCCTCCTGGCGTCGGCGAGCTCCCGGAAGATGCCGGCGCCCAGGTCCACCGGCGCCTCGGCCCCGGCCGCGGCGGCCTCCCAGGAGGCGGCCAGGAACTCGTTCGAGGTCGCCACCAGGTCGACCGCCCGGGCGCGGATTCGCTCGGGCTCGATGGCGATCACGAGGGTCCGGGCCGGAAGGGTCTGGCTGAACAGCTCGAGCCGGTCGGCGCCGACCAGGACCGGCATGAGCGACTCCATGCCCTCGACCGGGATGCCCTCGCCGAGCTTGGCGCACATCTCGGCCAGGCCCGGGTGGGTCTCGGCCAGTTCGGCGGCCTTCTCGCGGACCTCGGGGGTCAGCAGCAGCTCGCGGCAGGCGACGGCCACGAGGCCGTCGGCCTCGTCCAGGGACCGCTGGTCGGCCACGGAGAACTCGCGGATGGCGTCGACCTCGTCGCCGAAGAACTCCAGCCGCAGCGGGTGCTGGGCGGTGGGCGGGAAGACGTCGAGGATGCCGCCGCGCACGGCGAACTCGCCGCGCTTCTCGACCAGGTCGACCCGCTCGTAGGCCAGGCCGAGGAGGCGTTCGGACACCTCGGTCAGGTCGGTCTCGTCGCCGCGCCGCAACCGGATCGGCTCCAGGGCGCCCAGGCCCTTGAGCTGGGGTTGCAGGGCACCGCGGACGGGGGTGACGATGATGTCGGGGACGTCGCCGGAGTGGATGCGGTGCAGCAGCTCCAGCCGCGTGCCGACCGTGTCCGAGCGCGGCGAGAGCCGCTCGTGCGGGAGGGTCTCCCAGGCCGGGTAGAGGGCGATGTCGTCCTCGGGCACGAACGAGGCCAGCGACTCGACCAGCTCCTCGGCGTCGCGGCTGGTGGCGGTGACGGCCAGGACCGGGCCGGGGGCGTTCGCGGCCGCCTGGGCGATCGCGAGGGGACGGGCCCCGGGGACGGCGACCAGGTCCACCGGCAGCTCGGAGCCGGCGGCCAGGTCGGCGACGCGGGCCAGCTTCGCGGCCGTGCCCGCACCGCCGTCCGCCGACCGCGCCGATCCCGCCGCGGCCTGGAGCAGTTCAGTGAGTGGGGCTTGGACCTGGCCAGCGGACATTCGCGGACTCCCTGCGCGGTGAATCGGGCACGACGAGCGGCCGGATTCGGGCTCGGGGGCCCGGTTCCGGCGACCGAACGAGTCTACCTCGCGCCTCCGGCGTCCCCGGCGGACTCGGTGACGGCCTCGCCGAAGATCATGGCCTGGACCTCGGGCAGGTTGTAGAACATGCCCAGGACCACGATGCCGGTCAGGATGGGCAGCAGGACCCGGTGCTCGGCCTTGCCGCCGGCCCGCAGCGCGATGGCGTTGGGCAGGCCCAGGTCGTACCAGCGGCGCTTCTGGATCGGGATGGGGAACAGCATCGGCGAGCCCATCTTGGTCACCATGTCGCCGAGGATGTGGATCAGGCAGCCCAGGCCCATCGCCAGGCCCAGGATCCAGTAGGAGCGGTCCTCGGGCAGCAGGCGGAACATCCCGAAGGAGGCCGCCAGCGCCACGCCGGTGGTGATGATCCAGCCCTTCTTGTTGACCGCGGACGGCAGGAGCCCGCGCACGGCCAGCCCGGTCAGCACGAACAGGATCGCGATCACGGCCGGCTTGCCGAACTGGGCCGCGAGGTACCCCGTACCCAGGCCCATGAGTCCGGCGTGGACGGCCGTGTGCGTGAAGGTCCTGTGCCCGTTCTTGCGTTTCTTGTCCTTCTTGGACTTAGTCAGCAGATAGAACCAGTAGCAGAGGCGCTCGACGACCTCGGCGACCAGGAGCGAGGCGACGCCGAACGACCGGGCCACAGTGGATCCGCCCTTGTTCTCGGTGACCTTTCCGGCGCAGTCGATGTCGGGGTAGAGGGCGGCGCCGGAGACGGCGATGGTGCCGACGACGAGCTCGGCCGAGGACTGGTCGATGCCGAAGGCGATGTCGGCCACGGCGGATCCGGCCAACCACAGGGCGGCGCCGGACATGGCGTGGGTAGGGCCCATGACCATAGTGGGGGTCTCCTTAAGAAGGGCGGTTCGGGGGAGGACGGTGCGACTATGCCATACCGCCGCAACGGCTCTGCCGCCCCCGCGAAGCTATCCGAGGAGTGCGACATTTCCGTTACCCTCACGCGCTACCGTCGAAGGGTGTTCACTTCAGTCCAGCTCGACGCTTACCTGGAGCGGATCAGGCTCCGCGCACCCAGGCGCCCGAGCCTGCGGACGCTGACCGCGGTCCACCGCGCGCACATCGAGGCGATCCCCTACGAGAGCCTGGACATCCACTTGGGAAGACCGATCCGGCTGGAGCGGGACGCCCTGTTCGACAAACTGGTCGCGCGGCGGCGCGGCGGCTTCTGCTACGAGCAGAACGGCGCGCTGGCGCACGCGCTGGAGGCGCTCGGCTTCGAGGTCGTGCGGCTGCGCGGCGCGGTCGACCGGTCGGCCCGGGGAGACAAGGAGTGGTTCAACCACATGCCGCTGCTGGTCCGGCTGCGGCAGGGCGACTTCCTGGCCGACGCCGGGCTCGGCGTCGGCTTCTACGACCCGCTGCCGCTGACTGAGGGCGGTCTGCGGGTCGGCTCGTTCAACTTCAGCCTGCGCCGCCTCGACGACCACCTGTGGCGCTGCGCGATCGACCCCCGCGTGCAGGACCTGACCTTCGACTTCGACTTGTCCCCCAGGCGGGTCGAGGAATTCGAGCCGAAGTGCCGCGAGTTGCAGACCTCGCCGGAGTCGGGGTTCGTCAAGACCATGACCGTGCAGCGGCCCGGCCCCGACCGGATCACCGTGCTGCGCGCTCTCACCCGGATCGTCTACGACCCGGCCCTGTCCGACGGCAAGACCAGCGAGACCGCCCCCGACCGGGACCGTTTCGCCTCGTTCCTGACCGGCGAATTCGGTCTGAACCTGTCCGAGGACGAGATCGCCGTGCTGTGGGAGCGTGCCGGGGAGCAGCACAAGCGGTACCTGGCCGAGCAGACCGAGAAGGCCCGCTCGGCCAACTGACGACGGACCGCCTCAGCCGGTGTTGCGCAGGCCCGCGGCGATCCCGTTGACGGTGATCAGCAGGGCCCGCTTGAGCTGCGGGTCGATCTCGCCGTCGGGCCCGCCCTCGGACCGGTAGCGCTTGAGCAGCGAGATCTGGAGGTGGTGCAGCGGCGCCAGGTAGCGGTCGCGGACCTCCAGGGTGCGGGCCAGCTGCGGGTTGGCGCTCAGGAGCTCGTCCCCGCCGGTCAGGGCCAGCACCTCGGCGACGGTCTTGTCGTGCTCGGCGCGGATGACGTCGAAGATCGGCCTCAGCTCGGCCGGGACCAGGGTGGACACGTACTGGGCGGCGATGTCCAGGTCGGTCTTGGCCAGCGTCATCTCCACGTTGGAGATGAAGTTGCGGAAGAAGTGCCACTTGCCGTACATCTCGGCGATGTCATCGCCCAGGCCCGCCTCGCGCGCGGCGGTCAGCCCGGAGCCGACGCCGAACCAGCCGGGCACGATCTGCCGCGACTGGGTCCAGCCGAACACCCACGGGATGGCTCGCAGGCCCCCGAGCCCGGCCTCGGTGTTGGGGCGCTTGGCCGGACGCGAGCCGATGTTGAGCGCTCCGAGCAGCTCGGTGGGGCTGACGGCCCAGAAGTAGTCCGACAGGCCCTTGCGGCCGGTCAGGTCCCGGTAGGCGGCCTTGGCGGCCTCGGAGGTCTGGTCCATCACGTCGAACCAGCGGCCGAGCACCTCGGGCTGGTGGCGCGGCTCGGTGTGCAGCAGAGTGGCCTTGAGGGAAGCGGCCACGGTCAGCTCGAGGTTCTCGCGGGCGAGCGCGGGCAGGGTGTACTTGTCGGAGAGCACCTCGCCCTGCTCGGTGATCTTGATCGCGCCGTCGAGGGTGCCCGAGGGCTGGGCGAGGATCGCCTCGTGGGTGGGGCCGCCGCCGCGGCCGGTGGTGCCGCCGCGGCCGTGGAAGAACCGCAGCCGCACCCCGTGCTTGGCGGCCACGTCGCGCAGTTTGCGCTGGGCGGCCTGGATGTTCCACTGGCTGGCGGTGATGCCGGCGTCCTTGTTGGAGTCGGAGTAGCCGAGCATGACCTCCTGCACGTCGCCGCGGGCGGCGACGAGCGCCCGGTAGGCCGGCATGCTCAGCAGGCGGTCGAGCAGCGTGTCGGCGCCGGCCAGCTCCTGGACCTCCTCCAGGAGCGGCACGAAGCCGATGTCGGCCCGGCCGCGGGCGACGTCCAGCAGCCCGGCGTCGCGGGCCAGGATCGCCGGGGCCAGCACGTCGGCCGGCTCGTGGGTCATCGAGATGATGTAGGACTCCACGATCGCGTTGCCGAACTGCTGCTGGGCGTCCTTGATGGCGCCGAACACGTCGAAGGTCTTGCGGTTGGTCGCGCTCAGGTCGACGTCGTGCGGGGCGAGCGGGCGGCGGCCCGACAGTTCCCGGGCGAGCAGATCCTCGCGCTCGGCGGAGGTCAGCTCGGCGTAGGGCTTGTCGAGCTCCCCGGAGGCGTCGTAGAGCTCGCCGAGGACCGCGTGGTGGGCCTCGGAGTGCTCGCGCACGTCCATCGTGGCCAGTTGGAGGCCGAAGGCGGCGACGGTGCGGATGACGCGGTCGAGCACGCCCTTGGCGGCGAGCTGGCCGCGCTGGCGGGACAGCGAGTCGCGCATGATCTGGAGGTCGGCCAGCAGCTCGCGACCGTCGGCGTAGTCGATGCCGGGCCGGTGCGGCATGCCCTCGGCGTGCCGGTTGCGGGTGTTGGCGAGCTTGGCCTCGATGGCGCGGGCCTTGAGCCGGTAGGGCTCCTCGGCGTGGATGCGCTTGTACCGGGCCGGGATCTTGTCGAGGTTCTCCAGGTCGGTCGCGACCGAGTCGAGCAGCTCCTGGGTGGCCGGGCGCACCGCCTGGGAGACCGACAGCTCGTTGATCAGCATGGCCACCGCGCCCTCGGCGGCGGCGATGCCGTGCTCGTGCTGCATGAGCAGCACCTGCCGGGTGACCTCGGGGGTGACGAACGGGTTGCCGTCCCGGTCGCCGCCGATCCAGGTGCCGAACTTCAGCGGCGCCGAGCCGGGCCGGGGCGAGCCGCCCAGGTCGGTCAGGGTCGCGTTGAGGTCGGTCAGGACCCGCTGGGCGGCGTCGCGGTACAGGTCGGTCAGGTAGTAGATCGCGTTGCGGGCCTCGTCGGTCGGCTCGGGCTTCTCGACGCGCAGTTCGTCGGTCTGCCACAGCAGGTCGACGATCTCGGCCAGGCGGGCGTTGACCGAGTCGACGTCGGCCGAGCCGAGCACGGCCTGCTCGGCGGCCTCCTGGTCGAGCAGGTCGGCGATGCCGCGCAGCTTGGTGAGGATCGAGCGGCGGGACGCCTCGGTGGGGTGGGCGGTGAAGACGGGGCGGACCTCCAGGCGCTCGGCGGCGGCCGCGATCTGCTCGGTCGGGACGTTCTCGAGGGTGATCTCGGCGCGGGCCTGAGCCAGCCAGCCGCCCTGCTCGGCGCGGGTGCGGCGCATGTCGCGGGCGCGGTGGACCTGCTCGGTGATGTTGGCGAGGTTGAAGTAGGTGGCGAAGGCGCGGGCGAGGTCGACCTCCTCGGACACGTCCAGTTTCGCCAGCCGCGCGGCCACGGCCTCGGGCTGATCCCTGACCAGGCCCCTGACTTCCTCCACCAGTTCGAGCAGCTGGGGGCCCTCCTGGCGGACCAGGGTCTGTCCGAGGAGGTTGCCGAGCCGGCGGATGTCGCGGCGAAGCTGCTTTTCGTCCGCTTCGCGAGAGGTCTCGAAGTAGTCCATGGAGTTCTCCATTGGGTGGATTGGGCAAACCCGATAGGGCCGCTCACGCCGACGCCGATGTCCGCGGTCACTGCTGCACTACTCGCATCTGTTGGGGCACGACAGGCGACGCCCGCGGAGCCGTGAAAGAGCACCTCGGCGACGCTTGCGGAGCCGCAATCGAGCGGTGCCAGCGTAACTTACCGGTAATGCGAGCGCCACCGTTCGCTTCCGAGATGCGGGACGAGAACCGGGGACTGCGGGTGGGGCGCGCCCACAGGGCGTGACATACCCTGGTGCCACCATTGGATCCGCTAGCCGCCTGGCCGTCCGCTCACTGCGAAGGGATCGCGACCGACGATGTCTGACTGGGTACTGCCCGACGAGGTCCTCGCCGAGGCTCCGAGCCACACCCCACTGCCCCACGAGCTGGCGGACCTCGAGCTCCTGCTGTACGGCGCGTACGCGCCGCTGCGGGGCTTCATGAGCGAGGCCGACGCCAGGCACGTCACCAGGACCGGCACGCTCCCCGACGGGTCCTCCTGGCCGGTGCCGGTGACCCTGGACGTCCCGGTGACCGTAGCCGAACTCCTGGACGACCCCGACCCGAAACGGCGGGTGCTGCGAATCACCGACCCCGAGGGCGCTCCGGTCGCCGCGGTCGAGTGCCACTCGCTGGACCCGCTCGGCCCCGACATGGTGCGCGTGGGCGGACCGGTGCGGCGCATCGCCGACGCCGCGCACGGGGTGTTCATCGGCCTGCGCGCCACCCCCGAGCAGGCCCGGACCACCTACGCCAAGGACCGGGTGCTGGCGCTGGTGGCCGACCGGCCCCTGCACCGGCCCCAGCTGGCGCAGCTGGCCCGCGCCGCGCACAACCTGGCCGCGCACGTGCTGGTGATGATCCCCACCGGTGACGAGACCAGCGGCCACCCGGCGCTGCGGCTGCCGACGGCCGCGCTGGTGCGCAGCGTCCTGGCCGCCAAGGACCGGCTGCCGACCGCGACGGTGCTGACCGTGCCGCTGTCCAAGCGCGGCGACCGCGTCCGCGACGGGCTGCTGACGGCGAAGGTCGCCACCGCCTACGGCGCGACCCACATCATGACCGGCCCCGACGGGCTCGGCGGAGGCGACGGCATCCGCTCGATGGTCCCCCGCGAGCTGGCCTACGACACCCGCGACGGCCAGTGGCGGCCGGTCGAGGACATCGAGCCGCCGTTCAGGCGCGCCGCGCTGTCCGAACCCGAGATAGCCGACATGCTCGACCGCGGCTTCGGGCTCCCGGAGTGGCACACTCCGCCGAGCGTGGCCGCCGAGCTGCGGCGGGCCCGCCCGCCGCGGCGGCACCGGGGCCTGGTGCTGTTCTTCACCGGCCTGTCCGGCTCGGGCAAGTCCACTATCTCCCGCGGCGTCCACGAGTCGCTGCTGGAGGACGGCACCCGGACGGTGTCGATGTTCGACGGCGACGTCGTGCGGCGGCTGCTGTCGTCCGGGCTCGGCTTCTCCAAGGCCGACCGGTCGATGAACATCCGCCGGATCGGGTTCGTGGCCGCCGAGGTCGCCCGCCACGGCGGCATCGGGATGGCCGCCCCGATCGCCCCGTACGAGGCCGACCGGGCCCAGGCCCGCCGCATGGCCGAGGCCGCCGGCGCCGACTTCGTGCTGGTGCACGTCAACACGCCGCTGGAGGTGTGCGAGGCGCGCGACCGCAAGGGCCTGTACGCCAAGGCCCGGTCGGGCCAGATCCCCGAGTTCACCGGGATCTCCGACCCCTACGAGGAGCCACCGGCCGCCGAGCTGACGATCGACACCTCCGAGATGACCGTCGGCGAGGCCGTCGAACAGGTCCTGGAGTACCTCTCCGAAGGCGGCTGGCTGGAACCGACGGGCATCAGACTCAACTGAGGCATATCGCCGCCGACCCGAGGCAACCTCAGGTTCGCCTCGGACGTCTATCAGGTGGAAACCGCTTCTCGGCCCACGTCCGTCGGCCGCACCCGGTTGGAGGTCTCGCTGACCGCCGGGCTCGACAGCGGCCACCTGGCCTCGCTGCTGGCCAGGAAGCGCCCGCGGACGCCCGAGTTGACCGGCGCGTTCGCCGAATACATCGAGACCACCGAATTCGACCGGGCGCAGGAGCTCTACGACCCGGTGGACCTGTTCTACTGGGAGCACCGCTCGGGCACGTGGCTCAACGCCCACCTCACCGAGAGCGACATCGCCTTCGACACGTTCATCCTGGTCAACTCCAGGCACGTCTACCGACTGCTGCTGTCGGCGCCCCTGGCCGACCGGATCGGCGCCGACGTGTTCCTGGCGCTGGCGCGCCGGACCTGGCCGGAAGTGCTGGAGGTCCCGGTCAACGGCCAGAAGGTCTCCTAAAGCAGGGTCGACCAGTAGTCCCAGAACTCGGTGCCGACGACGGTGACCACCGCGCCGTAGAGGACGATCAGCCCGACCCAGTGGAAACGCAGCAGGTCGTCGACCGGGCCGCGCCAGTCCTCGCCGATCCGGATCACCCCGTTCCGAAGATTGTTCACGGTGGTGAACCAGAAGATCGGGATGACGACCGCCCACACGGCCATGCACCACGGGCACAGCACGCCGATGCGGTAGGCCGACTGGAAGATCAGCCAGGTCACGGCGGCCAGTCCGGCGAGCGTGCCGAGGTTGAACGTCAGCATCATCCACCGCGGCAGCTCGACCCGCGAGAGCAGCAGCACGCCCATGAACACCACCAGCGGGAACGTCACGAGCCCCACCAGCGGGTTCGGGAAGCCGAGCACCGACGCCTGCCAGGTGTCCATCACCGTCCCGCACGACAGGACCGGGTTGAAGTCGCAGGAGATCGCGTGCTCGGGGTCGATGAGGCTCGCGACCCGCTCGTAGCTGAGGTCGAAGGAGGCCGCGAGCCCGACCAGGCCGCCGAGGAGCAGCACCGCTCCGGTGATGAACCGTCCTCTGTGCTCCCGCGCGGTCTCGCCGAACGTCTCGTCCATGCCCGCCGTCCGTGTCTGTGTCTCAGTCATCGCCATGCCAATGTAACGACCACACCTCAAAGGGAGTTGCGGACTATCGCCCCGGCTCGTGCCCTAAGGCGCGGATTCCCGCGCCGCCGTCGACCACCAGGGTCTGACCGGTCACGAACGAGGCCGATGGGGCGCAGAAGAACGCCGCGGCCGCGGCGACCTCCTCGGGCGTGCCGGGACGCCCGAGCGGCCCGTCCAGTCCCCGCTGCAGCTCGTTGACGGTGGACGATCCGGTTCGGATCAGGCCGGGGGCGACGGCGTTGACGGTGACGCCGTCGGCGACGACCTCGGTGGCCAGGGCCTTGGTCAGGCCGGTCACCCCGGCCTTGGCGGCGGCGTATGCGGCCTCGGCCGGGACGGCGTTGACCACGCCGATGGCCGCGGCGATGTTGACGATGCGGCCCCAGCCGCGTTCGGCCATGCCCTGCACGAAGACTCGGGAGACCAGGAAGGACGTGTCGAGGTTGCGCGCGATCTCGGCCTTCCAGTCCGCATAGGACAGCTGGGCGACCGGCTTGACGACCGCCGGATCGGACTTGGAGGTCAGCCCCGCGTTGTTGATCAGGATGTCGACCTCGCCGACGCTGTCGACCACGGCGTCGCCGAGCCCGCCGACCTCGGCCTCGTCGGTCAGGTCGGCGACGAAGCCGACCGCGTCGATCTCGCCGGCGCGCTCGTGGATCCGCTTGGTGGTCGAGACGACCGCGACCGCCGCGCCGAGCAGCCGCAGCCGGGTGGCGATGGCGAAGCCGATGCCGTCGGTGGCGCCGGCACCGGTCACCAGCGCGACCTTGCCTGCGAGGGAGTCGAGTTCCTGGATGCGGGCGAGCTGAGGCCGGCCCGCATCGGCGATGTCGTTCGCGGGCAGGTCGATCACCTCGGCCAGGTCGCCGTCACGGTCCTGGGGCGCTTGCCTGGGGCGCGGAGAGTTCATGGGGGCAGTCTCTCACGAGAAGATGACGAAACACAGCACCGCCGTGCTCGCCTACGGCGGTGAACATCGCCACGGCGGCCGCATCGCAGTGCGTGTGTCCGCGTGTCACTATCGAGGGATGGAGGCTTCACTGGGCACGACCCTGACGGCGCTGGCCCGCGCCGCGGTCGCGACCGGGTTCGAGCCCGAACCGGCCGCGGCCGAAGACCTCGTCGCGAACCTGGCCGGACCGGAGGCGTCCGCGCCTCTGGCCGAACCGGCCGCCACGTTCGTGACCCTCGAACGCGAGGGCGAGCTGCGCGGCTGCATCGGATCGTTGACCCCGCAGCGGCCCTTGGCGGCCGACGTGGTGCGCAACGCGCGCGCGGCTGCGCGCGACCCGCGCCTGCCGCCGGTCTCCCGGGAGGAACTGCCGGACCTGTCGATCACCGTCGCGCTCATCTCGCCGTCCGAGCCGCTCGCAGTCGACTCCTTCGCCGGCCTGATCGACCGGCTCCGGCCCGGCACCGACGGACTCACCCTGGTCGGGCAGCGCCGGAGGGCGACGTTCCTGCCCTCGGTGTGGAAGGCGCTGGCCGAACCCGAGCGGTTCGTGGCCGCCCTGCTGCGCAAGGGCGGGTGGCCGCGGTCGCTGTGGACCGCGGACCTGCGCCGGGCGGTCTGGCCCGAGGGCCTGATCGCCGAGTGCTACACCACCGAGTCGTTCACGGCCTGAACGGCGGCCGCTAGTCGGGAAGTGCGACCAGTTCGCCCCGGGCGACCTGGACGGCCGAGCCGGTGACCGAGGCCGAGACGGCCTTGCCGCCGGAGACGACGACCTCGCCGTAGAGCTTGGAGGGGCGGTCGATCTCGGCGCCCTGGCTGATCTCGTAGGCATGGGTGCCGTCGCCGGTGATCAGGCCCTGCTCGACCAGGTAGACCCCGAGCGCGACGGCGGCCGAGCCGGTCGCGGGGTCCTCGCCGACGCCCTCGTGGAACAGCCGGGCGCGCACGGCGTTCGTCTCGGGGTCGAAGCTGAACGGGTAGACCTTGTACATCAGGCCGGGGACGTCGGCGGCGGCCGTGACGTCGGAGTCGGAGACGCGGACGAAGTTGTGGTCGAGTCCGGCGCTGGTGTTCTGCGGCCTGCCGATGACGCGGGAGGGGTCCAGGTTGCAGGCCGCGGCGGCGAGGGCGGGATCGAGCAGGTCGCCGACGCTGATCGCGGTCGAGGTGAGCTTGGCGGTGTCGCCGTCGACGGCGACCTGCATGAGTCCGGCCGCGCATTCTTGGACGACGTTGTCCGTATTTTCTGTCACTCGACCGGAACGCACGACCGCCAGCGCCGAGCCGATCGTGGGGTGCCCGGCGAAGGGCAGCTCCTCCGCGGGGGTGAAGATCCGGGCCCGGTAGTCGGCGCCGTCGACGGTCGGCGGGAGGATGAACGAGGTCTCCGAGTAGCCGAACTCTTGAGCGATGGCCTGCATCTGCCCGTCGGTCAGGTCCTGACCGTCGTAGACGACGGCGAGCTGGTTGCCGGCATAGGCGCGGTCGGTGAAGACGTCGATGATCTCGAAGGAAAGCACGAGCCATGTATAGCTCGCGGGTTCGAGAGGGCGGCGGTAAGCCTACGCTCACATTGCCGCTCGAATGTGCGTGGCTACGATTGAGTCATGTCTGATACCGCCGCTGTCGTCGAGGCCGCCCGTGAGGCGCTCTCGCACGTGAACGACCCTGAGATCCGCCGGCCGATCACCGAGCTGGGGATGGTCGATGCCATCGAGGTCGACGGCGGCCGCATGCTCGTCAAGATCCTGCTGACCGTGGCCGCCTGCCCGATGCGCGAGACCCTCCAGGGGGACGTGCGCGCCGCGGTCGAGGCCCTCGACGGCGTCGACTCGGTCGAGGTCGAGTTCGGGGTCATGACCGAGGAGCAGCGCCGGGACCTCCAGACCCAGCTGCGCGGCCCGGGGCAGGCCGCCGAGCCGGTGATCCCGTTCAACCTGCCCGAGTCGCGCACCCGCGTGTTCGCTGTCGCCTCCGGCAAGGGCGGGGTCGGCAAGTCCTCCCTGACGGTGAACCTGGCCGCCGCTCTGGCCGCCAAGGGGCTCTCGGTGGGTGTGGCCGACGCCGACATCTACGGGCACTCGGTGCCGCGCATGCTCGGCGTCGAGGGCTCGCCCACGCAGGTCGAGGACATGATCATGCCGCCGCAGGCGCACGGGATGAAGGTCATCTCGATCGGGATGTTCACCCCGGGGAACACCGCCGTGGTCTGGCGCGGGCCGATGCTCCACCGCGCGCTCCAGCAGTTCCTGGCCGACGTCTACTGGGGCGAGCTGGACGTGCTGCTGCTGGACCTGCCGCCGGGGACCGGCGACATCGCGATCTCGGTGGCCCAGCTGCTGCCGACGGCCGAGCTGGTGGTGGTGACCACCCCGCAGCAGGCCGCCGCGGAGGTGGCCGAGCGGGCCGGGGCGATCGTCACCCAGACCCACCAGAAGCTGGCGGGCGTGGTCGAGAACATGTCCTGGATGGAGCTGCCCGACGGCTCGCACGTGGAGCCGTTCGGTTCCGGCGGCGGCAAGACCGTGGCCGAGGCGCTGACCCGGGACGTGGGCACCGAGGTGCCGCTGCTGGGCCAGGTGCCTCTGGACCCGCGACTGCGCGAGGGCGCCGACGCCGGCATGCCGCTGGTGATCTCCGACCCCGACGCCCCCGCGTCGCGGGCGATCATCCAGGTGGCCGACCAGCTGGCCGTCCGCAAGGTCTCCCTGGCGGGCAAGCAGCTGGGCCTGACGCCTACGTCTTGACGACGGTGACGGCGGTCCCGTAGGCGCAGACCTCGGTCCCGATGCCGCGGGCCTCGCCGACGTCGAACCGCATCATGACCACGGCGTTCGCGCCGACGGTCTTGGCCTGCTCCATCATGCGCTGGACGGCCTGCTCGCGCGCCATGACCAGGGCCTTGGTCAGGCCCTTGAGCTCGCCGCCCGCCAGCGACTTGAGTCCGGCGCCGATGTCGGAACCGACGTTGCGGGCTCGCACGGTCAGCCCGAAGACCTCGCCGTAGACCTGGGAGACCTCGTGGCCGGGGATGTTCTCCGTGGTGGTGATGAGGAAGCCGTCATCCGGAGTGTTGACGGCGCCGTATTCTCCTACGTGGACCATGCGGTAAAGGTTATCCGTTCCATCGGGCCGGGGGCGTCGGACCACGGAACGAGATCGCGCCTCGTGCCGGAGCACGAGGCGCGGTACCCGGGTACTACATCGGAGGCTACTGGGCGGCGTGGAGCGCCTGGTTCAGCTCTCCCCAGGTGCCCTCGCGGGGGCGCACCTCCAGCACACCGGTCTGGGTGTTGGTCCAGAACTGGAGGTTCTTCTTGCCCGAGAGGGTCGCGGCCTTGACCACGTCGCCGTCGGGCAGGGTCACCTTCGATCCGGCGGTGACGTAGCAGCCGGCGGCGACGACGCAGTTGTCGCCCAAGGAGATCCCGATGCCGGCATTGGCGCCCAGCAGGCAGCGCTCGCCGATCGAGATGACCTCCTTGCCGCCGCCGGAGAGGGTGCCCATGATCGAGGACCCGCCGCCGATGTCGGAGCCGTCTCCGACCAGGACCCCGGCGGAGATGCGGCCCTCGACCATCGAGTTGCCGAGGGTTCCGGCGTTGAAGTTCACGAAGCCCTCGTGCATGACCGTGGTCCCCTCGGCCAGGTGCGCGCCCAGGCGGACCCGGGAGGCGTCGGCGATGCGCACGCCCGAGGGGGTCACGTAGTCGGCCATCGGCGGGAACTTGTCGAGGGACTTGACCTGGAGGGCCTGCCCCGAACGGCGGAACTCCAGGCGGGCGGCGTTGACGTCGGCGGCCGGGACCGGCCCGTGGTCGGTCCAGGCGTTGTTGGGCAGCAGCCCGAAGATCCCCGACAGGTTCACCGTGTGGGGAATCGCAAAACGGTGCGAGAGCAGATGGAGTCGGAGGTAGACGTCGGCGGTGTCGGCGGGCTCCTCGGCCAGGGAGCCGACGGTCACCTTCACTCCGCGCGAGACGGTCCCGGTCGGATTGGGCGCGTCCACGTCGGGTGCGGCCAGATCGGCCGGGGCCTCGCCCAGGCCCAGTTCGGAGAACCACACGTCGAGGACGGTGCCGTCGGCGGCAACCGTCGCCACTCCGGCACCCCATGCTGCGTCGATAAGGAAATCACTCACCCCATAAGCGTATCGGCGCGGCGGAATGAAGTCTCTTCTCCGGTCGGCCGTCCTCTCGTGCATCTTCGCCACCCTGATCCGAGTCTTCTCCCGATTGGCCGATCCCTTCTCTTTGCGGGCAAGCGCGCGTTGCGCCTTCGCGAGGCGGCGTTCGAGACGTTTGAAGAATCTCGGGTTGTCAATGGTCTTTCCCCCACGCAACACCTCTGCAACTCCGCACTTCGCGGATAGGACAGCCCCTTGATATGAGCACGTCTTCGGGCCGCGATCGCGTCATTGAACACGACCCTGCAGCATCCGAAGAGCCGCGCAGCCTGCATGCGTTGCGGCACGGTCGGATACACCCGGTAGGAATACCGCAGGTGCGTGCCCATGCGCACAAGGCTAGGAACAGGGTGTGACAGTCTGATCGGCCAATGCGATCATCGACCGGTGAAGAAGAGTGGGATGAGACACAATGATGCGCCGCACGGGGCTCTGCAGGCAGTCTTGAGTGAGGCAGTACTCGCCGATCCGGTGGAGCTGACCAGGGCGCTGTGCGACATCGAGTCGGTCTCGGGCGAGGAGCGGGAGATCTGCGACGCCGTCGAACGGGCCCTCGAAGGGGCCGCTCACCTGAGTGTGCGGCGCGAGGGCAACACCCTGGTGGCCCGCACCGAGCTCGGGCGGGACCGGCGGGTCATGCTGGCCGGGCACCTCGACACCGTCCCGGTCAACGACAACTTCCCCACCCGCAACGACGGCGACCTGATGTGGGGCCTGGGAACCTCGGACATGAAGTCCGGGACGGCCCTGGCGCTGTGGGCGGCGCTGGCGGTGCCGAATCCCCGGTTCGACCTCTCCTTCGCGTTCTACGACTGCGAGGAGATCGAGGCCGACCGCAACGGCCTCAACCGGCTGTCGAAGTCCCGCCCCGACTGGTTGGAGGCCGACTTCGCGATCCTGCTGGAGCCGACCTACGGCGACGTCGAGGCCGGCTGCCAGGGGACGATGCGGGCGCGGATCGGCACCAGCGGCCGGCGGGCCCATTCGGCGCGCTCCTGGAAGGGCGACAACGCCATCCACAAGATCGCGCCGGTCCTGGAGCGGCTGGGGGCATACGAGGCCCGGACGGTCGAGGTCGACGGCTGCACCTACCGGGAGGGCCTGAACGCGGTGTTCGTCGACGGCGGCGTGGCCGGGAACGTCATCCCCGACGCCGCCTCGGTCACCGTCAACTACCGCTTCGCGCCCGACCGCGACGAGAAGGCCGCCGAGGCCCACGTCCGGGAGGTCTTCGACGGCTACGACGTGGAGATCACCGACTCGGCCCCGTCCTGCCGCCCGGGCCTGGACCGGCCCGAGGCGGCCGAATTCGTGGCCGCCGCCGGAGGCGAGGTGCGCGCCAAGCTCGGCTGGACCGACGTGGCCCGCTTCGCGACCCTCGGCATCCCGGCGGTCAACTACGGACCGGGCGACCCGAATCTCGCCCACAAGCAGGACGAACACGTCGAAGTGCCGCGTATCCGCGCGTGCGCCGACGCGCTGAGAGCGTATTTGGAGGAATCATGACCGTCAAGCGCCGCATCACCGCCGACGAGCACCTGCTCGACCTGCGCCACCGCGAGGAGTGGAAGCAGAAGGCCGCCTGGAGGGTCATGAAGATCCAGGCCGAGTTCGTCGAGGGCTTCGACACGCTGGAGGAGGCCGACCTGGACGACGCGGTCGCCGTCTACGGCTCGGCTCGCACGGAGGTCGACTCCGAGGAGTACAAACTCGGCGTCGAGCTGGGACGCAGGCTCGGCGAGGCCGGCTACAACGTGATCACCGGCGGCGGCCCCGGCGCGATGGAGGCCGCCAACCGGGGCGCGGCCGAGGCCGGGGTGAAGTCGATCGGCCTGGGCATCGAGCTGCCCTTCGAGCAGGGCATCAACCCGTACGTGGACATCCAGTTGGACTTCCACTACTTCTTCGTCCGCAAGGTGATGTTCCTGAAGTACTCGTGCGGGTTCTGCGCGCTGCCGGGCGGCTACGGGACGATGGACGAGCTGTTCGAGTCGCTGACGCTGGTGCAGACCCAGAAGGTCGGCCGGTTCCCGATCGCATTGATCGGCACCGAGTACTGGGGCGGCCTGGTCGACTGGCTGCGCGGCCGGATGGCCGCCGACGGCAAGATCAACCGCGAGGACGTCGACCTGCTGCTGGTCACCGACGACCTCGACGAGGCCATCGCCCACATGAAGCCGCAGCGCTGAGGCGTTCTGTCGGCTTCTCGACAAAACGACTAAGATTTGTCACCTTTTCATCCCTCGATCGTTGGACTGTCCGGGACGGTGGCGCGCCCTCCCGTGTTGCCGCATACTGGAAGCGCCGATCCGTCCTGGTCATGAACGAATCGAGAGATCAGGAAGGGGGCCGACATGGGAGGTCTGACGATGGTGGCAACCGAATCGCCCAAGCGCAAGTCCGACCGAGATCTCCTCTGGGAGACCTGGGAGAACCTCGAATTGCCGCCTGGCTCTCGCGCGGAGATCCTGCGAGGAGCTATCTACTTGTCGCCTACACCGGTGCCCAGGCACAACCGTCTGTACGCCAAGCTTTCGAAACAGCTCATCACGGTAACGGAAGACCTCGGATGGGAGATCATCAACACGCAAACGGTGCTGCTTCCCGCGACAGATGAAGCCGCCATTCCGGACTTGCTCGTCGTGCCTGACGAAGCGATCGATAACGCTGAGGAATGGCGCCTGCCGCCAGACGAGGTGCGGCTTGCCGCAGAGATCACCTCACCATCCACTCGCGAACGGGACCGGTCGTTCAAACTGGACAGCTACGCCAAAGCCGGCATACCGATCTACCTGGTAATCGATCCCCTCGAAAGCGACGGAACGGTCACTGTTTACCACCGGCCCGACAGGTCCGGGGCCTATAGGCTGCACCAGACAGTCGAGTTCGGGACTGAACTGGCTTTGCCGAAGCCGTTCGGCAAGCTGGATACCGCCGAATTCAAGTCGAGACAGCCCAAGGGCTGATCCCAACGCGGCTTACAGGCTGCGGCGGGGGTTCTTCGGGGGGCGGTGGCCTTTTATGGAGGCGACCATGTCGAGGACTTCGCGGGTCGCGGACACGTCGTGGGCGCGGAAGACCCTGGCGCCGTTCCAGGCCGAGATCGCGGTGGCCGCAAGGGTGCCGTTGAGGCGGCGGTCGACCGGCAGATCCAGGGTCTCGCCGACGAAATCCTTGCGGGACAGGGCCACCAGGGTCGGCCAGCCGGTGCCGGTGAGCTCGTCGAGGCGGCGGGTCAGCTCCAGCGAGTGGTGGGTGGCCTTGCCGAAGTCGTGGGTGGGGTCGATGAGGATGCCGTCGGCGCGGACCCCCGCCTCCACGGCCGCCTCGGCCCGCTCCACCAGTTCGGCGGCGACCTCGGCGACCACGTCCCCGTAGACGGCCTTCTCGGCGATGGTCCGCGGGGCCAGCCCTCCGGTGTGCGAGCAGACCAGGCCCGCGCCGGTGTCGGCCGCGACCTTCTCCACGCCCGGATCCCAGCCGGCCCAGGTGTCGTTGATGAGCTCGGCGCCCACGGCGACCGCCTCCCGGGCGACCTCGGCGCGCCAGGTGTCGACCGAGAGGACCAGTTCGGGGTGGGCGGCGTGCACCGCCTCCACGAACGGGACGACCCGCTCGATCTCCTCATCCACGGTGACCTCGGGGCCCTCGTCCCCGGCCTTGACGCCGCCGATGTCGAGGATGTCGGCACCGTTCGCGACCGCGGCGGCGGCCGCCGTCATCGCCGCGTCGAACTCGAAGGTGGACCCGGCGTCGTAGAACGAGTCGGGCGTGCGGTTGAGGATGGCCATCACGGCGTAGTCGCCCTCACCGAACGTCCTTCGCCCCAGTTTCAACTCGCGCATGCGTCTATGCTGGCAGGCGCGCCCGATTTCCGCCAGTGAAGGAGCCCTGATGCCGCGGTTCGACCGGTCCCACACCGACGACCTCGCCGAGTTCATCCGCCTCTCCCCCACGCCCTACCACGCCTGCGCCGTCGCGGGCGCGCGCTTGGAGAAGGCCGGGTTCCGGCGGCTCGACGAGACCGAGCGGTGGCCGACCGACCTCGGCGCGTACTACGTGGTCCGAGACGGCTCCATCATCGCCTGGCGGATGGACGAACGGCACGAGGACGCCTCCGGGCTCCGCATCTTCGGCGCGCACACCGACACCCCCACCTTCAAGGTCAAGCCCCGGCCCGACACCGGCTCGGCCGGATGGAAGCAGGTCGCCGTCGAGGTCTACGGCGGGGTCCCGCACCAGACCTGGCTGGACCGCGACCTCGGCGTGGCCGGGCGGCTGGTCATGCGCGACCGCTCCGAGGTCCTGGTCGATGTCGACCGGCCGCTGCTGCGCATCCCGCGCCTGGCGATCCACCTCGACCGGGGCACCAACGACGGCCGCGCCCTCAACGCCCAGTCGCACCTGACGCCGATCTGGGGCCTCGGCGAGCCCCGCGACGGCGAGTTCCTCGAGTTCGTGGCCGCCGAGGCGGGCGTCGACGCGGCCGACGTGCTCGGCTTCGACCTGTTCACCTCGGCCCTCGACAAGCCGTCCTACCTGGGCAAGGACAACGAGCTGTTCGCCGCCTGGCGGCTGGACAACCTGCTGAGCACGCACGCGGGCCTGGAGGCGATCATCGCGGCCGACGACACCGAGCAGGTGCCGGTGTTCGTCTCCTTCAACTACGAGGAGATCGGCTCGATGACCTATTCGGCCGCCCAGGGCCCGTTCCTGGAGACGGTGCTGCGCCGCATGTTCGGCGAGGACTACGAGCGGTACGCACGCGCCGTCGCCTCGTCCCGGATGATGTCGGCCGACACCGGCAACGCGATCCACCCCAACTTCCCCGAGAAGCACGAGCCGGGTCACCGCCCGATCCCGGGCGGCGGGCCCATGATCAAGGTCAGCGCCAACCAGCGCTATGCGACCGGCGCCGAGGAGCAGGCCGTGTTCACCCGCTCCGCCGAGAAGGCCGGCATCCCGTGGCAGTTCAACGTCAACCGCAACGACATCCCCGGCGGCACCACCATCGGTCCGCTCTCGGGCACCCAGCTGGGCATCCTCACTGTGGACGTCGGCGCGCCGATCCTGTCGATGCACTCCTCGCGGGAGCTCTGCGGCGCCGACGACCCGCATTACCTGGCCGATCTGGCGCTGGGTCTGTATACCCACGATTGACATCCTCTTCGCCCTAATGGACGGAGATTTCCGGCTTGCGGGCCACTGGAGCAGCCCGGCTACGGATGGGT
>NZ_JAELXW010000149.1 GCF_016428645.1 Glycomyces salinus | reverse complement strand
ACCCATCCGTAGCCGGGCTGCTCCAGTGGCCCGCAAGCCGGGAATCTCCGTCCATTAGGGCGGAGAGGATGTCAATGTGGAATAGTCTCCCCTACGCACCGTCGAGCGGCGCGGGGCATGCCGCGGACCAGCGGTATGCCCCCGCTTCACCGCGAAGGTTGCCCCTGCGGGCGGAATAAGACAAACCTCACGCACGCATTGAGCGCAGTGATATCGGTGAATAGACTCACGATGTGAGAAAGCGAACCATAACCTCAGGCGCGGTCGCCATCGCGGCCGCGAGCGCGATCGGCATCGCCGGAACCGTTGTCGCGCAAGCCCAGGAAACGGGCGACCAGACCCTCGCCGACGCGCTCGACGAGATCCTGTCCGACCCCAGGCTCACCGACTCCCAAGCAGGCGTGGTCGTCGCCGACGCCGACACCGGTGAGACCGTCTACGACCACAACGGCGACACCCGCATCGACTCCGGTTCCAACATCAAACTCACCACCTCCGCCGCGGCCCTCGAAGTCCTCGGCGAGGACTACACCTTCACCACCCAGGCCATCACCGCCGACCGGCCCCGGCACGGCGTCGTCTACGGCGACCTGTACCTGCGAGGCGGCGGCGACCCGACCCTCCTCCAGGCCGACCTCGAGGCGATGGCCGCCGAGATCGCCGACAGCGGGGTCGAGGTCGTCGTCGGCGACCTGGTCGCCGACGACTCCGCCTTCGACGACGAACGCCTCGGCACCGAATACGGCTGGGACGACCTGCAGTACCTGTACGCCAACGAGACCGCCGCGCTGACCGTCGCCTCCGGCGACGACTACAACGCCGGGACCGTCCGCGTCTTCGTCGACCCCGGCGACGGCGAAGGCGACCCCGCGCAGATCACCACGGTCCCCGAGGCCGACTACGTGACCATCGACAACCAGATCACCACCGGTGAGGCCGGAAGCGACACCTCGGTCGCGATCAACCGCGACGACCATGAGAACACCATCCGCCTGACCGGGACCATCGCCGCCGACTCGGGCGGCACCTACGGCACCCGCGCGGTCATCGACCCGGCGCTGCTGGCCGCCGACGTGTTCGAGAACGCCCTCGAAGCCGAGGGCGTCTACGTCACCGGCGACCTCCGCGGCGGCACAGCGCCCGAAGAGGACGGCCGGACGGTTGCCGAGCACCACTCGGCGCCGCTGTCGGAACTGACGGTCGACCTGCTCAAACCCTCCAACGCCTCGATGGCCAACGCGCTGTTCAAGACCATCGGCTACGAGCTGTCCGGCGAAGGCACCTGGGCGACCGGCAAGGCCGGGGTGTACCAGGGCATCGAGAAGTACGGCGTCGATACCGGCCCGGTGCGGCAGGTCGACGGCTCCGGCGTATCCCGCCACAACCTGGTCACCCCGACGATGGTCACCGACCTCCTCGTCGGCGCCAAGGATGCCCCCTGGTTCGACACCTGGTACGGCGCGCTGCCGATCGCCTGCGAGGACGGCACCATCGCCGGCCGCATGTGCGACACCCCGGCCGCGGGCAACGTCCACGCCAAGACCGGCTCGAAGACCAGCGTCTCGGCACTGTCCGGCTACGCCACCGACGCCGACGGCCGCGAACTGGTCTTCAGCGTCATGCTCAACGACTACCTGTGGTGGACGGTCAAGGACATCGAGGACCAGATCGCCGCGGCCATCGCGGGCCACAGCCAGGACTCGACCGAATCCGAGTTCTCGACCTTCAGCGAAACCGACGAGGCCCCCGAGGGCGGGCTGAACGAGGACGCCGAACCCGAACTCGAGTGCACCTGGGTCGAACCGGCCGTCTGCTGACCTCCTGACCAGACCCGACGACGGGCCCCGGCCGAAAGGCCGGGGCCCTATCCCTCGCAACAGCGCCGCTCCTCGCGCCAGACCTCAAGGCCGTGGCGGAGAAGCGCTTCGGTGCGCCCGGCCTCGCGGGTCCAAGCCAGGTGCCCGACGTCGGTGACCCGCAGTTCCGGTTCCCCGCACACCAGTCCGGTCAGAAACCCGAACACCGGCGGAGTCAGGCCAGGAAAGGCAACCCAGAGTCTGGGTGCTTCCGTCACGGTCCCGTACTGCACGAGCCGGTCACCGATCTCGGCCTGCCCGAGCACGGTGAGCACCTCGGGAACCGGCGCCGAGATCGACCGGACCGACAGCGGAATCGATTGCAGGGCCCGAAGGTAGGCGGCCCGAACCCGGTGCGGAGCTGTGCGTCCTACGCCCATGAGACGACCCCCGCACGGGCCCGCTGGGCCCCGGCCAGGGCACGGGCCATGGCAGTTGCGCTCCGCGCGCTGTCACTCCGCCCGACTTGCCCGGGCAAGGTAGGCGTGGCACTGGGGAACGGTTGAGGCCGCCGAGCAGGAGCCGGTTGAGTCGCTTGCTCAGGTTCAGATGGGGAGTTCAGGGCCTTGACGACCGCGAGGAGCCACTGGACCAAGCGGACCCACAGCAGCAGTGCGCCTCCGGCCTCGCGCTCGAACGCGGTCTGACGTCCGGGGCGGCCGAACGGCTCGCGGTGAGCGGCGGCAAGGGGTTCCGAGTCGGCCAGGAAGTCGTCCCAGGCCGACTCGCGGAGCGGGTCGAACCGGTGCGGTGCCTCCGAGGGCGCATGAGCCAGCGGATCGGGCAGCTCTCCCCGTCGATGACGGCCGGTGCGCCGGTCCTGGTACCAACCTGGAGACCCATACGGGCCAGGATCATGGGGATCGGCGGGTTTGCCGCCGATCACCCGCATTCGGGTGGACGTGTGGGTGTTTCGCTCTGGCGTGGGCACCCGATTTTGACGTACGCTAACGCAGACCACGGGAGGTTTCCTTCCTGGTACGGTGCGGGCCGCCGATCGAGTTTGCCGACTGTGACGGCGGCCCGCTGGTTAGTGATGAGTATTCATTTTTGTACTTCGGAGCGTGCCAATGGCACGTTCCGCAAGGATCGCATGACGCTATGACGTCTCACAAGCGCGACACACCTTCGTGTGCAAAACCGTCCAGACTCCTCCGCATCCGACTTGTGACCTTTGGTTCACGCATTCACTTCCGCGTGGCATGCACACCGTGCGTCCGATTGGTAACCTGAGCCGGAAGGTGAACCAGTCACGGCCCCATCACTCCCCGGAAGGCGCCCCGAGTCGAGGAGGACCCCCGTCGTCTGGCCCGAACCGGCACGCGCTTGTCCGGCCCACCCCAGAACCCGGTTGGACGGGAGCGGGCCGTCGATTCAGCAGTGAACACTCTGGAGAACTGAGAGATGAGCGGAAGAAGTTTCGACACGGGGTCAACCTCCAGGTCATCTCCGCACCCGACGGGCACCCGCTGTGGATCGGCGAGGCCCGGCCGGGCCGCGAACACGACACCACCGCCGCGCACCACACCGGTGTCGAAGAGGTGATCGCCCTGCTCAACATCGGCGTCCCCGAAGATGAGCACCTGTTGGTCCTGGTGGATCTGGGGTATGAGAAGTTCCGCGATTTCCCCGCCGTGCGCTGCGGCCACAAGAAGCTCAAGGGCGGGAAGCTGACGGTTGACCAGCGTCAATACAACCGAGGTCCTCGGCGCACTGCGCGCCCTGGCCGAGAAAGCCAACGCCGATCTCAAGGTCCGCTTCGGATGCCTTCAGAAGATCGGGCTCAATCCCTGGCGGATTGGCACCATCGCCCGCGCCTGCCTGGCGTTCTTCAACATCGAACGCCCGCGCCAACTCAAGACCGTCACTCAAAGTGCCGCATGAGTTGCCCGGAAAACCTCAATGACAGCAGCACGCCTGATTTGAGGATTGAGCTGGAAGGAGACTCGCCGTGGGTGAAAGGCGAGGTAACGGCATTTGGGGAGCCCGGGGAACGGACACCGAATCAGAAAGGTGTCTATGCAACAGTCCAGAGTGACTTCTATGTCCTTATTGTATTTTATCAGTTTTACCCGGACGAGGCGTTCAAGGCCGACTGCGAGCCCTCGGACGCAGAGGACTGCCTGATGACCGCCGCGGAACTGGCCGAGTTCGTGGCTGATGACTATCTCGACGCCGCTTACGAGTCGATCGAGACGAAGCTCGGTCGGATGTAGCGGGTCCGCCGAGGTTCCTGTGCTTGAAGCGCTCCTCAGTAGGGTGCGCGGAGGGTGGTTGTGTGGCAGGGTGCCCTTATGGCACTTCGCATCGAGGATTACGGGATACTCGGCGATCTTCAGACCGCCGCTCTGGTGGGGCGGGACGGGTCGGTCGATTGGCTGTGTCTTCCGCGGTTCGACTCCCCGGCCTGTTTCGCGGCCCTGCTCGGTGACGAGGAATCCGGGCGCTGGCGCATCGCTCCCGCAGCCGGAGGTCTCGCCGACCGGCGCCGCTACCGCGGCGACACCCTCGTCCTCGAGACCGAATGGGACACCGCCGACGGCACCGTGCGCGTCATCGACTTCATGCCGCTGCGCGGCGAGGTCGCCGACATCGTGCGCATCGTCGAAGGCGTCACCGGCAGCGTCCGCATGAGCATGGACCTGCGCCTGCGATTCGGCTACGGCCGCAGCGAACCGTGGATCCGCACCGTCGACGGGCAACTGGCCGCCATCGCCGGAGCCGACGCCGCCTGGCTGTCCACACCGGTCGAACTCGAGAACGAGGACGGCGACAGCCGCGCCGCGTTCACCGTCACCGCCGGCGAACGCGTCCCCTTCGTGCTCACCCACCAGCTGTCCCACCTGCCGACCCCCACGCCCGTCGAACCCGAGGCCGCCCTCGCCGGAACCGAACGGTTCTGGAACGAATGGACCGGCCGCATCCGCTACGACGGCCCCTGGAGCGAAGCCGTCCGCCGCTCCCTGGTCACCCTCAAGGCCCTCACCTACGCGCCCACCGGCGGCATCGTCGCGGCCGCCACCACCTCGCTGCCCGAGCAGATC
>NZ_JAELXW010000148.1 GCF_016428645.1 Glycomyces salinus | reverse complement strand
GCGAAGCCGTCCGCCGCTCCCTGGTCACCCTCAAGGCCCTCACCTACGCGCCCACCGGCGGCATCGTCGCGGCCGCCACCACCTCGCTGCCCGAGCAGATCGGCGGCGTCCGCAACTGGGACTACCGGTTCTGCTGGCTGCGCGACGCCACCTTCACCCTCCAGACGCTCCTGGGCACCGGCTACATCGACGAGGCCCGCGAATGGCGCGAATGGCTCCTGCGCGCGGCCGCGGGCAACCCGGCCGAACTCCAGATCATGTACGGACTCAACGGGTCGCGCCTGCTCCCCGAGTTCGAGATCGACTGGCTGAGCGGATACGAGGGCTCGACGCCGGTCCGCGTCGGCAACGCCGCCTCCGACCAGTTCCAGCTCGACGTCTGGGGCGAACTGCTCGACGGCCTCCACGTCGCCCGCGCGGCCGGACTCGAAGCCGACCCCACCGCCTGGGAACTCCAGACCAAACTCCTCGACTTCCTCGAAGGCAACTGGGACCGGCCCGACGAGGGCCTGTGGGAGATCCGCGGCGAACGGCGCCACTTCGTCCACTCCAAGGTCATGGCCTGGGCCGGATTCGACCGGGCCGTCAAAGCGGTCGAACGCTACGGCCTCGACGGACCGGCCGACAAGTGGAAGTCCCTGCGCGAGGCCGTCCACGCCGAAGTCTGCGAACGCGGCTTCGACGCCGAGCGGAACACCTTCACCCAGTACTACGGCTCGCGGGGACTCGACGCCGCGCTGCTCCTGATCGGACAGACCGGGTTCCTGCCGTGGAAGGACCCGCGCATGGTCGGCACCGTCGAGGCCGTCCAGCGCGAACTCGACAGCGGCGGCTTCATGCTGCGCTACGACACCGCCGCCGACGGCGGCGTCGACGGCCTCGCCGGCGAGGAGGGCTCGTTCCTGGTCTGCACCTACTGGCTGGTCGACGCCCTCGTCGGCATCGGACGGACCGCCGAGGCCGAGGCCCTGTTCGAGCGGCTGCTCGGCGTCCGCAACGACCTCGGACTCCTCAGCGAGGAATACGACGCCGCCGCCGGCCGCCAACTCGGCAACACCCCGCAGGCCTACAGCCACGTCGGGCTGGTCAACGCCGCCCGGAGGCTGTCGGGAGCCCCACTGACACCCGGCGAAGGGAACTGAGGCCATGAAGGCGCTGACCGTCGTACCCGGGAAAGCCGACTCGCTGACCCTGGAGCACCGCGACGAACCCGACCCGGGCGACGACCTGCTCCTGGTCGACGGCCTGGCCGTCGGCGTCTGCGGCACCGACCGCGAGATCGCCGGCGCCGAATACGGCTGGGCCCCGCCCGGACGCGAAAGCCTCGTCATCGGCCACGAATCCCTCGGCCGCGTCCGGGCCGCCCGGCCCGGCTCCGGCTTCGAACCCGGCGACCTCGTCGCGGGCGTGGTCCGCAGGCCCGACCCGGCCCCGTGCGGCGCCTGCGCCCGCGGCCAGTTCGACTCGTGCCGCAACGGCGACTACACCGAACGCGGCATCAAGGAACTCGACGGCTACGCCGCCCAAACCTGGACGGTCGAACCCGACTACGCCGTCCGCATCGACCCCGGCCTGGCCGAGACCGGCGTCCTGATGGAACCGGCCAGCGTCGTCGCCAAAGCCTGGGACCAGGTCGACGCCGTCGGAAACCGCGGCTGGTACGAACCGCGCACCGCCCTGGTCACCGGCGCCGGACCCATCGGACTGCTCGCCGCCCTCATCGGCGTCCAACGCGGACTCGAAGTCCACGTGCTCGACATCGTCGCCGACGGACCCAAACCCGAACTCGTCGCCGGACTCGGCGCCGCCTACCACCACCGCGGCATCGACGAAGTCCTCGAACACACCGCCCCCGACATCGTCATCGAGGCCACCGGCGTCAGCAGGCTCGTCTTCGAGGCCATGGCCGCAACCGGACGGTTCGGCGTCGTCTGCCTCACCGGCGTCTCCCCGGTCGGCCGCAAGATCACCGTCGACGTCGGAGCGGTCGGCCGCGAAATGGTCCTGGAGAACGACGCCGTCATCGGCTCGGTCAACGCGGGTCTCGGCCACTACGCGCAGGCCGCCGACGTCCTGGCCGCGGCCGACCGCGACTGGCTCGCCGGCCTCATCACCCGCCGCGTCCCGCTCGAGGACTACCGCGAAGCCTTCGAACCCGGACCCGACGACGTCAAAGTCGTCATCGACCTGCGCCGCTGACCCCCGCCGGGCGCCCGGGCCACCGAATGGCCGAATCGACCCGCCGAAAAGGGGCGGATGCGCAGATCCCGTGGCAGTCTTGACGGGTGATCGTCGCGGTGGGCATAGACGTGGTGGCAGTGGATCGCTTCGAGCGCGTCCTGGAACGGACGCCGACAGTGGCCGACAAACTCTTCACCGAAGCCGAACGCGCCGCCCCCGACGGGCGGCCGCGCCGGACCGAGTCCCTGGCGGCCCGTTTCGCCGCCAAAGAAGCCGTCGCCAAGGCGCTCGGCGCGCCCGGCGGCCTGCACTGGAGCGACTGCCAAGTGCTCTCGGCCGATGACGGCCGCCCCTCCCTGTCCATCACCGGATCGGTAGCCGCGGCCGCCCGGCAGCGTGGCGTCTCGCATTGGCATGTCTCGCTGTCGCATGATGGCGGTATCGCGACAGCGGTGGTGATCGCCGAGACGGCGTAGGAAGTTCGAGGGGCAGTTCCATGGACGGTGCTTGGTCATCGGCGGCGATACGCCGCGCGGAATCCGAACTCATGCCGAAGCTTCCACCGGGCACGCTCATGCAGCGCGCCGCCGCCGGGCTCGCCGCCGTCTGCGCCCGGCTCCTGTCCGAGAGCGCCGGAAGCGTCTACGGCTCGACCGTGGTCGTCCTGGCCGGACCCGGCGACAACGGCGGCGACGCCCTGTACGCCGCCGCCCGCCTGGCCGCGCGCGGCGCCCGAGTCCGCGCCGTCCCGGTCATGGGCGACCGCATCCACCCCCTGGCCGCCGCCGCCCTCACCCGCGCCGGAGGCCGACTCACCTCCGAACCCCCCGCCGAATGCGACCTGCTCCTCGACGGCGTCCTCGGCATCGGCGGCCGCCCCGGCCTGCCCGATGCCGCCTGCCGTCACCTGGCGCGCATCCGGCCCCGCCTGACCGTCGCCGTCGACGTCCCCTCCGGAGTCGAGGTCGACACCGGCGCCGTCCCCGCCCAGGCCGTCGCCGCCGACTTCACCGTCGCCTTCGGCGCCCGCAAACCCTGCCACCTGCTCGGCGAGGGCGCACTGCGCTCGGGCCGGCTCGAATTCGTCGACATCGGACTGGCCGAATACCTCGAACCGCAGCCGGTCGTCTCCGCCGCCGACGCCGCCGACGTCGCAGGCTGGTGGCGCGAACCCGGACCGGTCGACGACAAGTACACCCGCGGCGTGGTCGGGATCGCCGCCGGATCGGCCGACTACCCCGGCGCGGCCGTCCTGGCCTCGTCCGGCGCCCTGGCCGGACCGGCCGGATACGTCCGCTACGCCGGAGCCGCCGCCGACTACGTGCGCCGCCGCCACCCCGAAGTCGTCTCCACCGACACCGCCGCCGCGGCCGGACGCTGCCAGTCCTGGCTGGTCGGACCCGGACTCGGCACCGGCGAAGACGCCCTCGAAGAGCTCCGCGCCGTCCTGGCCCGCCCGGTCCCGGCCGTCGTCGACGCCGACGCGATCACCCTCCTGGGCGACTCCCACTCACTGCTCGCCGGCAGGGAGGCACCGGTCGTGCTCACCCCGCACGACCGCGAATTCGAGCGGCTCTACGGCTCCGCGCCCGGAGAGGACCGGGCCGCGGCCGCCGCCGCCCTCGCCAAACGCCTCAACTGCGCGGTCCTGCTCAAAGGCCACCACACCGTCGTCGCCGCCAGCGACGGCGCCGTCTGGGCCAACCCCACCGGGCACCCGGCGCTGGCCACGGCCGGCTCCGGGGACGTCCTGGCCGGATTCCTGGCCTCCCTGGTGGCCTCGGGCATGGACTGCTCGCGCGCCGCGGTCGCCGCCGCCTACCTCCACGGCCGCGCCGGCGCCCTCGCCTCCGAAGGGCACCGCACCCTCAGCGCCACCGACGTCGCCGCGGCCCTGCCGCGCGCGGTCGGCGCCGTCCTGTCCGCCGCTACCAGTCCTCGCCGGCGCGCTTGATCGCCGCCGGGGACAGCCCGGTCTCGTCGAACAGGTACGTGCGCATCGCCTCCAGACCCGGGGCGTACACGTGCAGGCTCACCGCCGGCTCGCCGGAGTCGTTGCGGACCGCGTGCACGGTCCGGTCGCCGACCGCCGACACCCCGCCGCGCCCCAGGCGGGCGCGCTCCAGGCGCGGGAACGGGCCCGGCTCGACCGTGTACTCGGTCAGCTCGCCCGACACGACCGCGAGCGCTCCGGCCGCCGGACGGGCGGCGCCGCCGTGGTCGTGCAGTTCGGTGCCCTGCCCGGGCAGCCACGCCAGCAGCCAGGCCTCGTGGTCGGGCCCGGACAGCACCCGGCGGGCCCACCGGCTCGCCTTGCTGAACCGGGGCCGCAACGTCAGGTTCTCGGCATAGAAGGCGGCCAGGGTCTCGAGGCGGTCGGCCTCGAGCGCGGACGGAGAGACGAGAGCAGAAGTCATGGAATGGAAGATCTTTCGACGCGTCGGAACGGTGGGAGCGGGAACGGGCTGAGGCTCAACAGGAGCGACAGCGGCCGCTACAGCGACGCATCGTGGTGTCCATGGCGCATATCGTACCCGAATTCCCAGGGAACTCACAGCTCGGGCGCACTGATCGTGGATCGGGCGTTACGCTGCGAATTTGTCACGCCGGTGCCCTTCCATGGCCCGCGGGTGCGCGCTAGGCTCATCTTCGGTCAGTACCCCCCAGACTCGACACGCCGAAGGAGCATCCTCCTCGTGAACAAGCCGTCCCTCCGACGCAAATGGACCGCCGCCGTCATGGTCGGCGGTCTTCTGACTTCGGCGGTCGCCTCGGCGCCGGCATGGGCCGAGCGAGGCACCGACGAGATCGGCGACGACATCGATGTCGCCCAGACCGACCTCAACGAGACGGTCGAGGATTACAACGCCCTCGCCACCGAGATCTCCGACAACGAGGACATGATCGAGCAGGCCGAGGCCGACCTCGAAGAGTCCGAGGCCGAACTGGCCGACCTCCAGGAGCGCCTGGCCAACTACTTCACCGAGGCCTATGTGGACCAAGGTATCGGCGACACCGCTCTGCTCCTCGACTCCGGCTCCCCGGACGCGTTCGTCGAGCGGGTCGACCGCCTCAACTCGGCCAACATCTACGACTTCGAGCTGCTCGACGACCTCAACGCCGCCAGCGAGGAGTACACCACGCAGCTCGACCTCCTCGCCGACCTCCAGGCCGACCTCGAGGCCGACCAGGCCGACCTCGAGGAGAAGAAGAACGACATCGAGGTCCTCATGGAGGATCTCGAAGCGGAGTGGACGACCGCCGCCGGCGAAGAAGTCCCCGGCTTCGACGTCAGCCAGCTCCCGGGGATGACCGAGGACGAATGGGCCGTGGTCAGCTACGCGCTCAACCAGCTCAACGACCCGTACGTGTGGGGTACCAAAGGACCGGACACCTTCGACTGCTCGGGCCTGATGCTGGCCGCCTACAGCCAGATCGGCATCAGCCTGCCCCACAACGCCGCCGCCCAGTACAACCAGACCGCGAACATCAGCCGCGACGAGCTGCGGCCCGGCGACCTGGTCTTCTACAACAGCCTCAGCCACGTCGGCATGTACATCGGCAACGGACTGCTCGTGCACGCCCCGAACTCGACCACCGTCGTCAAGGTCGTCGAACTCGACCACGGCAACGTCTACTACGGCGCCACGACGATCCTGCACTGAGCGGCGACTACACCGGGCCTCGGAGGTCTCCTCCGGGGCCCGACCCGCGCCTCAGGGCCCGTCGCAGCGGACCACCAGGATCGCGATGTCGTCCCTCGGGTCGTCCGGAGAGAACGCCTGCACCGCCTCCAGCAGCGCCGTCGCGATCGCCCGCGCCGGCTTCCCGGCCGATTCCCGCACCGCCCGCACCACCCGATCGTGGCCGAACATGACCTCCGCGTCCCGCCGCTCGGTCACCCCGTCGGTGAACAGCACCAGCGCGTCCCCCACACCCAGGCGCACCCGCTCCGGGTTCACCTTCACATGCGGGAACAGGCCCACCGCCGTGCCCTCCTGGCCCACCCACTCGGGGCTCCCGTCGGCGCGCAGCAGCAGCGGCCGGTCGTGGCCCGACAGGCACAGCGTCGCCTCCAGGCCCGCCTCGGCCCGCTCCATCAGCGCCGAAGCGATCGTGGCGTAACGGTAGTCGCCGGGCTGATCCAGCAGCGTCGAGTTCAGAAGCTCCAGAGCCCGCGGCATCGGACGGCCGTCGCGGGCCATCACCCGCAGCACGTCCCGGACGACGCCGGTGATCGCCGCCGCCTGCGCCCCCTTGCCGCACACGTCCCCGATCGCCACCCACAACTGCCCGCCCGGCAGCGAGGTCGCGTCGTAGAAGTCCCCGCCGACCTCGGTGCCGAAGGCCGCCGCCGGAAGGTACTCGGCGGCGAAGCTGACGCCCTCGACCTCCGGGAGCGAACCGGGCATCAGCGCCGACTGCAACTCGTGCGCCACCGCGGCCCGGTCGGCGTGGATGCGGGCGTTGTCAAGCGCCAGGGCGCTGCGCTTGGCCAGGTCGGCGATGACCGCGCGCTCCTCGGTCGAGTGCGTCCGCTCCCCGGGGCGCCCGACCGACAGGACCCCGATGGTGGCGCCGCGGGCCGACAGCGGCACCGCGATGCCGTCGATGCCGCGCGGCATCGGCAGCTCCATGCCCGTCCACCCGTCGGTGGCCAGGCTCGTCTCCAGGGCGGGCGCGGCGGTGATCAGGCGGGTCCGCCACGTCTCGATGTCGGACTCCTCGACGTGTGAGATCGAGGCCAGGTCGAGCGCGCCCGAGTCGCGTTTGAGGTGCACGGCCGCCCAGCGGCCCAACTGCGGGACCATGATCTGGGGGATCAGGGCGACGGTGAGGCGCTCGTCCAGGGAGTGCGCCAGCAGCTCGCCGGCCTCGGCCAGGTACGTCAGCCAGCCCGAGCGGCGCTGCTCCTCGGTGCGCATCCGGTCGATCTGGAGGGCCAGGGAGACCCGCTCGGCGGTCAGCTGCGCCAGGGCCCGCCACTCGGGGTCGGACTTCCCGGCCAGGACCAGGCGGCCGGTGGCCGGGGCGGTCAGCGGCATCGCGACCTCGACGCTCGGGTCGGCGGCGTCGCCGAAGGAGGCCAGGACCCGCAGCCCGGCCCCGTCGCCGGAGTCGAACTCGATCTGCCCGCCATCGGCGGCGGTGGCGTCGTGGAGGCGCGCCAGGAGCTCGGAGACGAGCTGCTCGACCGGCAAGCGCGACTGGAGCGCCGGGGAGATCGTCAGCAGCGCGGCCAGCTGCCCCAGGTCGGTCTCGGTGGCCCCGGGCCGCTCGGTCGGTCCCGGCGGGCGGGACGGGGGCGGGGCCTCGGGGTCGCGGTCGATGCGGAACCAGATGGACTTGCCGGTCGCGTCGTGGGTGGTGCCCCACGCCGACGCGAACCGGTCGACCAGGAGCAGGCCGCGCCCGCCCTCGGCGGTGACCTCGGGCATGGCCATGTCGGCCGGCTCGATCCCGCCGGAACGGTAGTCGGTGACGGTGACGCGCACGCCGATCGAGTCGGCGGCGACGGTGAGGTTGATGTCGGTCCCGGCGTGGACGACCCCGTTGGTGGCCAGCTCGGTGGTCAGCAGCAGGGTCTCGTCGAGCAGCTCGGGCATCCCGGACTCGGTCAGGACCGCGCGGACAGCGGCGCGCGCGGCGGCGGGGGAACGGTCGTCCGCCGGCAGCCGCAGCCGCCGGGTGGCCCTCTCGGGGTACGTCACGGGCTCCAGTCTATGCCGGACCTTGGAGACCGCGCGGGACGGACTGTCCGGCGGTACGGCGCACGAAGAGGGCCGCCCCGGCGGTGGAATGCCGGAGCGGCCGTTGGTTCCAGTTGATCTATGCGCCGTCTTGCGGCCCGGGAATCAGCCCCAGTTTTCGGCGGTGTTGCGGCGACGCAGCACGAAGAACACGACCGCGCCGATCGCGACGGCCCCGAGCGCCGAGGTGATGATCACCGCCATGCTGGAGCCGGTCTCGGGCAGATCTCCTTCGCCGACCGGCTCCTCGAAGCGGATCCAGCCTTCGCTGCGGTCGGTGAAGTCCTCTTCTGGAGCGATGTCGTCCGCGTCGACGGCGGTCAGCGAGAAGTTCGTGTCGCCTTCGAGGTCGATGTCGAAGCTTTCGAGGATGCGGTCGAGTTCCATCCGGTTGACGTCCCAGACGGAGTACACGCCCATGTAGTGGTCCTCGACCTCGCCTTCGATCGCGTACCGGATCGGCGAGGACTCGCTGGGTGCATAGGTCACGCCGGCCTCGGGACTCCATTCGGTGACGACGCAGACGAGCCAGATCCCCTCGTGAGCGCAGTTGTCGTAGGAGTCGACGGCAGAGGCGATGTCGGCGTCCATCCCGGCGCTGTCCCAGCGGTCGTCAGCCCAGCTCCAGCTATCCTCGTCGACGGCGTCGACGAACCGGACCACCGAGCCCGCGCGGTCGACGGCGGCGGTCCCGTCGACCTTGATCTGGGGAGCGGCGGTGACCGTCTCGCCGACATCGGCGCCCTGGAGCGTGTGGTTGCGATAGGCGAACGTGAAGCCGTCGTCGCCGTCGTAGGCGTCGGCGAGGTCGTATTCGCCGGTGGAGGAGAAGACGGGTGTTTCGGCGCCGTTCACGAAGATCTCGATCGTGAAGGAGCCGTCGGACTCTGCGGTGGCCCCGTGGACGACCGCCACGATCGGCCAGGCCTCCGGGAACTCGGTGATGCCGCTCTCATCGTTGAATCTGCAGTTCATGACGCCATCGCGCGGGCCGTCCTGCTCGTCCCAGTCGTCCTCGCAGTCGACAGGGCCCTCTGGGGCGTGGAAGTAGAGCGTGTCGTGGTCGGAGGGGGTGAAGACCACCTCGAGTTCGGTGACGCTGCCGTCGGCCGCCGATTCGGGGACCTCGAGGTTGGCCTCGACCTCATTGTATTGCTGGTCGAGGAGCTGGACGGTGTCCAACCAGGCGCTGAAGCCGCTTTCGGTGTCCTGCGCGAAGGCTGGGGATCCTGCCGCGAGCGCGAGCGCCGTGGCGGCCGCTGCGGCGATGCGGAGACCGGACTTGTTCGGGGCTGGCATGGATCTCCTTGGGATTCTGCTCGGTTTCATGGAATCCTGCGACGAGAATCGCTCAATTCATAACAACATCAGCATGTACACGCCCCGCAGTGGCCCCAGGTTGTGCGCTTTCCTCGAATTCTCGGGTGTTACAGGAGGTGATCGGGCATTGTGCCCTCCGTAACCTGACTTCACGTTCTCGCCCGGTGTGTGACAACCTGGTAGGGAGCCCGCACCCGCAGAGCTGAGGAAGATCGCCATGACGGACACCGCTTCCCGCCCGGCCCACGCGAACCCGCCGCACGAATCCGACCTGCTGCGCTCCCTCGCCGATGCGCTCGGCGCGGTCGAACGGGGCGACTTCTCGGTGCGGCTGCCCCGCGGCGAGGGCCTGGCCGGCGAGGTCGTCGACCGCTTCAACGCGGTCGTCGAACAGGCCGACCGGCAGGCCCGCGACCTCGCCCTGATCTCCCGCGTGGTCGGCCAGGAGGGCCGCTGGAGCCACCGGCTCGACATCGAGCACCTCGACGGCGGCTGGTCCCAAGGCGCAGAATCGGTCAACCGCCTCGTCGAGGAACTGGTCAGGCCCACCACCGAGCTCGGCCGCGTCATCGAGGCCGTCGCCTCAGGCGACCTGAGCCAGGAGGCGGCCCTCGAATTCGAGGGCAAGCAGCTCCGCGGCGAGTTCCGCCGCCTCGGCGAGACGGTCAACCGCATGGTCGGGCTGCTGCGCAGCTTCTCCTCCGAGGTCACCCGCGTCTCCCAAGAGGTCGGCACCGACGGCAAGCTCGGCGGCCAGGCCGACGTCCAAGGCGTCTCCGGCACCTGGCGGTCCCTGACCGACGCGGTCAACACCATGGCCTCGAACCTGACCGACCAGGTCCGGTCCATCTCCACGGTCACCCAGGCCATAGCGGCCGGCGACCTGGACCAGAAGATCACCGTCAAGGCCTCCGGCGAGGTCGCCGAACTGGCAGACACCATCAACTCCCTGACCGAGACCCTCCAGGTCTTCGCCGGGGAGGTCACCCGTGTGGCCCGCGAGGTCGGCACCGACGGCCGCCTCGGCGGCCAGGCCGAGGTGCCGGGCGTCTCCGGCACCTGGAAGGACCTCACCGACAACGTCAACTCCATGGCCTCGTCCCTGACCGACCAGGTCCGCAACATCGCCGAGGTCACCACCGCCGTGGCCAACGGCGACCTCACCAAGAAGATCTCGGTGCCCGCCCAGGGCGAGATCCTCGAACTCAAGAGCACCGTCAACACCATGGTCGACCAACTGTCGAACTTCGCCGCCGAGGTCACGCGCGTGGCCCGCGAGGTCGGCACCGACGGCCGCCTCGGCGGCCAGGCGCAGGTCTTCGGCGTCTCCGGCACCTGGCGGGACCTGACCGAGAACGTCAACCAGCTCGCCACCAACCTGACCGACCAGGTCCGCAACATCGCCAAGGTCACCAGCGCCGTCGCCGCCGGCGACCTGACCCAGAAGATCACCGTCCGGGCCTCCGGCGAGGTCGCCGACGTCAAGAGCACCGTCAACACCATGGTCGACCAGCTCTCCAGCTTCGCCGACGAGGTGACCCGTGTGGCCCGCGAGGTCGGCA
>NZ_JAELXW010000147.1 GCF_016428645.1 Glycomyces salinus | reverse complement strand
TTCTCACAGATAGGTCCCTCACACATACCGGGGGGCTTCACAACCCCTATTACATAGGCGTTGTTCCCTACCAAGGCGTCTACCACGAAGGGCTCCACGAACCCCTGGTGAGCAGCGAGACGTGGCTACGGGTGCAAGACGTGTTGAGTGCCCACCATCTCGCGGGAGAGAAGGAACGCAAGCACCCGCACTACCTCAAGGGCACGATCGCTTGCGGCAAGTGTGGCAATCGGCTCATCTACTCCAAGAACAAGGGCAAGATGGGCGAGGAGTACGAGTACTACATCTGCGGCAACCACCACCGGCACGTGCGAAGCTGCCAGACTCGCTACATCCGCTTGTCCAGCACCGAGGCGGGCGTCGATGAGTTCTACGACCAACTGCAACTGCCATCCGACCGCGCCGAGCTCATTCGCCAGGGCGTCATGCGTGAGCTCCAGAGCGAGCGCGAGGAGGCCGCCCAGACCAGGCGTCGCGCCGAGAAGTGCCTCAAGGACGCCGAAGAGCAACGGGCCAAGCTACTCCAAGCCCACTACGCCGGAGCCGTGCCACTCGACCTCATGAAGAGCGAGATGGAACGCCTGACACGGGAACTCGCCGAAGCACAGCACGCCATCGCGGACGCTTCAAAGAACGTCACCAACCTCGAAGAGACACTGACCTTGGCACTGGAGATCGCCAAGGACTGCGCCCGGCAGTATCGACGGGCCAACCCGCGCATCCGACGGCTGCTCAACCAAGGGCTGTTCAAGAAGCTCTATGTCAACGAAGACGGCACGGTGGGCCGGTTCGAGATGACCGAGCCGTTCGCTACGCTTCTCGACCCGGAGCTCTTGGACGACTTGGCGAAAGGTCGCACGAACATCGAACCGCACACTTCACAGGGTGAGGTGATAGGCGAGACTGCACCGTTGGACGCTGGCCAGGACGATGAACCGCAGCCGTCGCTGGCGCGGATGTTCGGATGTGAATACCGGACAAAAAAGAACCAACCGGATGTTCCGTACATCCGGTTGAGTTCGAACATGATCACTTTGGTGCACGAGGGGGGACTCGAACCCCCACGCCCTAGGGCACAGGAACCTAAATCCTGCGCGTCTGCCAGTTCCGCCACTCGTGCTCGGCCGAGTGAGGGACGGGATGTTCGGTCGCCACTCGTGCCGGTGTTAGCGCTCATCTGAGCAGCAACCAGTGTGTCACACTGTTGTACGTTCCCGTAGGCTGGTGCGGATGAGTCGACCCGACAAGCGCGCCGCAGATGAGCTGCGCTCCGTGAAGTTCTTCCGCTCTTGGACCGACCACCCTGAGGGCAGTGTCCTAGTCGAGTTCGGGCGCACGCGTGTGCTGTGCACCGCCTCAGTCACTCCCGGCGTGCCGCGCTGGCGGCGTGGGACCGGGGAAGGCTGGGTCACGGCCGAGTACTCGATGCTCCCCCGCTCGACTCACTCCCGGTCCGACCGCGAGTCGATCAAGGGCCGCATCGGCGGCCGCACCCACGAGATCTCCCGCCTGATCGGCCGGTCCCTGCGGGCCTGCGTCGACTTCAAGGCGCTGGGCGAGAACACGATCACTCTCGACTGCGACGTCCTCCAGGCCGACGGCGGCACCCGCACCGCCTCGATCACCGGCGCCTACATCGCGCTGCACGACGCCGTCGACTGGCTCAAGGAGCAGAAGCTGGCCCGCCGCCCCGACCGGGTCCTGACCACCTCGGTGGCCGCGGTCAGCGTCGGCGTGGTCAAGGGCGAGGCCGTGCTCGACCTGCCTTACGAGGAGGACGTGGCCGCCGAGGTCGACATGAACGTCGTCATCACCGGCGAGGGCAAGTTCGTCGAGGTCCAGGGCACCGGCGAGGAGTCGACCTTCTCGCGCGCCGAGCTCGACCAGCTTCTCGACTTGGCCGTCAAGGGCTGCAAGGAACTGGCCGGGCTCCAGGCCCGGACCCTCCTCGAAGCGGCATGAGGGTCCTGCTGGCCACCCGCAACGCGGGCAAGATCGAAGAGTTGCGTCAGATCCTGGCCGAGGCCGCCGGAGGCATCGAGCTGGTCGGACTCGACTCGGTCGCGGACTACCCAGAAACGCCTGAAACCGAGCTGACCTTCGCCGGCAACGCCCTGCTCAAGGCCCGAGACGGGCTCAAGCACACCGGACTGCCGACCATCGCCGACGATTCGGGGCTGGCCGTGGACGCCCTCAACGGGATGCCCGGGGTCCTCTCGGCCCGCTGGGCGGGACGTTCCAAGGACGACCAGGCCAACAACGCGCTGCTGCTGGACCAGCTGGGCGACCTGCCCGACGAACTGCGTGGCGCCAAGTTCGTCTGCGCCGCGGCCATGGTCTGGCCCGACGGCCGCGAGCTGGTCGTCCACGGCGAAATGCCCGGCCGCATCACCCGCACCCCGCGCGGCGACAACGGCTTCGGCTACGACCCGCTGTTCGTCCCCGAGGGCTACGAGGTCACCAGCGCCCAGTTGAGTTCCACCGAGAAGAATTCGATCTCTCATCGGGGGAAGGCATTCCGGGAGCTTGCGACCGGAATCTAGGTCCGGTCGGGAGCTTGCGACCGGAATCTGAGGTCCAGTCGGGAGTCGGTTCTTCGAATCGGCTGAAGTCTCGGCCGCACCCTCTGAACTGTGTTGTCATGGGCGATGGGCACTCATGAGGGGAGATCGAGATGATCGCTGTCACCGGCGCGACGGGCCACCTGGGCCGTCTCGTCATCGAACGTCTGCTGGAGCGGGACGTGCCGCCCGAGCGGATCATCGCCCTGGTCCGCGACCCCGATCGGGTCGGCGACCTGGCCTCCCGGGGCGTCCAGGTGCGCCACTTCGACTACGACCGGCCGAACACCCTGCAACCGCCGCTCGCCGACGTCGAGAAACTCATCCTGGTCTCCGGTTCCGAGGTCGGGCAGCGGCTCGAACAGCACCGCAACGTCATCGACGCCGCCAAGTACGCCGACGTCGGGCTGCTGGTCTACACCAGCCTCCTGCACGCCGACACCTCGCAGATCGCCCTGGCCGCCGACCACATCGGCACCGAGCACCTGATCAACGACTCGGGCCTGCCTCACATCATCATGCGCAACGGCTGGTACATGGAGAACTACACCGGGAACCTCGCTCATGTCATCGAATCGGGAACGCTCTACGGCGCGGCCGGCAAAGGCCGTGTCGCGGCGGCGGCGCGGAGCGACTACGCCGAGGCCGCCGCGGTGCTGCTGACCGAGGACCACGGGGTCGGCAAGGTCTACGAGCTGTGCGGGGACGAGCCGTTCACCTACGAGGAGCTGGCCGCGGCCGTCGGGAAGGTCGCCGGGACCGATGTGATCTACCAGAACATGGACCCCGACGCCTACCGGCAGGCGCTGCTCGACTCGGGCGCGTCACTGGAGACGGCCGAGGCGCTGGCCGATTACGACCAGGGCGTAGCGCGCGGCGACCTCGATTCGGACTCGCCGGAGCTGACCGAGCTGATCCACCGGCCGACGACCTCGCTGATCGACGCGGTCAGGGCCGCCGTGCTCTGAGGTCTCGCCGATCGCTGCCGGCGCCCCGCGGGGCGCCGGTTCCGCTATGCTCGCTCGCGCAGGATCTTCAGGGCCCCGTCGGCGTGGACGTTCATGTCGACCTCGCTCTTGACCACGCCGAGCACGGTGCGGTCCGAGCCGATGACGAACGTCTGCCGCTTGGCGATCTTGATGCCCAGCGCGCGCCCCACGCCGAAGATCTTGGCGACCTCGCCGGCCGGATCGGACAGCAGCGGGTAGCCCAGCGAGTGCCTGGTGGAGAACTCGGACTGCTTGTCGACCTTGTCGAAGGAGATCCCGACCGGAGAGGCGCCGACCTCGGCGAGGTCGGTCGCCAGGTCGCGGAAGTGGCAGGCTTCCGCGGTGCAGCCCTTGGTCATGGCCTTGGGGTAGAAGAACAGCACGACGGGGCCGTCCTTTACCAGTTCGGACAGGCGCCTCTCGGCGCCCGTCTCGTCGGGGAGGGTGAAGTCCGGAACGGTGTCGCCGATGTCCATGGATGCCAGTCTATCCGGCAAATTGCGCGCCTGCCCAGGGTGTTTGCACCACCCCCATTAATATCGATAGACTCGAATATTACAATGAAAGTTACGGTGCGAGACCGGCACCGGCTCACCCACTCAGAAGTGTGGCGCGGTTCCGAAGGGACCAGGTTGGGAGCGCTCCACGATCGACCGAGGAGTACCTCATGTCCACAGCAACAGCCGTGGGCCTGCAAAGTAAGCGCCGCAGGCTCATCACGATTCTGGCGTTCGTCGTGGCCGCGGCGCTCGCCGCCGCCGTGTCGACGATCTTCACGCAGTCGAGGGCGGAAGCGCACGGCGCCAACACCTTCCCGGGTTCGCGTCAGTACTTCTGCTACTTCGACGCCCTCTCAGGGAACGGCGCGCTCGACCCGACCAACGAGATGTGCCAGCAGGCGCTCGACCAAGGCGGATCCGGGGCGTTCTACAACTGGTTCGGCAACCTGGACTCCAACGGCGCGGGGCAGACCGAGGGGTACATCCCCGACGGCGAGATCTGCGACGGCGGGGGCCGGGGCCCGTACGACTTCTCGGCGTTCAACACCCCGGGCGACTGGCCCATGACGCACGTGACCAGCGGCGCGACCTACGAATGGCGCCACAACAACTGGGCGCACCACCCGGGCCGGTTCGACCTCTACATCACCCAGCCCGGCTGGGACCCGAGCCAGCCGCTCGCCTGGGACGACCTCGAGAAGTTCCACACCTTCCAGGACCCGCCCAGCAACGGCGGTCCCGGCGTGGACGGCAACTACTACTACGGCAGCCTCACCCTGCCCGAGCGTTCCGGCCAGCACCTCATCTTCACCCACTGGGTGCGCTCGGACAGCAATGAGAACTTCTACTCCTGCTCGGACCTGATGTTCGACGGCGGCAACGGCGAGGTCAGCGGCATCAACCCGAACGCCGACCTGCCCGGCAACGACGGCGGCGTGACCGACCCGGATCCGACCGATCCCGACCCGACCGATCCCGATCCCACTGATCCCGCCGACGGTGAATGCACCGCCACCGCCGCGGTCAACAGCTGGGGATCGGGGGCCACGGTCGAGGTGACCGTGGAGAACACCAGCGACTCGACCCTGAGCGGCTGGATGGTCCACTGGCTGTGGCCGCCCGAATCGGGGATCACAGTGACCAATTCGTGGAACACCGAGCTCTCCACCATGGGCGACATGGAGATGGCCGGACCAGCCGGATGGAACGCGTCCATCTCGTCCGGCCAGTCGGTCACATTCGGATTCCAAGTCTCGGGATCGCTCACCCAGATGCCGGACATGGACTGCATGCCGGCCTGACCGGCGAAACCAGCGAGCAAACATCATATTTCGGCGCCTTCCCCCGGGGTGACACTGCGATACTGAACGCAGTTCACCTTCGGGGGGAGGAGCCCAATGTCCACCGCCGCTCCCGAACGGTTCGGGCACGACCCGGCCACCGACAGCACACGCGCCGGAATCGTCGTCCGCGACTACATCGGCTCCCAGGTAGACCAGCTCAACCGCGCCATCGGCCGGACCCAGCGCCATGACACCGGGTCGGTCGGCGCGACCCGCTCGTCGATACACCGCATCCGCACCGCCGTCCGCGGCTACGGGCACCTGTTCACCGCCACACCGAAAGGCGGACCGCAGCTCGACCACCTCCTCGGGGCCCTCAAGCACACCGAGGACCTCGAAGGGCTCAGGGCCCACTTCGCCGACCGCTTCGAGCAGCTCGACCTGACCGTACCGGAGTACCCGAAGTGGTACGGCGTCCTCGAGGCCGAGCAGGAGGAGGGCTACCGGCACATCGAGCGGATCGGGACCCAGGCGTGGGTGGCCGCGCTGCTGGGCCAGGTGCGGATGTTCGCCGACCACGCCCGCTGCTCGCGCGACGGCGACCGCCCGGCCTCCTCGCTCATGGGCGTCCTCTCCAAGTCCAAGACCCACCTGCTCGACACCTACGCCAAGCTCAGCTTCGCCACCGACCTGGCGGTGGCCCGGAACGAGACCCGCAGGGCCGCCCGCGACGCCCACTACCTGGCCGAGGCGGCGCACCCGGCCCTGGGCCGGGCGGCCGTGGACATCATCATCCCCGTGTCCAACCTCGAGCACCTGCTCGGCCGCTACCGGCAGGCCGCGATCGCCAGGACCTGGCTGCTGAAGCTGCCCGGCGCCGCCCGCGCCGACAGCCTCACCAGCACCATGGCCGACCTCGAACGCGAGCAGCTGCGACAGCTGGCCGACGAGATCGACCAGGCCACCAGCGGCATGATCGAGTTGTGGCGCTAGCGCCTAAGGACCGCGGCGAGGTTGTCCAGGCCGATCGGGCCCAGGTTGAGCGCCTTGGTGTGCCAGGCCTTGAGGTCGAACGCGGCCCCTTCGCGGGCCTTGGCCTCGTCGCGGGCCGCGGTCCAGGCGCGCTCGCCGAGCTTGTAGCAGATCGCCTGGGCCGGCCAGCCGGCGTAGCGGACGATCTCGGGGCGGGCGCGGTGGGCGGCGATGCGGCCCCGCTCGCGCAGCACTTCGAGCGCGACGTCGAAGTCCCAGTGCTCGCCGTGGCGGCGGGCCTCGGCCGCGGGCAGCGGCAGGCCCAGGTGCCAGCCGATGTCGATGACGACGCGGGCGGCGCGCAGCGCCGAGCCTTTGAGCATCCCCAGGCGTGTCGCGGGAGTCTCGTGCCAGCCGAGCTCGTCGGCCAGCCGCTCGGCGTACAGCGCCCAGCCCTCGGAGTGGCCGGACAGGGAGCCGTGGCTCTTGGCGAAGCGGCTGAGCCGGTCGCCGGCGACCTTGGTCTGCCCGATCTGGAGGTGGTGGCCGGGGACGCCCTCGTGGAAGACGGTGGTCAGCTCGCCCCAGACGGCGAACCGCTCCCTCGCGGCGACCGGCCACCAAGTGCGGCCGGGCCGGGTGAGGTCCTCGCTGGGGCCGGTGTAGTAGGCCGAGCCGGCCGAGGATCCGTGGACGAGTTCGACGTCGAGCTTCATCAGGCGCGGGTCGATGTCGAAGTGGACGCCGTCGAGGGTCTCCAGGGCCGTGTGGTGCCGCTCGGTCAGCCAGGCGTGGTAGGACCCGTGGTCGGTCAGGACCTCGGTGGCGTCGAGGTGGGCGACGACCTCGTCCAGGCTCGCGCCGGGCAGGATCTCGGCGGCCTCGGCGGCCATCTCGTCCTCGAGGCGGTGGAGTTCGTCCCAGCCCCAGGCGTAGGCGTCCTCGGGGTCGAGGTCGGCGCCGAGGGTGTGGCGGGCGTGGAGGAGGTAGCGCTCCCTGCCGACGCCGTCGGCGGACCCGGCGTGCGGGGCGTAGTCGTTCTCCAGGTAGTCGGCCGTGGCCCCGAACGCGGCGTAGGCGGCTTCGGCGGCCGACCGCAGTTCGCCCGCCTGCGAGCGGTCGCCGTAGGCCTCGACGTGCCGGTCGAACACGCGGGCGTCGGCGTTGCGGCGGGCCTGGGCCGCGCCTTCGAGGGCCTGGCGGACGGCGACGGTCTGGCCCGCGTCGATGCCGGCGTTCATGGTCCGGCGCCAGGTCGCTAGCATCTCCGGGATCGCGCGGATGCGCGCGACGGTGGTGCGCCACTGGTCTTCGGTGCGGCGGGGCGCGAGGTCGACGTAGCTGACCAGCGACTGGATCAGGCCGTAGGGGACGCGCAGGGCGCGCTGCCACTCGCCGGAGTCGTGGAGGGCGAGTTCGGCCTCGAGGCGCTCGCTCATGTGGAGTCGGGCCAGCTCGTCCTCGGGAGAGGTCGGGTCGAGGGCCCTGAGCCTCGCGAGTGTCTCGCGCCGGAGGGCGGCGCGCTGGGCGACGGCCTCTGGGCCGAGGTCGGTGGCGACACCGAAGTCGCCCTTGATGCCGGACATGCCCGCGAACATCGGATGCAACCTGGCGTACGAGGAGATGTAGTCGTCCGCCAACGCAAAGATAGGTGAAGCCATGGCCGAAGCTTACCGCTCGGCTAGCTGGGCTCTGTTACACGTTCGTTGCCCGGGCCGCGAGTGGAGACGACGATGGCTCCGACCAGGGCGGCGAGCAGTAGGAGCGAGAGGACCTCGAAGGGCAGGACCCAGTTGGCGAAGATCTCCTCCCCCATCGCGGCCGCGTCGCCCGAGGCGCGGTCGGCCAGGTCGACGCGCCGCCAGCCGAAGGCGGCGACCAGGACCGTCCCGAGCACCAGGGCGGCCGCGCCCGCGGCGATCGCCCCGGGCCAGCGCGCGCGGTCGAGCTCGGTCGACGGGTCGGTGGGGGCGCGGGTGAGCATGGTCGCGAACAGCAGCAGCACGACGATCGCGCCGACGTAGATCAGGACCAGGACCCAGGCGAGGAACTCGGCGGTGAGCACGAGCGAGGCCCCGGCGATCCCGGCGAAGGCGACCGCCAGCCAGAGTCCGGCGCGCACGATCCGGCGGGTGGTGACGACCGCGAGCGCGGCCCCGAGCGCGAGCAGGCCGAAGGCCGCCAGGAGCACGTCGGCGAGGGTCACTGCTCACCGTCCCGTACCGATTCGGGCAGTGCGGACTCGGGGACGGTGTCCATCCACTCGCCCAGATGCTCCTTGTCGTGGAGGAGGTCGCGGATGTCGCCCTCGGCGTAGTCGAAGTCGGGGGCCCAGAACAGGGCGTCGAAGGGGCAGACGTCGACGCAGATCCCGCAGTACATGCACAGGGAGAAGTCGATGTCGAACCGGTCGAGCACGTTGACCTGGCGGGGCCGGGCCGCGCCCTCTTCTTCGACGGTCTCCTTGTGGGAGTCGATGTAGATGCACCAGTCGGGGCATTCGCGGGCGCACAGCATGCACGAGGTGCAGTTGGGTTCGTGCAGCGCGATGACCCCGCGGGTGCGTTCGGGCAGGTCGGGCCGGTTCTCTGGGTACTGGCTGGTGACGGCGCGGCGCGTGGCCGTGCGCGCGGTCGTGACGAGTCCGCTGATGAGGCCGCGCCCGGGTACCGACATGCCCCCATCGTGTCAGATGTCACCGAGGTTTTCCAGCCCCGACAAGCGGATCGCGGTCCGCCGGTCGGGGCCGGGGGTCATTCGCAGGTCTCCTCGCCTGGCGCGTCGGGGTCGGCCAGGAAGGCCGCGACCTGTTCGCGCACGCATGCCGAGTGCGGCGAGGCGCCGTGGCCGTCGCCCTCGTAGGTCAGCAGGCTCGCCCCGGGGATCGACGCGGCGGCGCGCTCGGCCCACGTGTAGGGCGTGGCCGGGTCCCATCGCGTTCCGACCACCAGGACCGGTACGTCCCGGTCGAACTGGAGCTCGTCGGGCGGGTTGGTCGGTTCCGCGGGCCAATCGAGGCATTCGGCGGCGTAGTACCAGTGCGCGTGTGCTCCGAAGCGCGGGGAGCGCTCGGCGGCGGCCTCGGCTCGGGCGGCGACGCGCGCGAAGTCGCGATCGGCGGGGTCGCCGGGCCAGTCCAGGCAGCGGATCGCCAGGAGCGCGCCGACGGTCGCCCCGTCGTCGGCGAACATGGCCGCGAAACCGGAGCCGTCCCCGCTCTGTCCGGCCGCGATGGCCTCCCCCAGGGCGGGCCAGGTGTGGTCGGGGCTGGCCAGGAGAGCGGCGGTGGCGTCGACGACCATGTCGCCGCCGACCGTCTCGGGGGCGTGCTCGACGTCGGCCGGGAGCGGATCGGCCTGGGCCCGGGCCACCAGGGCGTCCCAGGCGCCGGCCACATCGTCGGTCCCGGGCAGGCAGTCCCGGTCGGCCTCGCACCAGTCGGCGAATCGGTCGAAGGCGGCCTCGCGCGCGGCGGCCTGCTCGTCGACCAGGTCCGGGCCCGGCCTCGTGTGGTCGTACATCGCGTCGAACACCGCCGCGTGGACTCGGTCGGGGAACAGCTCGGCGTAGGTCGCCCCGAGCTGGGTGCCGTAGGACCATCCGTACCAGGAGACGCGGTCCTCGCCGAGTGCCTCCCTGATGGCCTCGACGTCCCTGGCAGCGCTCACCGTGTCCAGATAGGGCAGTTGGGGGTTCGCGTCGGCGCACGCCTCGGCCTGCCGCCGCCGATTCTCGAGGGCCTGGTCGTACTCGGCCTGGTCGGCGGGGACGGTCGTGGCGAGTGTGGCCTCGCACGAGACCTCGGCGCTGCGGCCGGTGCCGCGCGGGTCGAAGCCGACGATGTCGAAGCGCGCCACGACGTCGGTCCCGAGCGAGGCGTCGGCGGCGGCCGGGACGGAGGTGCCGGGCGCTCCCGGTCCGCCCGGGTTCACCAGCAGCGCTCCTATTCGCCGCTCGGGGTCGTCCGCGGGGCGGCGCGACAGCGCGATATCGATCGTCTCGCCGCCGGGGTCGTCCCAATCGAGCGGCACCTCCACGGCGGCGCATTCGAGTCCGGTCTCCGCCAGCGCCCCTTCGCACGCCTCCCAGGTCAGAGCCGTTTCGGGCTCGTCGGCTCGGTCGGACTCGCCGGTGCAGGCGGTCAGCAGCATCGCCGCCGCGGCCGCATACGATGCGGTTCGCCGCATTCGTCTCATGTGTCTCCTTGGTCGCAGTTCCGTTGCGACCGAACCTATTCGGGGCGAAATTCCGGCGGTACGGCTCATTGTCACCGGATCCGGCGTGCGTGTCACCGGATTCGATGACCGATGTCATCCCGCCGGTTCAGATCCAGCCCTGCTCCCAGGCGTGCTGGGCGGCGGCGTGGCGGGTGCGCTTGCCGAGTTTGCGCATCGCGGTCGACAGGTAGTTGCGGACGGTTCCGGGGGCGAGGTGCAGTTCGGCGGCGATCTCGTCGATGGTGCCGCCGCCGCGGGTGGCGCGCAGCAGGTCCAGTTCCCGGTCGGTCAGGGGGGACTCGTTCTCGGTCAGGGCAGACGCGGCGATCTCGGGGTCGATGTAGCGGCTGCCGGAGCCGATGTCGCGGATGATCTGCGCGAGCCGCTCGGCCGGGGTGGTCTTGGGGACGAAGCCCTGGACTCCGGCCGCGAGCGCACGACGCAGGATGCCGGGCCTGGCGTGCCTGGTCACGAGCATGACGCGGGTGTCGAGTTTCCGCCGGCGGATCTGGTCGGCGGCCCACAGGCCGTCCTGGGGCGGCATCTCCAGGTCGAGGACGGCGATGTCGGGGGTGTGCCGTTCGGCCAGCGCGACCGCCTCGGTGCTGCTGGAGCCCTGCGCTATGACGGCTATGTCGTCTTCGAGGTCCAGCAGCGACGCCAGGGCCTCCCGGATGAGGGTCTCGTCGTCGGCGATGAGCAGCTTGATCACGAATCCTCCTCGGGGCCGAGCGGCAGGGTGCCGGTCAGCGTGAACGTACCGTCCAGGCGCCGGTATTCGACGGCCCCGCCGGCCTCGCCGAACCGCTCGGCGAGCATCGCGACCCCGTTGCCGCGCGGGCCCTCGCGCTCGCCGGCCCCGTCGTTGACGATCTCGGCGATCACTCGCTCAGCGTCGACGCCGACGGCCAGCTCGGCCTCGGTCGCGCTGGAGTGCCGGAGGATGTTCGTGGTCGCCTCGCGCACCAGCAGCCCCAGCAGGTGCTCGGTGCGCGTTCCCAGGGGCCGCGAGTCGGTTCGCACGGCCGCCCGGATGCCCGCCGATCGCAGGACCCTCGCGGCCGAGTCGATCTCGTCGGACAGGGAGACCTTGCGGTAGCCGGCCACGACCGCCCTGGTGTCCTTGAGCGCCTGCCGGGCCAGCTCCTCGACCGCTTCGAGTTCGGCCTCGGCGCGGTCGGCGTCGGACCGGCCGAGCCTGCGCGCCAGCTGCGTCTTCAGGATGATCGCCTGGAGGTGGCCGCCCTGGATGTCGTGGAGTTCGGCGGCGAAGCGCAGCCGCTCCTCGGCGACGGCGAGTTCGGCGGCCATCCCGCGCGCCTCGTCGAGCCGCGCGGCCACCAGGTAGTACCACCACTGGCAGATCACGCCCCCCTCGACACTGGGCACCAAGAGGATCGCCATGAACAGGGCGTAGCCGCTGACGAGGTCGAACACCATCATCCCGGCGGCGACCGCTACCACCGCGACACATGACCACATCGTCCGGCGTACGGAATGGCCGTCGCCGCCCCACAGCAGCCTCCCGGCCTCCAGGATCGCCACCGGCACCACCCACCCGGGATTCACCGGCGGCTCCAGCAGGCCGACGCCGATGCCCACGGCCATCACGGCCCAACCGGCCCACAGCAGGTGACGCCACACCTGCTCGCCGCGGCGCTCGACGAACAGCCACAGCGCCACACTGCCGAGCCCTATGGAGACGACCAGGCCCGCGACCGTCACCCCGAGGATCAACGCCGAAGAGGGCATGTCCGAGACCATGACCAGCGCAGCGACGAACAGCGCGATGGGGCCGGTCAACAGGATCGTCCAGTAGGTGTACCGGTGCAGCCGCTTCAGGTTGCGGACCGGCAGTTCGAAGTCGGGAGGCACCCCGAGATTGAACCACCCGGTCCCGCGAAATGACAAAAGTAATCGCAACCGGGGACATCTCCACAAGCGCCGATGCGGTTTCTTCACTACCCCGGACCGCTCGGACGGGCGAAAGTGGAGCGCATGGACACCACACCGCTCCCCCTGGTCGACGACCGCGCCTCCGGGTTCGCCACGGCGATCCGCGCCGAGCACCTGACGTGCCGCTACGGCGGCTTCACCGCGGTCGACGACCTCTCGTTCGAAGTTCCCGAAGGGGAACTGTTCGCGCTCCTGGGCACCAACGGCGCCGGGAAGACCACCACCGTCGAGGCCCTGCACGGCGCTCGCCGCGCCGACGAAGGCCGCGTCAGCGTCCTCGGGCTCGACCCGCGGCGGCACCGCCGCCGCCTGTCCGCCGAGGTCGCCGTCATCGGCCAGGACTCGGGGTTCGCCGCCGATCTGACCGCCGCCGAGATGCTGCGGCTGTGGAACGACCTGCACGGCCGCCGCGCCGAACCCGGCGAGCTGCTGGAGCGGGTCGACCTCGCGGGCAAGGCCGACACGAGGGTCGGCGCGCTGTCGGGCGGCGAGCGCCGCCGCCTGGACCTGGCGATGGCGCTGGCGGTGGGGCCGCGGGTGCTGTTCGCCGACGAGCCGACCACCGGGCTGGACCCGAGTTCGCGGCGGCGCTCGTGGGAGCTGCTGCGCGAGCTGGCGGCGGCGGGCACCACGGTCCTGCTGACGACCCACTACCTCGACGAGGCGACGGAACTGGCCGAGCGCATCGCGATCATGGACCGGGGCCGGATCGTCCGGTTCGGAACGGTCGAGGAGGTCACCGCCTCCCACGACTCGCTGATCAGCGCCCGCCTGCCCGAGCACCTGGGCGCGCTCGACCTGCCGCGGCTGTCCGGCCGGGTCAGCGTCGCCGACGGCACGGTCTCGGTGCGCACCACCGAACTCCAGCGCGACCTCCACCGCCTGCTGACCTGGGCCGACTTCCAGGGCATCGAACTGGTGGGGCTCAAGGCCACCCCCGCGACCCTCGACGAGGTCTTCGCCGAACTCGGAAACCACTCTGGACAGGAGAACTGAACATGACCTCGACCGCGCTCCGGACCGTCCGCCCCGCGCGTCCCTCCTGGATGCTGCTGGCGGCGGCCGAGACCCGCCTGATCCTTCGCAACCGCACCATCCTGCTCTCGGCGACGCTCGTCCCGCTCGTCTTCGGGCTCGCGATCATCCAGTTCGACCTCCAGGCGGTCGCCGGCGTTCCCGGCGCGATGGCGGCGATGCAGCTGATGTCCCTTCAGGCGTTCGGCATCTACATGACCGCGACGATGGCGCTGGCAGCCCGGCGCCAGCAGCTCTTCCTGAAGCGGCTGCGCACCTCTCCGGCCCGGACGGCGTCGATCGTCTCGGGACTGTCGGTGCCGCTGGTGGCGCTGGTCATGGTCCAGACCGCGCTGGTGTTCGCGGCCACCGGGGCGGCGACGGACACGGCCCCGGCACAGCCGGCGCTGCTCGCGGTCGGATTCCTCCTCAGTTCGGTGATGATGGTCGGGTTCGCCTTCCTGACCGCGGCCTTCACCTCCAGTCCGGAGGCCGCCCAGTTCACCACGCTGCCCGGGTTCATGGCGTTCGTGGCCGGGACGATGTGGGCGCTGACCACGCCGCCCGCAGAGCTGGGCATCGCCCACATGATCGTGCCGGGAGGCGCCCCGACGGCCCTGACCCGCGCCGCCTGGGACGGCCCGTCCGACTGGACGACCGAGATCGGACTCACGCTCATAGCGGGCGCGATCGTGACCACGGCTGTATGCATGCTGGCCGCCCGCCTGTTCCGCTGGCAGCCGCGCGGCTGAGCGCCGTTTCGCCGCGCGACGACGTGTCTCACCGTCGGCGCGCGGCGTACGTGCGCAGGGCCCGGAGGAAGTCGATGTAGCGGAAGCCCGGCCAGTAGACGTCGCAGAAGTACAGTTCGGCGCGCGCGGCCTGCCAGATCAGGAAGCTGGAGAGCCGCCGCTCGCCGCTGGTGCGGATGATCAGCTCCGGGTCGGGAAGTCCGGCGGTGTAGAGGTGCGGGGCGATGTCCTCGGCGCTCAGGCGCTGGGCGAGGTCGGCGATGTCGGCCCCGGCGGCGGCCTCGCGTTCGAGCAGGGACCGGACGGCGGCGACGATCTCCTGCTGGCCGTCGTATCCGATCGCGACGGTCAGGTGCCCGCCGTCGCGCTCGGCGGTGTCGTCGCGGGCGGTCTTGAGCGCATGGGCGGTCGAGTCGGGCACGTCCTCGAGGCGCCCGGCGATGTGCAGCCGCCACCGGTTGGAGGGGCGGGTGAGGTGGTCGGCGATGACCTGCTCGACCATGTCCATCAGGTGGGCGACCTCGTCCTTGCCGCGGCCGCAGAGGTTGTCGGAGGAGGCCACGTAGACGGTGACGTGATCGATCCCGAGCCCGGCGCACCATTCGAGCAGGTCTTCGAGGTGCCTGGCGCCGTAGCGGTGGCCGATGCCGGGGTTGTCGAAACCCATCTGGCGGGCCCAGCGCCGGTTCCCGTCCATGACGACCGCGACATGCCGCGGCAGCATCTTCTCATCGAGGCGCCTGCGGAGCGAACGCGCATAGAGCCGGTACACCCAATCGCGAATCTGCATCGCCTCAGCGTAGACGATGGTGTGCCCCAATCGATGGGCTCGAATTGGTCCCACGGCTCGTGGACTCTGGGGACATCTGCTCACCAGCACAGGGGAAGGAGACGGTAAGGGCCCGTCTGCAATGACGGGTGGCAGCAACCCCGGCTTCGGGCGGGCGGCGACGGTGGGGTGGGTGGAGGGCTGGGGTCTGCGGCGTGCCTCGACCCGAGTGACCCGGGGCTGGCGTGAAGGA
>NZ_JAELXW010000146.1 GCF_016428645.1 Glycomyces salinus | reverse complement strand
GGGACATCTGCTCACCAGCACAGGGGAAGGAGACGGTAAGGGCCCGTCTGCAATGACGGGTGGCAGCAACCCCGGCTTCGGGCGGGCGGCGACGGTGGGGTGGGTGGAGGGCTGGGGTCTGCGGCGTGCCTCGACCCGAGTGACCCGGGGCTGGCGTGAAGGAGGCTCGCGTCCTGGCGGGTGTGCACGGCTCCGGGCGTGGATCGCCTGGGACGCCATCGGGCCCGGGTGCAGAACGTGAAAGCTTTCCCACCCTGCGGGTGATGGCAAGGGCCGATTCGGCTGTCACCATTGATGTAGCACAACCGGACGGAAACAGATCAGAGGATCGAAGATTCGAAGGATCGGATCAGGGAGGTGTGGCACGTGGCGAGGAGTGTGAACCCGGCGGAGCGGACCGAGAAGGCCCGTGCCATCCACACCCAGTTCGATCAGGCGGCTGCGGCCATCAACGCCTTCCATGCCCAGGTGCTGTCCGGGGTGATCGAGGCGCAGGCGTGGAAGATCCACCGTGATGTGGACGGGTTCTCGGCCCTGCGGGACTGGCTGGTGTCGAAGTTCGACTTCCATCACCGGATAGCGGCTGATCTGGCCGCGATCGCCCGGCAATCCCGCAAGTTCGGTGTCCTGGCCGAGGCTGCTACTTCGGGGGCGGCGCGGATCGATCAGGTCGCGTTCGCGGTCCGCGCGCTGTCCCGCACCGCGGCGATGCGGCTGTACGCGACCACTCCCTACCGGAAACCGGTGGCCTCACCGTACGACCCTGAGGTGCAGTGCCCGACCCCCGAGCACCTGATCGCCCAGTACTCCATCCATGCCCCGCACACTGACCTGGCGCGGCTGCTCGGTGAGATCGAGGCGGCCCTGAAAGACCAGGAGGAGCTCCTGGAGGGCCTGTCCGAGCAGTCCCTGGCCCGCCTGGAGGTGTGGGAGACC
>NZ_JAELXW010000145.1 GCF_016428645.1 Glycomyces salinus | reverse complement strand
GGCCCAGCGATCAGAGTGTCCCCCTCCAAGGGTGAAGCTCCCTGGACTGGAAACCGAGTTCGTAAACACGGCCTAGGTGGGCAGGCGGAGGTGGATCCGCACAGTGGTGCCGAAGCTGCTGGTGTGTATGCGGACGAGATCGGCGATTTGGTTGGCCAGCAGTAGTCCGCGGCCGTGGCGTTCACCGCCTTTGACCGGGCGGCGTCCGGCGAGCGGATCGGTGAGATGGCCGGCATCGCTGACATCGCAGATCAGGTGCCTGTCGTCGGCCCAGACGCGGAGGGTCCCGGTGCCGCCGCCGTGTTTGATGCTGTTGGTGAGCAGTTCGGTGGCGGCGATTTCAAGGTCAATGAGCTGGGTGACCGAGAGGCCGACCTTCAGGCCGTATGAGGTGAGGAACCAGCGGGCGTTGTCAAGGGTGGTGTGGTCGACGGCGCGTTCGATCGCCGACCGGGGCGGGGCCGGGAGCCGCTGGCCGTAGTCGGCGAAGACCCGGTCGGGGTCGTACTGGTCGCTGTGGTGGCGCCCGTTGCGGTCGATCAGAATCGGATGCGTGGCACGGGCGTCGGCGAGCATGCGCCGGTCCAGTCCTGCGGAGTCATAGGGGCACAGGATGGTGGCGGCGCGGCCGGTGAACGCGAGGTTGATCAGGGCTTCGTGTTGGGCGCAGGCGGGGTACTCGGTCTCGGTGCGACCGGGCCAGGTCGACTCGGTGATGATCCGTACCCAATGGTCGAGGTGAGCGTCGGCGAAGGCACGCAGCACACCGGGGATGATCCGCCCCGGATTGGCGCCGGCCTCGGCCATGTCGATCAACAGGACGTGTCCGGCGCAGTCACCGAGCGCGTCCCGCACTGATGCCAGATTGGGTGGGGGCACGGCGATCGCGACCGGATCGCCGGCGTTGAGGCCCGCGTCGATGTACGGGATCGTGCCCGCCAAGTAGGCGTCGGCGCCGGAGTAGAACAGTGCGGGGTGCTCGAACAAGATCTCCGTCTCGGGGAAGTGTGCTCCGGTCATGGCGCGGCTCCTTCGATCATGATCGTGGCCACGCCGCCGGTCGCACGACCGCAGGTGGCCGCAGCGCTTAGGGCGACACGGTGGTCAGGATGCGCTTCTGGTCAGGCCCTCCCGCAGGTTCGTGAGTATGCGGTTGAGCAGTCTGGAGACGTGCATCTGCGAGATGCCGACCTCCTGGGCTATCTGGGTTTGGGTCATGTCTCCGAAGTAGCGCAGCCCGAGGATCGTGCGCTCGCGGCCAGGAAGTTCCTGCAGGAGCGGCATCAGCGATTCGTGGTTGTCGACAAGTTCGAGGGCGACGTCTTCATCTCCCAGGGATTCGGCCAGGGGCGCTCGTTCCCCGTTCCCGAACGGCGACTCGTCGAGCGAGACCGCTCGGTATACCTGGGCAGCCTCGTAGCCCTCGGCCACTTCGCTCTCGGTGATGCCGAGGTGGCCGGCCAGCTCGGCGCCGGTGGCAGGCCGGTCGAGGTGCTGGGACAGTTCGGCACTGGCCTGATTGATCGACGCCCGCAGCTCTTGGAGTCGGCGGGGGACGCGCATCGGCCAGCTGGTGTCTCGGAAGTGGCGGCGCACCTCTCCCATGACCGTGGGGACGGCGTATGACAGGAAGCCGGTGCCACGACTGGGGTCGAACCGGTCGACCGCGTTGAGAAGTCCGATCGAGGCAACCTGGACCAGGTCGTCCTTGGCTATGCCCTTGCCTGAGTACCGCTGGGCGATGTGCTGGGCCAGCGGCAGGTATCCGATGACCAGACGGTCCCGGAGCTGGGAGCGTCGCGGGTCGTCGGAGCCGAGTTGCCGGAGCTCCTCGAAGAGCGGTGCGAGATGGCTGTACTCGTTCGGGGTGGAGTGTGATGTTGGTGATTGATGGTCGGTCATGGATTACCGTCCTGCCGGATTGACTGTTGATCACCGGCGGCATCGTTGACTTGCTGGGACAGGCCACCTTCGTGGCCGGGCATGTCCGGGAACCAGAGCGCCCCTCCTGTGGCGAGAGTATCGATACCGGGAGGTGTGTATTTCCCTACGAGCAAGTAGGGTCCCTGTGCCACCAGTTCGCTTGCGAATCAAAAAAGGTGCGGGAGTTGAATCTTGAAACATTCGCATCGACTCCCATCATGGGACCGACGCTATCACGATATGGTGATAATTCCATTCGTTGGAAGGCAGTCGATATTGCTAAACATCAAAATAGTGCCAACCTCAAGAAATATTCATCGAAGAAGCCTCGTGTCTATTTTCACAGTATCCGGCAAACAGCGAGAATCTAATGCGAAGCGATCCGTCCAGCATCGGGAATACCAGGATAAGAGGGATGTATACGCAGGTCGCAGGGTAAATGGTGGTGGATTCGATGGATATTTTCTCGTTGCGGAGGAATTTGCGGACTTCCACATAAAGTATTGTGGAGAATTGAACAATCCGGCTGAGGATCGTGCACGTCGGATATGCGGACCGAAGCGCCTCCGTAAACTGCGGTCTGAGAATTTCCAATTTGCTTTTATGCGCCGCGGCGAGGAGCATTTGTTGGATCAGCCGTGCAGGCGCCACAGGGGCGGGAGCTCCCAGAATTGCCACCGGAGCTTCGTGGCCATAATTCGAGGTGAAACTTTCATGGTTGACCGTCGCGCCTTGTCGGTGTGAGCGATCATCTGAGGGGACATGCGCAGGCTCGCGCCGTCTCATCAAGAAGCGCTGCGCAAGCGGGTCATGGGCGCGATCGAGGATCGCATGACCACGGCCGAGGCGGTCCGGGTCTTCGGCGTCTCGCGCGATTCGACCCGGAACCGGAAGCTCTGCTCTGCCGCCGTCGGCGTAGCAGGGATGGTCTCGGTTCGGCCCGGCCGCTCGGGTCTGGTAAAGGCGGCGTGCTGGCCCGACGGGACTCTCCAGAACTGCCGTAATCCGAAAGTTGGCGACCTGGAGGCGGTGAGGCTCCGAACACGTTGGTTTCCGAACCAATGAAGGAGGAGTGGACTCGGGTCCGTCACTGCGTTGAACGGCTGGTTGTCGGGACGGTGTCCCTTGTTTGTCCACATTGACGCCGGTGCTCGGTCACCAGCGGGTATTGTGTCCGGCTTCAGATTTCGGACGGCTGGTCGGTTCCTGGACAGCGTCTTCGGTAACGTGGCTGTTCTGGATATGACCGGGTCGGTTGACGGTGCTCACAGCGGGAAGCCGGTATCGTCATGGCATGAGACCTCCCCTCTCATTTGTTCCCGTTCCGACCGCAGGCCGCCGGTGGATGTCACTGCGCGTCGCCGATGCCGAACTCGCTTTGGTCGGCCTGATCGGCCACCGTTGGTTGGGGTTTGACAGCGGTGGCGTGGCGTGGTGATCGAGTTCAGCGCGGTGGCAGAGCCAGCGGCAAAGATCTTGGCGCAACAGTTGGTCCGTGATGCATTGGGCCTTGATCCTTTGGTGTTGACACCCTCCTGCCCGAGGCGGTGCGCGACGTCTACTACGAGGCGGTCGGCGTCATCATTACCCTCATCCTGCTCGGCCGGCTGCTGGAGGTGCGCGCCAAGGCCGGCACCGGCGCGGCCATCCGCGCCCTGCTCGGCCTCCAGGCCCGCGCTGCCCGGGTCGCCCGCGGCGGTGAGGTGGTCGAGATCCCGGTCGACCGGGTGCGCCTCGGCGACCAGTTGATCGTCCGCCCCGGGGAGAAGGTCCCGGTCGACGCGGTCGTCCTCTCCGGTGACTCCGCTGTGGACGAGTCGATGGTCACCGGCGAATCCATGCCGGTCGGCAAGCACCCCGGCGACACGGTCGTCGGCTCGACGATCAACACCACCGGTTCACTGCGGGTGCGCGCCAGCGGCGTCGGCGCCGACACCGTACTGGCCCAGATCATCCGCATGGTCAAGGCCGCCCAGGCGTCCCGGGCACCGATCCAGCGGTTCGCCGACGCGGTCTCCGGCGTCTTCGTGCCCGCCGTCATCGCCATCGCCGTCGCCGCGTTCGCCGCCTGGTTCGTCCTCGGCCCCGAGCCGACTCTAACCTTGGCGCTGGTCTCGGCGGTGGCGGTGCTCATCATCGCCTGCCCGTGCGCCCTCGGTCTGGCCACCCCGCTGTCGATCATGGTCGGCACCGGCAAGGGCGCCCAGGCCGGCATCCTGATCCGCTCGGCCGAGGCCCTGGAGACCGCCCACAAACTCGACACGGTCGTGCTCGACAAGACCGGCACCATCACCGCCGGCAGGCCCGCCCTGACCGACGTCCACGCGACCGGCGACTGGACCGAGGACGAGCTGCTGGCCCTCGTGGCCGCCGCCGAAGCCGACAGCGAGCATCCGCTGGCGGCGGCCATCGTCGCCGGAGCCGGGAAGGCGGGCGCCCGGGCGGGACCCGCGACCGCGTTCGAGTCGATCACCGGCAAGGGCGTCAGCGCCACGGTCGAGGGCAGGGAGATCCTCGTCGGCGCCCCGCGGCTCCTCACCGACGCCTATATCGACCCCGCCGGGCTCACGCCGATCGCGGCCGCGTTCGCCGACGAGGGCAAGACGCCCGTCATGGTCGCCGTCGACGGCGCACCCGCCGGAGTGCTCGCGGTCGCCGACACGCTGAAGGACGACTCGCGCCAGGCGGTCGCGGCGCTGCGCCGGCTCGGACTCCAGGTCGTCATGATCACCGGCGACAACGCCCGCACCGCCGAGGCCATCGCCGGACAGGTCGGCATCGGACGGGTCCTCGCCGAGGTCCTGCCGGAGCACAAGGCCGACGAGATCCGCCGTCTCCAAGGCGAGGGGCGGCGCGTGGGCATGGTCGGCGACGGCATCAACGACGCTCCCGCCCTGGCGCAGGCCGACGTCGGTATGGCCATCGGCACCGGCCCGACGTGGCCATCGAAGCCTCCGACATCACCCTGATATCAGGGTCGCTGACCGGCGTGCCGACCGCGATCGGCCTGTCACGGGCGACGATGCGCAACATCCGCCAGAACCTGTTCTTCGCCCTGGTCTACAACGCGCTCGGCGTCCCGATCGCCGCCGGGGCGCTCTACCCGCTCCTGGGCATCCGCCTCAACCCGGTCATCGCCGCCGCCGCGATGGCGCTCAGCTCGCTGTCCGTCGTCGCCAACGCCAACCGCCTCCGCCGCCACCGCACCGACCATGTGCGGACGGCGGCCCTCCAAGACCCGATCGACCCGACACCTGAGAGGAACACGGCAATGACACACGACCACGAAGGCGACTGCGGCCACCACGCGAACGGCGGATGCGGGCACCACGAGCCCGCTGCCGGCGAGGAGACCGCCGAATGTCCGGTCATGGGCGGCACCGTCGTCAGATCCGACGCCGAAGCCGAGGGCCTGTTCCGCGACTTCGAGGGCCGCCGGTACTGGTTCTGCTGCGCCGCCTGCGCGCCACAGTTCGACGCCGACCCGGCCAAGTACGCCACGGCAGCCTAGTGAATCGGCGTCCCGACGGCGCTCACGCGACCGCACCCGAGGTGCGATCGACGAAGCGCACGCCGACGGGTTGGACACCATCCGCGACGGGCTCAACGCCACCATCGCGCGCACCGACTGAGACGACGCATGACACCGAAGGAGCACCACGTGCACGAAACTCCCATGACCTACCGCCTCTTCGCGGCCGACGAGCCGGAACTCGTCCGCGCACCCGCCGCGCACTACCTCCCCGGGCTCGGCACTGTCGTCCCCGGAACCGACGACTTCTACCGCAAGAAGGCGCTCATCGCCGACCTCGCGCGCGCCCTGACCGGCGAGGCGACGCCGGTGGTCGAGATCCAGTACTGGTATCCCGACCGGACGCACCTGCGCCGCAGCGGCCCTCACCACGAGATCCGCCTCGACGCGTTCACCCACGAGATGCCACAGGACACGCTGCGTACGATCCTCAGAGACCGGGTTGCATGAGGCGCCGAACCGGACCCCACGCCAGCAGCGCGCCCACGGATCACCCGTCGCGGCTAGCGTGATGGCCATGCCAGGACTATCAAGTCCGCTCGGAGATTTCCTCGGTGCGCAACGCGCGCGGATCACCCCCGCCGAGGTGGGCCTTCCCGACGTCGGCGGACGGCACGTGGCGGGCCTCCGCCGAGAGGAAGTCGCCCTCCTCGGCGGCGGTGATCGCCCCGGCGGCGAGCAGGACGTAGATCAGTGGATTGTGGATCTGCCGTAGGATGCGCGTCGGGAGACTGGTTCGCGCGGCGATGGGCAGGAGGTTGGGACCGGTCCGAGCCAGAATCTCGGCTGCGCCCTCAGCGGTCAGTCCATATCGGGAGTAGCCCTCCAACAGTAGGAGCGTCTCGTCGGCTGTCAGCCCGTGGTACTCGGGAGTCACGCTCTAGTCGGTCGTGGCCGTCACCGCGTGTCGCCTTCCGAGGACGCCTTCAGGACCGCTGCCCGTCCGGCCTCGAGCCTCGCGATCGGGACCCTGAACGGGGAGCACGACACGTAGTCGAGTCCGACCCGGTCGAAGAAGCGGACCGAGGACGGGTCGCCGCCGTGTTCACCGCACACTCCGATCAGGAGGCCCCCACGCACGGCGCGGCCCTCTTCGACCGCGATCGACACCAGCCGCCCGACGCCCTCCTCGTCGAGGGAATCGAACGGCGAGGCCGCGAATATGCCCTTCTTGAGATAGGCCGGGAAGAACGAGCCTTCGACGTCGTCGCGCGAGAACCCCCATGTGGTCTGGGTCAGGTCGTTGGTGCCGAACGAGAAGAAGTCGGCGTGCTCGGCGATGCTCGCGGCGGTGAGCGCGGCCCGCGGCAGCTCGATCATCGTGCCGATCCTGGCGCGGACCTCGATCCCGGACGACTCCGAGACGTCGTGGAGGACGCGCACGATCTCCTCGCGCATCAGCTCGAACTCCTCAACCCCGCCGACGAGCGGCACCATGATCTCCGGTCGCGGATCGTCCCCCGCCCTGATTCGCGCCGCGGCCGCCTCGGCGATCGCGCGGACCTGCATGGCCACCAGGCCCGGCACGACCAGGCCGAGTCGCACCCCGCGCAGGCCCAGCATGGGGTTCTGCTCGTGGAGGCGGCGGACCGCTCTGAGTAGCCGGACGTCGCCCTCGTCGATCGCACCGCCGGCCTCGGCCAGCGCGACTTTGACCGACAGTTCGGTGAGGTCGGGCAGGAACTCGTGGAGTGGCGGGTCGATGAGCCGGATCGTCACCGGCAGCCCGTCCATAGCGGCGAGGATGCCGACGAAGTCGCCCAGCTGCATCGGCAGCAGCTCGGCGAGCACCTTGTCCTGCTCCGCCGCAGACTCGGCGAGGATGAGCTCCTCGATGTGGTGGCGGCGTTCGCCGAGGAACATGTGCTCGGTGCGGCACAGGCCGATGCCGTCCGCTCTGAACTGGCGGGCCCGTTTCGCGTCGGCCGGGGTGTCGGCGTTGGCGTGGACGCCGAGGCGCCGACGCTCGTCGGCGTAGATCATCATGCGTGAGACCGCCTGGACCACCGGGTCGCGGCGGCGGACCGCGGCGTCGAGGCGGCCTTCGAAGTACTCGACTACCGGTGAGGGCACCACGTCGATCGTTCCCGAGTAGACGCGTCCGGTGGATCCGTCGATCGAGATCGTGTCGCCTTCGCGGACGACAACGCCGTCAGTGGTGGTGAACTGGCGCCGATCGGCGTCGATCTCCAAGCCGTCCGCACCGACCACGCAGGTCTTTCCCATACCACGTGCGACGACCGCGGCGTGCGAGGTCTTGCCGCCGCGGCTGGTGAGGACGCCTTCGGCGGCGATGATGCCGGGAAGGTCGTCGGGGCTGGTCTCGCGCCGCACCAGGATCACGTTCGGGTCGGTGCGGGCGGCGGTCGCGGAGTCGAAGACGGCGGTGCCGACAGCCGCGCCCGGCGAGGCCGGCACTCCCGTGGCGATCGGCTTCGCTTCGATGTGCGGGTCGAACTGCGGGAACATCAACTGCGTGAGCTGCTCGCCGGTCACTCGGCCCAATGCCTCCTCGACGTCGATCAGCCCGTCGTCGAGGAACTGGATTGCCAGCCGGAAGGCGGCCGCGGCGGTGCGCTTGCCGATCCGGGTCTGGAGCATCCACAGTCTCCCGCGCTCGATCGTGAACTCCACATCGCACAGGTCTCGGTAGTGGCCCTCCAGCAGTGCCATGATGCGCCGGAGTTCCGCGTAGGAGACAGGGTCGAGCCGTTCGAGATCTTGGAGCGGGACGGGGGTGCGTATCCCCGCGACGACGTCCTCGCCTTGGGCTTCGGAGAGGTAGTCCCCGTAGACGCCCGGTGTGCCGGTCGCGGGGTCGCGAGTGAACGCGACGCCGGTGCCGGAGTCGGGGCCGAGGTTGCCGTAGACCATCGCCATCACGTTCACGGCGGTGCCGAGGTCGTGGGGGATGCGCTCCTGGCGGCGGTAGACGCGGGCGCGTTCGGTGTTCCAGGACTCGAACACGGCTCGGATCGCCATGGTGAGCTGCTCGCGGGGGTTCTGCGGGAAGTCGCGGCCGGTCTCGTCGCGGACGATCGCCTTGTAATTCGTGACCAGGCTGCGCAGCGTGGCCGCGTCGAGGTCGACATCGCCTGCCGCGCCGGTGGACCGCTCGACCGTCTCGAGCACCGTGCTGAACCGGGCGGGGTCGATGCCGAGCACGGTGGAGCCGAACATCTGGATGAGCCGACGATAAGAGTCCCAGGCGAACCGCTCGCTGCCCGCGGCGGCCGCGAGCCCGTCCACGGATGCGTCGTTGAGTCCGATGTCGAGGATGGTCTCCATCATGCCGGGCATGGAGAATTTCGCGCCCGACCGTACCGAGACGAGCATCGGGTCCGAGGCCGAGCCGAAGCGCTTGCCGCGCTCGGACTCCAGCCGGCCCAAGTGCGCGTCGATCTCACCGGCCAGCTCAGGCGGCACCTGGCCGTCGGCCAGGTAGAGGCGGCAGGCCTCGGTGGAGACGGTGAATCCCGGCGGGACGGGGAGACCGAGATTGGTCATCTCGGCGAGACCGGCGCCCTTGCCTCCCAGCAGTTCCTTGTGGTCCTTGTCGCCTTCATCGAATGCGAACACGAATCTACGGCTCGTTCCGGCCATCGCTCCGACCTCCTAGATGCAAGTGCTTTCCTCCATTGGAACCGGCTCCGCGCCGGAGTGTGCGGGTCCGATGGCCCCGAGCACCCCTGACTTTCGTCCCGGCGGGACGGGTGAAGCAGGACAGCAGAGAACGATTCGTTGTCCGTATCGACGGCTCCGCCAAGTCTTGGAGGCGCTGCGATGAGCGATGTGGCAGATGGGCTCCAGACCGATCCTGAGCGCTTGAGCGTTCGACGGTCTCGCCGCCCGGATGCTGCTACCGTCAATCTACAAAAGGTGATCGCGCCTCCTTCTGGAGCCGGTCCGCCTGACAGCGGCCGTGCTCCCTGAAGGTCGTCGGTGCACGGTCACATCATTTTCCAGATGGTCCCGACGGGGGGTAGGAGTGGAGAACAAGCGAGCCCCGGTCGAACTCGACCCGAAGCTCGCGCTCGGCCTGCTCGGGCACGCCGAGTTCGGGCGAGTCGCCTTTGTCTTCAATGGGGTCCCCACCATCAGGCCGCTGAACCACGTCGTCGTCGACGGCCGGGTCATCGTCTATACACGACATTCGTCGGCGTTCGCGCGAGAGGTCTTGCACCAATCGAGTCTGCAAGTGGCCTACCAGGCGGACGAGATCGAACCGCACAGCAGACTCGGCTGGAGTGTTCTCATCACCGGCACCGCCACAGTCGTCTCCAGAGAACGTCACTCTGAGCAGCTCGGAATGCAGGTCCGATCATGGCTCGATCGCCCCTTGGACACGGTAATCGCCATCAGACCGCGGGAAATATCGGGTCTGCGCCTCACGATCGGAAAATGACCCCGCCATTCCTGACCGGTACGTCGCAGCTCCGACGAAACGAACCCGTCGGCAACCGACGACGGCCGTTCCGGCGCGACCGTGCGACCGCATCGAAAGGGAGTGTCTGACACCTGGTGCTGTCGTGCTTTCGATGGCAGTGCTCAGAGAGCGGATCCGAGCGGGCGGCCGAGGGCCGCGAGCCGGCCCCGGCGTACACCGAACATGCCGCGATCATCCGCCGCAAGCTCGGCGAGCACGACCAGGAGGTCGCCGTGCTCAAACGCTGGCTCGACCGCGCACCGCCGGGCCGGCGAGAGGGCTCGAAGATCGCCGAACGACCGGCGAAGCTGCAGTGCTGAACCCTCGTGTTGAGCCAAGCCTCCCAGAGCCTGCCGAACCTCGACGGGACGGTACGCGGTTGTGCTATTGGTCTGTGTTCATTGCGGTGCAGCAGGCTACGTCTTCTGTATCGAGTGGAAGACCTGCTTGTCATTGCAGGAGGCACTGCTTACCGGCTTTCGAGGGCCTCGCGCTGCGGTCCGGATCGCGATAGTGGCGACACCGGCGACCGCGGCTGCGGCGAGCAACGGAACAGCTGCCTTCGCGGCTCGTGGCGGCAGGACGAACTCGAACAGCGGCACCGGGTCCCCGAACCGTTGTTGCAGCGGTGCCAGCGGGCAGCCGCCGCGGCCGATCAGCAGGCCGACGCCTTCGAGTGAGAGGGCCGCGATCGAGGCTGCGAGCACTCGGTCGCGGCGTCCGGTGAGGGCGCAGGTCCACACGTGCGCGAGGCTGCCGAGTTCGGCCGCCGCGATCGCGGTGTGAAGGCCCCGCAGCGCTGCGGCGCGGCGGTCGAGGCGTCCCGATGCGTTCATGTCGTCGGCTTGACCGGCCGGAGCGTCACAAGGGGCCTGGATCTGTGCCGCTCAGTCGGGCGCGCATCTCGGTGTAGGTCGCCGAGTCGATTTCTCCGGCGGCATAGCGCCGGTCGAGCGTCTCACGCGGCGTCTCCCTGTGATCGACCGAGACGTGGCGCGATTCGATCGCCCGACTCAGCCTGATCACCATCCAAACCGCCAGCGCCAGGACCGCGACCCAGAAGAGCGTCATGAACCCCATCCACCACCAGTCGCCGCCCGACATGTGGTCGGATCGGTAGTTCCAGTCGTTGTGCCACATCTGATACCTCATCGATCTCACCCGTCTTGATCATCTGGTTCTGATTTCGCCCGCATTCGTCACGCCCTACTTCTCGACGGTCAGCTGCTCGGCGGCGAGCTTCGCCGCCCAGCGGCGGGCGCGCTGGACTTCGTCGGGCAGCAGTGGTCCAAGGGTCTTCTTGACCGAGAAGCTCTCCGGGCGGCCGACGACGCGGAAGCCGGACCTGCGGAGCCGGCGAGTCGCGACTCGCGCGGCAGAGCCGGGGATGCGGAGTTCGGTCCGCGTGTCGAAGGCGACCGCTCGTGTGCCGTGCGGGGCCTCGACCTCTCCCAGCCATTCACGCAGACCGATACCGCTGGAGACCAGGCCCCGCTGAGCCTGCTTGGCCGCTTCCTCGCGGGTGGCGGGGCGACTGAGGGAGAAGGCGTGCGTCGGTGCGCAGACGACCAGCAGCCCGATCTTGGGATCGATCACCTTCGGGGCCTCGCCCACCTCGATCAGCTCGACGGCCAAGCGTTCGGACAACGCCCCCGCCACGGCCTCGGCCAATTCCTTCGTGTTGCCGAACATCGACTCGTACACCACTACGGCTCGCATTGCGGCCACCTGCCTTCGGATCGTTCGGGCCCTTTCGTTCATTGGATCGCGCGTCGTGGACCCTCGCGCGGGTCCGAGGTCATGCGCATCGCCGACCTTCGTCCCACTTCAGGCGGGGCCGCTCGCCTCGCGGGACCTTCGGTCCGCAGCTGGGGCCCTATGGCACCTGCCGCGGTCGCCGACGCGGCGGTTGACTCGGAGAACGCAGAACAGAGGGGGAGTCGTGTTCGAGACGAGAATCCACGGGCGAGGCGGCCAGGGCGTGGTCACCGCCGCCGAAATGCTCTCGCTGGCCGCGTTCATCGAAGGCAGGTTCGCGCAGGCGATCCCCAGCTTCGGCTCCGAGCGCACCGGCGCACCCGTCATCGCCTACTGCCGCATCGCCGATTTCCGGCTGCGAACCCGCGAACCGGTGTCCCGTCCCGACGCCCTGATCATCCAGGACCCGACGCTGCGGCACGTCGGCGGTATCTTCGACGGCCTGCCCTCAGGCGGTTACCTCCTGATCAACTCGGCCCGCCCGATCGAAATGCTGGGGATCGACGCCCACCTGGGCCATCTCCACCGTTCCCGCGTCAAGGCCCTGAACGCCGGGCAGATCGCCCGCTCCCATCTCGGCCGGCCGCTCCCGAACACCGCACTGCTCGGCGGCTTCGCGGCCCTGACCGGGCAGCTCGCGCTGGAGTCGGTGCTGGAGGCGATCCGTCAGACCTTCGGCGGCGACGTCGGCGAGGCGAACGTCCGTGCCGCCGCTGAGGCGTACCGCCAGGTGGCCGCCAAGTCTCGGGATCGTCGCCATGCGTGAACAGATCGAAGGCTCTCAGGCCGTTGCGCGAACGGTGGCGTCCTGCCGTCCCGACGTGGTGTGCGCCTACCCCATTTCGCCCCAGACCCACATCGTCGAGGCGCTCGCCGTGCTCGCCCGCACCGGGAAGCTCGGCGCGGCCCAGTTCGTCAACGTCGAGAGTGAGATGGCCGCCCTCTCGGTCGCCATCGGCGCCTCCGCGACCGGCGCGCGCACCTATACCGCCACCGCCAGCCAGGGGCTGCTGTTCATGGCCGAGGCCCTCTACAACGCCGCCGGGCTCGGTCTGCCGATCGTCATGACCGTCGCCAATCGCGCCATCGGCGCGCCGATCAACATCTGGAACGACCACTCCGACTCGATCTCGCAGCGCGACTCGGGCTGGATCCAGTTGTACGCCTTGGACAATCAGCACGCCGCCGACCTCCACCCGGTCGCCTACCGGCTCGCCGAGGAGGTTTCGGTGCCGGTCATGGTGTGCGTCGACGGTTTCGTGCTCACGCACGCAGTCGAACCGGTCGATCTGGCCGAGCCCGAGCGGGTCGACGCCTTCCTGCCACCGTTCCGGCCCCGCCAGGTCTTGGACCCGGCCGACCCGGTCACCATCGGGGCGATGGTCGGGCCCGAGGCGTACACCGAGGTCCGCTACCTCGCCCACACGAACGCGAAGCGGGCACTGGAGCGCCTGCCGGTGCTGGCCGCCGACTACGCCGCACGCGTCGACCGCTCCGTCCCCGCCATAGCGGACGCCTATCGGGCGGTCGGAGCCGAGACGCTCGTGATCGCGATGGGCTCGGTCGTCGGCACCCTTGAGGACACCGTCGACGAGCTCCGAGGCGAAGGCGTCGGAGTCGGCGCTCTCGGCCTGGTGGCCTTCCGGCCCTTCCCGGTCGACGTGATCCGCGCCGCCGTCGCCGGCCGCGAACGGGTCGTCGTGCTCGAGCGGGCCCAGCCGACCGGCAGCACGGGGGTGATCGGCACCGAGATCCGCGCCGCCGTCCCCGGCGGCCCGCCGATTCATTCGGTCGTCGCCGGACTCGGCGGGCGGCCCGTCACCCGCGCCTCACTCAAGGCCGTGATCGAGGCCGCGAACCGCGGCGAACTCCCAGAATTGTCCTTCATGGACCTTGATACCGGACTCATCGAAGCCGCAGGGAGCCGACCATGACTACGCAGCGCGTCAAGTTCTACCAGGTCGGCAGCTTCGCCGTCGGCAACCGCCTCCTCGACCCCGAGCAGCGCACCATCCAATCCGGGCCCGACCGCGCCAATGCCCTGACCAGCGGCCACCGCGCCTGCCGCGGCTGCGGCGAGGCCCTCGGCGCCCGCTTCGTGCAGGACGCGGCCATGCGCGCCGCCGGCGGAAAGCTCATCAGTGTCAACGCCACCGGCTGCCTCGAGGTCTTCTCCACGCCGTTCCCCGAGACCGCCTGGCAGGTGCCGTGGATCCACTCCCTGTTCGGCAATGCGCCGTCGGTCGCCTCGGGCGTCGCCGCCGCGCTGCGCGCCAAGGGCGACACCCGGACCCGCGTCCTCGGTCAGGGAGGCGACGGCGGCACCGTCGACATCGGATTCGCCTCCCTCTCGGGCATGTTCGAACGCGGCGACGACGTCCTGTTCGTCTGCTACGACAACGGCGGCTACATGAACACCGGCGTGCAGCGTTCCGGGGCCACCCCGCCCGCGGCCCGCACCGCCACCACACCGGCCGTCGGCCCGGCACCCGGCAACCCGTTCGGCCAGGGCAAGGACGCCGCGCGCATCGCCGTCGCCCACCGAATCCCGTACGTGGCGACCGCGACCGTCGCAGACCTCCACGACCTCGAGGACAAGGTCACCGCCGCCATGGAGCTGCACGGCGCCCGCTACCTCCACGTACTCGTGCCGTGCCCGCTCGGGTGGGGGAGCGACGCGTCCGAGACCGTGAAGCTCGCGCGCCTCGCCGTCGAGACCGGCCTGTTCCCGCTCTACGAAGCCAGAGAAGGCCGGATCGCCGCCGTCACGAGGCTCCGCCGCGGGCCGGTGCCTGTCGAGGAGTACCTGCGGCCGCAGAAGCGCTACCGGCACCTGTTCGAGCCCGAACGCGACGAAGCGACACTCGACCGCCTCCAGTCGATCGCCGACGCCAACATCGACGAATACGGCCTTGCATCGGAGGAGTCATGACCCGCGACCGACAACCCCTCCCGTTCGCCATCACGCTGGCGACCGGCACCAGCCTGGCCAACCGGACCGGCGCCTGGCGCACCGAGCGGCCCGTCTACCGCGACCTGCTGCCGCCGTGCAACAACGCCTGCCCGGCGGGCGAGAACGTCCAAGGCTGGCTCTACCCGGCAGAGGCGGGCGACTACGAAGGCGCCTGGCGAACCCTCATGGCCGACAACCCGTTCCCGGCGATCATGGGCCGCGTCTGCTACCACCCGTGCCAGACGGCGTGCAACCGCGGCCTCCTCGACGAGGCAGTCGGCATCAACGCCGTCGAGCGCTTCCTCGGCGACCACGCGATCGAACAGGGCTGGACCGTGCACGCCGAGGCCGCGCCGACCGGCAAGCGCGTCCTCGTCGTCGGCGCGGGACCGGCCGGGCTGTCCGCCGCCTACCACCTGCGCCTCCTCGGCCACGAGGTCACCGTCGCCGACGCGGCCGAGGAACCCGGCGGCATGATGCGCTACGGCATCCCGGCCTACCGGCTGCCCCGTGACGTCCTCGACGCCGAGATCGGCCGCATCGAGCGGATGGGCGTCGAATTCGACCTCGGCCGCCTCGTGACCGACCTCGACGCCGCGCGCGAGGGCTACGACGCGGTCTTCCTCGCCGTCGGCGCCCAGCTCTCCAAGCGCGCCTACATCCCGGCTGGAGAATCCGCGCGCCTCCTCGACGCCCTCACACTCCTCCGTTCGGCGGCCGAAGGCGAGACCGTCCGGCTCGGCCGCCGTGTCGTCGTCTACGGCGGCGGCGACACCGCCATGGACGCCGCCCGAACCGCCCGCCGCCTCGGCGCCACCGAGGCCCTCGTCGTCTACCGCCGCACCCGCGAACGCATGCCCGCACATGAGTCCGAAGTGGCCGAGGCACTCGAAGAGGGCGTCCAGATCCGCTGGCTCTCCACCATCGCCGCCGCCGACGGCGAGTCGATCACCGTGGAGCGCATGGAACTCGATGAGACCGGCTTTCCCCGCGCCACCGGCGAGTTCGACACCCTCGCGGCCGACAGCGTCGTCCTCGCCCTCGGCCAGGACGTCGACCGCGCGCTCGTCGAAGACCTCCCCGCGGTCGACGGCGCGGTCGCCGTCGACGACGACTTCATGACCGAGACACCCGGCGTGTTCGCCGGCGGCGACATGGTGCCCTCCGAGCGCACCGCCACAGTCGCGATCGGACACGGCAAGCGGGCCGCCCGCCGCATTCACTCCTGGCTCACCGCCACCGAACCCAAGGCTCTGCCGCCGATGCCGCTCGCGGCTTTCGAGCGGCTCAACCCCTGGTACTACGCCGACGCGCCGCACCAGGTCCGGCCCCGCCTCGAGATCGCCCGCCGCACCGACACCTTCGACGAGGTCGTCGGCGGCCTCGACGCCGAGACCGTCCTGTTCGAGGCCCGCCGCTGCATGTCCTGCGGCAACTGCTTCGAATGCGACAACTGCTACGGCATGTGCCCCGACAACGCCATCGTCAAGCTCGGGCCCGGCAAGGGCTTCGCGATCGACCTCGACTACTGCAAGGGCTGCGGGATCTGCGCGGCCGAGTGCCCCGCCGGGGCCATCACCATGATCGAAGAGGAGAGCTGATGAGCCGCATCGCCGTAGGCGTGCTCAAGGAGCGCGCCGCAGGAGAGCACCGTGTGGCCCTCGTGCCCGAGGCCGTGGCCGGACTGAACGAGGCCGGATTCGACGTCTACGTCGAATACGGCGCCGGGACCCGCTCCTGGTTCACCGACCAGGACTACCGCGACGCCGGAGCCGTCGTCGAAGGACCAGGTCAGCTTCGCCAGCGCTGCAAGATACTCCTGTGTGTTGAACCGCCCGGCATCGAAGGGTCGGTCACCCCGCATGCGGAGCAAGTGCTCATAGGACTCCTGCGGCCGCTGCATCAGCGGCACCGTGTCCAGGCCTGGGCGCGCCAGGGCGTCACCGCGATCAGCCTCGACATGCTCCCGCGCACACTCTCCCGCGCACAGACAATGGACGCGCTCACTTCGCAGGCGCACATCGCCGGATACCGGGCGGCACTGGTCGCCGCGGCCGCCTACCGCCGGTTCATGCCGATGCTCACCACCGCGACCGGCACCATCCGGCCCGCCGCGGTCCTGGTGCTGGGATGCGGCGTCGCGGGCCTGGCCGCGATCGGCACCGCGCGGCGCCTCGGCGCGGTCGTCACCGCCTACGACGTGCGAGCCGCGGCCGCCG
>NZ_JAELXW010000144.1 GCF_016428645.1 Glycomyces salinus | reverse complement strand
GGCTGCCCGGGGCCAGCGCCGCCGGGCCCGGCCGGTCCCGCGCCTCCCGGGCCGCCTCCGGCCGGAGCGCTCCCGAAGCCGCCCCCGGCGGCCAGGCCGCCCCCGGCCGTCTCGTCGGGTTCGTCCTCCTCCCACGGGCTCGCCTCGTCCGGGTCGTCCTCGTCGTCCCCGGCGGCGGCGTGGGCGCCGGGCGGGGTCGGGCTCGGGTCCTGTGTGGTCTCGGGGCTGGACGGCGCGGCCGGTTGCTCGGCGCCGGGTTCTGCCAGGTCCATGCGGGAGGTGTCGGCTCCGGCCGGGTACGGCCGCTCCTCGCCGGTGGCCCGCAGCCGCTCGAATTCGGCGTCCTGGTCCCGCAGGCGCTGGGCGATGTCCTCGTCGACCGACGCCTGCCGTTCGGCGTAGGCCGCCAGCTCGGTCTCGACCCGGAGTCCGAACCGCTCCTTGGCCTCCTGCCCGGCCAGGGCCCGGATGTCCGCGGCGAGCACGCCGAGGCCGCTCATCCCCTCGCCGACGCGCTCCTCGATGAACTCGCGCACCTCGGTCGCCAGTCCCGGGTCGGCCCCGGCCAGTTCGAGCGCCCGCTCGGCCTCCTCGCAGGTCATGAGGATGCAGTCGCCGTGCCACCAGGCCGGGCGCACGTGGATCGCGACCAGCTCGGACCATTCGCCTTCGCAGGCGACCATCGGCGCCGGGTAGGGGATCTCGCCGGAGTCGCCGCCCTGGAGCGTGTAGGAGGCCTCTCCTCGGTTCCGCAGTTCGCCCGCGGTCGCGTCGATGTCGTCCAGGACGCCCTCGACGAGCGCTCGCGTCTGGTCGATCTGGGCGGCGAACTCCTCGAAGGCCGATCCCGACCACGAGTCCGCCAGGCCGTTCAGCTTGGACCTCATCAGGTCCGGCCACTCGGCGATCGCTCCGGCGACCTCCTCGGTCCAGCCGTGGCGCAGCCGCTCCAGGGAGTGCTCGTCGGCCGCCGCGGGGCGCACGGCCGCGACCGCGGACCGGAAGTCCTCCTCGGTCGGGTAGGCCAGTCCCCCGCAGCGCGGCTGGAGGCGGTGGAGCCGACCGGGGACCGGCACGGCCGAGGCCAGCTTCACCCAGTCGGCCTCGGCCGGGTGCGCGGCCGGGTGCGGGCAGGATCCCGCCGAGCAGCCCGCCCGGTCCGATGAACCGGAGTCGAGCGCCGAGGCGTCGCCGAAGGTGAGGTAGAACCCCGCTCCGGTCGAGGTCTGGGCGGTCTCCTCGCCGCCGGACTCCCAGTCGCCGATCGTGAACTCGAATCCGCTGTCGCTCATCGCGGGCGTCCTCCCGGTGGTCGTGTTCGCTTCACGCCCATGGAAGAGGGACGCCTCCCGGATCCGTCCCGGAACCGTCCGGGACCGACCGGGGAGCCGGGCGGGGACATTGCAGTGGACGCCGCCGGGCGTCCGCCCGCGGGGGCGCAGACAGCTTTTGGAGGAACCATGACCGTGCACATGGACGTCGAGGACGTGCGGACGGGAGGCACCCGCCTGCGCGCCCTGTCGACAGAGCCCAAGAACGCGTCCCAGCGGGTGGAGGGCCCGGCGGCGACCGCCGCCGAATCGAACCCCGGCTTCACCGCCGGCGAGGCCGGGAGGCGGTGGCAGACCGCCCTCGCGGCCGTCACCGCCGCCCTGGAGCGTCGCATCGACTGGCAGGGCGAGCAGGTCATCGGCAGCGCCGACGACTGGGAGAGCAACGACGAGCAGGCCGGGAACCGGTTCGAGAAGGTCTCCGGCGAACTGGCGCAGGACCGTTAGGAGAAGACCGGATGTCCACATACCGCGAAGCGCTCTCGGCCCGGCCGATGGAGTTCGTCAACTACGGCTCGGCGATGACCGACTCGGCCTCGGAACTGCTCGAGCAGCAGGCGGCCTACCGCGCGAACGTCACCGATCTCAACGGCCACTGGCAGGACGGCGCGAACGAGGCGTTCAACGACGACGCCGACGTCGTCGGGGAGCACCTCCAGCGGGTGGCCGGGCAGGTGGCCTCGGCCGCCGAGCAGATCGCCACCGCCGGCCTCAACCTGTTCACCGACGTCGCCTCCCTCAAGTCGGTCGACGAGGCCGCGCACGCCCAGGGCTTCAACGTCGAGCCCGCGCCCCTGGTGATGCTGGGGCCGCGGCACCGGTTCGAGATCGCGATCGCCGGCCCGCTCGGCGGGCCGACGCTCCAGGCCGCCTACGAGGCGCAGGCGGCGGCGCTGACGGCGTCGATGCAGTCCGGACTGGCGATGGTCAACGCCGACGACGCGACGGGCGCCACCGCGCTCAACGCCGCGGCCGAAGCGCTCCGGCCGCTGGACGAGACCGGCGGCTCGCCCACCGGGGACGACCTGCACCACCTGGCCGAGGACCACTCCGACACCGGCTCCGACCCCGGCGAAGAGGACGCCGATCAGGACTCCGAACCCGACGAGGACGAAGAGGGCGAGGAGCCCACCGAACCGGAGGAGCAGCAGCCGACCGACCCCGAGGACCAGGGCCCGACCGACCAGCCGACCGCGCCCCAGGCCCCGCAGGCGCCGACCGACCCGGGCGGCTTCGAGCGGCCCGGACTCGACGAGGTGGACGACCCCTGGGCCGACACCGAGCCCTACGACCCCGAGGACATCGGCGGCGGCCTGGCCTCCGGCACCGTGCCCGGCACGGGAGGCGGCATCGGAGCTCCGGGCGCCGGGGCCGGCGGCCTCGCCACCGGCGCGGGAGCGGGCACGGGGACCGGCCCGTCGACCGGTGCCTCCCCGGCCGCCGTACCCGCGGCCCCGACCGCGGGCGGCACCGGCAAAACCGGCATGGGCGGCCCCATGATGGGCGCGGGCGGCGGCAGGGGCACCGGGCGGCCCGAAGAGGAGAGCACCCGCGAATCGAAGCTCCTCGAAGACCCCGAAGAGGACGTCTGGGGCGTCGGCGATCCCGAATACGACCTTTACACCTGAGTGACCGTGACGGACATCGAGAGGTAGACCATGGGCAAGCCCGAGCAGTTGACCCCCGGAACGAAGGCGGCCGTCATCGTCATAGGTCTCGTGATCATCGCGGTCTCGCTGATCTGCTTCGTCGGCAACCTCCGTTCCGGAGCTTCAGACGAGGTCACATGCGGCGGCAGCGAAATGGAACGCGACGACACCTGCGTCACCTACGTGAACGGGAACGCGGGAAGCGAGCGGACCTACGACGAGCAGGCCGAGCAGGGAGGCGTCTCGATATTCCTGGTGATCCTCGCGCTGGCCGGCGCCGCCTTCGGCGTCTTCATCATCTGGAGTGCGGTCACCGAGACGAGTGCGCCGGGAGGCCGGAGGAGATGACCGTGCCGATCCGCTTCCCCAACGGCGGCCGCGACACCGACATCCGTGCATAGCGCGGCGAAAGGCCCGGCCCGGACTCGTCGGAAGCGAGTCCGGGCCGGGCCTTTCGCCGCGAACAGGGAACCCTAGGTGACCGCGAAGGCCTGGTCGGCCAGGGCGGCGAAGGACTCGGCCGCCTTCTGCTGCGCCGTCCTGATCGTGGCCGCGGCCTCCTCCGCCAAGGACTCGCAGTCGTTGTCCACGGTCGCGTTCGGGACCAGGAACTTGAAGACCGCCAAGCGGCCCTCCACATCCACCTCCGCCGAGCACAGGTCGTCCTCGGTGGTGTGCTCGAAACGCTCGGCGGCGCGGGAGGCCACCAGGCGCCGCAACTCGGCCAGCCGCGGATCGGCCGAGGCGGCCAGCCCCGCGTCGGCGGCCGCCAGCTCCAGGCGCCGGGCCGCCCCGGCGCGCGCCGCCTCCGCCGCCGTCCATGCCTCGCCGACCGCCGCGCCCACCACCGGGTTGCTCAACCGGTCGACGGTCGGGCTGAACGCCAGCGCCACCAGCCTCCCGGCGTGGTCGAGCCGCACCCACGCGATCCGCTCGGGATCGGTGCCGTCGTAACCGGCCTGCGTCAGCTCCTCGGCCAGCGCGCCGGCGGTGGCGGCCCTCCGCTGCGCGTCCTCGTGCTCCCGGCGGCTCGGCGCCGCCTCCAGCGCCCGCAGGGCCGAATCGCGCGCGGGCGAGGCGGGCAGCCGCTCGGCGGCGTGCCGCGCATTCGCCAGACGCTGCTCGTAGTCGTCGGGGACGGGTGTGGTTGCCATCGGCGTTCCTCTCCGGGAGCGGACTCGTTTCCCGTGATCGTCGCGCCGCCGCTCCCCGATCCGTCCCCGATCGGTCACGGGCCCCGTTCGGACTACGTCCCACCGCACTTCCCTGTGGGACACTGAGATCCAATGCCTCCGTCAGAAAGCCGAAGACATGACCACCCTCGATGCCCGGATGCTCGGACCGCTTGAGGTCCGGATCGACGGCAAGGCGGCCACGATCCACGGGAACAACGCCCGCAAGCTCCTGGCGGTCCTGCTCGACGAGGCCAACCGGCCCGTCCCGATCGAAGGGATCGTCCGCGGCGTGTGGGAGGACGAGCTTCCCGAGCGGCCCGTCCGGGCCGCCCGCAACCTCGTCTCCGACCTGCGCCGCGACCTGCGCCCGTTCGACGACCGCATCGGCATCACCGACGGCGGCGAGGCGTACGCCGTCCGCATCGAACCCGGCGAGCTCGACCTCCAGCGCTGCAAGGAGAAACGGCGAAGCGCCGCCGTCCTGCGCGCGAGCGACCCCGGCGCGGCGGCCGCCGCGCTGCGCGAAGCGCTCGCCGAATGGCGCGGCCCGGCCCTGTCCGGGGTTCCGGGCCGCCTGACCGAGGCCATAGCCCGCCGCCTCGACGAGGACCGGCTCACCCTGCTCGAAGAGTGCTTCGACATCGAACTCGAACTCGGAGCCGGCGCCGAACTCCTCCCCGAGCTGCGGCAGACCGTCGCCAAGCACACCACCCGGCAGCGCTTCGCCGCCCAGTTCATGCGCGCCCTCCACGCCGCCGGGCGCTCGGTCGAGGCGATCGAGCACTTCGAGGCCGTCAGGCGGCGCCTGGCCGACGACCTCGGCCTCGACCCCGACCCCGAATTGCGCGCCGTCCACGCCGCGATCCTCCGAGCCGATGAACCGCAGGCCGAGCCGGGTCCGGCCCTCGCCCCTTCGCCCGCCGTGCCCTCGACGCTCCCGCCGACCACCGCCCGCTTCACCGGCCGCGACGAGCAGCTCGCCGAGCTCGACCAGGCCCTCGCCGCCGGGACCGGCAGCGCGGGCTCGGCCGTCATCAGCGGCATGGGCGGAGTCGGCAAGACCGCCCTCGCCGTCCACTGGGCCCACCGCGTCGCCGCCGAGTTCCCCGACGGGCGCCTCTATCTGAACCTGCGCGGCTTCGATCCGGCCGCCCCCGAAGACGACGCGAGGCCCGCCCTGGGAGCGGCGCTGCGGGCCCTCGGCGTCGAACCCGACCGGGTTCCGGCCGACCTCGACGAGCAGACCGGCCTGTACCGGACCGTCCTGGCCGACCGCAAGGTCCTGGTCTTGCTCGACAACGTCCGCGACACCCGGCAGGCCCGGCCGCTGCTGCCGTCCTCTCCGGGCAGCTTCACCGTCATCACCAGCCGCGACCCGCTGCTCGGGCTGGTCGTGGGCGGAGCGCGGCCGATCCCGTTGCAGGCGTTGACCGGCGACGAGTCGCAGCGGCTGCTGGACAGCTTCGGCCCGGCCGGGGCCGAGTCCGACTCGCGCGCCGGGCGGCGCGTCCTGCGCATCTGCGGCGGGCTCCCGCTGGCGCTGTCACTGGTCGGGGCCTGGGTCGCGGCCCGACCCCACGCCTCCCTGCTGACGCTGGCCGAGCGCCTCGAATCGACCGGCAACGTCCTCAACGTCTTCTCCGACAAGGACGCCGCGATCGATCTGCGGACCGTGTTCACCTGCTCCTATCAGGAGCTCGGCGCTCGCGCGGCCGCCGTGTTCCGCATACTCGGCCTCCACCCCGGGCCCGACATCACCGTGCCCGCGGCGGCCAGCCTCGCCGCGACCGAACCGGGCGAGGCCGCCGATGCGCTGCGGGAACTGGCCGACGCCAACCTGATCGAGGAGCACCGCCCGGGCCGGTTCACGATGCACGACCTGCTGCGCGCCTACGCCGCCGAGCAGCTCGACACCGGTGTATCCCAAGCGGAGCGGAGCGCGGCCGCGCAGCGGATGCTGGACCACTACACGCACACCGCGGCCGAGGCCGACCGGAGGACGTCCTTCTTCGGCGGCGGCAGGGACGTCCCCGGGCCGGTCGAAGGCGTGCGTCCCGAGCCGATTCGCTCCCTGCGCGAGGCGAACGACTGGATCTCGGCCGAATACCAGGTCCTGCGCGGACTCCTGCAACTGCGATCGGGCCCCTCCGAGACCGAGCGGGAGCCCGAACCCGATCCCGTTCTCGACGAGCGGATCTGGCGGCTCGCCTGGTGCCTCGCCGAGTACATGCTGGACCGGAACTGGGCAGGGGACCTGCTCGCGGCGCAGTCGGCGGCGCTGGCGGCCGCCCGCAGGATCGGCGACGCGAACGCCGAGGCGGTCGCGCTCGGCTACATGGCGGGGGCGCAGCTGATGACCGGCGAGGAGGCCGCGGCCCGCACGCGCATCGATCGGGTCCTGGACCTGGCCGAGCGGCACGGACTGCGATGGGCGGAGGCGTTCGCGGCCTTCACTCTCACCATCTACGCGGCGCGGCGGGGCAGAGAGGCCGAAGCGCTCGACCACGCCATGCGCTCGCGGGCCCTGTTCGCCGAGGTCGGCGACAAGAGTTGGGAGCACCGGGCGCTGTACTCGGCCGGCTGGCACGCGGCGAAGGCCGGCGACCTCGAGACGGCCCGGGCGAGCTTCGACGAGATGCATTCGGAGGCGACGCGCCTGGGAGTCCCGCACGGGGCGGTGGTCGCCGAGATGGGGTACGGCCTCATCGCCCACCATGAAGGCGATTTCGACGCCGCGGTGCGCCGCTACCGCGGCGCGGTGTCGAAGTTCGCCGGCCTCGAACTGGAGGTGAGCGAGTCCAATGTCCGCGATCTGCTCGGCGACTCCCTGCGGGCCGTGGGCGAGCGGGACGAGGCGCGCGGCGAATGGGAGGCGGCCGCGCGCGGATTCGTCAAGTACGGGATGGCCCTCGAGGCCGCGGCGGTCCGGGACAAACTCGCCCGGCTCGACGCCGAAGACGGCGCCTGAGGCCCGCCTACCACTCGCAGGTGGTGCCCTCGGCCTGCCGCTCGTGGTAGTAGACGGTGATCTGCTCGGACCTGTCCGCTGTGGAGCCGCTGTTCGGCGACTGCTGCATCACGGTGCAGTGCTCCGGCTCCGGGGTGTACCAGTAGTAGCCCACCTCGGCGGTGACGCTCCCGAACCCGGCCTCGTTCAGCTCGTCCCGGGCCTCGAATGTGGTCATGCCGGTGACATCGGGCACCTCGGCGCTGCCGCTCGCGGGCGGGTCGTCCTCCTCGTCCCCGTCGCCGCTGGAGTCCTCCGGGCTGTCGGACTCGGTGTCCTGGTCGCCGCCGGGGTCGGTCGCGCCGTCATCTTCCGGGGCGTCATCGCTCGCCTCTTCCTCCGGGGCGTCGGTCCGGTCGACCGCGGCCGACTCCTCCGGGCTCCGGTCCTCGCCCTCACTCTCCTCGGCGGCGCCGGTCGACTCCTCGGCCTGCGAACCGCCGAGGCCGTTCCAGGGGGAGAAGGCGAACAGGCCGGTCAGCAGCAGGAGCGCGACCACCGCTACGGTCACGAACCCGAACCGCCACGACCAGACGCCCGCCGCCCGCTGCTTCAGCGTCGGAGGCCCGACCGGAGCGGCCGCGGGCTCGGACTCCATCGCGGCGCGGCAGGCCCGCGCCATCGCCCCGGCCGACTCCCAGCGGTCCTCGGGGGCCTTCTGGAGCGACCTGACGACCACGGCCGCCGCTGCCGCCGGAACGTCCTCGGGCAGCGCCGGAGGCGGAGTGTGCAGGTGGCCGTGGGTGATCGCCTCGCGGTCGATCGAGTCGAACGGCGGAGCGCCGGTGAGGCACTCGTAGGCCACCGCTCCGAGCGCGTACTGGTCGGCCGCGCCGGTGACCTCGCCCCGCCGCAATTGCTCGGGGGAGACGTAGGAAGCGGTGCCCAGCACCGCGTCGGTCGAGGTCAGCTCGGGGCCTCCCGACAGTTTCGAGATCCCGAAGTCGATCACCCGGACCCGGTCGGCCTCATCCACCAGGATGTTGGCGGGCTTGACGTCCCGGTGGACGACCCCGCGCCGGTGCGCCGCGTCCAGCGCCTCGGCGGCCTCGGCGACGATCCGCATCGCCCGCTCGGCCGGCAGGCGCTCCTCGCGGTGCAGCAGCTCCGCCAGCGAGACGCCCTCGACCAGCTCCATGACGATGAACAGCACCGCCTGGCCGCCGTCGCTGTCGGCACCGTAGTCGTAGATCTCGACGAACCCCGGCCCCTTCAGGCCGGCGAGGGTCTTCGCCTCCCGCTCGAAGCGCTCCTGCGGGCTCTGCGCCTCCTCCAGCCCCTGGCGCAGAATCTTGACGCCGACCTCCCGGTCCAGCCGGGTGTCGAAGCCCCGCCACACCGCGCCCATGCCTCCCCAGGCGATGAGGCTGTCGAGTCGGTAGCGGTCGGCGATGAGGGTTCCGGATTCCACGCTCAATCCTCGTCGGGGGTGCTCGCTGCTGAACTGGGGCGGGCGGGGTGCCCGGACGGTCGCGTACTCGAACACGTTGACGCAGGTCGTTGCTCTGCATGAAGTGTTGGAACGGCGATCGGAGGCGCCGGTGGACCGGATCGGGTCCGGTTCCGCCTCGGCCGAGAATACCCACCGGCCATACTCGTCGCGTCATCGCCTGACTCCGGCCGAGCGGTGCGGCATCGGCTCGACCGCCGTGTTCGGCGGCGAGCCGCCGGTGAATGCGGTTCAGCCGCAGGAGCGGTGGTAATCGGCCGGCGGGCAGCAGGCGAGGAGGTAGTCGCGCAGGCCGTCGAGTCCCTTGAGGATGCCGTCGGGGTTGGCCCGGTAGTAGACGGTCTTCCATTCGCGCCGCGAGACCAGGATGCCCGCCTCGCGCAGTGTCGCCAGGTGGGTCGAGGCCGCCGAGGGCGCGAGCGAGAGCCGTTCGGCGACCTCGCCGACGGTGAGCTCGGCGTCGCCGTTGAACAGGAACATGACCTCTTGCCGGGTGGTGCTGGCCAGTGCCTTGAGGAAGTCCTGCACGTCGCTGTCGAGTGGCCCGGTTCCGGTCGTCATGGACCAAGTATGACCGGTGACCGAGACCACTATTCTTTCAATACGTCATTTCGCGAAATGACGATATTATGGCTCGCATGACTGGACACAGCAAACCCATCGTCATCATCGGCGCCGGACAGTCCGGCCTGACCGCCGCCAGGGCCGCCCGCGGCGCCGGCCTCGAACCCCTCGTGCTCGAGGCCGGGCCTCGCGCGGCGGGCTCCTGGCCGCACTACTACGACAGCCTCCGCGTGTTCTCCCCGGCCCGCTTCAGCGCCATCCCCGGCCACGACCCCATTCCCGCCGACCCCGACGACTATCCCGCGCGCGACGAGATCGCCGCCTACATCGAGGGATTCGCGGCCGGCCTCGGCGTCGACATCCGCACCGACACCAGGGTCGAGGAGGTGTCGGCCACCGGCGGCGGCTACCTGGTGCGCACCGCCACCGGCACGACGATCGAGGCCGCGGGCGTAGTCGCGGCCACCGGCTCATTCGGCAACCCGCACCTGCCGCACCCGCCGGGGCAGGAGGACTTCGGCGGTGAAGTGCTGCATGTGGCCGACTATCGCAACCCCGACCCGTTCGCGGGCGAACGCGTGGTCGTCGTCGGCGGCGGGAACTCGGCCGTCCAGGTCGGTTACGAACTGGCGCAGGTCGCCTCGGTCACCCTCGCCACCCGGACCCCCGTCAACCTCGTCGAGCAGCGACCTGACGGACGAGACATCCACTACCTGCTCACCGCCGGATACGACCACCTGCCGGTCGAATGGTTCGCCCCGTACGTCTCCGCCGGACTGACGCTGGACATCGGCGGCTACCGCAAGGCGTTCGAAGCCGGGCTGCTCGACCGGCGCCCGATGTTCACCGCCTTCACCGATGAAGGCCTGATCTGGTCCGACGGCGCCCGCGAGTCCGTCGACACGGTCCTGTTCGCCACCGGCTACCGCCCGCACCTGGGCTACCTGTCCGATCTCGGTGCGCTCGACGAGGCGGGCATGCCCCGCCACACCGGCGGCGTCTCGACCACCCACCCCGGCCTGGCCTACGTCGGACTGGAGTTCCAGCGGTCCTTCGCCTCGAACACCCTGCGCGGCGCCGCCGGGGACGCCGAACACATCATGGCCCCTCTGGCCGCCGTCGCCGCCGGACTGCACACCAGCTTCAGCTGAACCGCCGATGACCGAGACCGCCGCCGCAACCCCGGGGCACCGCGCCGAGTCGCCCCGGCGCGCCCTGATCACCCTGTGCGCCACCCAGATCGTCAGCTGGGGTGTGCTGTTCTACGCCTTCCCGGTCCTGACCGGCCGCATCAGCGCCGACACCGGGTGGTCGACCGCAGCGGTCACCGGCGCGTTCTCGGTCGGACTGGCGGTCTCGGCCGCCGGGGGCGTGCCGGTCGGGCGACTGCTCGACCGGCACGGCCCCCGCCCGGTCATGACAGCCGGGTCGGTCCTCGCCGTCGCCGCCACCGCGGCGATCGCCTGGGCACCGGGCCCGGTGTGGTTCCTGGCCGCCTGGACCATCGCCGGGGTCGCCCAGGCGGCCGTGTTCTACAAGCCCGCCTTCGCCGCCCTCACCGTCTGGTACGGCGACCGGCGCGTCCGCGCCCTCACCGCACTGACCCTCGTCGCCGGACTGTCGAGCACCATCTTCGCCCCGCTCACCGCCACCCTCGCCGACCACTTCACCTGGCGTGAAACGTACCTGGTCCTCGGCCTCATCCTGGCCGCCGTCACCATCCCCGCCCACGCCATCGGCCTCGACCCGCCCTGGCCGCACCGAAAACGCGCGCACCGGGCCGCGACGGCGACGGTCCCCGAAGCCGCCCCAGACCGGAACGTGATCCGGACGCCCGCCTTCGCTCTCCTGGCCGCCGCCATGGCACTGGCGACCTTCGCGCTGTTCACCGCCACCTTCTTCCTCGTGCCCCTGCTGACCGCGCGCGGCACCGACACCAGCAGCGCCGCCTGGGCTCTGGGGCTATGCGGCGCGGGCCAACTGCTCGGACGCCTCGGCTACGGCACCCTCACCCGACGAACCGGCCCCACCGCACGAACGGTCCTCATCCTCGCCCTCGGCGCGGTGATGATCGCCGCGACCGTCGCGCTCGCGGCCCCGATCGCGGTCGTCTTCGCCGTGGTCATCGCCCTCGGCGCCGCCCGCGGGGCCTTCACCCTCCTGGAAGCCACCGCCGTCTCCGACCGGTGGGGCACGACCGCATTCGGCCACCGCTACGGGATCTTCTCCGCTCCATCGACGGTCGCCATCGCCACCGCACCGGCGGCCGGAGCGCTCATCGCCGACCGACTCGGCTCCTATCCGGCGCTGTTCGCACTCCTGGCGGCCCTCATGCTCACCGCCGCGGCCCTCGCCGCCATGCCGAGAAGTCGATAGTGCGCCAGGCAGGATTCGAACCTGCGACCGTCGGATTAGAGGATCTGTTCAAACCTTCCGACCTTCCGGTTCGTCCACATGTTGGAATGATTCAACTGCTGCCTGACCAGTGAATCTATGATCCTGCCTGATCTTGTTCATGGAGGGATCCATGTACGCCAAGTCTCCTATGGATGATCAGTCGTCGGGTGTCGAGGGCGGTTCGATGCGCACTGAAGCGCCATGCTCTGTGGCTAGTCGGAAGAGTCGCTGCAGCCGATCCAAGTCCCGCTCTTCGAACTGCATCGGCAGACTCGTTCGCCAAACCTGGGAGCGGGGGTCGTACTCGGCGACTCCTCGAAGCTGGCTGAGTTCGGCACTGTCGCCGCCTCCGGAACCGGAGGCAATGACGATCCGGATGCGTCCGGGCGGGAGGTGGGAGCTCATGTCTCGGGATGCTACCGATAGCGGTCGCTATCGCGCTCGGGGCGACGAACCTGTCCGATGCCGAGCGGGGGCATCACTCGCTCGCCGCACGGTGCGCGAACACTATGGAGTGCCTTCATATGCGGCAGCGGCCGGGCGACGCCGGCGCGAATTTTGAGCGCGAAGCCGGGGCGACGGACACAGGTAAGGATGACTCAAGACTTCAGAGCGGTCGGGGATTACTCAAGACTCACCATCAACCACCCGACGGGCGGTAGGGAGTGCAGCGGGAAAGTGTGACGACCACACCGGTCGAAGATCGCCCTTGAGACCCCGATGTAGTGTTCTGCCAGCGATTTTATCCTCAAAGTTCCGTGGGAAGGCGGAGTCGTCAGTGAGCGCTCCAGGTGCTAGCACGAGTGAGAATCTCCATTACCTCGGGAGCCCGGTATCCATGACGGTATTTCGCGTCGGTCTTTTTCAGAATTCCGAGTCCAACCAATTGGCTCATCGAGTGTTGAGATGTTCGCTCACATCTCAACTCTCAGGTCCGAGTGTTGAGATGTGAGCTAGGACCTCAACTCGCGTTGTCTTGCCGATCCGTATCTCAACCTTCGAGACCGAGAGTTGAGAGGACCTATGCGGAAAACGTTCGCTGGTATTGCTGCCGCTGTCAATCGACCGTTCGATGGCAGGTGTTCAAGCCATGGCGTTGGAGGACCTTCCAGATCGTTGATTCGGCGATGGTGATCTCCTCGGCGTTGAGGTGTTCCCTGATGCGTTTGGGCCCCAGCCGGTGCGGCGGCGCGGAGCACAGATGCGCTGTCGATCGAGTTGAGCGGGGAGGGCGACGTTGCCGTTCGGCACCGCGACCGCCCGGTGGTCGGTCTCGGGTCTCCAGGCGGCACAGAAGCGACGGGCCGGGTGCGGGCCTTCTCGGCTTCCTTCGGGTCGGTGTGGGTCTCGGTGAGGTAGTGCGGTTTGCCGGTCTCGGGATTCGTTCCGGCGTAGACGCGGACTCGGAACGTGTTCCCCGGGCGGACGCTGCCGCGGACGAGGGTCTGGTGTGAGCGTTGTTCGGCCATGCCTGACAGCATCGCCATGGACAATAGCTTGGAGGCCGACGGCGTGTTGCTGGATCTTGGGACTCTGAGCTGGGGTTTTACGGCGCGCCAGGCAGGATTCGAACCTGCGACCGTCGGATTAGAAGTTGCGTTGCAAGCTCGTAACCAGGCATTTTACAAGACTGAACTCTAGTTTCAAGACTCGTTGAGCTGGGGTTTTACGGCGCGCCAGGCAGGATTCGAACCTGCGACCGTCGGATTAGAAGTTGCGTTGCAAGCTCGTAACCAGGCATTTTACAAGACTGAACTCTAGTTTCAAGACTCGTTGAGCTGGGGTTTTAATATTTGACCTCGTCTGGTTGGGGAACATTCCGGGGACCAGCCTGTCCACATTGGGCGCGATCCTCGAACGGTCCGCAGAGCCCTGCGACGCCCATTCTAACGGCGCCTCGTGGCCGCTCTCAAGCGCCGTTAGCCACCTCGCTGAGGTGATCGCGGTGGCGAGCGAACAAGACCGATCGCGATCTCGGAGGCCTCGCCCAGGTGGCACATCAGCCCTGAACTGCGCGCGGTTGCGCGGCAAGGCCGATGTCGTATTGGGTCGCTCGGATGGTACCTCCCATGTACCCGCGGCTTGCCCTGTCACCATTCGAGGGGTGATCGCCCGAACTGGAGGTCCTCCAGGGTTGGCGCGGGTCGTACGCTCAATCGATGACCCCGCAGCCAACCCCGGCGGCAGCCCGCCCTGCTACGCAGCGACCCCGCCGCCAATGGATCTGGATCGCCGCACTCGCCGTTCCCGCAATCGCAGGGCTCACCCTGGGCATCTACCTCGCCTTCGCCGCATTTATCCCCGACCCCCTCACCGAGTCGGGCGGCTTCGACGTACAAGAGATCGCCGCACAGGACCTGGCGATCGCGCGCATGCAAGCCCAGGCCCTCCGCAACGCCCTCGCTGCAACCGGGGGCCTTGGTGTTCTCGTGGCCCTGGCCGTGACCATCCGCCGCCAGTTCCACCACGAGCAGGCCACCCGCGACACCCAAGCCGCCGAACTCCGCCGGCAAGAGCACCTCGAGGAGAAAGCCGCCGACGAAAAGGACGACGCGCTGCAGCGGCGGATCACCGATGCTCGGGTACGCGCGGTCGAGCAGCTCGGCTCGGCCAACCCCGCGGTGCGCATCGGCGGGCTCCACAACCTCGAAAGGATCGGTCAGCAACACGCTGAACTCCGCCAGGTCGTCCTGGACGAGATCTGCGCCTACCTCCGCCTCCCCTACACACCACCGGAACAGGAGCCGAAGGCGGGGCGGCCGCCACTCCACCATTTCGAACCCATCGGCCCCCCGCCCGCCGCAGCCACCAGCGGCGAGGCCGAAGGCGAAGTGAGGCTGATCGCTCAGGAGATCCTGCAACGTCACCTCAACCCCGACCGGGAGGACCTGTACTGGGATCACTCCCGCCTGAACCTGCGAAGCGCCTACCTCAAGGACATCGATTTTGGCAACTGCCACCTGACCGGGGCCGATTTCACCAACGCGACCTTCACCGGCGGCGCGGATTTCTGGGGCGCGACGTTTACCGGCCGCGCAGACTTCGGAGGCGCGACCTTCAACAATTACGCGCGCTTCGGCGGCGCGACTTTCACCCGCCACGTGCTCTTCGAGGGCAGGACCTTCACCGGCCGCGAGGCGCTCTTCGGGCGCCCGAACTTCTCCAGCCACGGGCTCATCGGAGGCGCGACCTTTACCGGCCTCGCGGACTTCGGGGGTGCGAGATTTGACGGTGGCGTGGTGCTCGGGAATGCACGGTTTCAGGGGGTCCTCAGGGCAACGAGTCCGGTCTTGCTTGAGGCGCTGCGAAGGCAGGCTGACAACTTGAAATCCGAAGCCGAGCACCAGTTACCCGACGGCTGGGTCTGATTCCAGCTCCGACTGCTGCCGCCTGCGGACACCTCGCCAACCAGACCGCGCCAGCCCCGGGCTGATACGACACATGAAATAGGACCTGCGACAGCACAAATGAAAACCGATACAGGGTACGCGGGTGATGTCATAGAACCACCGCTCGATGGGGCTCGTCAACGGAGCGTTCCTCAGGTCGGGTCGAGCGTTGTTCGAGCGTCTGGGACGATCTGAGGGCGTCAACATGTGAGGTATGTGCGACTGGAGTTCTACTTGGGATTCCAGGGGCACCTGCGTGTTCTCGCTGGAGTCGAAGGTAGTTCGACGACCGGGAGTTCGGTGAGCCTGCGTCGACTGCAAGCAGGATGTCCAAGAGGCCACCAGACGGCCGAGAGCGGGTCGAGATCGTCCTGCGAGGTCGCGGTGGCCACTGGGAGCGCGAGACCGGTGCCGGCCAGAGCGTGGTGGAAGTTGGCTTCGCGGCCGGGCTTGGTGATCTCGAACAGCGCCATGTGCCGTGATCGGTAGCCTTCATGGCTGTACAACCTGCTGTACCGGCGGGCCTTGTCGGTGAGCGTGGACAGCGTTTCGGTTCCGGTGTCGTGCTCGTACCACCAGGTCAGCGGGCGGTTGTTGACCGTGATGTGGGCGGCCCCGTCAGGGATGAGTCCGATCTAGGAATGCACGATAGCCAGGTAGAGCTCCTCGCGGACTTCGCGTTCGCTCAGCCAGTCGTGCAGCACGATGTCGTGGTGAGTGCGGGTAGCAGCCACCAGGCGACTGTAGAAGTCGTTACCGCCTTCGAGGTGGCGGCGCACTATCCGACGACGGGCACGTATGGCACCGTGTCGCGCCCGCAGCGCGAACGGACCGCGACATCGGTTCCCTCGCGATGAACCCCGTACAGATGGGCATCTGCTTCGGGGCCATGATCTCCTGTATGGCGGCCCTGATGGTCGCCGCAGCGATCATCGCCGGAAGGCTGGTCTTCCCCACCTGAACCACTACTGCGGACCGGCTCCTACCCGGCGGTCGACCCTACCTTTTGTAATCACAGGTGACTCGGTCTCATCAGTCCTACAGTGAGATCATGGCCCAAAAGCAGTCGAACTTCAATCCGCCACTCGCCACACTCATAGTGGTCGGCGTTGCCGTGCTCATCATCGGCATCATCGTTACCGGACAGGCCCCCGAGCCGCAAGAGAGCCTGTTCGAAGACCCTGTACCCGCTGAGAAGTCCGTTGCTGGACCGTTCCTGATGGGTCTCGGCGGCACGATGGTGGTTATGGGCTGGGCAGCTGGTGCTATTTGCTACCAGCTGATTCGGCAAAGCGACGAGGACCGCGGCGAGTGAGACCGCGAGGCCGTCCAGGTACATCCGACCGTCCCTGGTCAGGCGCGAGACGGACCCCGGCGGCTGCGACTCACTGGTCAGTTGACCGTCCAATACTCTGGTGAAGTGCCTGTACGGGCGTATTGGACCTTCGCGATGCCTTCGTCGTCGGGGACGGGGAACACAATCCAGCCGTTGACGCACGTCCCGATCCCGACTTCCTGGATCCCCCATGGGTATTCCGGCTGCGGGAATCCACTGTATCCGGTGTGAGAGGGTGTGATCAGCGCGTTGCCTTCGCTGACCAGCGACCAAGGGTCTCGTGCCACGAGATAGAAGTCGTCGGTGGTGTCTTCAGGGGGCGTGTCGGGGACGCAGATCTCCACTCGCAGTCCGGCCCAGACGTAGTTGGCCGGGTAACCGGCTTCGCTCGGTGCCGGTGAGGATGCCGCGGTGTCGACTTCGAGCTCGATCGCCGTTGCTGAGCTACCGCTGTCGAACTCGATCGTGTCCCCCAGGTGCCACTCGGGCTCATCTGGGGACTCGGTGGCCTCTGAGGTGGACTCGGCTACTGGGCTCGACTGGGCGGTACTCGGTGCTGGCGTGTCAGGTTCCTGCTGGTCTTCGGCGCCGCCGCAGCCGGATACCGCGAGCAAGCTGATGACCGAGAGGCCAGTTAGCAGTGACTTGACGGTCAAGGTCAGGATCATGCCTACCCCCATTTCCACGACACCGACCGGCGCCGATCTGGTTGAGCCCAGCATAGAACTTGCCGGGTTTAGAGCAGGCGAGTGGGACTCCTCATTAGAGAGGATAGGGGGGTATGTTCCGAGTTCAATGAGCTTGTTATGTGTCGATTACATAGATTGATTCAATTCTGCGCCGTCCTTGCGGCCAGGGGATTCGGTGGCTGCGCTGATGCTGAAGTTGACGACGGGCACCGGACACTAGACGGGGAGAATGCGGCAGCGGCGCCTGCCCGATGGGGCGCTTGGCGCGACCGCGGCAGCTGGCCGGGGCGATCTCGGTGCAGATCGGTGAGGCGACCAGTGAATCGCCCC
>NZ_JAELXW010000143.1 GCF_016428645.1 Glycomyces salinus | reverse complement strand
TGAATCGCCCCGGCTGTGATAGAGGGTTGATTACGTGGTGACTTGTGGAGCTGCTGGGACGGCTGTGGCCCAGTATTGCTGTTCGTAGGCGGCGGGGGTGGCGTAGCCGATCGCGGAGTGGAGCCGCTGGTGGTTGTACCAGTCGATCCACTCGGCGGTGGCCAGTTCTACATCGGTCAGATTCCTCCAATCGCGATTCCGATCGATCAGTTCGGTCTTGTACAACCCGATCGTGGACTCCATCAGGGCGTTGTCGTAGGCGTCGCCGACTGAACCGATGGAGGCTTGGATGCCGGCCTGCGCGAGGTGGGCGCCGAAGCGGAAACTCGTGTATTGACTGCCGGCGTCCGAGTGATGAATGATCGCCTCGCTATCGGACCCGTACGGGGCGGCGGTCCGGTCCCGCTGCCACAGGGCGTGGTCGACCGCATCGAGCACCAGCTTGGTGTGCTTGGTCGTCGCAGCGGCCCA
>NZ_JAELXW010000142.1 GCF_016428645.1 Glycomyces salinus | reverse complement strand
ATGCACCCCGAAAACGTACCGACCGGGTACGACAACCCCTCTACTCGCAGCCCCGTGAAACGGGAGCGCGAGTATACAATCGCTTCGGATTCCTACCAATCTGAAGGCCGGGGCATCCTCCCGGAAGCCCGATGGAAGAGTGGCACGGAGACGCTTCTGAGTACGCAGAGTCCGCGGCACCTCAGAAGCGGACCGTCCGGACTCGGTCTATTCCACAGTGACCGACTTCGCGAGGTTTCGCGGCTGGTCGATGTCCCTGCCCAGGGCCGTCGCCAGTTCGACGGCGAACTCCTGGAGCGGGACGGCGGTCAGCAGCGGGGCCAGCAGGGTCGGGGCGGCCGGCGTGGTGATGACGTCGTCGGCGTGGACGCGCGCGATGTCGTCGCCCTCCTCGCACACGGCGATGACCTTCGCGCCGCGGGCCTTGACCTCCTGGATGTTGGAGACGATCTTGTCGTGCAGGAGCGAGCGGCCCCTGGGGCTGGGGACGATCGCGATCACGGGAGTGCCGTCCTCGATCAGTGAGATCGGGCCGTGCTTGAGCTCGCCGGCGGCGAAGCCCTCGGCGTGGATGTAGGCCAGCTCCTTGAGCTTGAGGGCGCCTTCGAGGGCCACGGGGTAGCCGACGTGGCGGCCGATGAACAGCACGCGCCCGAAGTCGGCCGCTTCGCGGGCGAGCTTGCGCACCGGCTCCATGTGCTCGATGACGGCGGCGATCTTGTCGGGGACGGCGACCAGCTCGGTCAGGACCGCGCCGACCTCGTCGGCGTACTTGATGCCGCGGATCTGGGCCAGGTGCAGGCCGACCAGGTAGCAGGCGGCGAGCTGGGTGAGGAACGCCTTGGTGGAGGCGACGGACACCTCGATGCCGGCGCGGGTGTAGAGGACGGCGTCGGATTCGCGCGGGATGGTCGAGCCGACGGTGTTGGAGATCGACAGCACGCGCGCCTTCTGGTCCTTGGCGTGGCGCAGGGCCATGAGGGTGTCCATGGTCTCGCCGGACTGGGAGATGGCGACCACGAGCGTGGAGCGGTCGAGCACGGGGTCGCGGTAGCGGAACTCGCTGGAGAGCTCGACCTCGCAGGGGATGCGGGTCCAGTGCTCGATGGCGTACTTGGTGACCAGCCCGGCGTGGTAGGAGGTGCCGCAGGCGATGATGAAGACCTTGTCGATGTCGCGGAAGTCCTGGTCGGACATGCGGACCTCGTCGAGGACGATCTGGCCGGCCTCGTCGATGCGACCCCGGAGGGTGTCGGCCACGGCCGCGGGCTGATCGTTGATCTCCTTGCGCATGAAGGTGTCGTAGCCGCCCTTCTCGGCGGCCGAGATGTCCCAGTCGACCGAGTAGCGGCGCCCTTCGGAGGGGCTGCCGTCGAAGCCGCGGACGGCGATGCCCTCGGGGGTGATGGTGACGATCTGGTCCTGGCCGAGCTCGACGGCCTCGGTGGTGTGGGCGATGAAGGCGGCGACGTCGCTGGCCAGGAAGTGCTCGCCGTCGCCGATGCCGACCACGAGCGGGGAGTTGCGGCGGGCGCCGACGACGGTGTGCGGGTCGTCGGCGGCGACGGCCAGGAGCGTGAAGGCGCCTTCGAGGCGGGCGCACACGCGCGTCATGGCTTTGGTCAGGTCGCCGTCGGCGGCGTATTCGCGGCCCAGCAGCTGGGCGGCCACCTCGGTGTCGGTCTCGGAGGAGAAGCGGACGCCGTCGGCTTCGAGTTCGCCGCGCAGCTGCCCGAAGTTCTCGATGATGCCGTTGTGGATCAGGGCGATCCGGCCGTCGTTCGAAAGGTGCGGGTGCGCGTTCCGGTCGGAGGGGACCCCGTGGGTCGCCCAGCGGGTGTGCCCGATCCCGCAGCGGGATTCTGGCAGGCCGGCCTCGTCGAGGGCCGATTCGAGGTTGGCGAGTTTGCCGGCGCGTTTGACCTGGTGCAACTCGCCGTCGTCGATCAGCGCGACGCCGGCCGAGTCGTAGCCCCGGTATTCGAGGCGGCGGAGCCCGTCGACCACGACTCCGGCGGCGCTGCGGCCGCCCGTATATCCCACAATTCCACACATGCGCAGAACCCTACCCCACTTTCGCGCAGTACCTCTGCGTGGATGAGGGGTTTTCAATCACAGGATTTGATCATTCCTAATCGAGCAGGAAGATGCCCCTGGTGTCCTCGCCGGTGACGTAGCTGATGGCGGCCCCGTCGGCGACGGTGGTCAGCTGCGCCTCGTGGCACCAGGCGGCCGGCAGGTCCCCGTCGGCGAGGTCGATGCGCTCGGCCTCGCCTTCGGCGATCTCGTAGAGGCGGCAGTCGGGTTTGGTGCGGTCCAGGGAGAGGTCGGTGGCCAGGATCGCCCGGTTGTCGGGCAGGACGGTCGACCAGCCCCCGGCGACGGCCCGGTCGAGCGGCGTGAAGCCGAGCTTGACCGACTTGCGGTAGAGCTTCTCGCCGCTGTCGAGGTCGTAGGCCATGACACCGAACCAGGAGCCGGTGTGCTCGCGGGAGGTGTAGCACTCCACGAGCTGGACGGTGCGCCGCTCCGAGGTCGGGGCGGCCGGGCGGGCGCCGTCTCCCTCCCCGGCGGTCCCGGCGGCGTCGGAGGCCTCGGCCAGGGCCACCGGCTGCGACAGGCGCAGGACGCCGCCGCAGGCCGAGGAGTTGGTGGAGCCGAAGACCTGGTCGGCGTTGCGCCATCGCAGCGAGCCGTCCTCGAGCGCGAACGAGAGGAGCCGGTGCTCGAAGCGGCGGGCCGAGAAGGGCCCGTCGGTGACGCGCAGTTCCTTGCGGCTGTCGATGACCAGCGAGTCCTCGGTGACCAGGAAGCTCTCGGGGAGCAGCACGGATTCGCGGTCGATCTCGCGCTCCCAGACCTGTTCACCGCTGGCGGCGTCGAAGGCGATGATCCAGTCGCGGGCGATCATCCGGTCGGGGGCGGGGACGCAGTCGGCGAGCATGACCACGCGGCCGGAGCTGATCTGGGTCGCCTCCCCGTGGCAGCCGGCCGGGAGGGTCTGCTCCCAGACGACCTCGCCGTCGAAGTCGTAGGCGGTGAAGACCTCGCTGCGCTCGCCGGCGTAGAGCAGGCGGTCGTCGTCGACGGCCAGGAGGACGCCGGGGGCGTCGCCGAAGCCAACGGTGGCGACCTCGGCTCCGGTGCGGGCGGCCAGGACGCGGGCCTGGAAGTCGCCGGGGTCGTCGGCGCGGGGTCCGGTGAGGGCGACCAGGTGGGCCTGGTGGGACAGGATCGGGGCCTGCGAGGACTTCCAGTTCCAGCGGCGGTGGTACCAGATCGCGTCGCCGGAGGCCGGGTCGAGCAGGGTCACCGCCTGGGGGGTGGTCTCGCCGGGGTGGTCGATGCGCAGGAGCCCGTAGGGGGTCTCGACGAAGCGTTCGACGCTGCCGAGTCCGGCCCCTTTTTCGGCGGCCGCGGCCTGGTCGACGTCGCCGGTGCGGACGTCCTGGTTGGCCAGTTCGGCCCAGCGCTGCATGGCGGGGGCGAGGGCGGCGGCGGCCATGATCACGATCGCGGCGGCCAGGACGCCGACCTTGGTCGACATCCGCCCCGGGACTCGGCGCCTGCCGCCGGAGTAGCCCTCGACGGCGAATTCGCCGAGGGCCAGCAGGCCGCCGCCGATCACGCCGAAGGCGTAGGCCAGGGCCGCGACCCCGGCGCGGTGGGTAATGAAGTCGTCGGGGCCGGCCTCGGGCATCGAGGAGTAGACCAGCCATCCGGCGCAGGCGGCGAAGACGGCGGCGAACAGGGCCGCGGCGATGGTGCGCAGTCCGGGGTGGGCGGCGGCGGTGGTCGCGCAGACGGCGACGATCAGGACCGAGGCGACGGTCCCGATGATCATGTAGACGCCCGAGGAGCCGACGCTGGCCGATCCGAAAGCGGCCCACACCAGCAGTGCGGCCCAGGTGAACAGCGCGGTCAGTCCGGCGGTGCGCAGGAACACCCGCGCGAGCGGTCGGCCGACGGGACGGGTGGTCTCGGGGTTCGAGGCGCTCGCGGACATGCACTCTTTCTACCCGCCGCCGCGCCCCGGCGACCGGCTTTCGCGAATATCGCGAGTCGCGCTGGGCCCCTAGGGGGTGCGCAGCGGAAGGTTCGAGACCGGCGTGTAGTTCGGCGCCTCGCCGGGGCGGGTGCCGAAGTCGGACCGGTAGAGCACGAGCTCGTCGGCGGTCCAGGCAGGGCCGTGGTAGCGGCGCAGGGTCAGCAGGTCCTCGGCGGCCTGCTGGTTGGTGACGCGGTCTCCGGGGCGGGCGAGTGTGACGTGGGGCCGGTACTGCTTCTGGTCGACCGGCAGTTCCGCGGCGGTCAGCCCGGCGCGGATGCGGTGGACGAGCTGGACCAGTCTGGCCACGTCGCCGTCGAGTCCGGCGTAGACGACCGAGTAGCGGCCGCGGCCGAACCTGCCGCCGCCGGAGACCGACAGCCGCAGCGGCTCGCAGGAGCGCGCGGCCTCGCCGAGGACCTCGGCCGCGTGTCCGACCCGCTCGACGGGCACGTCGCCGATGAAGGCGAGGGTGAGGTGCCAGTTGGCGGACCTGACCACGCGCGAGGGCTGGGACGGGCGGCGCGCGGCCGCCGACGGGCGGCTGGAGGGGCCACGGCGGGCGATGTTGAGATCGGAGACGACCTCGGCCAGGTCGGATACGGCGTGCTCGGGAAGCTCCAAGGCGGCGAAGAGCCGTTCGGTCCGCGTCTTGGTCGCTGCTACGGCGGCTGTAGGACTCACTGGATTCCTCCAGGGATACTCGCTGGGGGTTCGGCGCGCACCGGAGGCGATGGATGTGTCGGTCCGGCGCGGCGGACGGGCGCGATGTGACTAATCCTCGCAGCAACGCCGACTGTTAATTCAGTGAAATCCCATTGGACGAGACGGTAATTTCCTGGAAGTAACGACTCAGGGCACCACTTTCCCGGGGAGTGGCGCCGCGTTCCGCCGCTGGCGCGAGGCCCGCAGGACGTAGGCGGCCACCGCGGCGGCGATCGAGACCGCCCCGCCCATCCACAGCGAGGCCCGGGCTCCGGCGACCTCGGCGACCCATCCGACCAGCGGCGCGAACACCGGGGTCGATCCGAGGAAGACCAGCAGGTAGACGCTGAGGACGCGGCCGCGGTACTCCCCCGGCACGCCCATCTGGACTCTCTGGTTGGCCGCCTGCGCGAAGAAGACCATCGCGAAACCGGCCGGGACCAGCAGGATCATCGCCGAGACCATGGTGGGGCCGAAGCCGACGGCGACGGTCCCGATCCCCAGGGCCAGTCCGGCGCCGAGGACGGTGTGGACGCCCGGGCGGGCCGAGCGGCGGCCCGAGACCAGCGACCCGGCCAGGGCGCCGACGGCCAGGGCCGTCAGCAGCAGCCCGAAGGTGTCGGCGCCGGTCTCGAACTCGGTCTTGGCCAGCATCGAGAGCGTGATCGGGAAGTTGAAGGCGAAGCCGGAGACGAACAGGGTCACGAACAGCACCCCGAGCAGGTCGGGGCGGGCGGCGATCAGGGCCAGGGCCTCGCGGATGCCGCCCGAGGAGGCATCGGACCGCTCGACGGGGTTGGAGATCCTGCGCCGCAGCAGCACCGCGCAGGCCGCCGCCGGGCCCAGGAAGGCCGCCGCGTTGATCGCGATGACCACGCCGGTGCTGGTCAGCGCGATCAGGATCCCGGCGATGGCCGGTCCGGCGATGCGGCTGACGTTGAACAGCGCCGAACCCAGCGAGATGGCGTTCGGCAGCGCCTCGCCGTCGACCAGCTCGGAGTAGAACGCCTGGCGGGCCGGGCCCTCGACGACCGAGACGGCGCCGAAGACGAACACGGCCAGGTAGACCATCCACAGTTCGACCACCCCCGACAGCACGACCGTGGCCAGCGCGGTGGCGACCGCGGCGCTGCCGAGCGAACAGGCCAGGAGCACCACGCGCTTGTCGACCGCGTCGGCGATCTTGCCGCCGTGGAGGCTCAGCACCAGGTAGGGGCCGAACTGGATGGCCAGGGACAGGCCGAGGGCGGTGCCGGAGTCGCCGGTCAGCTCGAGGACGAGCCAGTTGACCGCGGTGGTCTGGAGCCAGAACCCCATGGTGCCGACGAACTGCCCGATCGCGAAGACCCGGTACGCCGGGTAGGCCAGAGCGCGGAACGTGCGTTGCAGCTGTGCGGCGATGACTGGGGACATGGCATCCCCGAGTCTAGTAACTTACCGGTCGGCAAGCCAGTAGTTGAGACCGGACGCATAGAAGCGGGCGGGCCCGCCGGGCCCGCCCGTTCCATAGATAGACTTGACTGCTTGCGGCTCCGCCGCAGCGCTACTTGTCGGCTCCGCCGAACAGGACGTCGTCCCAGCCCGGGAGCTGGTTGCGCGGCTTGGAACCGGCCGCGGCCAGCGGCTTCGGCTCGTCCTCGGCGGCGGCCCGCTTGCCCGGCCGCAGCACCGCCAGCGACGGCACCTCCGGGCTCTCGCGATGCTCGCTCGCCGTCGTCCCCGGCAGCCCCAGCGAGGTCTGCGAACGCTGCCGCGACGGCTCGTCGAGCGGGCGCTCGAGCACCTCGCGCAGCCGGTCGCGCCGCAGCGGATCGGGCCGGGCGCCGTCGTCCTCGCCGACCCCGTGCATCGGGTCGCGCGAGGGCCGGGCCGGCTCGTCGGCGCGCATCGCGCTCTCGACCGCCTCGATCGACTCGGCCACCTGCTTTGGCGCCGGAGTCGACAGGAACTGGGCCATCTCGTCGTCGGGAGTGACCGTCTGGCGCCCGCGGTCGAGCCGCCACCGCGCCTTGGCGGTGGTCTTGCCCGACGACCACGAGGCCTGCACCAGCCACGAGCCGTCCTCGGTGCGCCAGGCGTCCCACGAGACGGCCTCGGGGTCGACCCCGTGCGCGCCGAGCTTGACGTCGACCACATTCGACATGCGGTCACCGCGCTCCGAAGTGGCCAGACGCGCCCGGCGCGCGGCCTGCGCGAGCATCGCCCGCTCCTGGAGGACCGGTCCGGCGTAGCGCAGCACCCGGTCGACCGCGACCTGCGCCGAGGCCGCGATGCCCTCGGCGGACTCGCCGGAGCGGATGCGCGTCTGTATATCGCGCGGAGAGAGATTCACATTCGGGACCGGGGCCGGACGCGCCGGCTCGGCGGGTTCGGCGCCGACCGCGCCGGGGCCCGCGGAGGGCGACTTGCCGTCGATCTCGACGGCCGCCGACACCCGCTCGTCGAGCGGCAGCGCCAGCAGGCGCCCCAGCTCGTCGGCGAGCACGAGCGCATGACCGTCTTCGGAGAGGGCTACGAACCGTACCGGCCTCATGCCTTCCACCCCTCGTATGTCGTCCGTCCGCGCCTTGCCGGCTTTCCCGAGCGTACGCCCAACCCTACCGGCGGACCACAAGCACCGGGGGACGATATTCCCTTCTTAGAGGTAGATTAGCCTCCGTGTCGCCTGAGAAAGAGCCGCTTCCGGCCCCCGAGTCGGTACCCGTGCGCATGACGCCCATAGCCGCGATCGGAACACTACTGTGGACCGTCGCGCTGGTCGTCACGCAGCTCTACCGCTCAGAGCTGGCCGGATCCGGACGTGAATGGTGGGTCGCATGCGCCGCGTGCGGCGTGATCCTGGGAATCCTCGGCACGGCCGTGATGGTGGTCATGGACCGCCGCCACTTCGGGCCTCAGAGGACCTCGGACCCCTCGTCGTCGTAGATCGTCTCGGACTGGTCCACTCCCTGCGGAGTGGTGTCGACGAACTCGGAGATCTGGGAATGGGCCCCGCAGCCGTGATCGGCCGAGACCACCCGCGCGTCCTCCGAGGAGTACACGTTCGCGCAGGCGCCGAACGCCGCCCGCATCGAGCCGGCCAGCGGCAGGAAGAACCCGCAGGTCCCGCACCTGGCCGAGGCGGGGGCCGACTCGCTGATGGGAGCCCGCGGGCCCCGGTCGCCGTCGTACCAGCGCTGCGCGGCCTCAGCCCGGCCGAGGCGGTTGAGCACCCGCTCGCGCCCCAGCCCCAGCTCGTAGGCGATGTCCTCGACCCCGTCGTCCTCGGAGTACTGGTAGGCGGGCATGAGGCGGTCGTCCTCGACCTCGGTCGGCAGCACCTCGCCGACCCCGACCTCCCCGGCCTCGAGCCGGTCGGCCCACGGCACCCACGGCGGAGACAGGAGCGCCTCCGGCCCCGGCAGCAGCGCCGACTCGGCGACCGTGGCGACCCGCGCGCGCGGAGCGCGGGTGAGCACCACCGCCCACCGCCAGCCGCGGTAGCCGGGCAGGGTGCACTCGAAGTTGTGGGTGACCACGCGCTCGGCCTCGGCCTCGGCGCTCAGGTACTCGCCGACGCCGTCGCCGGACTCCTCGGCGGCCTCGCGCGCCAGCTCCAGGGCGTCGGCGCAGATGCGGTCGAGGCGGGGCTTGCGGGTGCGGGTCTTCGTGGCGGTCTCAGGCACAACCCCAAGAATAGGTCAAGCCTCCGGGGCGATCGCGCGGGTAGGTTTGCATCATGCGAATTCTGGTCGTGTGCGCGGTGCGCGAGGAGGCCGACGCGGTCGAGGCCGGCCGCAACGTCCGCCACGAGATCGACGTCCTGGTCTCGGGCGTCGGCCCCGCCGCCGCCGCGGCGGCCACCGGCCGCACCCTCGGCGCGAACGGCCAGATGGGCCGGGCCTACGACGTGGTCGTCAACGCCGGGATCTGCGGGGCCTTCGCCGGGCGCGCCGCGATCGGCGATGTGCTCATCGCCACCGACTCCGTCGCCGGCGAGCTCGGCGTGGCGCTGCCGGATCGCTTCCAGCCGATCGACGAGATCGGGTTCGGCTCGAACCGCATCGGCTGCAACACGGTCCTGACCGTCCAGATGGAGGGCGTGCGCGGCGAGATCCTCACCCTGGCCTCGATCACCGGGTCGGCCGAGCGGGCCGACGAGCTCGCCTCGCTCCACCCGGGCGCGGTCGGGGAGGCCATGGAGGGCTTCGGCGTGGCCACGGCCGCCCAGCAGGCCGGGCTCCCGTTCGCGGAGGTCCGCTCCGTCTCCAACCTCGTGGGCGACCGGGACGTGGCCGGATGGGACTGGTCGGCGGCGCTGAAGTCGCTCACGAACGCGCTCAGGGAGATCTGATGGAACCGATCCACTTGGCGCACTCGCCGTGCCCCAACGACACCTTCATCTACCACGCCTGGACCGCCGGGCTGGTCGGCGGGCCGCCGGTGCGGCTGACGTTCGCCGACATCGACGTGACCAACACCGCGTGCGCGCGCGGCGAGTTCGACGTCGCGAAAGTCTCCTACGCGGCGCTGCCGCACCTGGGCCCCGAGTGGACGCTGCTCGAGGCCGGGGGAGCGCTCGGGCGCGGTTGCGGGCCGCTGGTGCTGACCGGTTCGGCCTGGAGCGGCATCGAGGGCGCCCGCGTCGCGGTGCCCTCCGACCGGTCGACCGCCTACCTGCTGTTCCGGCTCTGGCTCCACGAGATCGGCGACCCGCCGGTGTCGATCGAGGTCGTTCCCTTCGACCGGATCATGCCCGCGGTCAAGGACGGTCGCTTCGACGCCGGACTGGTCATCCACGAGGCCCGTTTCACCTACCGCGAGTACGGTCTCGAGCGCGTCCGCGACCTGGGCGAGTGGTGGGAGGACACCACCGGCGCCCCGATCCCGCTGGGCGCGATCGTGGCCAGGTCCGGGCTCGACCACGACGCGATCACCTCGACAGTTCGGGACTCGCTCGACTACGCCCGGGCCCGGCCCGGTGCGAGCCGCGACTACATCGCCGAGCACGCCCAGGAGATGTCAGAGGCGGTGTGCCGCCAGCACATCGAGCTGTACGTCAACGAGTTCTCCCGCGATCTGGGCGTCGAGGGCCGGGACGCGGTCGAGCGGCTGCTGGGCTCGGCGGCCGAACTCGGCCTCGTGCCCGAGGCGAAACTCGACCTCGGCCGGATACGCTAGTCCAACCTGTCAGCTTCAGTACCAACACGAGAAGTATCGAGGTTAGCGGTGCCCACTGGTCGAGTGAAATGGTTCGACGCCGAGAAGGGTTTCGGCTTCGTCTCCCGCGAGGACGGCGGGAAGGACGTGTTCGTCCACCGGGACGCCCTGCCGGAGGGCGTCGAGGAACTCGCCAAGGGCCAGAAGGTCGAGTACTCGGTCATCGACACCCGCCGCGGCGTGCAGGCGATGGGCGTCCACCTGGTCGCCGGACCCGCCGCCGCCCCGGGCGCGGCCGCGCCGGCGGCGGCGAAGCCGACCCGCTCGCCCGAGGAGCTCAACAGCCTGCTGCAGGACATGATCGGCGTGCTCGAGCAACAGGTCATGCCGCCGCTGTCGCGCGGGCGCCGGCCGGACCGCAAGACCGGCGCGAAGATCGCGGAGATGCTGCGGGCCGTCGCCGACGACCTGGGGTAAGGCCATGGCCCACTCCGCCCGGCTCGCCGCGCTGCTCGAACGACTCGCCTCGCTCGAGAACCTCATGGTCGCCTTCTCCGGCGGCGCCGACTCGGCGTTCTTGCTGGCCGCCGCGGCGCGCGCGATGGGCCCGGAACGGGTGGAGGCGGCCACGGCCGTCTCGCCGTCCCTGGCGCCGGGCGAGCTCGAGGCCGCCGGGCGCTTCGCCGCCTCGCTCGGGGTCGCGCACCACACTCCGTCCACACACGAGCTGGATCGCGAGGGCTACCGCCGCAACGCCGGCGACCGCTGCTTCTTCTGCAAGACCGAGCTGATGAGCGTGGTCGGGCCGCTGGCCGAGGCGCGCGGCATCGGCACGGTGGCGACCGGGACGAACGCCGACGACACCGTGGCCGGGTTCCGTCCGGGCATCGGGGCGGCCGCGCGGGCCGGGGCGATCACGCCGCTGGCCGACGCCGGGCTGACCAAGGCCGAGGTCCGCGAGACCTCCCGGTCCTGGGGCCTGTCGACGTGGGACAAGCCGGCGGCGGCGTGCCTGTCGAGCAGGATCGCCTACGGCGTGGAGGTGACCGCCGAGCGGCTGGGCCGGGTCGGCAGGGCCGAGACGGCACTGCGCCGCGCGCTCGACGAGGCCGGGATACCGGCGCGGAACGTGCGTGTGCGGGACCTGGGCGACGAGGCGAAGGTGGAGGTCGACGCGGACCTGGTGCCGGCCGTGGCCGAACGCGGCGAGGTCCTGGAGGCGATCGAGGGCTTCGAGACGGTCCGCCTGGACGAGCAGGGCTTCCGCTCGGGAGCGATGAACGAACTCCTCCCGAACCCCGAGCACTACCGCTGAGTCGCCGAGGGCGCGCACCGGAGGCCCGGAATGCCCGGTGAGGCGGGCGCGCGGTGATCGTCAGTGGAGGATGAATCCGTAGCGACCGCCTCACCGGGTCCATAACCCCTCGGGAACCCCTCATTCCCCGAGGTCTTCACCATCTGCCGTGAGCCTGAACGGGGCCTTGGCCGTTCCTGTCAATTCCCTGACAAAGGTGTGTTCGGAGCACAATGACCCACACTCCGACTTCAGCGTCAAATCATCCCCAATCGACTGTCCGATGAGCGCGGCGCGGACGGGCACGGGGCGGTCGGCGCGGTGTAGAAACGGTGGGGTGGATCTGTCGGGTTGCTCGAGTTTCTATGCGCCGGGGTGTTCGGCCGGGTGCGGTACGCCCATGGAGGCCGCCTGCGACCCCGGCGGGCCCTGCAACGGTTGCTCGCGGGCCTGCGGCGGGACCTCCGATCCGGGGCCCTGGACCTCGATGGCGTTCGTGCTCGGGTTCGCGCGGCTGACGCCCGAGCGGCTGGAGCGGGCCCGGTCCCGGCACCGGGCGGGCCCGCGCCGGTTCGGACTGCGGCTCATCGCCGCCTACCGCCGGTGGGCCTCGCCGCGGGCCCCGGTCCAGTGCCGGTACGTGCCCAGCTGCTCGGGATACGGCTACCGGGCCGTGGCCCGGTACGGCCTGTGGACCGGCGGGCGGCTGGCCGCGGCCCGCGTCTTCCGCTGCCGCCCGGGGGTGACGCCGGGCACGCATGATCCGGTTCCCGGCTCCGGGGCGGGCCGTTAAAATCCTGGCCATGAGCAGTGATGTGAAGATCGCCGACCCCGGCGAGCACCAGGACCCGCAGTCGAGCAGCGAACTGGCGATCCGCAGCCGCGAAGTCAAGCCCGGCCACCTGCCGGTCTCGGAGTTCGCCTCCGGGATCATCGGCGCCTCGGCCCCGTTCGGCCGCAGCGACTTTCCGCTGCCGGTGACGAGCATCCACTACGAGCACCCCGGGCCGGTCCCCGAGCGGATCCTCGAGGACGAGCGCCACTGACGCGGCAATAGCGCAAGCTGTTGCACGATCATTGCAAGAGAATTTCATAGGTGGTATGTTCTTGCGCATGCGGTGTGAGTCACACCGTGCCCTTCTTCGACCCCGGAGGATGACGCAATGCGGCGTACCACCCGATACGCGGCGGGAGCGCTGGTCTCTGCACTGGCGCTCTCCGCCTGCACCACCCCCGAATCACCGCCCGGCGACGACGGCGCCTGGGAGGACGAGCCCACCGACTCCCAGCTGGCCGACCTCGCCGAAGCCACGGACCGGGCCGAGCAGTTCTACTTCGCCGTCACCGACCGCTTCGCCGACGGCGACGAGTCCAACAACACCGGCGCGTTGCCAATCGACGGCTCCGCAGGCGTCGCCGAAGGTACCGGCGACGCCCTGACCACCGGCTACGACCCGACCCGGCGGCAGTTCTACCAGGGCGGCGACCTGGCCGGAGTGGAGCAGAACCTCGACTACATCCAGGGCCTGGGCACCACCGCGATCTGGCTGACCCCGGTCGTGGTCAACCAGCCGGTGCAGGTCACCGACACCTGGACCGGCGCCGGATACCACGGATACTGGGGGACCGACTTCACCGCCGTCGACCCGCACCTGGGCGACGACGCCGAACTCCAGAGCCTCATCGACGCCGCCCACGAGCGCGGCATCGAGATCTACCTGGACATCGTCGTCAACCACACCGCCGACGTCATCCAGTACGCCGAGGACGGCAGCGGCTACGTCTCCAAGGACGACCAGCCCTACCTGGACGCCTCCGGCCGCCCCTTCGACGACGCGAACTACGCCGGTCGGATTTACGGCTCGCAAGCTCCGCCGAGCGGGAGCGACGAGTTTCCCGAGGTCGGCGACGACTCCTTCCCCTACACGCCCGTGCTCGAAGAGGGCGAGGCCGACCTGAAGAAGCCCGACTGGCTCAACGACCCGTCGATGTACCACAACCGCGGCGAGTCGACCTTCTCCGGCGAGTCGTCCACCTACGGCGACTTCGCCGGGCTCGACTCCCTGTGGACCGAGCGGCCCGAGGTCGTCCAGGGCTGGATCGACGTCTACTCCGACTGGATCACCGCCTCCGGGGTCGACGGCTTCCGGCTCGACACCGTCAAGCACGTCAATCTCGAATTCTGGCCGCAATTCCTTGCGGGCATCCGCCAGGCGGCCGAGGCCCGCGGCGTCGACTTCTTCGCCTTCGGTGAGATCTACTCCGGCGACGCGTCGCTGACCAGCACCTATGTGCGCCAAGGCGAACTGGACGCGGTCCTGGACTTCGGCTTCCACGGCGCGGCCACGAGCTTCACCACCGGTCTGGCCGGGGCCGATTCACTGGCGACGGTCTACGGCAACGACCCCCTGTTCACCGCCGGCGGCACCGACGCGCTGGCGATGCCGACGTTCCTGTCCAACCACGACGCCGGGCGACTCGGCACGTCCATCGTGGAGAACACTGATCCCGACACCTGGCTCGACCGCGCGATCCTGGCCGAGGAGCTGATGTTCCTCACCCGCGGCCAGCCGGTGGTCTACTACGGGGACGAACAGGGCTTCACCGGTTCCGGCGGCGACGACTACTCGCGCCAGACCATGTTCGCCTCCCAGGTCGAGGACTATCTCGACGACGAGCTGATCGGCACCGACTCGACCCACGCCGAGGACAACTACGACACCGGCCACCCGATCTACCGGGCCATCGCCGAGCTCGGGCAGCTCCGCAAGGACCACCCGGCGCTGGCCGACGGCGTCCAGATCACCCGCTCGACCGAGAACGGGGTGTTCGCCTTCTCCCGAGTCCACTCCGAGGAGGGCGTCGAGTACCTGGTCGCGGTCTCGAACTCCGAGACCGAGCAGACCGTCGAGGTCGAGACCTACTCCGAGGCGTTCTCGCCGGTCTACGGGGACGGCGCGATCGACGCCGCCTCGGGTTCGACAGAGATCACCGTCCCGCCGCTGTCGGCGGTCGTCTTCCGCGCCGAGGGGACCGTCCCGACCGGCGGCGAACCGGAGGTGGCCCTGGAGGTGGCGGCCGAGTCGGCCACCACCGCGCACGTCAGCGCGGACGTGACCGGCGACCCGCTCTCGCGGGTGGCCTTCGCCGCGAGCGTCGACGGCGGCGAATGGACCTATGTGGGCACCGCGCCCGGACCGGACCACCGGATCGCCTTCGACCTCGACGGGCTTGCGGGCGGCGCCTCGGTCGAGTTCAAGGCCGTGGCCCTCGACCGCGAAGGCCGCACCGCCTCGGCGAAGACCACCACGACCGTCGCCACCCCCGACCAGGCCGGCGGCTCCCCGAACTGGGCCAACGTCCACTTCGACGGCGACCCCGAGCAGTGGGGGCTGTACGCGTGGGGCGACGTCGCCGACTCCTCCAGCACCGTCTGGCCCGACTCGAACCCCTTCTCCGGCACCGACTCCTACGGCAGCTTCGCGCCGATCAGGCTCGCCGAGGACGCGAACCAGGTCGGCTACCTGGTCATCGACTCCGAAGGCAACAAGAACCACGAATCCGACCGGACCTTCGACCCGAGCCTGAACCCCGAGATCTGGCTGAGCTCGGGGACCGGGGAGGTGGCGCACTCCCTGGCAGAGGCCCGCGGGCACGTCAGCGTCCACGCGCCTGATGACAGCACCGACTGGGGCCTGCACCTGTGGGGCGAGGCGCTCGCCGACGGCGTCGCGACCGAATGGGACTCCCCGCGCGAGCCCGACGGCACCGACGAATGGGGCCGGTACTGGAACGTGCCGGTCGACGACGTCGACGCCGAGATGGGCCTGATCGTCCACTCCGGAGACACGAAGCTCCACGAGCAGGACGTCACCCTCACCCCGGCCCGCCTCGGCGAGACCTGGGTGACCGGCACCGGGGACCACGCCTCGCGGGCCGACGCGGACGGCAAGGCCGTCATCCACTACCAGCGCCCCGACGGCGACCTGGACGGCTGGACCCTCCACGTCTGGGACGGCGCGGCCGAACCCACCGGCTGGGACGCCGGACTCGAACCGGTCTCCACCGACTCCTTCGGCGCGGTCTTCAAGGTCGACCTGGCCGAGGGCGCCGAAGGGCTCTCCTACATCCTCCACCGCGGCGACGAGAAGGACCTGCCCACCGACCAGCGCCTGGACTTCGCCGAATACGGCAACGAGGTGTGGATCGCCGCCGCCACCGAAGACTACGTGCGACCCGCCGGCGCCTCCGGCGCCCGCACCCCCGACCTCGACCCTGCCTCCGAGCGCGCGATCTGGCTCGACGCGGACACGATCGCGCTCGACGCCGAATCCACCGACGGCAAGGTCTTCGAGCTGCTGGCCAGCGCCGACGGCTCGATCGCGGTCGAGGACGGCGAACTGACCGGAGACTTCGAAACGATCGGGCTCACTCCGGCCGGCGGCCTGACCGAGGCCCAGCGCCGCGCCCGGCCACAGTACTGGGACTACCGGACCTTCACCGTAGACCCGGGCGCCGACATTCCCGAGGCCCTGCGCGGCCAACTGGTCGCGGTCGAACGCGACCACACCGGCAAGGCGTGGACGGCCACCGGGGTCCAGACCGCGGGCGCGCTCGACGCGCACTACAGCGCCGCGCTCGACGCCGATCTGGGGCTCACCTGGCGCAACAAGAAGCCCACGGTCTCGGTCTGGGCGCCCACGGCCAGATCGGTCGGACTCGAGCTCTACGAGAGCCCCGACGCCGAACCGACCCTCCACGACATGACCTTCGACGAGGACACCGGGGTCTGGTCGGTCAAGGGCGAGAAGGGCTGGGACCGGATGTACTACCGGTTCGCGGTGGAGGTCTGGCACCCGGCCACCGGCCGGGTGGAGTCCTATTCGGTCACCGACCCGTACTCGGTGTCCCTGGCCGCCGACTCGACCCACAGCCAGATCGTGGACCTCGACGACGCCGACCTCCAGCCCGAGGGCTGGGACGAGCTGACCAAGCCCGAAGCGGTGGATCCGGCCTCGGCGCAGGTGTGGGAGGTCCACGTGCGGGACTTCTCGATCGCCGACGAGTCGGTCCCGGCCGAGCTGCGCGGCACCTACGCCGCCTTCGCCGAGCAGGACTCGGTCGCGATCGAGCATCTGGAGGAGCTGGCCGGAGCCGGACTGACCCACGTGCACCTGCTGCCGACGTTCGACATCGCCACGATCCCCGAGACCGATCGGTCCGAGGTCGCCTGCGACCTGGAATCCTACGGACCGGTCTCGCCCGAGCAGCAGGAATGCGTCGGCGCCGTCCGCGGCGACGACGCCTACAACTGGGGCTACGACCCGTACCACTTCAACACCCCGGAAGGCTCCTACGCGACCGAGGCCAACGGCCCGCGGCGCATCCTCGAGTACCGGCGGATGGTGATGGCCCTCAACGAGATGGGGCTGCGGGTGGTCAACGACGTCGTCTACAACCACACTTCGGCGTCCGGGGTCGACGACCGGTCGGTCCTGGACCGGATCGTGCCCGGCTACTTCCACCGCCTCGACGAGAACGGCGAGGTCTACACCTCGACCTGCTGCCAGAACACCGCGCCCGAGCGGCCCATGTTCGGCAAGTTCGTGGTCGAGTCGACCGAGCTGTGGGCCGAGGCCTACCGCGTCGACGGCTTCCGGTTCGACCTGATGGGCCACCATCCCAAGGACAACATCCTGGCGGTGCGGGACGCGCTCGACCGGGTCGACCCGGACATCCTGCTGTACGGCGAGGGCTGGGACTTCGGCGAGGTCGCCGGGAACGCCCTGTTCGAGCAGGCCACGCAGGAGGGCATGGCCGGGACCGGGGTCGGCACGTTCAACGACCGGATGCGGGACGGGGTGCGCGGCGGCGGGCCATTCGACTCCGATCCGCGCGTGCAGGGCTTCGGCTCGGGCCTGTGGAGCAAGGACAACGGCTCCGGCACCGTGGCCGATCCGCTGGCGGCGCTGGGGCACGCCGGGGACCTGACGAAGCTGGGCCTGGTCGGGAACCTCGCCGAATACACGTTCGTCGCCTCGGACGGCCGTCTGGTGAGCGGGGCCGAGCTCGACTACAACGGCGGCGGAGCCGGGTACACGGCCGCGCCGGGCGAGTCGGTGAGCTATGTCGACGCGCACGACAACGAGATCCTGTTCGACGCCCTGGCCTACAAGCTCGACCCTGACGTCTCGGGCACCGACCGCGCCCGGATGCAGGTGCTGGGCCTGGCGACGGCGGTGCTCAGCCAGGGCACCGGGTTCGTGACGGCCGGTTCGGAGCTGCTGCGCTCGAAGTCGCTGGACCGCGACTCCTACGACTCCGGCGACTGGTTCAACGCGATCAGGTGGGACTGCGGCGGCGCCGCGGGCTTCGGATCCTCGACGAACGGCTTCGGATCGGGGCTCCCGCCCGAGTGGACCAGCGAGGAGAAGTGGCCGTACGCCGAGGACGCGCTCGGCGCGGTCGAGCAGCCGAGCTGCGAGGAAATCGAGCTGGCGAGCGCGAGGTACGTCGAGCTGCTGGAGATCGCCTCGTCGACGCGGGCGTTCAGCCTCGGCTCCGCCGAGGCGGTGTCCGAACGGGTGACATTCCCGCTCTCGGGCGAGGACGAGACGCCCGGGGTGATCACGATGGTCATCGATCTGGACGGCCTCGACGACCGGTACGAGCGGGTCACGGTCGTCTTCAACGCCACGCCCGAGGCGGCCGGCCAGACCGTGGAGTCCCTGTCGGGAACGGGCGCCGAGCTGCATCCGGTCCTGGCCGACTCCGCCGACGACGCCTTCGAGGAGGCCGCCTTCGACGACGGGACGGGCACCTTCACGGTCCCGGGCCGGACGGTCGCGGTGTTCGTGAGTTAACGATTCCGGACTTGACAGCGCCGCAATACTGGTGAGTACTTGCGGATCCCTGAAACCGGGGCGGGCGAAGCGCCCGTCCCGGTTTATTTCGGGCGCTAGTTCCAGGCGCCCTCCTTCGCGGCCCGCTCGGCCCAGTCCGCGAACGTCACCGCCGGGCGGCCGAGGACCCGCTCGACACCGTCGGCCACGTCGGCGATCGCGCCTTCGCGCATGAGCCGGTACATCACGTTCAGGAAGGCGACCAGTTCGTCGGGCACCCCCGCCGAGCGGAGGACCCGGTCGTGCTCCTCGGGGTCGTCGGCGCGGAAGGACATGGGCTTCCCGGACGCCTTCGACATGGTCTCGACCGCCTCTGCGAGGCCCAGCGACTCGGGGCCGGTGAGCTCGTAGACCCGGCCGTGGTGCCCGTCCTCGGTGAGGACGGCGGCGGCGACGGCCGCGATGTCCTCGACGTCGATGAAGGGCTCGGTGACGCCCGCCAGCGGCAGCGCCAGTTCGCCGGCCCGGAGCAATTCGAGGTAGTCGCCCTCGCTGAAGTTCTGGTTGAAGTTGTTGGGCTGCAGCACGGTCCATTCGAGGCCGGAGCCCTGGACCGCGTTCTGGGCCGCGTGCATGCCGATCGCCTCGGGCCCGACACCGGCGGCCTCGGAGACCAGGTGGATGCGGCGTCCGGACTGCGCCACCAGTCGGCGCACCCCCGACCGCTCCGCCGCGGCCGCGAACTCCTCGGCCGCGAACGGCTGGTCGGGGGCGATCAGGTAGGCCGCGGAGACTCCTTCGAGTGCGGCGTCCCAGGTCGTGCGGTCGAACCAGTCGAACGGCACCGTCGTGCTGCGAGAGACGGGCCGGACCCGGTGCCCGTCTCGGAGGAGCCGATCGGTGAGCCGCCGCCCGACCTTGCCGGTAGCGCCGGTGACGAGGATGGTGGATTCGCTGTGGTCGTTCATGCCTCAAGCCAAGCCGGATTCCGGCCCGGCACCCATGGCCGAGGCGCTACGGTCCATGCGCGTTCGTCTCTCTGGCGGGTGGGGTCAGGGTTCACCCTGGCGGCGACGGAGTGGCGGATGAGGGGGCCGGGGTCGGTGTGCCGGGTGCGGGCATGGTGGGGGCCCGAGCCCGGTCGGGTGGGGTTCGGGTTGGAGCGTCGTGTGTGTGCTCGCCCCCGCCGCGGGGTGGCTCCCGCGGCGGGCGGGGTAAGAAGGGTGGCGGGCCGGGGTCGGAGCTTGTCGCGGCGCAGGCGAAGGCGGGTTCGGATTCGGGGGCTGGTTCGGGTCTGAAGTCTGATGTGGATACGGGTGCCGGTCCGGTGTTCGCTGCCGGTGCGGCCGTCGCTTCGGTCGTTTCGGTGGTGAAGCGTGCTCGCACCTTGGCTCGGGCGGTCTTGACGGCGGCCCAGGCGGTCTCGGTCTCGGCCCGTTCAGCGGCCCGGTCGAGATCTTCTTTCTGGCTCGGAGCGTGTTCCTCGGGGAACAGCCCGAGAGGGAACACGTTGGACACGTCGTCGGCGAAGTCGGCCTCGAGATCGGTGTCGGTCCGCCAGTCCGCGCACCCGCACCCGCCGGGGCCGTCGTGTTCGGTCATGTCGGCGGGGGCGGCCTCGTGTCCTTCGTGGTGGACGATGACCGCC
>NZ_JAELXW010000141.1 GCF_016428645.1 Glycomyces salinus | reverse complement strand
CGGGGAACAGCCCGAGAGGGAACACGTTGGACACGTCGTCGGCGAAGTCGGCCTCGAGATCGGTGTCGGTCCGCCAGTCCGCGCACCCGCACCCGCCGGGGCCGTCGTGTTCGGTCATGTCGGCGGGGGCGGCCTCGTGTCCTTCGTGGTGGACGATGACCGCCTGCCCGGGGCCGGTCTTGGTGACCGTCCATCCGGGGGTGTGGACGCGGCCGTGGTGGAACCGGCACAGGAGGATCAGGTTCTCGGCGACCGTGTCGCCGCCGTCGGCCCAATGCACGAGGGGTCCTGTTGGCGAAGTCGGTTGAGTTGACTGGAGTG
>NZ_JAELXW010000140.1 GCF_016428645.1 Glycomyces salinus | reverse complement strand
ACCAGGGGGTTTCCTTGCCTCTCAACGGGTTTCAGTCACAGACCGTATCGCCTGGCTTGCACGGAAAGACTCACTGTCAGGGCATCCTTGCGGGCACTTATCCGCGTGACCAAGACGCCGCTATGGCCGATCACGGGGGTGGCTTAACCGCCCGTAAATACGTTGCCCCCGATACGTAACGGAGTCAAGGCCAACAGTTGAGTTCTCAACATGGTGACTTGTACCACTGTTTCCTGGTTTCACGAGGCACGCGCCAAGTAGTCCAGTTTGGTAACGTTTGCCTCCGTCCATATCCCGGGATGGAGAACCATGAGTACCCACCACTTCAATGACACGTCAGGTCCACTGACGCATCGTCAGCTGGAGATCCTCAACTGCCTGGTTGCAGCCTCAGACCAAAACGAAGCCGCAGTCTGGCTCGGTATCACGCCCACCCAAATCGGCCGGCAAAAGAACAAGATCACCGAACTCCTCGGCGCTGAGAATTTTGTCCAGGCCGCGATCCTCGCTCATGAGCGGGGACTCATCAGTCCGAGGGCCCTCCCCTTTGGCCTTGCAGAGCGTTTCGACAACAGCGCGACTGGTCCAGAGAGGTGAGGTGTAGCAAGCATCTTGGGCACAGGGACGACGCAGCGTCTCCTCGTTCTCCACTCGATGACTCAACGGCCGGCTTTTCCGAGGTCGCGCTCACGACGGTTCCCTCACGGCTCGCGCAGCGCACGGTGGCGCCTCCGCAGGAAGTCTCCGGAGAGCCTCCCTCCATCGGTGGAGGTCATGCTCGGACTCCCCAGGACTCGATGTTCCAGAGCGGCCCCGAATCGGTGAACGGGTTGGGTTCGACGCCCTCGAGCCGGTCAATACGGACCAGCTGGTGCGGCGTCCCCGTCAGCGGCAGGGAGTAGGCGTGGTCGACGACGAGCATGCCCTGCTCGTCGGCGTAGACCGCCGAGGGCAGCAGCGGTGCGACCCGGCCGTTCGGGCGGGTCACGACCGCGACCGTATGGGACGTACCGAAGTCGATGCCGAGAATGAGACCGCTTTGAGGGGCAGGGGCGTCCATTCAGCCAGGTTAGGGAAGTACGGCAATGGGAACGGTCGCGGACGCGTCCTCCCCGGGCCTCAGGCACCTCCCTCTGTTGACAACATCTTGTCAATATGACAGAATATTGTCAACAGAGAGGGGAGATCGACAATGACGAAACACGTGCACCTGGCCGTCTACGACACCATGTCCGACTGGGAGGTCGGACACGCGACCGCCCACATCAACAACGACGACTGGCAGCGCGACCCGGGCCGCTACCGGGTCGTGACCGTCGGCGAGAGCCGCGAGCCGGTCCGGACGATGGGCGGCATGACCATCACACCCGACATCGCACTCGACGAACTCGGAGCGGACGGCAGCGCAATGCTGATCCTCCCCGGGGCGGACACCTGGCTCTCCGGAGGCAACACCGCCTTCGCCCGAAAGGCAGGGGAGTTCCTCGACGTCGGAGTGCCCGTCGCGGCCATCTGCGGCGCGACCGCCGGACTCGCGGCAGAGGGCCTGCTCGACGACCGCCGCCACACCAGCAACGCGCCCGAGGTCGTGAGCGCCTTCGGGTCGAAGGGCGGCGAGCACTACTGCGACCTCCCGGCGGTCACCGACCGGGGCCTCACCACCGCTTCAGGAATCGCGCCGGTCGACTTCGCCCGAGAGGTGTTCGCCGCGCTCGAGTTGTATACGCCTGACGTCCTGGAATCCTGGTACAAGCTGTACGGTCTCGGCGACCCGGCCGGATACTTCGAATTGGAGGGCGCGTCCGCGTGAGCGATCACCAAGAGCTCCTGTCAGGGATGGCGCTCACAGTGTTCAAGCTGAACGGCCAGTTCCTCGACGTCGCAGAGGGACTGGCCAGGCCGGTCGGGCTCACCGCGGCCCACTGGCAGGTCCTCGGCGCCGTGTTGAAGGCACCGCTTCCGGTCGCCGGCATCGCCCGCGACATGGGCATCACGCGTCAGGCGGTCCAGCGCATCGCCGACATCCTGGTGGAGAAGGGCATGGCCGAGTACCTGCCGAATCCGGCGCACCGGCGGGCCAAACTGGTCGCGCCGACCGAGCGGGGCAGGGAGGCCGTCCAGCGGATCGGGCCCGCTCACGCGGCGTTCGCAGACCGGCTGTGCGAGGCCCTGGGTGAGGACCGCGCTTCGGACGTCCACCGCCGGCTCCAGGAGCTCTCCGACGCGTTGGAGCGCTTGGAGCGGAACGAGGACCGCGCCTGAAGGCCTGGGTGATCCCGTTCGGGGTCACAACAGGGAGACTTCGACGCCTTCGGTGTCGTTGGAGACCTGGAATCGCATCGCCGCCAGTTCGGTCCCCTCCGGCACGTCGAACAAGAGCTTGCCTTCGATCGTGTCGCCGGAGTTGATCGCGCCCATCCGGATCGTGTCGCCGTCCAGGAACAGCCCGGCGTCGGACTCGGCGGTGTACTCGTTCCCGTCCGTGTCGACCAGCTTCTGTAGGCCGTCGTAGAAGATGCCGGGGAAGTCTCCGAGGTTCTCGATCGTGAGGTCGACGATCACGAACTGGCCTGCCGCGTACTTGATCGGGGCTTCGGTCCCGAGCTGGATGGCGCCATGCTCGACGCTTTCGACGGTGAACTCGAAGTCTCCGGCGATGACGGGCTCGACATCGGAATGGGTGATGACGCTGTGGTCCGGGGCCTCCGCCACGGTGGCGTCGACGTCCTCGTCGGGGAACGCGAACGACAGCGCCGTGCTCACCGCCGCCAGCGCGATGCCGATGATGGACACGAGCCGGTTGGACCTGGCGACCCCGATGACGCCGAGCGCGATCGCGGCGACTCCCGCCCCGATGGCGATGTAGATCCCGACGTCCAGGATGAGGCTCAGGAACAGCGGTGAGGTAGCGAGGACCAGAGCGAGGACGCTGATCGCCTTGGGCCGCTCATCGCCGCCGCCGGAGGCGCCCGTCATCGGAGACGACGCGGGCGGCGGGACCTCGTCGGATCCCCAGTGGTCTACCGAGGAAGTGTCGGACATGCGCTAATCCTTCGCGATGGGCGTGACGGCGGAAACGACTTGCGAGACGGCGGCACGAGTTTCTGGCGTGGTCCAGGATAGACAGCAATCGTCCCGTCGAGGGTCCGCGCGAGCTGGCCTTCTCGGGACACCATGATCGGTGTGCGCTGCGGAAACGCTCAGGCTTCTCGGGTGGCGGACAGGTCGCGGCGCTCGTTCGTGCAAGAGCCGTGCACCAGCCGTGCGGTCATCCGTCAGCGAGACTCGGGGATGAAGCGCAGTTGGTCGGGCCGCAGGCTCACTCGCGTGGTCGTCTCGGTCCGGTCGTCGACGAACTCGACCTCGAAGGAGGTCGGATCGTCGTGCATATCGACGATCGTGCCGACCGCTCCGGATCGGAGCCCGTACTCCTCGAGGACGACGAGGAGCTCCACCCGGTCGCTGAAGTTCGGCTCCTCCTCGTCCTCCGGATCGCGATCGATCGAGAGGAAGCCGGATCCTCGCTCGGGAACGCGATTGCACCACGCCAGCGTGTTCTTGCGAACAGCGAACACGGCCACCAGAACGTAAAGCCCGAGCAGCATGGTGAGGATCGCCGACCCGGGCATTCTGCGGAACTGCGGTGCGGAGTTGCGGCTCATCGGCCCGTTATAGCCGGACCCGACCGGGAGGGGTCCCGCAGCCGCGGCCCGAGCCCACCCGGCCCGTCCGCAGGGACGCGTAAGGGACTCCGCGTTCGTATATTTGATGGTGTGTCATCCGAGCAGTTGACGGTGGGCATCCTCGGGCCGCTCGAGGTCGCCGTCTCAGGCAGCACCGTCCCGGTCGCCGGGGCGCGGCTCCGCGCGCTGCTGACCCGCCTGGCGTTGAGCGCGGGCGAAGCGGTCGGCTCCGAGGCCCTGGCCGAGGCGGTCTGGCCCGAGGACGGACCGGCCGACCCGGTCGCCGCCGTCCGCTCCCTGGTCACCCGGCTGCGGCGGCTGCTCCCGGACGGCGCGATCGCCTCGGTCCCGGCCGGGTACCGGCTCGACGCCGAGGTCGATGCCCAGCGGTTCCGGCGCCTGGCCGCCCAAGGCCGCCCGGCCGAGGCCCTGGCGCTGTGGCGCGGGGACGCCCTGGCCGACCTCCCCGGCTGCACCGGCGCCCGCGCGGCCCTCGAAGAGCAGCGCCTGGCCGCGTTCGAGGACCGCACCGAATCCGAACTCGCCCGCGGCGGCGCGGTCGCGGTCGCGGAACTGTCCGAACTGGCCGCCGAGCATCCGTACCGGGAGCGCCTGCACGCCCTGCTGCTCCGGGCCCTGCGCGCGACCGGGCGCGGCGCCGAGGCCCTCGCCCGCTACGAGGAGCTGCGCCGCCGCCTCGCCGACGAGCTCGGCGCCGACCCCGGCGCGGAGCTCCGCGCGGTCCACCTCGAACTGCTCGAACCGGCCGCGCCGCGCCCGAGGCGTCGGCGAGGGAACCTGCGCGCGGCCCTGACCAGCTTCGTCGGCCGCGAGACCGAGGCCGCCGAGCTCCGGCGGGCGCTCGAGTCCTCCCGCCTGGTGACCGTCACCGGCCCCGGCGGGGTCGGCAAGACCCGCCTGGCCTCCAGCGTCGCCGCCGACCTCACAGAGGTGCTCGACGGCGTGTGGATGGCCGAGCTCGCCTCGGTCACCGACCCCGACGACGTCGCGCAGGCCGTCGCCCAGACGCTCGGCGTGTTCGAACCCGAGCCGCCCAAGATGGGCCACCGGTCCGCGGGGGCGCACGGCGGGACCGTCGACCGCCTCGCCGAGGCCCTGGCCGACCGGTCGACGCTGCTGCTGCTCGACAACTGCGAGCACGTCATCGGAGCGGCCGCCGACCTGGCCGACCGGCTCCTGGGCGAGTGCCCCGGGCTGCGGATCGCCGCCACCAGCCGCGAGCCGCTGGCGATCACCGGCGAGACCGTCCACCCCCTCGGCCCGCTGCCGGTCGAGGCCGCGTCCAGGTTGTTCGCCGACCGAGCGGCCGCGTCCCGGCCCGGCCTCGACCTCGATCCGGCCGCCGTCGCCGAGATCTGCCGCAGGCTCGACGGACTGCCGCTGGCCATCGAACTGGCCGCCGCGAAACTGCGGGCATTGTCCCTCGACCAGCTCGCCGAGCGCCTCGACGACCGGTTCCGGCTGCTCACCGGCGGCTCGCGGACCGCGCTGCCCCGCCACCAGACCCTCCGCGCCGTCGTCACCTGGAGCTGGGACCTGCTGGACGCCGACGAGCGCGAACTGGCCGAGGCCGCCTCCGTCTTCGGCGGCCTCACCATCGAGGCGGCCGAGTGGATCGGCGGCGGCCTGGAGACGGTGACGGCCCTGGCCGACAAGTCGATCCTGCGGCCGACCGGCACCGGATCATTCCGGATGCTGCAGACGCTGCGCGAGTACGGGCGCGAGCGGCTCGAGGAGACCGGCCGCCTCGGCAAGGCCCGCGCCGCCCACGCCGCCTACTGCCTCGACCTGGCAGAGCGCGCCGAGCCGCACCTGCGCGGGGCCGACCAGCTCGAATGGCGGGCCCGCCTGGACGCCGAGCACGACGACATCCTGGCCGCGCTCCACTACGCGGCCGCCTCGGGCGACGCCGACACCGCGCTGCGGATCGCCGCCGCGATGAGCATGCACTGGTTCAGCGGCGGGCCGTGGCCCGACGTGTCCGGCTGGTACGAGACCGCCCTGCGCGCCGAGGGCGACGCTCCCGGGCCGGCCCGGTTGGCGGCTCAGGGCATGCTGCTGGTCAACCGGATGATGTGCGGGACGTTCCAGCCCGACGAGGTGCTGGAGGAGTTCCGGGCCATCGTCGCGGCGGCCGAGCCCTACCCCGACCACCCGCTGCTGGCGCTGGCCGAGCCGATGCTGCGGATGTTCACCGACGAGCACGAGCGGTGCAGGGCCGTCATCGAGGGCCGCATGGACCACCCCGACGCGTGGACGCGGGCGGTGCTGCGGATGCTGCGGGCGCTGCTGCTGGAGGACCGCGGCGAGATCACCGCGACGCGCGCCGAGCTGCGGCGCGCCGTCGCGGCGTTCCGCGACGTCGGCGACCGGCTCGGCCTGGAGCACTCGCTGATGTGGCTCGCGCAGGCCGACCTGATGTTCGGGGACCTCGCGGCCGGGATCGAGGGCCTGCGCGAGTCGATCCGGTTGCAGCGCGAGCTGTCGCCGGATACGGTCGCCGCGCAGAGCCGGGCCGTGCTCGCCCAGGCCCGGGCCGTGTCGGGCGACGCCGAGGCCGCCCGCGCCGAACTGGAGTCGATCATCGCCGACGCCGGTGAGCGGGAGGGCGACTTCTCCGCTCCGCGGCAACTGCTGTGGGCCCACCTCGGGCTCGGCGACCTGGCCCGCGCCGCGGGCCGCGTCGGCGAGGCCGCCGAGCACTACGCGGCGGCTGCCTGGCCGGAGAACCACAGCCAGGTCGCCTCGCCGCAGTGGCAGGCGCTGATGGCGCGGGCCCACATCATGCTCGAGATCCTCCGCGGCTCGCCGGAGACGGCCCGCTCGGGCCTGGACGACGCGATCGCCTACGGCATGGACGCGATGGACATGCCCGTCCTGGCCAGGGTCGCCGTCGCCGCGGCGGCCCTGGCCGACGCCGAGGGCGAGCCGGAGTCGGCGGCGACGTGGCTCGGCGCGGCCGAGCGGCTGCGCGGCGCCCCCGACCGGTTCGACGCCGACGCGCTCGCCGTCGAACGGGCCGTGCGCAGCCGGGTCGGTGACGCGGCCTTCGAGGCCGCCTACGACGCCGGCCGCGCGCTCGCCAAGCCCGACGCGCTCGACCGCCTCGATCAGCTCCGCCGCCGGTAGGCGCTGACCGCCAGCGGCGCGAAGACCGCGAGGATGCCGGCGCTCCACAGCAGCGTGGCCGTGGCCGGGCCGGCGACCGGGCCGCCCATGAGCAGGCCGCGGGCGGCCTGCATCGCCTGCGCGGCCGGGTTGACGTCCACCCACGCCTGGAGCCAGCCGGGCAGGGTCTCGGTGGGGGCGAGCAGGTCGGAGCCGAACGTCAGCGGGAACAGCACGATGAACGCGATCCCCTGGACGCCGCCCGGGTCCCGCATGACCGCTCCCAGCAGCACGAACATCCAGCTGACCGCGAAGGCCAGCGCGATCGCGAGCAGGCTCGCGGCCAGAATCTGGAGCGGCCCGGTGTCGACGCGGTAGCCGATCGCGGCCGCGAAGGCCAGCAGCACCACGATCGCGACGACGTAGCGGATCGCGTCGCCGAGGACGGCGCCGACCAGCGGCGCGGAGCGGCCGATCGGCATGCTTCGGAACCGGTCGAACACGCCGTTCTTGATGTCGTCGTTGAAGTTGACGCCCGACTGCATCGAGGCGAACAGGGTCACCATCACCATGATCCCGGGGACCAGGGTCCGCAGGTAGTCCTCGGTGGAGCCGGCGACGGCCCCGCCGAGCAGGTAGGTGAACATGACGGTGAACATGACCGGTTGCAGGGTCACGTCCAGCAGGTGCTCGGGGTTGCGGGCGGTCTTGATGAGGCTCCGCCCGGCCAGGGCCAGCGAGTGGCGCGCCAGGCCCAGCGGCCGGGGCGCGCTCAGTTCCATCGTGGTCATGCCGCGACGGCCTCCTTGTCGTCGGCGGCGGTGTGCCCGGTGAGTTTGAAGAACACGTCGTCGAGGTCGGGCAGTTGCAGGGCCAGTTCGGTGACGGGGACGCCGGCCCGGTCGAGTTCGGCGACGACGGCCGGGAAGTCCCGGTCGGTCTCGGCCGGGACCGACAGGACGCCGCGGTGCGGCGAGTCGGGCGAGCGGCCGGTCACTGTGGACAGGACCCGTCCGGCGTCGTCGAGCCGGGCCGGGTCGGCGGGGCGGACGGTGATGTGCCGGCCGCCGACGATCCGCTTCAGATCCGCGGGGGTCCCGTGGGCGATGACCTCGCCGGAGTCGATCACGGAGATCTCGTCGGCGAGCGCGTCGGCCTCCTCCAGGTACTGGGTGGTCAGCAGCACCGTGGCGCCGTCGTCGACCAGCCGCCTGACCACGCCCCACAGCTCCTCGCGCTTGGCCGGGTCGAGGCCGGTGGTCGGCTCGTCGAGGAACACGATCTTGGGGCGGCCCATCAGGCTCGCGGCCAGGTCGAGGCGGCGGCGCATCCCTCCCGAGTAGGTCCCCGCGGCACGCCCGGCGGCCTCGGACAGGTCGAAGTCGGCCAGCAGTTCGCGGGCGCGGGCCTTGGCCTCGGCCCCGCGCATGTCGAGCAGCCGCCCGATCAGCACGAGGTTCTGCGTGCCGGTCAGGTCGGCGTCGACGGACGCGAACTGGCCGGTAAGGCCGATCAGCCGCCGCACCTCGCCGGGGTGGCGGGCCACGTCCAGGCCGCCGACGGTCGCGGTCCCGGAGTCGGGGCGCAGCAGCGTGGCCAGGATGCGCACGGCCGTGGTCTTGCCGGCTCCGTTGGGGCCCAGCACGCCGAGGACGGTGCCCTCTTCGGCGCTCAAATCGACGCCGTCGAGCGCGGTCGTGGCGCCGAAGCGTTTGACCAGCCCCCGGGCTTGGAATGCGAGTGTCATTCCGGTCTCCTTGCGAACGAGTTCGGTTTCACGAACCACGTTCCGCGCCGGCCATGCCATACGGCGTGCACCGGCATGTCACCCGCGTTCGATCCGCTCCAAGGGACCGAGAAAGCGGCCGGGCGCTACTGCTGCGGGTGGCCCGGCCATCCGTTGTCGGGCTGTTGAGAGGGCTGGGGCTGCTGAGGAGGTTGCGGCTGCTGGGCGTACTGCGGGGCCGGGGCCTGCTGCGGCGTCGGCGCCCAGCGCATCAGGAAGATGCTGGCGGCCAGCAGGATCGCAGCGAGGATGTAGAGCCAGAGGCCGCCGCCGGCGCTCGCTTCGATGTCGGCGTCCTCGAAAGTCTCGTTGCCGAAGGCGGCGTTGAGTTCGATGACCGGGTGGAGCGCGGCGGCGGCGGTGAGCGCGGCCAGGCCGATGCCGCCGAGCTTGGCGGCCCACTGGAGGCCGGGCTTGATCCCGGCAGCCGCCCAGCCGACGAGGACCACCAGGATCAGGGCCGGCGAGAGCCCGGGGAGGCTCACTCCGACGGTGCCGAACACTAGCGCGGCCCCGCCGTCGGCGTCGCTGCCGCCGAGGGAAACCTGCGGGATCAGGGAGCCGACGGCGAGCAGGAGCAGGCCGGCCCCGGCGAGGCCGAGCCCGACGGGAGTGGGGCGGTCGGGGCCGCTCGGGAGGAGCCGGCCGTAGGCCGGCTGGGGAGCCGGGCCGGGTTGCACGGGCTGGCCGGGCTGGGGGTGGGGCGAGTACTGCGGCTGGTGCGCGGCGTTGTCGTTCAAGGGAAGGTCACACCTGTCTGTGGGTCGGAGGGTCGGGGCGCTACTGCTTGAAGAAGTCGAGCACGCTCTGGATTCCGGGAATCTGCTCCATGATGTCGACGAAGACCTCCCAGATCAGCTTGCAGAGCGTGATCGCCATCGTGACCAGGCTGATCGCGGTGATGAACTTGTTGGCGACCTCGACGATGGCCAGGATCATCGTCGCGGCCGACGATGTCCCGAAAGTGGCCGCGCCCGAGGCCATTCCGGGCAGCCACTTCGTGATCGCGTTCTTGACGATCGTAGCGAGTAGGTCCTTGACCTTGTCCTCGCATTTCTTTGCGAGCCATGCCATGCCGCGCAGCGCGATCGAGATCGCTATGCCCCACATGGACATGACGGTGATCGACCTGCCGATCTCATCGACGCGCTGACGGGCGGCGTCGGCGTCCCGGCCCTGCCAGTCCCGCAGCGCCTCGGCGCCGGTCTCGGCGATGTACGAGCCGGTCTCCATGCCGCCCTGCACCACCGTCAGCCACATCTCGACGTAGCCCTTCATACGCCCTTCGTTGCCGGTGACCAGGCCGAGTATGTCCTTCAGCGGCGCGCACAGATCGATCACGAAGTCCACGAGGGTCCCCGCCAGCATTTGAAGCGGATCGCCCCAGTGGTTGCTTCCGCCCTGCTCGAACTTCTCGATCGCGGCGTGCGCCGCGTTGGACTTCTCGATGATCGAGTCCACGGCCATGACCATCGCGGGCCAGTCGGCGAGGTCGTCGATCTCGTCGACGGAGTTGCTGATGCCGTTGAGCGCCTTGTGGTTGTTCATCCCCGTGAAACCGAGGGAGGCGTTGGTCAGTCCGGTCACGACCCCTTTGAGGTCGGGAGCCCAGGCGCCGGGGGAGAGGTCGACGTCGTCCTGCGTCTTGGCGTCCTGCTGCCAGTCGAGTTCGCCGTCACTCACCGCTGTAGTCCCCGTCCAGTTCGCCCTCCAGGTCGAGGAAGAGCTGGACGTTGCCGTCGTCTCCCCGGCGGGCCTCCTCGGCGCAGTCCTCGATCATCTTCGCGAAGCCCTCGACGGTCTGAACGGCGCCTTCGAACTGCTGGTGGAGCTGCTCGACGAGCCCGATGTAGAACGGTGCGGCCAGCATGGTCGCCGGAAGGCCCCACGCCCAGACATCGGGGTCGGCGTCTCTGGCATACTCGGCCAACTCCTGGACTTTGGACGCCGATTGCCGGATGGTGGACGCGGCGGCGTCCAGCTCTTCAGGATCGATACTGATGCCGCTCATATGGGCCCCTTCCTCATTGGTGGCCACAAGGGTATGAGCGGGCGCTTTCCGAACACTTGCCGTCGAATTGCCGCGGGCTCGGCGACTCGGTCACATCGATGCCAGCAGTCCGCGGGCGCGCGCTTCGAGGAGCGCGAAGCCACATTCGAGGGCGGTCTCCAGGGCCGACTCGGCGTCGCGGCGGGCCGACTCGGTCTCGCCGAGGTGCAGGTGAGCGGCGGCGCGGCCGAGGGTCGCCTCTGTGCAGTAGTAGATGCCGTCGTTCCTGGCCAGCTCGATGGCACGGTCGAAGCAGGCGAGCGCCTCGCGATGCTCTCCGCGGGCGTCCCGGGCCGCGCCGAGCGCGGTCAGCGCGATCGATTCGCCCAGGGGCCCGGAGGATCCCTCCGCGCGCTCGACGGCCTGAACCGCGTGTTCGAGGGCGAGATCGACGCGTCCGGCGTCGAGGTGGACGACGGAGGCCATCGAATGGTCATGGTCGGCGTTGGCGACGCCGTGCGATCGGCGATGCGCCTCGAACACTCTGTCCAGGTAAGACTGGGCTTGGTCGAGATCGCCGCGGGCGCTGTGAATGGCGGCGAGGTGGGCGTACATGTCCGTCTCGTAGGTGAACCTGCCGGTCTCGGCGACGAGCTCCAGCGCCCGCCCGAAGCGGTCGATGGCCGCGTCGAGGTCGCCGCGATGGCGGTAGGCGAGGGCGAGGGCCATAAGGTCGGCGATCTGGCCGTGGGAGCGGCCGAGTTTCAGATCGGTGCGCAGTGCCGCCTCCCCGTGGGCGATCGCCTCGTCGAGCCTCCCCATGCTGAAGCAGGCGTACGCGACGTTCTGCTCGGCGGCGGCGAGGCAGGGCAGGTGATCGGCCTTCGCCGCGACCTCGGCCGCGCGCCGACCGTGCGCCAACGCCTCCTCCGACCTGTTGCGCTGCAACATCGCCGTGGTCAGGCTCAGCTCGGATACGGCCTCGCCCACCAGGTCTCCTTCGGCGCGCGCGGCGTCCGCCGCCGCGCGGCCCGTTCTGAGGGCGTCGATGCCGTGGCCCCCGATCCACATATAGCCGCGCAGAGCATCGTTGAGCAGCCAGGCGATCCGGCGCGGACCGTGTTCGGCGGCATGGACCACGGCCGCGACCAGGTTGGCGTGCTCGGCCTCCATCCAGGCGGCGGCTTCGTCGGAGTCCAGGTCAAGACGTGCCGCGGTGTCCTCGGGCGGAAGGCGGGTGAAGGTCCGGTACAGCTGCCGATGACCGGCGTCGACTCCGCCCATATACCACCCGAGCAGGCGCGCGGTCGCCGCGTCGCGCTCGGGCTCGGGGTCTTCGGCCGCGGCGCGCTCGGCGGCGTAGATGCGCAGCAGGTCGTGCAGCCGGTAGCGGCCGGGCCGGTGGCGTTCGACCAGGTGGGCGGCGACCAGGCGCTCCAGGTTCCGGTCGGTGTCCTCGGCGCCGGTGTCGGCCAGCCGCGCGGCCGCGGCCGCGGCGATGTCCGGGCCGGGGACGGTGCCGAGCAGGCGGAACAGGCGCCGCGCCGCCTCGGGCACGGCCTCGTAGGCGGAGTCGAAGACCGCTCGGACGGCCGCGTCGGCGCCGTCGAGCTGGAGCGAGGAGAGCCGGTCGCTCGCGGCCAGTCGTTTGGAGTACGCGGCGATGTCGAGCTCGGGCCGGTCGGCGAGGTCGGCGGCGGCGATGCGCAGGGCCAGCGGGAGCCCGCCGCACAGATCGGCCAGTTCGTCGGCGGCCTCGGCGGGGACGTCGAGGAGGTCCGCTACCAGGCCCCGGGCGTCGTCGTGGGAGAGCGGGCCGAGGGGCAGGCGGGTGCCGCCGTCGCGGACGGTCAGCCCGGCCAGGCGGTGGCGGCTGGTGACCAGCACCAGGCAGCCGGGCCCGCCCGGCAGCAGGGGCCGGACCTGCTCGGGCGCGGCGGCGTTGTCGAGGACGACGAGCATCCGGCGGTCGCCGGTGCGGGTGCGGAAGCGGGCGGCGGCCTGGTCGGCGCCGACGGGGATGCCCGCGGCGGGCACGCCGAGGGACGACAGCAGCGCCTTGAGCGCGTCGATCGGCCGCAGCGCCGTTTCCGCGTCGTCCCCGCGCAGGTCGAGGAACAGCTGGCCGTCGGGGAACCGGTCGGCCCAGCGGTGGGCCCAGTGGAGGGCCATGGCGGTCTTGCCGACCCCGCCCATGCCGGTGATCAGGGCCAGCGGCGCGGGACCGGACTCGGCCAACCGGTCCAGGGCCCCCAGTTCGGCGTCGCGGCCGACGAGCCGGTCGGGGGCGCGGGGCAGCTCGCGCGGGACCGCCACTGGCGCCTCCGCCTCGACCGCCGGTGCGGACACCGGCTCCCACCTGCGGTCCAGGGTCGCGGTCGCGACGTCCTCCAACCGGTCGTCGGAGCGCAGCACGGCCTCGTGGACGCGCCGCAGCAGACTGCCCGGCTCGACCCCGAGCGTGTCGACCATCGCCGCGCGCCGCACGCGGTACACCTCGAGCGCCTCGGCCTGCCGTCCGGCGCGGTATAGCGCCAGCATGAGCAGGACACTGATCCGCTCGACGTACGGGTGCGCCTCGACCAGCTCGGCCAGCGGAGCGATGGCCTCGTGGTGCCGGCCCGAGTCCAGGAACGACTCTTGGAGCGCCTGCCTGGCGATCAGGCGCTGCTCGGTGAGCCGTTCGATCGCGGCGGTGATCTGCCGGGACGGCTCGATGTCGGCGTAGGGTTCGCCGCGCCACAGGTCCAGGGCGCGTTCGAGGGATTCGGCCGCCGCCGAGGGCTGCTGGTCGGCCCGCTGGGAGCGGGCGCGCTTGAACAGCTCGTCGAACCGCAGCACGTCGAACTCGTCGGCGGTGACGGCGATCCGGTAGCCGCCCGGGTCGCGGCGGATGCGCTCGGGATCGCCCAGGGCCTGCCGCAGCCGGTGGACGTGCACCAGGAGCGTGCTCGCGGCGCTGCGCGGGGGCGCACCGGACCAGACGGCGTCGGACAGTTCGTCGACGGTGACCTGGCGGCCCGCACGGGACAGCAGCACCGCCAGCAGGCGGCGGCGTATGGGCGCGAGGTGAGGGCCCCGCCGGTCGCCGAGGCGGATTTCCAGCGGGCCCAGCGCCCTGAAATCGAACTGTTCGGCCACGCGGCGGCACTCCTCCGGAAATCCCCGAAAACGCAGGTTAGCCTCGCAAATCCTATCGGGTGCCCGCAACGGCAATTCCACGGCAACTGAGCGACAAGTCCGGCCGCATAGGGTCGCGACGAGGGCTGGGCGGGACGGACGCGATGCACCCCCGCCGGACTGCCGGGAGTCCGCCCCGCCCGCTCGCGGTACTTCTTCGAGACCCCCTGACCCCTCCCGCATGCGGCCGGCCCGCCGAGACACATCTCCTCCCGCGGCGGGCCGGCTTTCCCACATCGGGGCCGCCGAAGTGCAAGCATGGACTCAAGGCCTTCGATCCGGCGGCGAGGGGACGTTCGTCCCTGCCGCGGCATCGATCCGAAGCGGAGACTCGTCCGTAGAGCGATCGAAAGGAGAAGCCCATGGCGAACGGGGCGAAAGGCAAGATCGTGGTCGGCGTCGACGGCTCGCCCGCTTCGGCGCGGGCCCTGCGGTGGGCCCTGCGCCAAGCCGAGCTGACCGGCGCCGAAGTCGAGGCGGTGCACGCCTGGCAGATACCGGCGATGTACGGCACGGCGGCGATGACGCTGCCGGGCGACCAACTCGCCGAGACCGCCGAGAACGCGATGACCGAGGCCATGGACGCCGTGGCCGGGGAGGCCCGGTTCAAGGACATCCCGGTCAACCGGCGGCTGGTCGAAGCGCACCCCGCGAAGGCGCTCATCGAGGAGTCCAAGGACGCCGACCTCCTGGTGGTCGGCAACCGGGGCCACGGCGGATTCGTCGGGGCGCTGATCGGATCGGTGAGCCAGCAGGTCGTCCACCACGCGTCCTGCCCGGTGGTCGTCGTCCGCGCCGAGAACTGAGCGAACACGCGGGTCGCGCCGGTCCGAGCGGACCGGCGCGGCCGCGCGCGCGTCAGCAGCCGACGAAGTGCTCGTCGCCCGACCAGCCGTCGTCGGCCCAGTCCTCGGCGGGCGCGGGCTCGAACTCGGGGTAGAGCCCGGACAGCTCCCCGAGCAGCCAGTCGGTGAACCTGGCCGCGCCCTGCGGGCAGGTGTGGATGCCGTCCTCGCTGCGGTCCGGTACTCCGTCGCGATCGGCCCGGTACTCCTCGCCCCACACCTCGGAGGCGTCGAGCAGGTGGGCCTCGTCCGAGGACTCGGCGACCTCGGCGGCGACCTCGGGGGCGCGCTCCAGTTCGTCCATGTGCGGCTCGTAGAACTCGTCGGGCTCGATCGGCGGGGCGGTGACGAAGACCAGTTCCGCGCCGGAGTCGGCGACCGTCTCCAGCAGCCGCTCGTAGCCGGAGCGCTGCTCGTCCTCGCCGCCCCAGTCGTAGGTGGTGATCTGGTAGACGACCACTTCGGGCTCGGCCGAGGCGATCTGGTCGGGAAGTTCCTCCCACTGCTCCTCCGAGAAGGGACCGACGACGTTGCCGCCGCCTTCGGAGGCGAGCGACTCGAACGGGACGTCGCCGGCGGCGAAGGCGTGCCGCATGGGCACGGCCTGACCGGCGGCGACAGAGTCGCCGAGGAGGAGCACCTTGGACAGGCCGTTCCCGCCGAGGTCGCCGCCGGATTCGGACTGCTCGGTGCAGGCCGAGGCGATCAGGATCAGGCCGGCCAGGGCCGGGATGAGTTTTCGCTTCGTTCTCATGGGCTCGACGGTGCCGCGCCCGTGTCCCGTCCCCTCCGCGGCGATGTCGCGATCGTGTCGCAGCCTCGGTCGAGGAGTCCGGTTCGCCGCCGGAGTCTCCTAGGCTGGGCGAGTGGCGGCGATTCTGCTCATCGAGGACGACCCGATGGTGCGGCGCGGGCTCCAGCTCGCGCTCGGCAGGCACGGGCACGAGGTCGAGGCGGCCGAGACCGGCGAGGACGGGCTGCGGCGGTTCCGCTCGACCGTGCCCGACCTGGTGGTGCTCGACCTGATGCTGCCGGGCGTCGACGGCCTGGAGGTGTGCCGCCGCATCCGCGCCTCCAGCGAGGTCCCGGTGATCATCCTGACCGCGCGCGGCGACGACTTCGACGTGGTGGCGGGCCTGGAGGCCGGCGCGGACGACTACGTGGTCAAGCCGGCCCAGCCGACCGTGCTCGACGCGCGCGTCCGCGCGGTGCTGCGCCGCAGCGTCGGCACCCCCGACGGGGTCCGGGAGCACCGGGACCTGCGCATCGACACCGCATCGCTGGCGGTGTCGCTGCGCGGCGAACCGATCGCGCTGACGCCGACCGAGCTGCGGCTGCTGCTGACGCTCTCGCGGGCGCCGGGGCGCGTCTTCAGCCGCCAGCAGCTCCTCGAAGAGGTCTGGGAGCACGACTACCTCGGCGACTCCCGGCTGGTCGACAACTGCGTGCAGCGGCTGCGTGCCAAGATCGAGGCCGACCCGGCGAGCCCCGAATACGTCCAGACCGTCCGCGGGTTCGGCTACCGGTTCGGACCGGCATGATCCGCCGCTGGTGGCCGCGCGGGCTGCGGGCCCGCCTGATCGTCGCGTTCGCGCTGGTGACCGCGCTCGGCGCGGCCGCGGCGGCCTGGGCCGGAGCCGGGGCCGCGAGCGGCGCGATCGTCTCCGAGACCGAGCGGTACGCCACCGAGACCACCGCCGCTCAGATCGAGGGGATCGCCCCGCAACTGGAGTACCCGCCCGACCAGGCCGGACTCGACCGGCTGCGGGCGGCGGTGGGCGCGGACACGCTGGTGACCTACGGCGACCTGCGGTCGGGCGACTGGACCGTCGCCGACCTGGTGACCGACGACCTGCGGACCGCCGTCCGCGTGAACGCCCGCCTGGCCACGCAGCGGGTCGAGGCCGACTCCACGCCGTGGCTGCTGGTCGGCACCCCGGTCATGTTCACATCCCCGGACGGGACGAGCGCGGCCTCGGGCATCGAGGTGTACTCCGCGCACGACCTCACCGGCGTCCAGGAGCGCCTCGACGACCTCACCAGGTCCGCGGTCGGCACGGCCCTGCTGGCGCTGCCGGTGGCGGTGCTGCTGGCGCTGGCCGCCGCCGGCGGCGTCCTGCGGCCGGTGCGGCGGCTGCGCGACACCGCGCGCCGCCTCGCCGCCGGGGACCTCGACGCCAGGTCCCCGACGAAGGGCTCGGACGAGCTGGCCGAGCTGACCGGGACGATCAACGAGATGGCCGCCTCGGTGCAGTCGTCGATGGCGGCGATGCGGCGGATGCAGGCCGACGCCAGAAGGTTCGCCGCCGACGTCTCCCACGAGCTGCGCACCCCGCTGAGCACGCTCACCGCGGTCGCCGAGGTGCTCGGCGACGCCGCCGAGCGGATGGACGACGAGGCCCGCGAGTCCGCGCGGATGGCGGTCACCGAGACTCACCGGCTGGTCAGGCTCGTCGAGGACCTGATGGAGGTCTCCCGTTTCGACGCCGGGACCGCGAGGCCGCGCTTCGAGGAGGTCGACGCGGCAGCGGCCGTCCGGGACTGCCTGCGCGCCCGCGGCTGGACCGACCGGGTCGAGGTGGACGCGCCCGGCCTGGTGCGGCTGCGCGCCGACCGGCGCCGCCTGGACGTCATGGTCGCCAACCTGGTCGGCAACGCGCTGCGCCACGGCGCCCCGCCCGTGCGGGTGCGCGTCGCCGAGAGCGGCGACCGCGTGTCGATCGAGGTCGCCGACTCCGGGCCCGGACTGGACGAGGAGGTCCTTCCGCACGTGTTCGACCGCTTCTACAAGGCCGACGCCGCCCGCTCCCGCACCCCCGGCAGCGGGCTCGGCCTCGCGATCGCGCTGGAGAACGCGCGGGTCCACGGCGGCGACATCACCGCCGCCGACGCGCCCGGCGGCGGGGCGCGGTTCACCCTGCTCCTGCCGCGCGAGGCGGAGGACCGATGAGACGGATCTGGACGGCGGCGCTGCTGCTGCTCGCCCTCGCCGGCTGCGGCGTCCAGCCCTCGGAGGTGGCCGACGGCGGCCGGGCGCCCACCGGCGTCGCCTCCGGGGTGACCCTCTACTTCGTCGACGCCGAGGGCGGTCTGGTGCCGCAGCTGCGCGAGACCGACCGACTCGGCTCCATCTCCGAGGCGCTGTCACTGCTGTTCACCGGGCCCGGCCACTCGGAGTTGAGCACCGACATCCCGGAGGAGGCGCCGCGCCAGGTCGTGGTGACCGCCCGGCCCGACCGGATCGAACTGCGGGTCCCGCTGGCGTTCGACGAACTCACCAGGACCGGCATCGACCAGATCGTGTGCACCGCGCTCGGCGTCCACGTCCAGAGCGGAGGATCGACGGACACGACCGCGGTCCTCCAGTTCACGCAGACCACCGCGGAGTCCAAGGTGGAGCGGTCCTGCCCGCTGACCGGGTGATCAGTCCAGCTCGGTCAGGTCGATCGCGGGCGGGGCCGGGTCGGGCAGCGCGAACCACATCACGGCCAGGGCCGCCATGGCCGCCGCGAACGCGATGAGGCCGCTTCTGCCTCGGGCCCAGTCGGCGCGGAAGCGGATCGGGTCCTCGACCAGGTACTTCGACAGCACCGCCAGCCAGATCGACACCGCGCACACGAACCCGGTCCACGCGAGGCCGTCGAGCCCGGTCCGCTCGGGTGAGAGCAGGACGATCACCGGCCAGTGCCACAGGTAGAGGCCGTAGGAGACCAGCCCGAGGCCGCGCAGCGGCCGCCACGCCAGCGCGCGGGCCGCCGGTGTGCGCGGCGCGTTCGCGCACAGGCCGATCAGCAGCGCCGAGGCCAGCGAGTGCGCGGCCAAGCCGCCGTTGAACAGCCACGGCGAGGCCACTCCGTCGGCCAGCACCCAGGCCGCGGCGAGAGCGGCCACCAGGAGCGACGCGGCCGCGCCGGCCCACCGGGCCGGGATTCGGGTCAGGGCGGCGCGGACCGGCCGGGTGGCGACCGCCGCGCCCAGGAGCAGTGAGAACGCCCGAGTGTCGGTGCCGATGTATACCCTCGTCGGGTCCGCCTCACTGAACATCGAGACCATCAGCGCCAGGGACGCTGCCGATGCCAGCACGGCGGTCACGGCCACGGCGGCGTGGACGCGCCGCCCCAGCAGCGCCAGGGCCAGCACGATGAGCGGCCACACCAGGTAGAACTGCTCCTCGACGGCGACGCTCCACAGGTGCTCGAACACCCGGTCGGGTCCGAACCGGTCCCAATACCCGGCCGACTCGGCCAGCAGGTGCCAGTTGATCAGGTTGGCCTGCACCCACGGTCCGTCCGAGAGCGTCGTGCGCACCGTCTCCGGCGGTGCGACCGCCCACGTCAGGGCGGCGACGGCGGCCAGCATCGCCGCCAGCGCGGGCAGCAGCCGCCGGACGCGCCTGCCCCAGAAGTCGACCAGGGACACCGTGCCGGTCCGCTCGGCCTCCCGCAGCAGCAGGTCGGTGATGAGGTAGCCGGAGAGGGCGAAGAACAGGTCCACGCCGAGGAAGCCGCCGGGCAGGTGCCCGGTGTGGAACAGCAGGACCCCGGCGATGGCGGCCCCGCGCAGTCCGTCCAGCGCGGGCAGGTACGGGGCGGGTCGGGGGATGGTCGTGCCGGCCTGGGCCGGTTGCGCTCGCGTCATGGCCCGAGGGTTCCGCGCCCGTGTCAGGAAGCGGTCGTGTCCGTGTCGCAGTCGTGTCGCGGCCGAGGCGTCCGTTCAGGACCGATGACCAGTAGGCTCGGTCGGGAACCGGAGCCTCGCGGAAGGGCACGTGCTCATGGGAAGGATCAGGAACCTCGACGACCTGCGACGCCATTGGGACAGGTACTCGATCGGCTACGACAGGAGCATGGTGCGCTCAGAGCGCTGGCTCTTCGCGGACACCCGGAGCTGGATCTGTGGGCGGGCCCGGGGCCGGACCCTGGAGGTCGCGATCGGCACCGGACTGAACCTGGAGCACTACCCCGAGGGCGTCGAGTTGGTCGGCCTCGACTTGAGCGCGGGCATGCTCGCCGGAGCCAAGCGGCGGTCCGGCGAACTGGGGCTCGACGCCGAGCTGCGCACCGGCGACGCCCAGCGCCTCGACTTCGGCGACGACTCCTTCGACTCAGTGGTCTGCACGTTCTCGCTGTGCGCGGTTCCCGACGACGAGAAGGCCGTCGCCGAAATGGTGCGCGTCCTGCGCCCGGGCGGGCGGCTGCTGCTGGCCGACCACGTGATCGGCGCGGCCTGGTGGCTGCGCTCGCTCCAGCGGGTGATCGAGATCGGCTCGGTCCCGATGGGAGGCGAGCACTTCCGCCGCCGCCCGCTCCTCCACGTCGAGGCGGCCGGGCTGGAGATCGTCGAACGCGACCGCTTCAAGGCGGGTCTGATCGAACGCCTCCACGCCCGAAAACCCGAACTTCCTTAGCCGAGGGCGGGCAGCACCGTCAAGCCACGGCGATGCCTACCAGAGCGGCGGTTGCGCAAGGAGTCACAGCCGACAACGAGGCAGGAGATATGCCGGACACACTGTCGCGGCCGGGTTACTCCGGGTAAAGGTTCAACCGGGCG
>NZ_JAELXW010000014.1 GCF_016428645.1 Glycomyces salinus | reverse complement strand
AGTGGAACCGCTTGAAGTCCTACAACTTCCCCGACCGCTTCGTCCGGCACGCCGACGGCATCGCTCGCATCGACCCGTACCCGATGGAGCCCCCGGCCGACCAGCAGTGGCGGATCGTCCCCGGCCTGACCGGGTCCGGTGTCTCGTTCGAGTCGTACAACCACAGCGGTCGGTACCTGCGGCACTCCGGTTTCGAGCTGCGCCTGGAGGAGCAGGACGGCTCGGACCTCTTCGCCGCCGACGCGACCTTTCACCAGGAGCCCGGCCTCGCCGACGGCTCCTGGACCTCCTTCCGGTCGCAGAACTTCCCCGACCGATACCTCCGGCACTCGAACTACGTGCTGCGCATCGACCCGATCGACGACGCCACCGGACGAGCCGACGCCACCTTCCACATCGGCGCCTGAAACCCCGACCGCGCATGGCCCCGCTCGAGCGGGGCGGCCGCGAACTTCCTCCATTCGATCACTTGCCGATCCCAGAGTTAAGTGTAAGGTATTACGCATCACGCCTAGGGTGTTGTGCGTCTCTCGTGATTCGAAACCGTCGGCCACGGAGGTGCTGCCCGCTCGCCCGGGCGGGGTAGCCCCTCTATCGAATGGAGTGAACCCTTCATGGCAAGCAAGACGACCGGCGTGGCGCGAGAGGTGTTCTCCAGCCGCTTCGCGTTCATCGCCGCCGCCATCGGGATGGCGGTGGGCACCGGCAACATCTGGCGGTTCCCGCGCGACGTCGGCGCGGGAGGCGGCGGCACGTTCATCCTCGCCCTGGTGCTCGCCAACCTGGTCTGGGCGATTCCGCTGCTGATGTCCGAGTCCCTGCTCGGATCGAAGGCCCGCCTCGGCACGATCGGCGCGTTCCGCGACTTCATGGGCCGCAAGTTCGCCTGGATGGGCGGCTTCATGGCGGTCGTGACCACCGGCATCCTCTTCTACTACGCCGTGGTCTGCGGCTGGGCGATCCGCTACTTCTTCTACGCGATCAGCGGCCGGTTCACCGCGGACATCGACAGCCAGCAGACCCAGCAGCTGTGGGACGGCTTCGTCTCCAACCCCTCCCAGACCCTCGCGTTCCACGCCCTCACGGTGGTCCTGGTCGGCCTGGTGGTCATCCGCGGTCTGAAGGGCGGCCTGCAGGCGGTCCTGAACATCACGGTGCCGGCGCTGTTCGTGATCCTGGTGATGCTCGCCGTCCGCGCGGTCATGCTGCCGGGGGCGGGCGAAGGGCTCCGCTACCTGTTCGTGCCCGACTGGAGCGGGTTCGGCGACGGCCGGATGTGGCTGGGCGCGTTCGTCCAGATGGCATTCTCGACCGGCGCGGGCTGGGGCCTCTATCTCACCTACTCGGTCTACATGCGCAAGAAGGAGGACTTCGCGCTCAACTCGGCGATCGTGATCAGCTGGAACCACCTGGCATCGCTGCTGGCCGGGATCGCGGTCATCTGCACCGTCTTCGCGGTGCAGTCGCCGCAGTACGCCACGGAGGCGGTCGAGGCCGGGGACCAGGGGCTGATGTTCGTCTACCTCGCCTCACTGTTCGGGCAGACGCCGGGCGGGACCTGGTTCCTCGCGCCGCTGTTCTTCCTCGCCCTCGTCCTCGCCGGCCTGTCCAGCCTGATCTCGATGATGGAGCTGGCGGTGCGCAACGTGATCGACTTCGGCGTGAGCCGCAGGACCGCCGTGATCACGATGGTCGTGATCACCTTCATCGGCGGCGTCCCCTCCGCGATCGACGTGGACGTCCTGACCAACCAGGACGGCGTCTGGGGCGTGGGGCTGCTCATCAGCGGCCTGTTCGCGGCCATAGCCATGATGAAGTACGGCCTCGAACGCGCCCGGAGCGATCTCGACATCACCAGCGACTTCCGGGTCGGGACGTGGTGGAAGGCCCTCATCGGACTGTTCCCGGTGCTGTTCACCGTCGTGTTCGGCTGGTTCATCCACCTGGCCGTGACCTCCCCGTCCGAGACCTGGTACGACCCGATCCAGACCTGGAGCCTGGGCACGATGCTCCTCCAGTGGGGCGCCGTGGCCGTCGTGATGCTGCTGCTCAACAACTACCTCGCCCGCAAGACCGCTCGCGGGCCGATCACCGCCGACGCGGGCGCTCCCGCATCCGACCAGCAGCGAGAGGAGGTCTGACCCGTGGACGCCGAGACCCTCATCTGGACCGCCGTCCTCTTCGGAGGAACCGTGCTGGCCGTCGCTTGGCTGAGCATCGTCGCCTGGCGCAAGGAGCAGAACCACACCCAGGACACCGAGTCCTAGGGCCGGAAGCGCACCGGACCTCCCAGTCCGGACCCACCACCCGAGAGAGGACGAAATGACGACGCAGGTATTGACGGGCGCGGAGGTCCGCGCGGCCGTGCCGATGCGGGAGGCCATCGACGCCGTCCGCGAGGCGTTCGCCTCGCTTGCCGCGGGCGAGTTCGAGCAGCCCCCGCGCACCGTGCTGCGCGACGGCGGCTTCCTGGTCATGCCGGTCCATCACCGGCCGACCTCGTCGGTGATCGTCAAGACGGTCAGCGTGAACTTCGACCGCGTCCCGGCGATCACCGGCACCGTCGCCTGGGCCGAGTCCGGACGAGTCGAGCAGGTCGTCGCCGACGCCGCCAGTATCACCGCGCTGCGGACCGGCGCGATCGTCGGCGCCGCCACCGACCTGCTCGCCGCTGACGGTGCCGACAGCCTCACCCTGATCGGCGCCGGCGGCCAGGCGGCCGACCAGTTCCGCGCGGTCCACACCGTGCGGCCGCTGCGGCGCCTGGTCGTCGTCGACCTCGACCGGGAGCGTGCCGAGCGGCTGCTGGAGACGCTGCGGCCCGACCTGGACGGCGTGGAGGCCGCCACGAGCGACGACACCGCGGCCTCGGTGGCCGAGGCGGACATCGTCTCCTGCGCGACCTCGGCGCGCACGCCGCTGTTCTCCCTCGACGCGCTGCCCGAACGGGTGCACGTCAACGCCATCGGCGCCTTCCGGCCGACGATGCGCGAACTCCCCGACGAACTCCTGGCCGACGCGACGGTGGTCGTCGACGAGCTGGACGCCGTCCTGGAGGAGTCGGGTGAGATCCTGCACGCCTTGGGTTCCGCGTCCGTCAGCAAGGAGGACCTGATCGAACTCGGTCAGGCCATCTCCGACCCGCCCCGGCCGAAGGCGCGGACCGTGTTCAAGACGGTGGGCATCGCCGTCCAGGACTGGGCGATCGCCAGGTTGCTCGCCGCCAGGACACTGTCCAACGGGCAATAGCGGTCCCGGCCGGGCTCACCGGAGGGCCCCGGGGGACACGTCCGGTGTCCTCCGGGGCCCTCCTCTCGTCATGGGCGCTTCGGAGCGAAGCGCAGCGGCGTGAACGGCTCTGCGACGGCGGCGACGTCCTCGGCGGCCTTGCCGCCTTCGATCTGCGCGGCGATGATCTCGGCCGTGACCGGAGAGAGCGTGACGCCGAACATGCCGTGGCCGCCGGCGACGAACACGTTGTCGCGGCCCGGCAGGCGCCCGATGACCGGCAGTCCATCGGGGGTCATCGGGCGCAGACCGCTCCAAGCCGCCCTCGGCGCATCGGCGGGGAACTCGGGGAGGAACTCGCGGGCCGACCGGACGATCCCGCCGAGGCGGTGTCGGTCGATCCCGTCGCCCCAGCTGCCGAACTCCATCGTGCCGGCGAACCGCAGGCGGTCCGACAGCGGCGTGACCGCCACCTTGGCCTCACCGAGATACACCGAGTGGCGCAGTCCCGCCGCACCGCTGGTGTCGTCGAAGCCGTAGCCCTTGCCCGGCTGGACGGGCAGGGCGAAGCCCGCGAGCCGCGCGAGTCGGCCGGTGCGGGCGCCGACCGCGAGCACGAAGCGGTCGCCGTCGATCGCCGCTCCCCCGGCCAGGACCGAGACCGCCTCGGTGCCGCGGAACGTGACGGCCTCCACCGGGCTGTCGAACACGAATCGGACGCCGAGGTCGCGGCAGCGGTCCTTCAGGCCCTTGACCAGGCTCACCGGGTCGAGGTGGCGTTCGCGCGGGCACAGCAGCCCGGCCCGCGCGTGTCCCCCGAGTGCCGGTTCGAGATCCCGCAGCTCGTCGCCGGTGAGCTGCTCGGCGGTGTGGCCGATGCGCTCCAGCGGCGCCATCGCGTGCTGGTACTCCCGCCGGGTCTCGAAGGCGTGGAAGGCCATGAGCTGGCCCGGGCTGTGGGACTCGAACCGCACGCCGTCCTGTTCGTACCGGTCGAGCAGCTCGATGGTGCGCTCGTTGAGGCGCATGAGCGCCAGCAGGCCCCGGTTGAAGTCCCGCACGTTGCAGTGCCGCAGCATCGCGACCATGAAGCGGACGTGCTCCGGTCGCGGGACCGGGCGGACGCGCAGGGGGCTGTCCCTGCGGAGCATCCACCGCAGCGCCTTGCCGACCATGCCGGGCGCCGGGACCGGTGCCGAGAGGATCGGCGTCACCCAGCCCGCATTGTGGACGGAAGCGCCGGTCTCGCCGTCGGACGCGTCGACGACGGTGACCGCCGCGCCGGCGCGCGCCAGCCGGTACGCGGTCGCCAGCCCGATCACCCCGGCGCCGATGACCACGGTGTGCACCGCCATCTTCGTCCCCGCTCTCCGGTCGCTCTCGATCATTGACAGAAGAGTAGGGTATTACACCTTACGCCGCGCCGACAAGTCGTTGCGGGGCCGAATCTTCCATGTTATGCATTAGGTGTGACCAAATCTCATTCCGCGATCCCCACCCCCGGCCGCCAACTCAAGTCGGTCAGCCTCCGCGAGCAGGCACGGGAGGCGATCCGGACCCAGATCGTGCTGGGCCAGATAGAACCGGGGTATGTCGAGAGCGTCATCAACATGGCCTCGGAGCTCGGAGTGTCGGTCACGCCGGTGCGCGAGGCGGTCATGGACCTGGCCAACATCGGCATGGTCGAGATCATCCGCAACCGCGGATTCCGGGTTCCGGAACTCACCGACCACGACCTCGACGAGATCTTCCGCGTCCGCACGATGCTGGAGGCGCCCGCGATGGCCGAGGTCGCCGAGGCACTCGACGGCGCGCCGATCCCCCGGTTCCGCGAGCTCGCCGACCAGATCACCGACGCCGCACGCGAAGGCGACCTGAACGCCTTCCTCGAACTCGACCGGCAATTCCACCTCGGCCTGCTCGACCTCCTGGGCAACCGCCGCCTGACGACCATGGTCGCCCAACTGCGCGACCAGGCCCGCATGCAGGGCCTCCAGAAACTGGCCGACCAGGGCGAACTGACGAGCTCCGGCGAGGAGCACATCGCCATCGTCGACGCGATCGAATCCGGCGACGCCGAACGGGCCACCGAACTCATGCGCAAACACCTCGCCCACAGCCGCGGCATCTGGGCCGGCCGCACCGAAGGCCGCTAACCCACGACATCACCTGCGACGGCAACAGAAAAGCAGGCCAGAGCATAAGACTCTGGCCTGCGAATTATGTCGGGACGACAGGACTTGAACCCGCGCCCCCGCTCCCAAGATCGGCCCGTCGATTTGACAGAAATCCTTGACGACTTGGGGTCTCGCAGTGACAGTAGCTCTCCGAACTGCACAAACGCGCTCGTCGGTCACGCGGGGCTCCGGGGACCGGCACGTAGCCGGGTGCGGCATCCTCACCTCCGCGGGCGCCGCCTCCGGCCTCGAGCCGTGCCTGCACCTCGTCCAGCGCGACTACGGAACAGCAGTCGCGGCAGATGCCGCCCGCGTGGATCGAGACGAGCGCGCACCGCTACCTCGCGCTGGCCAACATCACCGACGCGGCGGGCATGAGCGCGTGAACCCTGACCCGCCGGTTCAAAGACGAGGTGAGGCAGAGTCCCATGCAGTGGGTGTCCGGCGGGCGCATCCGTCTGGTGCAAGAGCTGCTGGAGACCACCGACCACACCGTGGATCGGATCGCCGCACAGACCGGATTCCCCACGACCGGCAACTTCCGCTCGCAGTTCGGGAAGCTCCTCGGCGTCACACCGGGCACCTACCGCAAAGCGTTCCGACCGCAGGCGAAAGCCGCGTGAACAGTGCGCCGGGACGCCCAGCACCCGATGGCGGCCGCTCCGGACGTCTCCGGTCGCGCGGTCGCAAGTTGCGCGAAGCCCGGCCCTGACCCGGCAAAACTGCGACGATTATCGCCACGATGGGAAAGGGGGTAGCAATGAATGCGACCGATTGGGCAGGCAAGCCCCGGGTATCGATCTTCGCGGCGATGTCCGAACTCGCGCAACGATATCAAGCAGTGAACCTGGGCCAGGGACTACCGGACGATCCGGCGCCCGCGCCGGCGGTCGAGGCTGCCGCCGCCGCGATGCGCGAGGGCTGGAACCAGTACCCGCCGCCGAACGGCGTTCCCGAACTGCGACGGGCGATCGCCGACCACCAGCGCCTCTGGTACGGCCTCGCTCCCGACCCCGAGGACGGAATCCTGGTCACGACCGGAGCCACCGAAGCCATCGCAGCCTTGATGCTCGCCTTCATAGAGCCCGGCGACGAGGTCATCGTGCTCGAACCGTTCTACGCCGCGTACAAAGCCAGCGCGGAACTGGCCGGAGGGGTCGTGGTGCCCGTGCGGCTGGAGGCCCCCGACTTCCGGCTCGACGTCTCGCGGCTCCGCGAATCGGTGACCGACCGGACCCGGATACTGATGCTCAACACGCCGCACAATCCGACCGGGACCGTCCTCGACCGCCGCGAAACGCAGGCGATCGCGGACGTGGCGGTCGAGCACGACCTGCTCGTGGCGTCCGACGAGGTGTACGAGCATCTGACGTTCGACGGCCGCGAGCATCTGCCGCCCGCGACGCTGCCCGGGCTCTGGGACCGGACCCTGACCATCAGCTCCGCCGGGAAGACGTTCTCGCTGACCGGGTGGAAGGTCGGCTGGGTGAGCGGCCCGTCGTACCTGGTCGAACGGGTCAAGTCCGTGAAGCAGTGGCTCACCTACTGCTCCGGGACGCCGCTGCAGTTCGGCGTGGCCGCCGCGCTGGGTGCCGGAGGGGAGTACTACCGTGAGTCCGCCGCCGGCTACCAGCGCCGCCGCGACCTGCTCGTCGAGGGTCTGGCCGACATCGGGTTCACCGTCCGCCGGCCCGAGGGGGCGCTGTTCGTGACCGCCGGAGCCGAGGAGCTGGGGGTCGAGGACGGCCTGCAGTTTTGCCTCGAATTGCCCGAACGCTGCGGCGTCGTCGCCGTTCCGAACCAGGCCCTCCACGTCGACAGCCGGATTCCGAGGCCGGAGGTGCGCTTCACCTTCTGCAAGGAGGTGTCGGTGATCGAGGAAGGGCTGCGGCGCCTCCGACGGGGCCTGAAGGGCTCCGGTCCTGGTAGGCGGTCGGCGGTTCCGCTCCACGCGCCATGGGAGGACGACTTCGCCGATGGTGCCGGTCCGGGCAGGGCTCCGGTCGGCCTCGCCGTCGGTCTCGCCGAGGCGCCTTCGGTCCCCGCCGAGCGGGAACCGGAACCGCATGGCGCGGAACTGGTCGATCAGGTCGCTCGCGAGCAGGCCCTGCCCGAGCAGGAGGCCACCGGGCACTGAGATCTCGGAGACCGCCGAGGGCCGGGTTCCGTTGATGCGGAGCCGGGCCCCCGGTCCGCAGGTCTTCCCGAGGCCGAAGCTCCGAGAGCCCGCGTGGCGGGCGCGCGGTCCCGTTCTGGGGAACCGTACGCGCGGTGGGACCACCTGCCTCAAGACCGGTACTACAGCGGCCGTTCAGTAACGCGACCACCGGCGAAACCCTCAGAGAACTCACCTTCGACCCTGCACGCGACTACCAACCCGCCGGCCGACCCAAAGGTCCCACCAGACCCGCATAGCAAAACAGGCCGAACCTTTGCAGGTTCGACCTGTTTCCTATCTCCTGAGAGATGACAACGTCGGGCTGACAGGACTTGAACCTGCGACCCCTTGACCCCCAGTCAAGTGCGCTACCAAGCTGCGCCACAGCCCGTTTGTCGCCGCTGTTCGGCGGCGGAGACAACTTTAGCCTATCGTCCGCGGGGCACTGAGGCGAGGCCCCCGGTGTGAGGCCGCTTATTTGCGCTTGCCCTTCTTCTTGGATTCGCGGGGCTTGACCGCCAGGTCGATGGGGGTGCCCGTGAAGCCGAAGTCCTCTCTGAGGCGGCGCTGGATGTACTTGAGGTACTGCTTGTCCATCTTCGCGTTGGTGAAGAGGATGAAGCGCGGCGGTTCGGTGGCGGCCTGGGTCGCGAAGAGGATCTTCGGGGCCTTGCCGCTGCGCACCGGGTGCGGGCGGGCCGACTGGAGGGCGCTGATCCACTGGTTCAACTCGCCGGTGGGGATTCGCTGGTCCCAGCCGGCCAGGGCCTCGCGGAGGGCCGGGGCCAGTTTCGCCATCGAGCGGCCGGTGACGGCCGAGATGTTGACGCGCGGGGCCCAGGAGACCTGCCCGAGTTCGCGGTCGATCTCCTTCTCGAGGAAGTACCGGCGGTCGTCGTCCACCAGGTCCCATTTGTTGAAGGCCAGGACGAGCGCCCGGCCCGACTCGACGACCTGGGTCAGGACCCGCTGGTCCTGTTCCGTGATCGGCCCGGAGGCGTCCAGGAGGACGATCGCGACCTCGGCGGCCTCCAGGGCACCTTCGGTGCGCAGGCTCGCGTAGTACTCAGTGCCGGAGGCGAATTTCACTCGTTTGCGCAGGCCGGCGGTGTCGACGAAGATCCAGTCCTCGTCGTCGAGTTCGACCACCGAGTCGACTGGATCGACCGTGGTGCCGGCCACATTGTCGACCACGGCGCGCGCCTCGCCGGCGATCTTGTTCAGCAGGCTCGACTTGCCCACGTTCGGGCGGCCCACCAGCGCCACCCGGCGAGGGCCGCGCTCCTTGAGCTGACCGGTGACCTCCTTGGGGAAGGCACCCACGATCCGGTCGAGCAGGTCGCCCGAGCCGCGGCCATGGAGGGCCGAGACCGGATAGGGCTGGCCGAGCCCGAGCCGCCACAGGTCGGCCGTGTCGGCCTCCTGGCGCTCCGAGTCGACCTTGTTGGCCACCAGGATGACCGGTTTCTTCGCGCGGTGGAGGATGCGCACGGCCGCGGCGTCGGCGTCGGTCACTCCGACGGCGGTGTCGACGACGAACACCACCACGTCGGCGGTGCGCATAGCCAGTTCGGCCTGGGCGGCGATCGCCGCGGCCATCCCGGCGGCGTCGGGGTCCCAGCCGCCGGTGTCGACCAGGCTGAAGTCCCGGCCGGCCCATTCGGCGTCGTAGGCGATCCGGTCGCGGGTGACGCCCGGTTCGTCCTGGACCACGGCGGCCCTGCGGCCGAGGATGCGGTTCACCAGCGTCGACTTGCCCACGTTCGGGCGGCCGACCACGGCGACCGTCGGGACCGGGCCCCGCTCGACTTCGTCGAGTTCGGCCCAGGTCGCTTCGTCAGTCATCAATGTCCCTGTTGTTCAGCAATGCCAAGATCTTCGCGACGACCTCGACCACCGGCAGCTCGGTGGAGTCGATCACCGTGGCGCCTTCGGGCGCCTCCAGCGGCTTGGTCGTCTTCGAGTCCGCCCCGTCGCGCCGCGTGATGTCGGCCTTGGTCTCTTCGGCGCCGACGCCCAATTCGGCGGCGCGCCTGCCGGCGCGGGCCTCGGGGTCGGCGGTGAGGTAGACCTTGACGTCGGCGTCGGGCGCGACGACTTCGATGATGTCGCGGCCCTCGACCACGATACCCTTCTTGGCCTCGGCGATGAGCCGCTGCTGCTCGGCGATCAGCTGCTTGCGGACGGCCTTGTTGCCGGCCACGGCCGAGACGGCCTTGGTGACGTCCTCGCTGCGGATGTCAATGCTCACGTCCTCGCCGTCGACGCGAGAGTAGGGGTCGTCAGGAGAGGTCCCGAACTCGAGCTTGGCGTTCTTCACCGTCTTGGTGACCTGCGCCGCCTGCGACGGGTCGACCTCGGCTTTTAGCACCGCGAGGGTGGCGGCGCGGTACATCGCCCCCGTGTCGAGGTAGGCGGCGTCGATCGCGGTCGCGAGGGTCTTGGAGACGGTCGACTTCCCCGCACCCGACGGGCCGTCTATGGCGACGACCGGTGCGCTCTCTTTTTGCTCGGGCACTGTCTCGCTCCGTTCTTAAGCTGCAAACCACGCAAACCTACATCATGCCTAAATCGGCCGGTAGAGGTGCTGATAGTCCCCTCAGGGTACGTCCACGACGCGGGCTCCCAGCGGCCAGAGCGCCAGCGGGATCATCTTCCAATTCGCCACCGCAAGTGGGATGCCGATGATCGTGATCGCCTGGATCAGGCCGGTCACCAGATGCCCGAGCGCGAGCTCCCAGCCGAAGAGGATCAGCCACAGGATGTTGGCCACCAACGTGAGGCATCCGGCGGCGGGGTCGTACTGCACGGTCCGGCCGAAGGGCCACAGCACGTATCCGGCCAGCCGCATGTTGGCGATGCCGAAGGGAATCGTGACGATGAAGATGCAGAAGACCAGTCCGGCCACGAAGTAGCCGATGGCCAGCCACAGTCCGGCGAGGACCAGCCAGATCACGTTGAGTATGAAGCGCACTCGGCCAGGCTAGTCGGCCCTCGCCGCCCTGTCGGTACAGGAGGCTAGAGTCCTACCTCGCGGTAGAGCTCTCCGACCTCGTCCGGGGTGAGCCTCCGCAGCGTCCCGGGTTTGAGGTTGCGCAGCTTGACCGGGCCGATCTCGGTGCGCACCAGCCTCGAGACCCGGTGGCCGGCCTCGTCCATCATCCGCCGCACGATGTGCTTGCGGCCCTCGTGGATGGTGATCTCGACCAGGGACTGCCCGGCGTGCTCGTCGATGATCTTGAGCTTGTCGGCCTTGGCGGGCCCGTCATCGAGTTCGACGCCCGTCAGGAGCCGCTTGAAGGTCGGCTTGTCGAGGATGCCGGCGATCTGGGCCCGGTAGACCTTCGGCAGGCCGTGCGAGGGGTGCATGATCCGGTTGGACAGCTCCCCGTCGTTGGTCAGCAGGATCAGGCCCTCGGAGTCGGTGTCGAGCCGCCCGACGTGGAAGACGCGCTGGTCGATGCCCTTGGCGTATTCGGACAGGGACGGGCGGCCCTCCTCGTCGTCCATGGTCGAGACGACGCCGCGGGGCTTGTTGAGCGCGAAGTGCACGGTGTCGACGTCGGTCACGACCCGCTTGCCGGAGACGTGGATGACGTCGCCGGCGGGGTCGACACGCTGGCCGAGCCGCGCGGGCTTGCCGTTGACCTTCACCTTGCCCCTGGCGATCAGGTCCTCGGCGGCCCTCCGGGAGGCGATCCCGGCCTGGGAGAGCACCTTCTGGAGGCGCACGCCCTCTGCGTCAGCTTTGTTCATCTTCCTCGAAATCCGTCACATCGTCCGGCAGGAACGGCGCCAGCTCGGGGAGCTGGTCGACCGTGTCCAAACCGAGTTTTTCCAAGAACAAGGTGGTGGTGCGGTAGAGCGTCGCCGTCGAGTCGGGGTCGGAGCCGCACTCCTCGACCAGTCCGCGCGCCAGGAGCGTCCGGATGACCCCGTCGCAGTTGACGCCGCGGATCGCCGAGATGCGGCCGCGGGTGACCGGCTGCCGGTAGGCGACGACGGCGAGCGTCTCCAGGGCGGCCTTGGTCAGGCGGGCCGAAGCTCCGTCGGTCACGAACCGCTCGACGTACCGGGCGTAGTCCGCCCGGGTGTAGAACCGCCAGCCGCCGGCTTGGCGACGCAGATCGAAACCGCGTCCATCGCCAGTGTATTCGGCCGACAATCGGCCGAGCGTCTCGCGGACCTCCGATAGTGGCCGTTCCAATACCGAGGACAGGAATTCCTCGGTCAGGGGCTCCTCGGCGATCATGAGGATCGCCTCCAGGACCGCGCCGAAGTCGACGTCCTCGGGTACCGGGGCCGGCGCCGGCTCGGGCTCCGGTTCCTCCCGTTTCTCGGGTCCGGTCTGGGTCGGGATGACGGCCTGGCCGTATTCGTCGTAGTGATCGGCCGGTTCGTCCTCGGGCGTGTCCGGCCGGTCCTCCCGCGAGAACTTCGGACGCCAGCTCTCCAGGTCCTCCTCGGTGGGCCGATCACTCATCGTTCTGCTCCTCCCCCGTCAGCGGTGCGCCAGCGTACTCGTCGACCTCGATCTCGGTGTGGTCGGCACCGCCGAGCCAGCGCACGGTCAGCTCGCCGAGCGCCTGCATCTGCTCGAAGCCGACCAGGGCCTCCCGGTACAGCTCGAGCAGGGCCAGGAATCGGGCGACGACTTCGATGCGGGTCTCGCAGTCGGAGACCAGGGCCCGGAAGGTGGCGGTCTGGACGCGCTGGAGCCGCCTGGAGAGGATGACGGCGTGCTCGCGCACCGAGACGCGCTGGACGTGGACGTGGTCGGTGCCGACCTGCGGCGGCGGCTTGGGTTTCATCGCCTTGCCGGCCAGGGCGGCCAGTTCCTCGGGGGTGATGTCGATGACCAGGTCGGGCAGCAGTCCCCGGTAGCGCTCTTCGAGGCCGGTCGAGCGCGCCACGCGGGCCGAGGCGCCCTCGGCGAGGCGTTCGAGGTGCCCGGCGGCCTGCTTGTACGCCTTGTACTGGAGGAGGCGGGCGAAGAGCAGGTCGCGGGCCTCCAGGAGCGCGAGGTCCTCTTCGTCGTCGACGACGGTGTTCGGCAGCAGCCTGGCGGTCTTGAGGTCGAGGAGGGTGGCGGCGACCAGGAGGAATTCGCTGGTCTCCTCGAGGTTCCACGCCTCGTCGAGGGCGGTGACGTAGGCGATGAACTCGGAGGCGATCTGGTGGAGGGCGAGTTCGGTGACGTCGAGCTTGTGCTTGCCGATCAGTTGCAGCAGCAGGTCGAAGGGGCCCTCGAAGTTCTCGAGCCGGACGTGGAATCCGGTCTCGGTCCCTTCTCGGCCGGGGTCCCGCGGCTCGGGGACGGCCTGTGGCTGCTGGTCGGTCACGCAGGAAAGCTTAGACGGGCCCTGATCGCGCCATGCCGCGAACGCTACTTCTCTGTGGCGGCGATGAGTTCGCGCGCGAGCTGGCGGTAGGCGCGGGCGCCCGAGGAGGCGGGGGCCCAGGTGGTGATGGGCTCGCCGGCGACGGTGGTCTCGGGGAATCGCACCGTTCGGGTGATGACGGTGGAGAACACCTTGTCGCCGAACGCCTCGACGACGCGCTGGAGGACCTGCCGGGAGTGGGTGGTGCGCGAGTCGTACATGGTCGCGAGGATGCCGTCGAGTTCGAGGTCGTAGTTGAGGCGTTCGCGGACCTTGTCGACGGTGTCGAGCAGCAGGGCCACCCCGCGCAGCGAGAAGAACTCGCATTCGAGGGGGACCAGGACGCTGTGGGCGGCGGTGAGCGCGTTGACCGTCAGCAGGCCCAGGGAGGGCTGGCAGTCGATGAGGACGAAGTCGAAGTCGGGCATGACCGGCCGCAGCACCCTGGCGAGGGTCTGCTCGCGCGCGACCTCGTTGACCAGCTGGATCTCGGCCGCGGACAGGTCGATGTTGGCCGGGAGGATGCGGAGTCCGGCGACGTTGGTCTTCGCCATGACGTCGTCGATGTCGACGTCCTCTTGCATCAGCAGGTTGTAGACGGTCAGGTCCAGCGTGTGCGGGTTGGTTCCGAAGCCGACCGACAGGGCCCCTTGGGGGTCGAAGTCGACCAGCAGGACCTTGCGGCCGTACTCGGCGAGAGCGGCGCCGAGGTTGATGGTCGTGGTGGTCTTGCCGACCCCGCCCTTCTGGTTGGCCATGGCGATGACGCGGGCCGGCCCGTGGCGCTCGAGCGGCTGCGGCTGCGGGATGTCGCGTTTGCCCGTGTACGACTCCGGGTCCGGAGAGGTGAAGTCACCGTCGCCGTCAGTGGGTGGCACCTGCGCCGCCCGCAGGGCCGCCCACTTGTCGTTGCTGTCCACACTGCTCATTTCTTCGCGCCTCCGGGTGCAGGGACGGCACCGGGTGCCGGGCGTCTGACCGATTGCCTGTTACTGCGACTGTACGTCAGTGTATCGAGCGTGTCGATCGGTTGCGAGACTCAGCGGCACCCGGGTGAGATCGCCCGCTAATGCTCGGTGAGCGCCTTGGCGACCGGGGTGAGCGGCAGATGGTGTGTGAGGGCCACCGGCTCGTTGGTGACGTGGCCGGCGTGGGTGTTGAGGCCGCGGGCGAGCGCGGGGTCGGCCCGGAGCGCCTCGGCCCAGCCGTGGTTGGCCAGTTTCATCACGTACGGGAGCGTGGCGTTGGTCAGCGCGTACGTGGAGGTGTTCGGCACGGCTCCCGGCATGTTGGCCACGCAGTAGAAGACCTTGCCCTCGTGGTCGAAGGCGGGGTCGTCGTGGGTGGTCGGTCGCGAGTGGGCGAAGCAGCCGCCTTGGTCGATGGCGATGTCGACCAGGACCGCGCCCTCCTTCATGTCGGCCAGGACCTCGTCGTCGACGACGGTGGGGGCCTTGGCACCTGGGACGAGGACGGCGCCGATGACCAGGTCGGCCCCGCGGCAGGCGCGCCTGACCTCGAAGCGGTTGGAGACGATGGTGCGCAGGCGGCCCTGGTACTGGTCGTCGGCGGCGTGGAGCTTGGCGATGTCGAGGTCGAGCAGTTCGACCTCGGCTCTCATGCCGACGGCGATGGCGGCGGCGTTCATGCCCGAGACTCCGGCGCCGATGACGACGACTTTGGCCGGGGCGGTGCCCGGGACGCCGCCCATGAGGGTACCGCGTCCGCCTTCGGGACGCTGGAGGTGGTAGGCGCCGGCCTGGACGGCCAGACGTCCGGCGACCTCGCTCATCGGAGCCAGGAGCGGGAGCTTGCCGTCGGCGGTCTGCACGGTCTCGTAGGCGATGCCGGTGACGTGCTGCTCCAGCAGCGCGTCGGTGCATTCGGCGCTGGCGGCGAGGTGGAGGTAGGTGAACAGGGTCTGGCCGGGGCGCATCCGGTGGTACTCGTCCTGCACCGGCTCCTTGACCTTGAGTACGAGTTCGCCTGCGGCCCAGGTGGTGTCGGGGTCGGGGCAGATGAGCGCCCCGGCGGCGCGGTAGTCGTCGTCGCTGATGGCCGAGCCGAGTCCGGCGCCGGATTCGACGGCGACCTCGTGGCCGGCGGCGACCAGCTCGTGGACTCCCGAGGGGGTCAGTGCGACGCGGTACTCGTTGTTCTTGATCTCGCGGGGGACGGCGACTTTCACGGCGCGTTCCTTCCGGGTTTCGGGCCTGCGCAAGCCGGTTCGCGGCCTGTGCGGGCAGTCTATGCCGCGCCGAGCCCGGTTCGGCGGCTTTTTGGGCCCGTTGCCGAGTCGGGGTCGGCGCCTTCGGGGCCGACTCTACTTCCCGGCTTCGAGGTGGAGCCTGGTGAGGTTGAGGGCGAGCGCGCAGACGCCGTTGCGGATCTGGCCGTCGGCTACGGCGGCCAGGGCCTTGTCGAAGTCCCACCAGACCAGTTCGATGTCGGTCTCCTCCTCGGAGCGCTGGTGGCGCTCGTCCTCGGGGACGGGGCTGAGACCGGTGGCCAGGTAGTAGTGGATGAGCTCGCTGGAGACGCCAGGGGTCGTGTAGAACTCGCCGAGCTTCTCGATGCGCTCGCAGCGCAGGTCGGCCTCTTCGGCCAGCTCGCGCCGGGCGGTCTCGGCGGGGTCCTCGCCGTCCATGTCGCGGATGCCGGCCGGGAGCTCCCACATGTACTCCTTGGCGGGGACCCGGTACTGGCGGATCATGGCGACCCGGCCGTGCTCGTCGAGCGGGACGGCCAGGACGGCGCCGGCGTGGTCGGTGAACTCGCGGCGCGCGGTCCCACCGCCGGGCATTTCGACGGTCTCCACGACCAGGTCGTAGATGAAGCCGTCGTGGAGGAGTTCTCGGTCGGTGACTCGGTAATCGTGCACGGGCCCAACCCTAACCCTCTCCGGCGGCCTCCTTGAGGCGGTCGAGTATCCGTTCGGTGACCTCCGGCCCGGGCACGGGCGCGCCGGAGACGGCCGACAGGAACAGGCCGTCGCCGACCAGGCGGACGATCTCGGCGGTGACGGGGTCGTCGAGCTGGTCGTGGATGGCCTCGGCCCAGCCGTTGAAGATGAACAGGACGTCCTCGCGGGCGGTCTCGGACATCTCCTCGCGGCCGCGGAGGGCGGTCATGAGGGTCCACAGGCCGGCTGCCGATTCGGGCGACTCGATCTCGGAGGCGCGCAGGAACGCCTCGACGACGCCGGAGCGGCGGGCCTCGGCGATGCGGCGCTCCTCGAGGTGGCGGTAGCGGCGGGCCAGGCCGTCGAAGAGGTCGGTCTTGGATTTGAAGTGGTAGAGCAGGCCGCCTTTGGACACTCCGGCCTCGGCGGCGACCTTCTCGAGGGTCACCCCCGAGCCGCCCTCCTCGAAGAGGACGCGCTGGAGCGCGTTGAGAATTCGGTCACGGGTCGTTACTTCTTCCTGGCTCATCCGGCCTCCCTGGGGATACTATACCGTCCGGACGGTACACTAATTCTCTGAGCGAGGCGATCATGACCAACACCCGCACCCCCGCGCCGCGGCGCGCGCGGATGTCCGGCCGACAGGCCGCCGCCCTGGCGGTCCTGGTGCTTCCGGTGCTGCTCATCTCGGTCGACATGACCGTACTCGGCTTCGCCGTGCCGTTCCTCTCGGCCGACCTCGCCCCCAGCGCCGGCCAGCTGCTGTGGATCGTCGACGTCTACGGGTTCATGCTCGCCGGACTGCTGGTGACCATGGGTTCGGTGGCCGACCGGATCGGCAGGCGGCGCCTGCTGATAATCGGCGCGGTCGCCTTCGCCGCCGCCAGCATCGCGGCGGCGTACGCGCCGACCGCCGAGGCCCTCATCGCCGCCCGCGCGCTGCTGGGGCTGGCCGGGGCCACGCTCATGCCGACCACGCTGGCGCTGATCCGCAACATCTTCACCGACGAGCGCCAGCGGCTGCTGGCGATCGCGATCTGGGGCGCGGGCTTCTCGGCCGGGATGGCCGCCGGACCGATCGTCGGCGGCTGGCTGCTGGAGCACTTCTGGTGGGGTTCGGTGTTCCTGATGGCGATCCCGGTGACGGTCGTGGTACTGGCCGCCGGACCGTTCGTGCTCCCGGAGTCGCGCAACCCCGAGCCGGGGCCGCTCGACTGGCCCAGCGTCGGCCTGTCGTTCGCCACGATGTTCCCGTTCGTGTACGGGGTCAAGAGCTTCGCCGAGCACGGTTTCTCGTTCACCGCCTCGGCCGCGGTCGCCGCCGGGCTCGCCTTCGGCGCGGTCTTCGTCGCCCGCCAGCGGCGCCTGGAGCACCCGCTGATCGACGTCACGCTGTTCTCGCGCCGCCGCTTCAGCGCCTCGGTGCTGACCAACTTCACCGTCGTGTTCGCCCTGATCTCGGCGCTGTTCCTGCTCACCCAGTACCTTCAGCTGGTGCTCGGGCTCTCTCCGGTCCGCGCCGGGATGGTGCTGCTGCCCGGCCTGGTCGCCGGGGTCGTCAGCGGGCTGGTGGCGGTGCGGCTGTCCGACCGCTTCGGGCTGGTGACCATCATCGTCGGCGGACTGAGCCTCATCGCGACCGGTTTCGCCGCGCTGACCGGCATCGGCGTCGACTCCGGGGCGGTGCTCAGCGCCGCCGCGTTCGGGATCATCGGCCTGGGCTCGGGGCTGGTGCAGACGGTGACCAACGCCGCGGTCATGTCCGACGCGCCGAGCGATCGGGCCGGCGCGGCCGCCGCCATCTCCGAGACCGGGTACGAACTGGGCGGCGCGCTCGGCGTGGCCCTGCTCGGCAGCCTGGCCTCCGTGGTCTACGTCCACCAGTTGGGCGATGCGGCCGAGGGGGCCGGGTCGACCCTCGGCGAGGCGCTGGAGACGGCCGCCGGGCTGCCCGCGGGTCTCGGAGCGTCGCTCGCCGAGGCCGCGCGCACGGCCTTCACGACCGGTCTGCGCGCGACCTCGGTGGTCGGCCTGGTGCTGCTGGCGATCGCCGCCGTCAGCGTCGGCCGCGTGCTGCGCCGCCGCGCCTAGAACGCCAGCTGGTCGGCCGCCTTGCGCTTCAGGGCGGCGTCGACCAGCCCGGCGAACAGCGGGTGCGGTCGAGTCGGGCGTGATTTCAACTCCGGATGCGCCTGAGTGGCCACGAAATAAGGGTGCAGCTCCCTGTCGAGCTCGATGAATTCGACCAGCCGCTCGTCGGGGCTGAGACCGGAGATCACGAACCCGGCCTTGGACAGCTGCTCGCGGTAGGCGTTGTTGACCTCGTAGCGGTGCCGGTGCCGCTCGGAGACCTCGGTGGTGCCGTACACCTCGGCGACCAGCGAGCCCTCGGCGAGCTTGGCAGGGTAGGCGCCCAGGCGCATCGTGCCGCCCATGTCGCCGCGCCCGGCGACGATGTCGGTCTGGTCGGCCATGGTGGAGATGACCAGGTGCTCGGAGTCGGCGTCGAACTCCTCGGAGTCGGCCCCGACCAGGCCACCGATCTCCCGCAGGCCCTCGATGGCCATGCAGTGCAGGCCCAGGCACAGTCCCAGCGTCGGCACCATGTTGGTGCGGGCGTGGGTGATCGCGCCTATCTTGCCGGGCACGCCCCGGTTGCCGAACCCGCCGGGGATGACGATCGCGTCGACCCCCGCCAGCGCCCTGGCCGCGCCGTCGGCGGTCTCGCACAGGTCGGAGACCACCCAGCGGACCTGGACCTTCGCGCGGTGGGCGAACCCGGCCGCGCTGAGGGCCTCGACTACGGACTTGTAGGCGTCGGGCAGCTCGACGTACTTGCCGACCACGGCGACCTCGATGGTCGACTCGGGGTTGTGGACCCGGTCGAGCAGGTCGTCCCAGGCGGTCCAGTCGACGTCCTTGAACGGCAGGTCGAGCCGCCGCACCACGTAGGCGTCCAGGCCCTCGGCGTGGATGGTCTTGGGGATGTCGTAGATCGACTTCGAGTCGGGCGTCGAGATGACCGCAGCGTCGTCGACGTCGCAGAATCCGGCGATCTTCTGCTTCAGGCCCTCGGGCACCGGGCGGTCCGAGCGGCACACGATCGCGTCCGGCTGGATGCCGATGCTGCGCAGTTCGGCCACCGAGTGCTGGGTGGGCTTGGTCTTCATCTCCCCCGAGGCGGCCAGGTACGGCACCAGCGAGACGTGCAGGAAGAAGCAGTTGTCGCGGCCGATGTCGTGCCGGTACTGCCGGATGGCCTCGAGGAACGGGAGCGACTCGATGTCGCCGACGGTGCCTCCGACCTCGGTGATGACCACGTCCGGAACCCTGCCGGTCTCGGGGTCGGGGTCGGCCATGGCCGCTAGGCGCGCCTTGATCTCGTTGGTGATGTGCGGGATGACCTGGACCGTCGCGCCCAGGTAGTCGCCGCGGCGCTCCTTGGCGATCACGTCGGAGTAGATCTGACCGGTGGTCACGTTGGCCCGCTTGGACAGGTTCCGGTCGAGGAAGCGCTCGTAGTTGCCGATGTCGAGGTCGGTCTCGCCGCCGTCGTCGGTGACGAAGACCTCGCCGTGCTCGTACGGGTTCATCGTGCCGGGGTCGATGTTGATGTAGGGGTCGATCTTCTGCATCACCACGTACAGGCCGCGCGCGGTCAGCAGATTACCGAGGCTCGAGGCCGTGAGCCCCTTGCCGAGCGCGGAGGTGACCCCGCCGGTTACGAAGAGATGTTTCGTAGAACGGATGTGACCGTTGACGGCGCTGGCCAAAGCGAACTCCCGTGGTTGTTATCGCCGATCGAACGGTGCCGCAATCGAATGCACGCCTGCCGAGACTCATCGCGGGACCGCCGGTGGATCGCATCATCCACGGGATTCCACACTAACACTTTCGCCGCTGTTCTCCTCGTCGACCCACGAGGGTGCGTCGACGATCATGGCCGAGTATTCGCCGTCCTTGACGTGCGCGCGGGCCAGCACGCGGTGGCTGACGATGATCGCCAGCGGCACCATGACCGCCAGCGCGGCGGCCAGGCTCATCAGACCGTCGCCCATGAGCATCCCGGCGACCGTCGAGCCGACCACGGCGGCCGAGAACGCGGCGCGCAGCGGCGGGTAGAGCCCGAACGCCCGCCGCAGGCCCCCTCCGGGCCGCAGCAGCACCAGCCAGCAGTACAGGCCCGCCATGATCGTCAGGATCGTCAGCGGGGAGGTGAACACGGCGACCACGTTCGAGCCGACCCCCGCCGAGATGACGCCAGTGGTCTCCCCCATCAGGTCGGCCAGGAAGTTGCCGAGCGCGCCGCGCTCGGTCATCGGCCGCTGGTAGTCGATCCAGGACAGGCCCAGCAGGACCGCCACGCCGGCCAGGCCCGACCAGGCCAGGCGGGCGAAGGTGAACCAGCCGCCGGTGGCCAGGGCCGCGGCCAGGCAGGTGCCGACGGTGAGCGCCACGGCCGCCGGGATCGAGTCGCCGAGGAACCAGGCCGAGACCGCGAACACGCCCAGGCAGCCGATCCCGGCCATCACCGGGGACTGGAAGCGGCGCGGCAGCACCCAGCCGGCGGCCGCGGCCAGCAGCCACAGGGAGGCGATGAACATGCCGGTCGCCACCGGTCCCAGCTCGCCGGAGGCCGATCCGGCGACGGTGTAGTCGCCCAGCAGGGTTCCCAGCGGGTCGGTGGTGTGCACGACCATGGCCAGCAAGGTCACCAGCAGCCCGAAGGTGGAGACGGTGACCATGAGCCCGGCGGGGCTGTGGCGTTTGGGGAGGATGATCGCTGCGATCGCGCAGACCACGGCGATCGCGAGCGCGGTCAGCGGGCCGGTCAGGGCCGGTCGGGAGGAGCTCCACCACGGGATGAAGTCGGCGAGGAGGCCGGCGGCCACGAACAGGGCGCACACCAGCGCGGCGAGGATGTTCGCGCGCATCAGCCACAGCGGCGGCGGCCGGACGCCGGGTTGGCCGTTGTGGCGCAGCAGGTGCAGCAGTGGCCAGGCGACGAACGTCAGCGCGAAGAACAGGAGCACCTGGAGCCATTGGGTGGCCGGTGCGGCCGTGTCGGCGGCCAGCAGGCGCGCGTCGGTGTCGTCGAAGACGGCCTCGCGGGCCTCGAAGTCGAGGTTGTCCTCGGAGACTCCGGCCGCGACGCCCGCCGAGACGCCGGCGACGGCCTCGGGCAGCGGCGCCTCCAGCAGCGCCAGAATGGTGGCCGTCAGGTCGGTCAGGCGGAGGTAGCCGGGGCGCTCGGCGGGCAGGTCGAACAAGTTGTGGCCGTCGCCGCCGAAGCCGGCGACGGCGGCCAGCAGCCGGTCCGGGGTGCTGGTCTGACTGATGCCGGTGACGAACAGCGCCGAGGACTCGAGGCGGGACTCGTCCAGGCGTCCGACGACGGCGTCGACGGCGGCCAGGGAGGCTTCGCGCGACTCGGGCTCCTCGGGCAGGACCCCGCCGTCGACGACGGTCAGCGGGCATTCGGCCAGCAGCGAGTTCAGCCTGGTTCCGCTGGGCAGGTCGCTGCGGTACTCGGAGACGCGGCCGACGGAGTTGGCGGTGGCGTAGGCGGCGCCGGGCCCGATCGCGGTGGCGCACGAGGTCCCGGCCGCGAGGGTCCCGACCTCGGCGTCGACGCCGGAGCTGTCCTCGCGGTTGAGTTCGACCAGCTCGGTCATGTTGTCGACCGTGGCGTCGGTGCCGTCGACGGTGATCTGGTCGGCGCCGACCGGACCGCAGTCGGCGCTGTCGCCGAAGGACGTCGACAGGGCCGGGGCGCCGGCCGAGAGGGTCAGCCAGCCGTCGAGGGTGCAGGTGAAGCTGCGGGCCGAGTTCGTGTTGAGCTCGGCCAGTGATCCGTCCTCGGCCAGGGCGTGAAGGTTCGGTGTGGCCTCGGAGTCGATGTCGCTCCAGGTCAGGCCGCCGATGCCGAGGACGATGACGGACTCGACCGATTCGGGGACGCGCTCCTCGACCGGTTCGGGCAGGACCTGGTAGGCCGCGATCGCGGCCAGGACCGCGACCGCGGCCCAGGCGGCGATCACGGTGCGGTGCCGGGCCGCGGACCTGCGGAGCCGGCGGGCCAGGCGACCGATGTGGAATTTCTCGCGCACCGCGGCCTATCTTCCCGTCAGTTCCAGGTAGAGGGCGTCGATGGAGTCGAGCACCCGTTCCTCGTCGGGCCAGGTGTCCGCCTGGGCGCGGGCGGCCCGGCCCAGGTCGGCGAGGCGGTCCGGGTCGGCCAGCAGACCGGTGACGGTCTGGTCGAGAGCGTCGACGTCGCCGACGTCGAAGAGGATCGCGCCGTCTCCGACCAGGTCGGGGACGCCGCCGGTGCGGGTGGCCACGAGCGGGAGCCCGGCCTGCATGGCCTCCTGGAGCGACAGCGGGTAGCCCTCCCAGCGGCTGGTGTTGGCGACCAGGTCGGCGGCGGCGAGCAGGTCGGAGACGTCGCTGCGGTACCCGAGCAGGCGCACGTCCGCGCCGGTGGCGTTGATGAGGCTCTGGAGGCGGTCGCGTTCGGGGCCGTCGCCGGCGATCGCGACGACCGGGGCCGGATCCAGTTTCGTCCAGCGGCCGGCGGCGGCGACGAGGGTGTCGAAGTCCTTCTGCTCGGCCAGGCGTCCGATCGACAGGATCAGGGGCCGCTCCCCGATGTCGAGCTGGGAGCGGATGGCCGCGCGGTCGCCGGGGTCGCGCAGGGGCGGGGCGGGGGCCTGCGCCAGGCGCACGTCGGTGGCGCCGAGCGAGACGAGGTGGGAGTGCAGGTCCGAGGAGATGGCCAGGGCGACGTCGACGCCGCGGGCCAGACGCGTCTCGGCGACGTCGAGGACTCGGCGCTTGAACCCGGAGGAGAGCTGCGTGTTGTGCCAGGTCGTGACCAGCGCGGCGCCCGGCGGGCGGGCGGCGAGGGCGGTGATCCCGGCGGTCATGCCGTGGGCGTGGACGAGGTCGACGCCGCGGCCGGTGACCCCGCGCAGCGCCCCGGACACGGTCCACCAGGCGGCCGGTAGGCTCGGCGAGGGCCGCGCGGAGATGGGGGCGGCGACGAAGCGGGCGCCGGTGGAGCGGAATCCGAATCGCTCCTCGGTCTCGGGCGGGCCGACGACCATGACCGCGTCGCCGCGCGCGGCCAGTCCGGCGGCCAGCGAGGCGACGTGGGTGCCGATGCCGCCGGTGGAAGGGCCCAGCACTAGTGCGATGCGTCGATGGCTCACTGGTCTTCTCCGCTCTCTGCTTCGGGTGCTCCGCCCGGTATTCTGCCAGTGCCGCGCCGCACGGCACGGAGGATGTCGCGGCGATCCACCAGCGCCGCCACGCCCACGTACACCACCAGCGCGATCACTCCGGCCGCTATGCCCTCGGCGAGGGCGGTGCCGACCGAGCCGGCGTGGCCCCACCAGCCGATGAACGACCGCGCGGCGACGACGGCCGCCGCGGTGGCGGCCCCGGCCGCGGCGGCGGCACGCCACATGCCCCTGATGCTGGCGGCGCCGGTGCTGGCGGCGACGACGGCGATGAGCGCGACGCCGGTGACGGTCATCCCGATCGACCAGGCTACGCCCAGGGCGACCGTGCGGTGGTCCTCTTCCAGGATCATCGAGAGGGCGACGGCGCTGACCGCGGCCGCGCCCCAGCCGGAGGCGGTCGCCGCGGCAGCGGCGTAGGCGCGTCCGATGGCGTAGAGCCCTCGCGAGTAGACCGCGAACAGCGAGTACCCGAAGAGCCCGAACGCCAGTCCCGAGAGCGTGGCGCTGATCTCGGGCTCGGGGGCGTTGTCCTGGACTTCGCCCAGGACGGTCGCGATCGGTTCGGCGACGCCGGCGAGCGCGGTGACGCCCAGGCCGGCCAGGACCAGGACGGCGCGGCCGGTGGCGGCGATCGTGCGCTGGTAGGTGCGGGTCTGGCCGAGCGCGTGCGATTCGGACAGGTTCGGATAGGCGGCCGTGGCCAGGGGGACGGCCAGCACGGCCCAGGGCAGCAGGAAGAACGTCTGGGCGACGGTGAAGACGACCACCGGGCCCTCGCCGGCGCCGTTGGCGAGCCGGAGCATCACGAACTGGCAGACCTGCTGGGAGCCGAGGGTGATGGCCCCGGCGATGGCCAGGGCCTTGGCGCTGGCCGAGACGGAGGCGTCGAATCTCCATGTGGGCCTGATGTGGAGGCCCAGGCGGCTCAGCGGGATGAACAGGCATCCGGCGAGGACGGCCACGCCCGCGGTGGTGCCGAGCGCCAGCAGCAGCAGCTCGCCCTGGGTGACCTCGGTGGCTTTGTCCTCTCTGCCGGTGGCCAGGCCGTAGGCGACGTAGACGACGATCATCGTGACGCTGGACAGGAGCGGCGCGAGCGCGGGCCATGCGAAGCGCCGGTGGGCCTGCAGGATGCCGGTCAGGACCACCGCGATGCCGTACAGCGGCAGTTGCGGGGCGAACAGGACGAGCATTTCGGCCCCGGCGTCGATGGTGGACTCGGAGAGCTCGTCTCCGGCGACGAGCGCGACCAGCGGCCTGGCCAGCAGCGCCACACCGAGGCCGATCGGGATCAGCGCGGTGAGGGCCCACGTGATGAGGGCCGAGGCGGTCCGGCTGACCTGTTCGGGGTCGTGCCGCGCCAGCGGCGCGGCCAGCAGCGGGACGGTCAGCGCGGCCAGGGCGCCGCCGGCGACCATCTCGAAGATCAGGTTCGGGATCGCGTTCGCGCTCTGATACGCGCTGCCCAACGAGACGTACCCGACCGCCCAGGTGAACACCAGGATCCGGCCGAATCCGATCAGCCGGGCGCCGATGGTGATCGCACCGATGAGGGTGGCGGCGCGACCGACTTCTCGCCGGGTGTCGGTCACGCCGAAGTCCGGCCCAGCTCGTCCAGTTCCCTGAGTACGGGCGTCTCGGCGATGACCTGAGTGAACGAGACCCGCTCGCTGGTTCCGATGAGGGCCACGAGCGCCGCGAGGGCGACGTGGCGGCCGAGGTTTCCGGTGCGGGCGATGAAGGCGAGGCCGAGCAGGGCTCCGAGCGCGTTCGCGCCGCAGTCGCCGAGCATGGTCTTGCCTTCGAGGTCCTCCCCCATGGCGGCGGCGGCCGAGGACGAGACGGCGACGGCGGTGTTCGCCCCGCCGACCGCGGTCTTGGGCGCCTTCGAGCCGGGCGGGCGGGTCAGCGGCGCGGCCAGGAGCGAGACGACCTTGAGGGCCCGGCCGGGACGCAGGTCGAACAGGTTGATGAGGTTGGCGGAACCGGCGATCACGCCGCCGGCGACGCCGATGTTCCACAGCCGGGAGAGCCCGCTGCGGCGCTCGGGCGCGTTGGCCTGCTCGACCAGGGCGGCTCCGGCGAGTCCGGCGCCGGAGATGCCGAGGATCTTGACCAGCCCGGCCGAGACGCGGCCTCGGCGGAGGGCGGCCAGGTGGCCCTTGAAGCCCTTGGCCTTCTCGCCCTTGGAGTCGGCCATGTCGTCGTAGAGTCCGAGGGCGCCTCCGGCGATTCCGGCCGCGGCGGCCGCGCCGGCGTATGCGGGGCTGTTCGCCCCGGCCACGGCCGCGGCGGTGGCGCCGACGGCGACACCGGGGCCTTCAGCGAGGCTGACGGTGTCGCCCCGGTGGTTGACGCGTTCGAGTTCCTTCGACCATTTGGACCGGCGGACTGCGCTGATGGCGGCGATGGTGCCGCCTGCGGCCAAGCCACCGAGGAATGCGCGGCCGGCGGCCCGGGATAGCTGACTCATGGGCGGAATCCTAAGCCCCGTCCGGGAGGAGTCCTTCATTGCCCTCGGCGTTGCCGAGGTGGAGGATCGTGCCGTCGGTCATCTGCTCGGTCAGGGCGACCACGGTCGCGATCTGGCCTTGGACGAGGTTGGCGTTGTCGACGGTGGACACGGCCACTTCGGAGTCGTCGCCGCGCAAGGTGGCGATCGGGTTGCCCTCGCCGCCGGCGGAGGTCGTGGCGTAGGTGGTCGGGGCGTCGACGGCGAAGGCGCCGGTGATGGTGACCACGCCGGTGTTGCGGGCCTCGGCGTCGGAGTCGGAGGCCGCGCCGCCGCCGAGGACGATGACGCCGTCGGCCGTCCCGGTCGGAGTGGTTTCGACTGTCATCATGCCGAGCTCCTCGAGCCCGGTGGTGGCGGTGGTGATGTCGCCGGGTTCGATCTCGACCGGCTCGCCTTCGAAGTTGCCGGTGGTCACCGCGGCGAGGACGGCGCTGACGGCGGCCACGCCGTCGTAGGTGACCGGCGCTTCGATGGTGTCGGGGGTGATTCCCCCGTCGACCAGGTCGGCGAGTTCGTCGGTGTTGTTCGGGTCGAGGAAGTCGTCGAGGATCGATATGCGACCGGCGCTGGTGGCGCCCGCGTATTCGAGCTTCTCGGTCATGGCGTCGGCCTGCTCGCTCTCGACGCCGGGCAGGGTGACCAGCAGGATGCTCTGGTCGGCCAGCTGGTCTTCGAGGTACAAAGGGGCGATTTCGGAGGCGAACGACTGGTCGTCGTTGAGTTCCTCTTCGAGCGCGGCGATCTCGTCGCGATAGGCGGCGTTGCTGTCGCGCAGGCTCTGGCTGGTCGCCTCGAGCGCGTCGATGGCGGGGCCGTTGAGCGCGGCGGTGCCGAGGATCAGTCCGACGGTGAGGGCCAGGAAGACCGCTGTGAGGCTGACGAGGTGGTATCGGAAGTTGATCACGAGAACAGTCTTTCAATCTGGAAGAGCAGCCCGTCCCACCAGTCGGCGACGACGTCCACGAAGGAGCGCCCGACCGTCGAGATGGCGATCGCGGTGGCCATGGCGGCGAGCGCGGATACGATGAGCAGCAGTAGCGCCGAGATCGACATGTCCTGGCGGTACAGGCGGGAGACGCCCTTGGCGTCGACGAGCTTGCCGCCGACCCGCAGGCGGGTCAGGAACGTCGAGGCCATGCCGCCGCGGCCCTTGTCGAGGAATTCGACCATGGTCACGTGGGTGCCGACGGCGACTATGAGTTCTGAGCCCTTCTCGTCGGCCAGGAGCATCGCGATGTCCTCGCTGGTGGCGGCCGCCGGGAACGGGATGGCCGGGACGCCGAGCTTGTCCATGCGCTCCATGCCGGGGGCGCGGCCGTCGGCGTAGGCGTGGACGACGATCTCGGCCCCGCAACGCAGGGCGTCGTCGGAGACCGAGTCCATGTCGCCGACGATCATGTCGGGCGTGTGCCCCGCCTCCAGCAGCGCGTCGGCGCCGCCGTCGACGCCGACCAGGATGGGCTTGAACTCGCGGATGTAGGGCCGCAGGACGTCGATGTCCTCTTTGTAGTTGTAGCCGCGGATGACGATCAGGGCGTGGCGGCCGTTGAAGTTGGTCTTGACGTCGGGGACGCCGACGCCGTCGAGCAGGAGTTCCCGCTCGCGCTTGAGGTACTCCATGGTGTTGGCGGCGAACGCCTCCAACTGCACCGAGAGCCCTTCTCGGGCCGATTCCATGTCGGCGGCGACGCTCTGCTCGGTCTGGGCGGTCCCGGCGGCGATCTCCTCGCCGCCGAGGAGGACGCGGCCGCCGTCTATGGAGACGGCCCTGCCCTCGCGGACGGCGCCGAAGATCTCCTCACCGACCCCGTCGATGAGGACTATTCCGGCCTTGACCAGCACCTCGGGCCCGAGGTTCGGGTAGCGGCCGGAGATGGATTTGGCAGCGTTGACCACCGCGACCACTCCGGTGGCCACGAGGGCGTCGGCGGCCACCCGGTCGAGGTCGACGTGGTCGATGATCGCCACGTCGCCCGGCTCCAGGCGGCCGCACAGCCGCTTGGTGCGCCGGTCGAGCCGGGCGGTGCCGACCAGTGAGTCGCCCCCGGATTCGTCATCCGATCCACGGCCGGGCAATCGCAAACTTGGTACACGCATCGTGCATCATCATGCCATTCGTGCGCCGGTGCGGGGCAGCGGCGCGCCCTCCCAGCGGGCGCGCGGGTCAGAAATCCACCTCGCCGACGCGATGTAGCTAAGCCTTCATTTTCGCAGCCTCGGCCAGGAGCTCCTCGGCGTGGGCCACCCCGAGGTGGGAATCGGGCATGCCGGCGAGCATGCGAGCAAGCTCACGCGCCCGCTCGGCGTCGTCGACCACCCGCACTCCGGAGACGGTGACCGCTCCGGAGGTGTCCTTGCTGACGACCAGGTGGCGGTCGGCGAAGGCGGCCACCTGCGGCAGGTGGGTGACGACCAGGACCTGGTAGCGGCGGGCGAGTTTGGCCAGGCAGCGGCCGATCTCGACGGCGGCTCGGCCGCCCACCCCGGCGTCGACCTCGTCGAAGACCAGGATCGGCGGGCCGCCGATCTCGGCGAAGACGACCTCGATGGCGAGCATGACGCGGGACAGCTCGCCGCCCGAGGCGCCTTTGTGCAGGGCGGCCGGCCGCGAGCCCGGGTGGGGGCGCAGGAGCAGTTCGACCTCGTCGGCGCCGTCCTCGGTGGCGCCGCTGACGGCGGTGTCGACGACCAGGTCGACGCCGCCCTTCCCGGCGGGGCGGGGCTCGACGGAGGCGGTGACCTGGGCGTGCGGCATGGCCAGGCCGCCCAGTTCGTTCGAGACGGCGTCGCTGAAGCGCTCGGCGGCGGACTTGCGGGAGGCGCGCAGCTGCGTGGCCAGGTCCCCGGCGCGTTGGAGCAGGTCGTCCTGGCGGGCCTCGAGTTCGCTGACGCGTTCGTCGGAGACGTCGAGCTCGCTCAGGCGCTTGCGGGCGTTCTCGGCCCAGGCCAGGACGCCCGGCAGGTCCTCGGCGTACTTGCGGAAGAGGGTCTTCAGGGCCGCTTGGCGCTGGTAGATCTCCTCCAGGCGGGCCGGGTCGGCGTCGAGCTCCTCGAGGTATCCGGAGAGGTCGACGGCGGCCTCAGAGAGGAGGGTGGCGGCCTCGGAGAGGCGCTCGGCGAACTCGGCGACCTTGGCGTCGGCGGCGGACTCGTGCTCGAGGGCGCGGGCGGCGGCGCTGACGCTGTCGGTCGCTCCGCCGTCGCCGGTGGACGGGTCGCCGGTGATCGCGGTGTGGGCGGTGACGGCGGCCTGCCGGAGCGTCTCGGCGTTCTCGAGCCGCCGGGCCTCGCCGGCCAGCTCGGCGTCTTCGCCCTCCTGGGGGTCGACGGCGGTGATCTCTTCGAGGCCGAGGCGGAGCATGTCGGCCTCGCGGGCCATCTCGCGGGCGCTGGTGCGCAGCCGGGCCAGTTCCGCCGAGCATTCGCCGAGTTCGGTGTGGACGGCGCGGTAGGCGTCGAGGAGCTTGCCGTGGTCGGCCCCGGCGAAGCGGTCGAGCGCGGCGCGCTGTTCGGACGGCTGGAGCAGCCGCATCTGGTCGGACTGGCCGTGTACGGACACGGTCAGCTCCCCGAGTTCGCCCAGGACTCCGACCGGCGCGGCCCGCCCGCCGACCCAGGCTTTTGAGCGGCCTTCGGCCGAGACGGTGCGGGAGAGCAGCAGCTCGCCGTCGTCGAGTTCGGCGCCGGCCTCGATGGCCCGCTCCCGCAGTTCGAGCGAGTCGTCCCCGATCAGCAGGCGGCCCTCGACGAGGGTCTTCTCTCCGCCGATGGGGGCACGGGACGCCCGTCCGCCGAACAGCAGACCGAGACCGGCGACGACCATCGTCTTCCCCGCGCCGGTCTCGCCGGTTATGCAGGTGAGTCCGGAGTCGAGCGGAAGCGTGGCGTCGGCGATCACGCCCAGGTTCTGGATGCGAAGCTCGTCCAACACGTCTCCGAGCCTATCGGGTCGCACCGACATCGGTCCGGTCAGATGCGGCCGTGACGCCCGACGCGTCAACACGCGGAGTCTTTCGAGTTTCAAACCGCAAGGCGCGCAAATGGAGAGCTAAACGCGTCCGTGGCGCCACCCATCAACGGGCAGTGAGAGTTTGGAGACCAGTCGGGAAGGGAACGAGCGCTCGGACATCCGTACGAGCTTGACGGGGCGGTCGGAGCGGCGGATCGAGACGGTCGACCCGGCTGTCAGCTCGGCGATGCGCTTGCCGTCGGCGATGAGCGCCCCTGCGGTGCCGACCGATTCGACGCCGATGCGGATGATCGAGGAGGAGTGGATGACCATCGGCTTGGCGAACAGCGCGTGCGCGTTCATCGGGACGACGACCAGCGCGTCCACATCGGGCCAGACCACCGGTCCCCCGGCGGACATGGCGTGCGCGGTCGACCCGGTCGGGCTGGCGCACAGGATGCCGTCGCAGCCGTAGCGGGAGATGCGGGAGCCGTCGATCTCGACGTAGAGCTCGAGCATCCGGGCCGGTTCGGCCTTCTCCACGGCGATGTCGTTGAACGCCCAGGAGCTCACGTTCCGGCCGTCGGCCCCGATCGCCTCGACTGCGATGGTGGTGCGCTCTTCGACGGTGTAGTCACCTTCGAGGAGGCGCGAGACGACCGTCTCCAGCTCGCCGGTCTCGGCCTCGGCCAGGAAGCCGACCTTGCCGAAGTTGACGCCCAGCAGCGGCACGTCGGCCTCGGCGGCCAGGCGGGCCGAGCGCAGAACAGTGCCGTCCCCGCCGAGGGCGAGCACGAGATCGGCCGGGGCCGAGGAGACGTCGTCGCCGACCATGATCGCGTCGGGCTCGCGCAGCGCGGCGACCTCGCCTGAGCGGATGCTCGCGGCCACCCCGGCCTCGCGCAGCGCCGATGAGATCTTCTCGGCCAACTCGGCGACGTCTTCCCGGAGCGGGTGGGTGATGACCAGGACCCGGCTCGGCTTCTGCTGCACTGGGCTCAACCGCCTTCCCTGTCAGAGGCCCGCTCGGCGTCGCCTGCGGAGCCGTAAATTCGCACAGGCGTCGAACACGGCCTCACGGGCCAAGGTATCCGCGCCGCAGCGCATGCGGCAGAAGAACTCTACATTCCCTTTGGGGCCGGGAAGCGGGCTCGGGACCACGGCTGTGGTCCCCCACCCAAGTCCGGCCGCGGATTCGACGATCTTCCAGACCGTCTCGGCGCGCTTGACCGGGTCGGTCACGACCCCGCCGGGGCCGACCTGACCCTTGCCGACCTCGAACTGCGGTTTGACCATCGGCAGCATCGTCCCGGTTTCGGCGGTGCAGGCGGCCAGCGCGGGCAGGACCAGTTCGAGTGAGATGAATGACAGGTCCCCCACCGTCAGGTCGACCGGGCCGCCGAGGAGCTCGGGGGTGAGGTGGCGGACGTTGGTGCGGTCGTGGACGGTCACGCGCTCGTCGCTCTGGAGCTTCCAGGCCAGTTGGCCGTACCCCACGTCGACGGCCAGGACCTCGGCTGCCCCGCGGCGCAGCAGCACGTCGGTGAAGCCGCCGGTGGAGGCCCCGGCGTCGAGACAGCGCAGCTCGGTCGGGTCGACTTCGAAGGCGTCGAGCGCGCCGATGAGCTTGTGGGCGCCTCTGGAGACGTAGTCGTCGGTCTCTCCGACCAGGCGGATCGAGTCGTCGCCGGTCACGCCGGTGGCGGCCTTGGAGGCGCGGATGCCGCGCAGTTCGATGCGGCCGGCGCCGATGAGCTCGCGGGCGTGCTCGCGGGAGCGGGCGATCTTGCGGCGGACGAGTTCGACGTCGAGGCGGTGTCGGGCCGGCATCAGGCGTCGTCGACGTTGCTGAGGACCTCCGCCAGACGCTGCTGGACGCCTTCGAAGACCGCGACGTGGTCGGTCACGGCCAGGTCGGGCAGAGTCTCGAGCGTGCCGAGCGCGGCCTCGACTTCGGCCTCGACGTCCTCGTCGGGAGTACCTGCGCGGAGTCGGCCGGCGATGGCGGCCGGATTCGGTGCGTCGGTCATGCCTGCTTCTCGTCGTTGGTGGCTTCGTCGCTCGGGCCCGCGGTCACCTGGGCCGGCGGGGTCGTGGCGCGGCGCTCGGCGTCGGCCAGGCGCACGCGGATGTCCTGGAGCTCCCGTTCGAGGTGCTCTAGGCGCAGGTTGGCGTCGTCGACGTCGGACTGGGTGGCCAGGCCGAGCCTGGTGAATCCGGCGTCGACCTCGTGGCGGATGAGGCGGCCCACGTCGGTGACGGTGCGCGAACCCTGGCTGCGGATCTGCCCGACTCCGTTGCGGAGGTCCTCGCGGAGCTTCCCGGCGAGGTCCCTGGCGCGCTGGCTGGAGTCCCCGGCCAGGTTGAAGAGGGTGTCGAAGTAGGCGCGGGTGGAATCGGTCATGGCCCGCTCCTTCCTGCTTTCGGCTCGGATCGAGGGCTTGTTCAACCGTACTGCCACGGTACCCGGGGCGGGTCGCGCCCACTGGGCTGTACCGGCCGGTAACCTACGGGTGGGGCGCATTGCCGCGCCCGCGCCGTCTAAGAGGAGGACACCATGGCCACCGTCGAGGAATGCCAGACCGCACTGGAGCAGTTCGCCGCGAATCTGGCCGCGAACCCCAAGTCCGTCCGCAAGCTCACCGGCTTCGAGCGCACCCTCGCGTGCGACATCACCGACCTGGGCACGACGTTCCACGGGAGGTTCGAGGGCGGCAAGCTGGTCGACATCACCGAGGGCGACGAGCCCGACGCGCAGATCCGCATGATCGTCTCCTCGGACAACCTGGTCAAACTCGTCGCCGGAGACCTGGACTTCATGAAGGCCTTCACCGGCGGACAGGTCAAGCTCAAGGCGAACATGATGGACATGATGAAACTGCGCGGAGTCCTTTGAGGTCTATGGCCCTGAGCGGGTCGGATCGCTTATATCACGTGCCGTGACCGTGGCGTTTGCCTCCCGGTCGGCCGCAAGGGCTTTCGGGAGACGTTGTAACCTTCTGGCCAGTCGAGCCCATCGCGCGCGAGCGCAACCCACTGGAAGGACCGCAGTATGGCCACTGTCGACGAATGCCGCAACGTGCTTGAGAAGCTGGCCGGCAAGGTCGCCAAGAAGTCCGGTGACTTCGAGGGCCTTGAGGACTTCGAACGCACCCTGGCCTGCGAGATCACAGACCTTGACACTACGTTCAGCGCCAAGCTCTCCAACGGGAAGCTGACCGACCTGATCGAGGGCGACAACACCGACGCCGAGGTGCGTGTCTCGGTCGCTTCCGATGACCTGCTCAAGCTGGCGAGCAAGGAACTCAAGCCCGCCAAGGCGTTCCTGACCGGCAAGATCAAGGTCAAGGCCAGCGTCAAGGACCTGGCCAAGCTCCGCAAGGCCCTGAAGGTCGACTGATCGAAGCCGAGATTCCGGCCCGGACCGCTCGCGGTCCGGGCCGTTTCGCGTTCTAGGCCAGGAGTTTCTCGGCGGCTTCACTGGCGGCGGTGGGGGCGCGTTCGGGGTCGTACCGGTCCTGATCGGCACCGGCCCAGGCCATTTCGCACAGCGCGCGCCAACCGTCCATTTCGGCTCCGTCGCCGGTGAGGACGAGCTCGCCGCCGTCGAGTGCGGCGGTCCAGCCGCCGCATTCCGCGGTCGACTCGCTGAGCCGGACCTCCGGATGGGTCTCGGTGAGCGCGCCGATGCTCCAGCCCAGATGGGTCGGGCGGCGCTCGGGCGGCAGCGCGAGGGCCTGGATCGGGGCGACGACTCCGGTGAAGACCAGCATGGAGTCGATGCCGACCTCGTTCGCGCCCTCGATGTCCGAGTCGGGCCGGTCGCCGACCATGATCGCGCGGCCACCGGGCCTGCGGGCCAGGGCGGTCTCGTAGATCGGCGGCTGGGGCTTGCCCGCCACCAGGTCCGGACCGCGTCCGAGCGCGGTGGCCACAGCTTGGGCAAGCGCGCCGCTTCCCGGCAGGGGGCCGTCGGGAGTCGGCAGTGTCGCGTCGAGGTTGGCCACGGCCCAGAACGCGCCGCCTCGGGCGGCGATGGTGACCGCGGTCAGGTCGCGCCAGGTCAAGTCGAATGTCATGCCGAAGGCCACGGCGTCCGCCTCGCGGGGTTCGCCGGTCAGCTCGAGGCGTTCCGCCTCCAGTGCTTCGCGCAGCGCGGGCGAACCGACGCACAGGACTGTGGCGTCGGGACCGACGTATTGGACGATCCCGGCGGCGACTGCCTGCGCCGAGGTGAGCACCTGGCCGGCTTCGGCCGGGATGTCCATGCCTCGCAGGGCCTCGGCGACGGTCTCGGGACTGCGTGAGGCGTTGTTGGTGACGAACACCGGCTCGCATTGGAGGCCCGGGAGCGCCCCGACCGCCGAGGCGGCCTCGGGTATCGGCTGCTGGAGCAGGTAGACCACGCCGTCGAGGTCGAGCAGGGCCAGGTCGTAGGCCGAGGCCAGGGGCCTATTCGCGGCGGTCAGTCTCGTCATGGGATTCCTCGGAGTCGGGGGTTTCCTCGTCGTCTTCGGCGGATTCGCCTTCGGGCGCTTCCTCGATCTCGTCTTCGAGCTCGTCGAAGTCGACGCCTTCGAGTTCGAGCAGCCGCTCCGCCGCTCCGGTCACGCCCGCCTCGTCGGCGGCGATGGCCTTGGACAGCCATTCGCGGGCCTCGTCCTCGCGTCCGTCGGCGATCAGCTGCTCGGCGTAGGCGAAGCGGAGCCGGGCCACCCACTGCTCGGTCTTCGGAGAGTGCAGCGCCTTGACCTTGAGCATGGCGGTGGCCGCCTCGCCCATGCCCATGTCGCGGCGGGCCCCGGCGGCGACGATGAGCAGCTCGACGCGCACCTCGGGGTCGATGCCCTTGTCGTCGCCGAACTGTCGGTAGAGGTCGACGGCGCGCTCGGGGTGGCCGGTGGCGCGCTCGCAGTCGGCGATCATGGCCACGTGGTCGCGGTTGCCGCCCAGGCGTTCGGCGGCGCGCAGCTCGTTCATGGCCAACTGCCATTCTCCCGCGTTGTAGGCCGCGACTCCGCAGACTTCGCGGACGGCGGCGACACGGGAGGCTTTGCGGCGGGCATAACGGGCCTGGACGAGGGCGCCCTCGGCGTCCCCGGCCTCCAGGAGCGCGGCGGTGGCGATCAGGCGGTTGCCGACGGCCTCGGCGAGCTGCTTGTTGAGGCTGCGCAGTCCGGCCCTGGTCTCCCTGTCGAGCTCGTCGAAGCCGTATTCGGGGCCGTCGGGCAGGTTCGGGGCCTCGTCGGACTCGCCGACGCGGATGGGGCCCTCGTGTCCGGCCTCGCGCTCCTCGAGCGGGCGCAGGGCGTCCTTTCCGCGGCGGGGTTTGCCGTCGCGGCCGAAGCGGTCGTCGTCGCGGTCGCCGCGCTGCTCGAACCGGGGCCGGTCCCCGCGGCGGTCGTCCCGGCCGCGGAAAGGACGGTCATCGCGGTCACGCCGGGGCCGGTCGTCCCGGTCGTTGAAGCGGCGCGGGCGGTCGTCCCGGTCACCTTGACGGCGGGGGCGGTCGTCGCGGTCCTCGAAGCGCCGCTTCGGGCGGTCATCCCGGTCGTTGAAGCGGCGGGGGCGATCATCCCGGTCGTCATTACGGCGACGCGGGCGGTCGTCGCGATCGCCTTGACGGCGCGGCCGGTCATCCCGGTCCTCGAAGCGCCGCTTCGGGCGGTCATCCCGGTCGTTGAAGCGGCGGGGGCGATCATCCCGGTCGTCATTACGGCGACGCGGGCGGTCGTCGCGATCGCCTTGACGGCGCGGCCGGTCATCCCGGTCCTCGAAGCGCCGCTTCGGGCGGTCATCCCGGTCGTTGAAGCGGCGGGGGCGATCATCCCGGTCGTCATTACGGCGACGCGGGCGGTCGTCGCGATCGCCTTGACGGCGCGGCCGGTCATCCCGGTCCTCGAAGCGCCGCTTCGGGCGGTCATCCCGGTCGTTGTAGCGATTCGGGCGGTCGTCGCGGTCGCGCCTCGGGCGGCCATCCCGGTCATCGAAGCGGCGCGGCCGGTCGTCCCGACCACCTCGGCGCTCGGGCCTTCCGCCCTCGCTCCGTCCGTAGCCTCCTCGGCCGCCTCGCCGGTCGTCTCCGCCCCTTCGGGCGCGGCCGTCATCAGCCACGTCGTCATCCCCCTATTTCATTCACCGCGACAAAACCAGCCAAGTGTACGTCTCAGACCCGCACGTCGGCCCCGGCGACGGTCTTCTTACCCCGCCGGATCACCGCGTAGCGGCCGTGTAGCAGGTCAGCCGGGTCGATGACGGCGTTCGGGTCGGTCACACGGGTGTTGTTCAGGTACGCCCCGCCCTCCTTGGCGGCGCGGCGGGCCTCGCCCAGGCTGGCCACGACCCCGGACTCCTTCATCGCCTCGGCGACGGTGACCTCCGGCCCCTTCAGCTCGGCCATACCGGCCTCGACCAGGGCGGCGCGCAGCGTCGTCTCCGGCAGCTCGGCCAGCTCGCCGCGCCCGAACAGCGCCTGCGAGGCGGCGATGACGTGCTCGGTCTCCTCCTTGCCGTGCAGCAGGATCGTCAGCTCCTCGGCCAGGGCCCGCTGCGCCAGCCGCGCGGCGGGCTTCTCGGCGGTGGCGCGTTCGAGCTCATCGATCTCCTCGCGGCCCATGAACGAGAAGTACTTCAGGTAGCGGACCACGTCGGCGTCATCGACGTTGAACCAGAACTGGTAGAAGGAGTAAGGGCTGGTCAACTCGGCGTCCAGCCAAGGCCCCTTGCCGTCGCTCTTGCCGATCTTGGAGCCGTCCGCGTTGGTCACCAGCGGGGTCACGAAGGCGTGGACGTGCTCACCGGCCCGACGCCGTATGTAGTCGACCCCGGCGGTGATGTTGCCCCACTGGTCGGAGCCGCCGATCTGCAACGTGCAGCCGTGGCGACGGTGCAGTTCGAAGTAGTCGTGCGACTGGAGGAGCTGGTAGGAGAACTCGGTGAACGAGATGCCGGATTCGAGGCGCTTCTTGACGATCTCTCGAGAGAGCATCTTCGTTATCGGGAAGTGCTTGCCGACGTCCCGAAGGAAGTCGACCACGCTCAGTTCGCTGGTCCAGTCCAGGTTGTTGACCGGCACGGCGGCGTTCTCGCCGTGGTAGTCGACGAACGGCGCGAGTTGATCGCGGATCTTCTCGACCCATCCGGCGACGACCTCCGGCGGATTGAGCGTGCGCTCTCCGGCCTCCTTCGGGTCGCCGATCTGTCCGGTGGCGCCGCCGACGAGCAGTAGCGGGCGCAGCCCGGCCCGCTGGAGGCGGCGGCAGGTCAGCACCAGCATGAGGTGCCCGACGTGGAGACTCTGCGCCGTCGGATCGAAGCCGGCATAGAAGGTGACGAGCCCCGAGTCGAGGTGCTCCCGGAGCGCTTCGAGATCGGTCGAGTCTTGGATGAGGCCGCGCCAGGCCAGGTCGTCGAGAATATGCACGTCCCCATTGTGCCTTAGCGGGGAGAACCCTTTTTCGGGCTAGTCCGCGTCTGTCGCGCGGCTCAACCTCAGGGCGGCCTCGATGTGGACCCGCAGGATCTCGGCGGCCGCGTTCTTGGCGGACTGCTTGCTCGCGCCCTGCCCTTCGGCGTCGATGTCGACGCCGCTGGAGTGCAGGGTGGCTCCGGCGGTGCAGGTGTAGACGCGCTCGTGGGCCGGTCCTGCGTGGTCGAAGCGCCAGAACAGGTCGTCGACCACGCCGCGGGCGAAGTAGATCTGGACGGCCTCGACCGGGTTGAGGTCGGGGTCGACCAGGGCCGGCGGCCGGGGCGGCCCCGGCTCGATCTGGCGCGGGTCGACGTCGGCCGACAGGTCCGGCAGCTCGGCCAGCGCTGCGGCCAGGGACAGGGCGGCCTGGTTCCGGGCGTCCTTCTTGGTGCGCTGGACGCGGATGGCCGAGCGACGGTACTGGTCGTTGTAGCGGATCTCCAGCCGCGCTTTGAACGCGGCGATGCGCAGCCCGGTGATGGGCTCGACCTCCCAGAGCATGTTCTGGGAGCCGACCGGACCGCCGAGCTGGTCCTGGAGGTACTTGTTGACCAGGGAGACCGCGATGTGCGGTTCCTCGCAAAGGTAGTGGTTGAGCTTGAGGCGCAGGTCGGTGAACGCGGCGGCCCGGCCGTCGAAGTAGACGGCGGCGAACTCGCGCAGTTGGATCTCGCCCTCGTCGAGGCGGCGCTCGGTGTCCTCGACCAGGCCCTCCGGGGCCTCGCCGCGTTCGACGGCGACACGCAGGACCTTCGCGAACTGCGCGTAGGGCAGGTTCCCGAATTCGGCCTCTTCGAGGCGGCGTTCGGCGTCCTCCTTGGCGCGCTGCCGAAAGTGCTCGGCGGTGCGCTCCCGTTCGGCGGCGATCCTGGTGTTGACCTCGTCGGCCAGCTCGCCGAGGGTCTCGATGCCATAGGGGCTCTCGTGCCCGGCGGTGGCCGCGAGCAGGATGCGCTGGGTGATCAGGTCCGGGTAGCGGCGGATCGGACTGGTCGCGTGGGTGTAGACCGGGAGGCGCAGGCCGGAGTGGCCGTGGACGGTGGGCCCGTAGGTGGCCGGGCGGGAGACCATGCGGGTGCGGCGGCGCAGCATCTCGAACGCCTCGGCGTCCCTGGTCGCGGCGACCGCGTCCAACTCGTCGCGCAGCTCGCCGGGATCACCGGCGACGGCGGCCATGCGGTGGTTGCGGAACAGGATCGGCAGATCCTGCTCGACCGCCCACGACGCGATGTGGGCGTTGGCGGCGATCATGAACTCCTGGACGATGATGTACCCGGAATTGCGCTCGGAGGCGTCGAGGCGGACCAGCTGGCCCTCCTCGTTGGTGGCGAAGCCGCTGAGCAGGTCGTAGAAGGCCAGCGCGCCCGACGCGCGGCGGGCGGCCAGCATGGTCTGGGCGAAGCGCAGCGCCCGCGCCATCATCTCGTGGAGCGGGTGTGAGGCGTCGGAGGCGGCCGTGGCCGCCTCGCCGTGGGTGACCGCCCACGAGCGGGCCAGTCGGCCCGGGCCGAGGTCGGCGATGCTGATGTGGCCGCCGGAGTCGACGCGGAGGTGGACGACGAAGGTCTCGTTCACCCGATCGGGATCGAGGCTGGCGCGCTCCTCGACCGGCTGCGGGAGCATTCGGCGGGTGTGGTCGGCCCGGTACCGGGTGTGGACGCGGCGGCGGGCCTCTTCGTCTGCGGCGCGCCCGGCCGGGACGTGGTCGGCCACGCGCGCGATGTGCACCCAGACTTCGTGGCCGTCGCCGCGCGGTTCGATCCAGATGGCGTCGTCGCGGTCCACTGTCGTCTCGGAGTCGATCATGACTCCGGTCTCGGCTGGGTCGTAATCGGGCAACTGCGCTCCTTCGGTGTCCCGCGCAATGGTAGCCGTATGGCAACGCAGCACAGGCACCCGCCGTGTCGGTCGGGCGCGCCCGACCGACACGGTGAACGGGGTCTGACCCACCGGCCAGGCCTCGGCTCAGGGACGCAGGTCCCAGGTCTCCAGGCGTCCGCACATGCCCCATTTGCGGGCGCTGCCGCCCCCGTCTGAGACGTGCGCGTCGCACAGGTGGGAGGAGTCGGCGGCGGCGAGCGCGGTCAGGTGCTCGCCGGTGGTGTCGGCCTGGGCCTTGGGGCCGGCCTCCCACAGCTTCCGCCAGGTCTCGGTGCGGCCGGAGACGAGCCGGGCGGCCCGGTCCCACAGCGGACGCATCGCGGCGGCGCCTTCGGCCTCGACCCGCTCGCGCAGCTTCAGGTAGCCCTCCACGGCCAGGTCGCGCCGGGCGCGGGCGGCCTTGCCGCGCTCGTCATCGGACAGGTCGGGGGCGGCCGGTGCGGTCGCGGCGGCGGTGTAGGCGTCGGGGTCGTCGAGGACCTCCTCGGGGAAGGTGAAGACGGCGTCCCCGGCCTCGGGGATGCCGGCGTTCTGCATCACGACGGCGACTTCGAGGTCGCCCGAGCCGTTGATGAGCCGGTGGACCGTCCCGGGGGTGAACCACAGGACGGTGCCGCGCTCGAGGTCGTGTCGCAGGTAACCGTCGCTCGAGAGGGTCTCGACGGCGCCGGTGCCGGCGGTGACGACGTAGCCCTCGGTCGAGGCGGTGTGCAGGTGTGGGGAGCCGCCCGCCTGGCCGTCGGCGGTCGGCCAGTCGTAGACGGTCACCAGTGAGACGGCGGTGCCGCCGGGGAATCCGGCCATGGCTATCCCAGCTTCGCCAGCTCGGCGGCGGCCAGTTCGGCGTGCTTGACGGAGCCCTCGACGCCGATGTCGCCGTTGCAGACGGCTACGGCGTGCCGCAGGGTGACCGTGCGGCCCGGTTCCATCGGCAGTTCGGTGTCGAAGAACGGGGCGGGGCACACGGCGGCGAACGGCGTGGAGCGGACGAACCATTTGACCGGGGCGCCCGGGTTCGACGGGTGGTCGGTGAAGACCAGCGTCGAGGCGGCGTCGGTGGAGTCGTGCTTGCCGCAGAAGGCCATCCAGTCGCCGCGCACGCCCATCTTCTCGTCTCCGCCGGCGCCTTCGGCGGTGTAGACGGTCCCGTCGGTGAACGAGCGCGGGCCGCGCCAGAAGAGGCCGCCGTATCCGGCGTTCTCGCGGCCCTCGGTGGTGGGGCTGCCCATGACCACGGTCTCGTCGGTGTCGTTGGTGAACGAGGTGGAGAACGAGAGCGCCCAGGCCGTCTCGGACAGCACGGTGACGGCGAAGGAGCGCTTCTCGGTGAAGAAGTGGCGCTTGTCCTCGGTGATCCACTCGAGGTCCTCGGTCACGCGCACGCCCTGGCCGTCGGAGTCCATGCGCGGGAAGCCGCGGTGCTCCATCGAGCCGTCGTTCTTCTCGTCCACGTAGCCCTTGCCGCGGCGGAAGGTGCGCCCGCCCCAGAAGTTCTCGGGCCCGCAGTTGGGCAGCGACAGCGCGATGCCCTTGTGCCAGACGTGGTCGTGCGGCCGGTAGAGGCTGACCTGGTTGCCGGCCAGGTCGTGCAGGGGCTCGAAGTAGGGCCGCGGCGATTCGAACTGGTCGTTGTCGGGCCGGTAGACGTAGCGCAGGATCTCGGTCTCGCCGTTGGAGACGGCGAGCTGGGTGTCCTCTATCTGGTTGAGTTGCAGCGTCATCGGTGTCACTCCGGTTTCGGGGTCGTCACTTGCGGTCCGGCCAGGGGGTCCCGGCCCCGTCCATGCGTTGATAGTAGGGAGAGGTGGGGTCGATGTCTCCGGCTCGGACGGGTTTGCCCGAGAATGCCGAGGCGTACAGGGCGGTGATGAGCTCCAGCGTGCGGCGGGCGTCCTCGCAGTTGACCGGCGGTTTGGCGCCGGAGTCGAGGGCGTCGGCGACCGCTTCGAACTGGGCGGCGTGACCGGAGGGGACGCCGCGCGGCTTGGCGAACCAGGCGCTCATGACCTCTTCGATGCGATCTTCCAGGGGCGTGACGGTCCAGTTGCCGTCGCCGTATCCGTAGAGGTGGTCCAGCTCGACGGTGGCGTGGTCGTAGTCGAGGCGGATCTGGGAGGTCTCGCGGGGGCTCAGCAGCGAGTTGGTGATCGAGACGCTCGCGCCGTTCTCCAGGGTCACGATCGCGTGCGAGACGTCCTCGGTGTTGGTGGCCCGGCGGTGCCGGTGCGCGGTGGCGACCACCTCGGCCCAGGGGCCGACCAGGGACAGCAGGGTGTCGATCTGGTGGATGCCGTGGCCCATGGTGGGGCCGCCGCCCTCGGTCTCCCAGCGGCCGCGCCAGTCGACCGCGAAGTACTCCTCGGGCCGGTACCAGAGGGTGTCGCACTTGGCGACCGCGAGCGCGCCGAGGACTCCTGAGGCCTGCATGTTGCGCACGCGCTCGGCGGCCGAGCCGAAGCGGTGCTGGGAGATGACGGCGAAGTCGCCCTCGGAGGCTGCCGAGGCGGCGGCGATCCGGTCGAACTCGGCGAGGCTCAGCGCCGGGGGCTTCTCGCAGATCGCGCCGACTCCGGCTTCGAGGGCGGCGACGGCGCCGTCGGCGTGGAGACCGGGCGGGGTGCACAGGTCCACCAGGTCGAGCTGCTCGGCGGTGAGGAGTTCCTCGATGGACGCGTAGCCGCGTTCGACGCCGAACTTGGATTTGAAGGACTCGAGGCGGTCGGCGTCCGGGTCGACGGCGGCGACGATCTCGAATCGGTCGCTCAGGCGGTCTCGCAGAGCCTGGGCGTGCAGGCCGGCGATGCCGCCGGTGCCGACGACGGCGAGGCGGTAGGTGGAGGACACGATGACTCCTTGGAACGAGCGGGTTGTAAGCGTTTTCTCGGGGTTGTCTGCATACTATCCGACAGAGGTCGCGGTCTCCAGTCGCCTTGTGCCCGGCTCCAGGACACGGGGCTCGGTGACCTCGACGGAGACGGTGCCGGCGATGTCCGCGGCCGAACGGCCCACGCGCAGTTCGAGCGCGCCGGACTCGATCGTCCAGCGCCCGTCCGGCCCGACCAGTGCGGCCAGGTCGAGCGGCACGGCGAAGCGGGCCTCGGCGGACTGGCCGGCCTCGAGCCGGAGCTTGGCGAATCCGACCAGGCGCTGCACGGGCCGGACCGTCGAGGCCACCGGGTCGTGGAGGTAGACCTGGACGACTTCGGCGCCGGCGCGGTCGCCGGTGTTGCGGACCTCCACGGCGACCTCGACCACGTCGTCGGGGGAGATCTCGGCCGAGGAGAGCAGGGTGGGCTCTCCCCAGGAGAACTCGGTGTACGACAGGCCGTGCCCGAAGTGGAACAGCGGGGTGGGGTCGACCGAGGAGACCTCGCTGCGCCGCGCGAGCTGCGGGGACAGGTAGGTGGCCGGGGGCGAGTCGGGCCGGGCGGGCACGCCCACCGGCAGCCGGCCCTCCGGGTCGCGCGAGCCGGTGAGCACCTCGCTGATGGCGACCGCGCCGAGCTGACCGGGCAGGAATGCCTGGACGACGGCGGCGGCCCGGTCCGCGAACGCGCCGAGGGCGTAGGGGCGGCCGGAGATCACCAGGACCACGGTGGGCGTTCCGGTGGCCAGGACCGCTTCGAGCAGTTCGGCCTGGCGTCCGGGGAGCGCGTGCGAGGGGGCGTCGCAGCCCTCGCCGGTGGTGCCGCGCCCGAACATGCCCGGCCGGTCACCCACGGCGACGATGGCGAGCTCGGCCCCGGAGGCGGCCTCGGCGGCGGCCGCGATGTCGGCGTCGGAGGCGTCGAGCACGGTCCCGGCCGCGACGTGCTCGATGTCGGCCTCGGGCAGGTCGGCGGTGAGCCGTTCGAGGACGGTGGGGACCTCGACCCCCAGGTCGAGGTAGGGGTAGCGGTCGTGGTCGCCCTCGGGTTCGCTGCGGGCGTGGTGGTTGGGGAAGGAGTAGCAGCCGAGCATGACAGCCCGGTCGTCGGCGACGGGCCCGACCACGGCCAGGCGGCGCGGCCCGGGCGCCAGTGGCAGGGCGCCGTCGTTGGACAGCAGCACGATCGAGCCGCGGGCGGCCTCGGCCGCCAGGTCGCGGGCCTCGGGCGGGTCGAGGTCGACGCGGGCGGGCGGCTCGGCCGGCTCGTCGAGCAGGCCCAGTTCGATCTTCTGGCGCAGCACCCGCTCGGCGGCGCGGTCTACCAGGCTCTCGTCGACCACTCCGGCGCGGACCGCTTCGAGCAGCGGTTTTCCGTAGCAGTCGACCTGCGGCAGCTCGACGTCCACGCCGGCGGCCAGGGCCAGGCGCCCTGCCTCGGAGCGGTCGGCGGCGATGCCGTGGAGGGAGTTGAGGAAGTTGACGCCGAAGTAGTCGGCCACGAGGGTTCCGCCGAAGCCCCACTCCTCGCGCAGGACGCCGGTGAGGAGGCGGTCGTTGGCGTGGGAGGGCACGCCGTCGTTGGCCGCGTAGGAGGCCATGGCCGACCCGGCCCTGCCGCCGCGCACGGCCATCTCGAACGGGGTCAGGTAGGTCTCGGCGAACTGGCGCGAGCCCATGCTGACCGGTCCGAAGTTGCGCCCGGCCAGGGAGGCCGAGTATCCGGCGAAGTGCTTGAGAGTGGCGACGACGCCGCCCTCCTGGATCCCGGCGACGTAGGCGGTGCCGACCGTTCCGGTCAGGTAGGGGTCCTCGCCGATGGTCTCCTCGGTGCGGCCCCAGCGGGAGTCGGAGACCACGTCGAGGACCGGGGCGAGTCCCTGGTGGACGCCGACCTCGCGCATGCTCGCCCCGATGCTGCGGGCCATCTTCCGCACCAGGTCGGGATCGAAGGTGGCGCCCCAGGCGAGCGCCGTGGGGAAGATCGTCGCGCCGTGTGCCATGAAACCGGTCAGGCACTCCTCGTGGACCAGGGCCGCGATGCCGAACCGGTTCGAGCCGCGGATGCGCCGCTGGAGGTCCGCGAGGCGGGCGGCGCCCTCGACCGGGTCGACGGCGGCCGTGCCGAACGGGCGGGTCAGCTGGCCGAGGCCGTGCTCGATGGCCTCGGTGTCGGTGGCCTGGGTGATCTGCTCGCTCTGGTTCGGCGCCATGTCCCCGGCGTCGCTGTCGACGTCGCGCCACAGGCCGACCAACTGCGCGCATTTCTCTTCCAGCGTCATCTGCTTGACCAGTCCGGCCGCGCGCTCGGCCGCCACTGCGGGGGTGTCGGTGTCCATGCCACTCCACTCAAGGGCCCGGGATTCGCTACCTGGGGGGCTATCTGGGCCGATAGTTTCAGAAACTTCTTTGATAGGTTTCGATGCAGGTGGGCACACCATAGCATTGATTACGCGGGACTTCTAGCGTTTGTATCGCACTAATTAAGCGCTTGCCGAAGACGTATGCTCGGTGATGGTTCCGAAAGTTTCGGGCAAATCGCGAGAGGCCCGCGACCTCGCTATAGGATGCGGGCGACTACCTTGGAAGGTATCGACCACGGGGAGGACCTTTGACCGAAGCCGAACACGGGCGCGTGACCATCCGCGCCATCGCCGACGAGGCCGGCGTCAGCGTGCCCACGGTCTCCCGGGTCATCAACGGACGCTCCGATGTGGCCCCCGAGACCCGCAAGCGAGTCGAGGCGCTGCTGACCGAGCGCGGCTACCAGCGGCGCCGCTCCACGCGCACGCCGGGCCGCAACGCCCGCCTGGTCGACCTGGTGTTCAACGAGCTCGACAGCCCGTGGGCGGTCGAGATCATCCGCGGCGTGGAGGACGCCTGCCACGCGGCGGGGGTCGGCACCGTGGTCTCGGCCGTGCACCGCCGCCGGGCCTCGACCGAGCAGTGGCTGGACAACCTGCGCACTCGCGCCTCGGACGGGGTCATCCTGGTCGTCTCCACCCTGGCCTCCCCCATCCTCGAGCAGCTGCGGAACCTGCGGGTCCCGATGGTCGTGCTCGACCCGGCCGGCGGGCCGACGATGGAGGCCCCGGCGATCGGGGCCACCAACTGGGCCGGCGGCCTGGCCGCCACCGAGCACCTCATCCAGCTGGGACACCGCCGGATCGGCTTCATCCACGGGCCGAAGCAGGTCCTGGCCTCCCGGGCCCGCTTCGACGGCTACCGGGCGGCCCTGGACGCGGCCGGGCTGCCCTACGACGGGGCCCTGATCTACGACGGGGACTTCTACCACCAGTCCGGCTTCGACGCGGCCAAGGAGCTGCTGGCCCTCGACGACGCGCCCACGGCGATCTTCGCCTCTTCGGACCAGATGGCCTTCGGCGCCTATGAGGCGATCCGCCAGCGCGGGCTGCGCATCCCCGAGCACGTCAGCGTGGTCGGCTTCGACGACCTGCCCGAGTCCCGGTGGACCTCGCCGCCGCTGACGACGGTGCGCCAGCCCCTGGCCGAGATGGGCGCGCTGGCCGCGCGCACGGTGCTGGAGCTGGCCTCGGGCAACGAGGTCGAAACGCCGCGACTGGAGCTGGCCACCGAGATGGTCGACAGGGAATCCACCGCCGCGCCCTACGGCGGTCGCTAGCCACCAGCCAAAATGCCCTGTGTGATGGCCTCTGTACCGAATTGCCCCTTCAAATAGTAAAGAAACTATGTTATGTATTGATGATCTTCATTCTCGACCACGGAGGTCATCGATGGTTTCCCGCAGGGCACTGATCACCACAGCGGCGGCAACCGGCGCGGTCGCCGCCAGCTACCCCTGGTGGCGCGGCGCCGCCGGGCCCGACGCCTCGGCCGCCCCCACCAGCTGCGAACTGGCGCTGGTCAACGACACCGACTCCCCCTCGGTCAACGCCTACGTCACCGGCCGCGAATTCGGCACCGACCGCATGATGCTGCTGATGCCCGACGGCAGCCCGTACCACATCGAGGAGCCGCCGGGCACCCAGACGCCCCTGCCGGTGGACGCCGCGATCCCGCTCGGAGCGCCCGGCTCGGGACCGGTGGTCCTCCAGCTGCCGCGCATGTACGGCTCGCGGATCTACTTCGTCCGCGAGGACAAGCTCGACTTCTACGTCAACCCCGGCCCGGCCCTGGTCGAGCCCGCGCTGCACAACGAGGCCGACTCCAACTTCGGCAAGATCGTCTCGTTCTGCGAGTTCACCTTCAACGACGTCCAGCTGTTCATCAACGTCAGCTACGTCGACCTGGTGACCGCACTGCCGATCGGCATCCGGCTCCAAGGCGACGGCGACCACCGGGTTGCCCCGCTACCGGCGGAGGCGGTCGAGGCCATCGCCGCCGACCTGGCCGAGCAGGCCGCTACCGACGGGCAGCCGTGGGACCAACTGGTCATGCGCGACGGCGGCGGGCGGATCCTGCGCGTCATGTCGCCGCAGAACATCATGGCCCCCCACTTCGGGCAGCCCGACATGCCCTTCGCCGGGTACTGGGAGCCCTACGTCGACCAGGTATGGGACCGGTACCGGAGCGAGGACCTGACCGTGGACCTCCAGGGCGGCCGCGGCGTGCTCACCGGGCGCGTCCAGGGCGAGCAGCTGGTCTTCGACGACGGCTCCGTCTTCTCCAAGCCAGTCTCGCGCGACGTCTTCACGTGCAACCACGGGCCGTTCGCGAACATCCCCTCCGACACCGACGAGCGCAAGGGCGCGCTGGCGCGGCTGGCGGCCGCGTTCAACCGCAGCACCGTGCACAGCCACCCGAACCAGCCGAACGGCGCGCCGGTCGAGGACTTCTACCTCGACCCGATCACCAACCACTACGCCCGCGCCGTACACGCGAACTCCCCGATCGGCTACGCCTTCCCCTACGACGACGTCACCCCGGACGGCGCGCCGGACCAGTCGGGGGCCGCCTTCGACGGCAACCCCTCCCGACTGACGGTCACCGTCAGCTGAGGACCGCCGTGCGTCAGGCGTTCGGGGCCCGGTCGGTGCCCGCACCGCGCCGGCGGACCTTGACCGCCTGACGCACCGGCTCCAGCTCCTCGGCCAGTCCCAGCGGCTCCATGCCCGCGTCGGCCAGCAGCTCCAGGTCCTGCTTGGCGGCCTGGCCCTCGCTGGTCAGGTAGTCGCCCAGGAAGATCGAGTTCGCCACCTGGAGGGCCAGCGCCTGGAGATGGCGCAGGTGGACCTCGCGGCCGGCGGCGATCCGGACCTCGGCGGCCGGGTTGGCCAGGCGGACCATCGCCAGGATGCGCAGGCACCGCCGCGGGTCCAGCTCCCAGCGGCCCTCCAGCGGCGTCCCCTCGAAGGGCAGCAGGAAGTTCACCGGAATCGAGTCCGATCCGATCCGGCGCAGGTCCAGCGCCACCGCGACCAGGTCGGCGTCGGACTCCCCCATCCCCGCGATCAGGCCCGAGCAGGGCGACATGCCCGCTTGCCGGGCCGACTCGACGGTCTCGACCCGGTCCTCGAAGGTATGGGTCGAGCAGATCTCGGCGTACTGGTCCTCGGAGGTGTTGAGGTTGTGGTTGTAGGCGTCGGCGCCCAGCTCGGCCAGCCGGTCGGCCTGGCCGCCACCGAGCAGTCCCAGGCACGCGCAGACCTCGACGCCGGGGCTGGCGTTCTTGACCGCCGCGATGGTCTTCCCGACCCGCTCGACGTCCATATCGGTCGGTCCGCGGCCGCTGGAGACCAGGCACACCCTGCTGGCGCCGCCGGAGACGCCCGCGGCCGCCTGCCGGGCCGCCTCCTCGGGCGAGAGCCAGGTGTACTTGAGCACGTCGGCCTTCGAGCCCAGCCGCTGCGAGCAGTATCCGCAGTCCTCGGGGCACAGCCCGCTCTTGAGGTTCACGAGGTAGTTGAGCTTGACCTTGTTCCCGAAGTGGCGGAAGCGGAACCGGGCGGCGGCGGCGACCACGTCCATCAGCTCGTCGTCGCCTGAGGACAGGACCGCTTCGAGGTCGGCGGCGGCCGGGTCCAGGCCCGCGTCAGCAACGGCGGACAGGCGTTCGAGGGCGTCTCTCACAGCTGGCATGGCAAGATCCTGCCACATCGACGGAGGTAGTAGTTTCTCGGTTACTCCGGTGCCCGTCGCGAGCGGAGTTCTCGAGCGCGTCCCAAGGCCGCACCGTCTCGTTCCGGTTGCTCTTGGTACATTGGGGAGTCGGTGCTGCTGCAACGCGCTAGCCGGTGGTCGATCCCCCTGCGCGCGACAAAAAACACTAAACCGCCGAAAAGACTTCGGAGAGAATCAACCGTGCCGATCGCACCTGGACAGCCGGCGTTGATCGCCGTGGCAGTCGCCACCCTGTGGACCTCGCCCACGGCCCCCGGGCCCGACGACAGGCTGGCGCTGGGCGTCCCGTCGGCCATCCGGGACTGGGTCGCCAGACTCACCAGCGACATTCGCGCGCACGGCCTCAAGGGCCGGATCAGAACCCAGGTCCTGCTGGGGACCGAGGTCGAGGTGCGGAGGCTCGAGGACGGGTGGGCCGAGGTCGTCTGCGAAGACCAGGACGCCGAAGGCTGGGTGCCCGCCGACCAGCTCACCATCTCCGCCGAGGACGACGGCGCGGGGGCCCAGTACCAGGTCAGCGCCACTGCCACCGCCGTGCGCGACGAACCCGGCGGGGACGTCCTGATTCCCGGGGTCTCGCTCGGGACCCGCATCCAGGTGGTCGGCGCCGGCTACCGAGGCTGGGTGCCGGTGGCGCTTCCGGGGCCGCAGCAGCCCGGCTGGGTGCCGCAGCGCGACCTGGCCGGCGTGCCGGGCGCCGCGAGCGATTCCGACGCGCCCGCCACCTCGCTCATCGCCGGCGGCCTCGACGCGGTCAAGCTCGCTCAGCAGCTGATGGAGATCCCGTACCTGTACGGCGGGGTCAGCGCCTACGGGATCGACTCCCCCGGCCTGGTGTGGATCGTCAACCGCCAGGTCGGCATCGACGTACCGCGTTTCAGCGAGGACCTGCTGGAGTCCGGCGAGCCGATCGACTTCGACGAGGTCCTGCCCGGCGACCTGGTGTTCTTCGAGCACGGCGGCGACACGCGGACCCCGGCGATCGTGGCCGAGCGCGGGCAGGCCGACGTGCCCGAAGTGATCTTCTCCTCGCCGGTCTACGGCAAGGTCGTGATCGAGTCGATCAAGGACGCCGAGCTCGGCAGGATCACTGCCTGCCGGCGCCTGCGCGCTCGGGCTGCTTAGTCTCCGACGAGTCGGCGAACAGGTCCGCCCAGGTCCGGCCCTCGCGGCGGAGCATGATCCAGTTCGCCACCACGACCGCGGCCAGGACGACCGCGATGAAGCCCAGCGAGAGCCAGGTCGGAACGTGGCCCAGGTCCGGCGCCACGCCGTCGTTGATCACCGGGATCTCGTATTCGATCAGGCCGTTGATGAGCAGTTTGATGCCGATCCAGCCGAGGATGGCCGAGAGGCCGAGCGCCAGGAACGCCAGGTGCTTGAGCAGGGCGGCCAGCAGGAAGTAGAGCTGCCGCAGACCGAACAGCGCGAAGATGGTGGCGGTCCACACCAGGTACGGCTCCTGGGTGAGGCCGAAGATCGCCGGGATCGAGTCGAGGGCGAACAGGATGTCGGTCGAGCCGATCGCGAGCATGGCCAGCATCATCGGGGTGACGAACCGCCTGCCGTCGATTCTCGTGAGCAGCCGGCCGTGGTCGTAGTCCGGGGCGACGCGCAGGCGCCGCTCGGCCCACCGCATGAACCGGTTGGGCTCGTAGCTCTCCTCCTCGCCGCTGCCGCGCAGCAGGCCCCAGGCGGTCCAGATGAGGATCGCGCCGAAGATCAGGAAGACCCAGCTGAAGTTCGCGATCAGGATCGAGCCGAGGGCGATGAACACGCTGCGCAGGACGATCGAGAGCACGATGCCGACCAGGAGCACCCGCGACTGGAGTTCCTCGGGCACGCGGAACGCCTGGATGATCAGGAGGAAGACGAACAGGTTGTCGACCGAGAGGGCCTTCTCGGTGAGGAACCCGGCCAGGAACTCACCGCCGAAGGTGGCCCCTTGGGTCAGGAAGATGGCACCGGCGAAGACGAATGCGGCCGCGATGTAGACGCTGGACCAGATCGCGGCTTCCTTCATACTGGGCCGGTGGGGATTTCTGATCGCGAGCGTGAGGTCCACGACGACCACGGCGCAGAGCACCGCGATGGTCAGGGCCCAGACCCAGGCTGGGAGTGCCAATGTGTTGCCTTCCTGCTTCCTGGAGGGTCACATGGTCTCTCCCGATCCTTCGGATCAGCGCCACCGGAGACCGATTGCGGTCTCGTGCATTGACGACGACGCTAACAGCGCGTAACGCTGCGGGATACTCCCCATATACCAAGTTTGGTCCGCCGGAGCCCATTATGCACGCGCCCAGCGTGGATGTCATCAGTCGGATTTGTGACTTCCCTCTCTGACACTATGTCTGTTTTCCCTGGGCGTCAAGGCAGTGTGCGAGGCTCCCTCGATGGTTCTCGAAGTCGCTGAAATCAGTGTCACTCCCGGCCGCGAAGCCGAGTTCGCCGCGGCCTACCGCCAGGCCCGGGAACTGGTCGCGGTCTCCCCCGGCCTGCGGTCGATCCGCATGACCCAGGGAATCGAAACCCCCAGCCGCTTCGTCCTGCTCATCGAATGGGACTCGGTTGAGGCCCATGACCAGGGCTTCCGTCAGACCGATCGCTTCGGCAAGTGGCGTGAGGCGATCGGCCCGTTCTTCGCGAAGCCGCCCCACGTGGAGCACTTCGACGAAGTCGAATAGAAGCACAGCGACGAAGTCAACCGTGACACCGCGCGGCCCGGGTGCTTGGCCAGCGTCAGCTTGGCATCCTCGCCTCCTTTGAATGGAGGCGGTTTCCGGCTAGCGGCTCGCGGAGGCGAGCCGGGTACGGTTGGGTTCCTGCTTCTTCCCCTCGCGGGGGTTTCCAGATCCGCCAGGCACGCCTGGTCTTATGTCCTGTCCACGGGCGTTTACCGTCTCTGCCTGCCCGGCGGCGACCATGTGTTCTCGCACCAGGCGCTGTCCTTCGCGCCGGATATTGATCTCCGCATTGCCGTCGCGGTCATGGACCGCGCCGCACCCGCACGCCCACTCCCGGACCGACAAGCCCTCCATGCCCCTCGGTCCGGTCAGCGACCCGCAGGAGGAGCACAGACGCGTGGACGGGAAGAACCGGTCCACGCGCGCGAACGTGCGGCCTGCACGGGCCGCCTTCGACTCCAGCAACGTCAGGAACCGGCCGAGCGCGGCGTCATGGATCGACTTCGCGCCCCGGCCCCGAGCGAGGCCCTGCACATTGAGGTCTTCGACGTAGATGCTTTGGTTCTCGGCAACGATCGTCTTGACCTGCTTGTGGAGGAAATCGTCCCTGCGGTTGCTGACCTGCTCATGGACCCGAGCGACCTTGGCGCGGGCCTTCGCCCGGTTCGCCGAGCCTTTCTGCTTGCGGGACAGTGCCCGCTGCGCTTTCTTCAGCTTCCGCTCCAGCTTGCGGAAGAACCTCGGGTTCTCGATCACCCGGCCCCCTCGCAGGACCGCGAAGTCCTTGATGCCAAGGTCGATCCCGGTCTCCGCCTCCGGGTCGGCCAGCGGCTCCAGCCTGCCGGCGTCCTCGTCCACCGCGACCACGAACGACGCGAAGTACTTCCCCGTCGCGGTCTTGATGACCGTCACACTCGACGGCTCAGATGGCAGCGCCCGCGACCAGGCGAGGCGCAGCTCACCGACTTTCGCCACATATAGGCGGCCGTTGTCCCGGAGCGAGAACCCGTTGCGGGTGAACCGGGCCGCCTGCCGGTGCGAGCGGCGCTTGAAACGCGGTGGCCCCACCCTGGCCCCAGCCCGCTTCCCCGACAACGAGTCGAAGAAGTTCCGGTATGCCGCATGGCAGTCCCGCAGCGCCTGCTGCAACGGGACCGTGGAGACCTCCGCGAGCCAGGAGCGCTCGGCGGTCCGCTTCGCTTCAGTGATCAGCCGCTTGTCCAGCACGGCCGTCGGCGGGTAAGGCAGGCCCTCAGCGTGGGCTTTGCGGCGGGCCGCGACCGCGTCATTGAACACCGTCCGCACACACCCGAACACCTGCGCCAGCGCGGCGCGCTGCGGCGCAGTCGGGTAGACCCGGAAGGTGTAACGCAGATGCACCCCGAAAACCTACCGACCGGGTACGACATCCCCTTCGCTCGCAGGCCCGCGGCGCTGGGCTGCGAGCGAACAATCGCCTCGGGTTCTACCCCGACCCCAATGCATCCTCCGGGAGACCCGGAGAAGAGTCCTCGATGATGCCGCGGAGGGCCGCGGCCGCGTTGTTGATGATCGCGTGGAGCGGCATTCCTCCAGGGCCGGGCCGCCGGGCTCAGGCGCCCGCCTCGTCGATCTCGCGCAGCTCGCGCTTGAGGTCGGAGATCTCGTCGCGGTAGGCCGCGGCCAGTTCGAACCTGAGCTCCCGGGCGGCGGCGAGCATCTGCTCGTTGCGCTCGTCGACCTGCTGGACGATCTCAGAGCGGAGCTTGGCCGCGCCCTTCTCGCGCCTGCCTTCGGGGCGCCGAGCGGCGACCAGTTCCTCGTTCTCCGAGGCCGCGTCGTACAAGTCCTCCATGATGTCGCCGATGCGCTTGCGCAGCGGCGTCGGGTCGATGCCGTGCTCGGCGTTGTAGGCGACCTGCTTCGCGCGGCGCCGCTCGGTCTCGTCGATCGCCGACTTCATCGAGTCGGTCAGGTCGTCGGCGTACATCAGCACCGTGCCCGAGACGTTCCGGGCCGCGCGGCCGATGGTCTGGATCAGCGAGGTCGACGAGCGCAGGAATCCCTCCTTGTCGGCGTCGAGGATCGCCACCAGCGACACCTCCGGCAGGTCCAGGCCCTCCCGGAGCAGGTTGATGCCGACCAGGACGTCGAAGTCGCCGCGCCGCAGCTCCCCGAGCAGCTCCACCCGCCGCAGCGTCTCGACCTCGGAGTGCAGGTACTGGACCCGGATATTGTTGTCCAAGAAGTAGTCGGTCAGGTCCTCGGCCATCTTCTTGGTCAGCGTGGTGACCAGGACCCGCTCGTTGCGGGAGGCGCGCTCGCCGATCTCGTGCATCAGGTCGTCGATCTGGCCCTTGGTGGGGCGGACCTCGACCTGCGGGTCCACCAGGCCGGTCGGCCGGATGACCTGCTCGACGAACTCGCCGCCGGCCTGCCGCAGCTCCCAGGCGGCGGGCGTGGCCGACAGGTACACCGTCTGGCCGACGCGCTCGCGGAACTCGTCGAAGCGCAGCGGCCGGTTGTCCTGGGCGCTCGGCAGCCGGAAACCGTGATCGACCAGGTTGCGCTTGCGGGAGGCGTCGCCCTCGGACATGGCGCCGATCTGCGGGACGGTCTGGTGCGACTCGTCGAGGATGGTCACGAAGTCCGACGGGAAGTAGTCGAGCAGCGTGTGCGGCGGCTCGCCGGCCTCGCGCCCGTCGATGTGCCTGGAGTAGTTCTCGATGCCGTTGCAGGTGCCGGTCTGCTTCATGTTCTCCAGGTCGAAGGTGGTGCGCATCCGCAGCCGCTGGGCCTCGAGCAGCTTGCCCTGGGACTCCAGCTGGTTCAGCCGCTGCTCCAGCTCGGCCTCGATCCGCTCGATCGCCCTGGCCATGGTCTCATCGCCGGTGGCGTAGTGCGAGCCGGGGAAGATCAGGACCCGGTCGACCTCCCGGATCACGTCCCCGGTGATCGGGTGCAGGTAGTAGAGCCTGTCGATCTCGTCGCCGAACATCTCGATGCGGATCGCCAGCTCCTCGTAGGCCGGGATGATCTCGATCGTGTCCCCCCGGACCCGGAAGGTGCCGCGGGTGAAGGCCATGTCGTTGCGCGCGTACTGGACGTCGACCAGGCGGCGCAGCAGCTTGTCGCGGTCCCACTCCTGGCCCACGGCGACCTCGGTGGCCTGCTGGAGGTACTCGGCCGGGGTGGCCAGGCCGTAGATGGCCGAGACGGTGGCGACCACGACCACGTCGCGGCGGGTCAGCAGCGAGTAGGTGGCGCGGTGCCGCAGCCGCTCGACCTCCTCGTTGATCGAGGCGTCCTTCTCGATATAGGTGTCGGTCTGGGCCACGTACGCTTCTGGCTGGTAGTAGTCGTAGTAGGAGACGTAGTACTCGACGGCGTTGTTCGGCAGCAGCTCCCGGAACTCCTTGGCCAGCTGCGCGGCCAGGGTCTTGTTGTGGGCCATGACCAGGGCCGGGCGCTGGAGTTTCTCGATCAGCCACGCCGCGGTGGCCGACTTGCCGGTGCCGGTGGCGCCCAGCAGCACCACATCGCGCTCTCCGGCCTCTACGCGCTCGGTCAGGCCCGCGATGGCGGTCGGCTGGTCCCCGGCCGGCTCGTACTCGCTGACGACTTCAAAGCGCCCCTCGGCGCGCGGGATATCGAATGCCACGTGCCAACGTTAGCCCGCACCCCCGACAGGACCGGCCTGCGCCGGTGTCTTTTCAGCCCCTCGTTCGTTGGTCCCTCTGTGAGTACCACTAACACCGCAACCACTTGGAAATCCGTCCTGATGTGGGGCCTGGTCATCGCCGTGCTGGTCGGCACCGCCGGATGGATGGCCGTCTCCTGCGGGGCCGACCGCTCCGACGCCGAGCGCCCGGTCACCGAGGACGAGGCGCAACTGCTGGCCGGGATGCGCTCCCGCAATCTCGACTCCGAACCCGTGGCGGTCCGCATGACCCTCCCGGTCGAAGGCGAGCAGCTGACCGTCGACGGCTACCTGGTCTGGGACGGCCCCCTCCTGTACGCCCGCGTCCCCACCGACGACGGCTCCCAACAGCTGCTCCAGGCGGTCCCCGGGCTGGTGGCGAGCCACGAGGACGACCCGGCCTTCGACGAGGTCGCCGTGCCCGAGGGCGACTGGAGCCCGCGGCGGATGCTCGCCGGGGGCGCCGCGCCCGCGCAGTCGGCGTTCGACGTGCTGGCCTCCTCGATGTTCACCCTGGCCGCGGGCCGCGACGACGACCCCGGTTACCTGGCCGAACACGCCACCTGGCGGGATGAGGGCCTGGTCGACGGCGCCCAGGTCGAGACCTTCCGGGCCCCGATCATGGTCGACTCCGGAACCGGCGCCGCCAGCCCCGAGGCGCTCTACACCCTCGACGAGTCCGGCGACATCCGCCGCTTCCAGGTCAACACCGGCGGCGGCGAGCTGGCCTCGGTCGACTTCCTGCGCGAGATCGAGTTCGACCCCTCCGGCCTGGAGCGGGCCGACCTGCTAGGCGGCCCCCCGATCGAGCCGTCCGAGGTCGACCGGGACCTGTCCGAGACCCTCGCCGAAGTCCGCACCGCCAACTGGGAGCGGTCGGCCACGGTCGAACTGGAGGTGCCGATCGGAAACGACCAGGTCGCCACCGGGCACGGCCTCGTCGACTGGCGCACCATGACCGCCTACCTCAACATCGCTGACACCGACGGCTACCGCCTGCTGCTGGCGAGGCCCGGCGGCCTGGCCACGCAGGCGACCGACTCCGACGAACTCCCCCAGCCGCTCCCGGAGGAGGGCTGGGAGACGCACGCGCTGGACGACGAGGACGTCACCGAGAACTTCGGCTCCATCGAGACGATCGTCTACCGGATGCTGGAGATGGCCGCCCGAGAGGCGGAAGACCCCGACAAGCTGGCCGAGCAGGCATCGCTGCTGCGCGTCGACGGCGGCGACGAGCCGGTCTACGTGGTGGAGTTCCCGGTCGCCGGGGACGCCGAGGCGGCCGCGGGCCAGTCGGCGTTCCGCTACCACGTCGCCGAAGGACGCCTGGTCAAGGTCGAGATGATGACCCTCTACGGGGTGGCGAGCGGGCGCCTCGAACACGAGGAGTACCCGATGGTCGCCATCCCGTGGTCGATCAACGAGAAGATCGGGTGACTCGGGCACGAAGGCGACCGGCCCGGCGCTGAGGCCGGGCCGGTCGAGGTCATCAGGTAAGCAGACCGGCGCGTGCCAGCCGCTGGCCTCGGCCCAGCGGTGCGCCCGCGGCCAGCCCTCGCGGTGGAACCACGGCTCCTTGGCCTCGCCGTAGGCCGTGGTCGAGTCGGCCTTCGCGGCCAGCTCGCCCTTGGCCTGGGCGTAGTCGGACCGGGCCTCGGGATCGGCCCGCAGCCAGTCGCGGAACAGCAGCGCGAACCGCTGACCGGGGCTGTCGATCGGGCGGAAGTGGATCTGAGCCACGTTCCCGGGGTCGGCGTAGCCGTAGAAGCGCTTCTCCCACTCCGAGACGTCCGGGTGCTCGGGCTTGGGTTCGTCGAACGCCCGGCGGCCGAAGAACCCGGCCTTCGCGAGCTTCTCCTGGAGCGCATCGACGGCCTTGAGCGTGACCACCGTGACCTGGATGTCGATGACGTCCTTGGCCGGAATCCCGGCCACGGCCGTCGATCCGACGTGGTCGATGCGGACCGCTCCGGGCCCCATGACGCGCCGCAGGCGCGCGGCCAGGTGCTCGAAGCGCCGGGGCCAGCTCGGGTCGGACTCCACGAACTGGAGCTTCTCGGGCCGCGGTTCGGCGCGGCCGGCGCGGAGGTTCTCGTTGAACGGCACGATTCGCTCGTCCCACAGCAACGACACGCGCCTCTCGATCTCCTCGACGCCGTCCCGGTTGAACAGGACCACGTCGCAGACCTCGCGGCGGTCGGAGTCCGATGCCTGGGCGTCGATGCGCCGCACGGCGTCGGACCGGTCCATGCCGCGCTCGGCCAACCGCTCGAGCCGCAGCTCGCGCGGGGCCTCGACGTCGATCGCGAGGTGGAAGGAGGGCGCCTGGCCGGTCTCGGCCAGCAGTGGAATGTCTTGGACGACGATCGCGTCGTCGGTTCGTTCTTCGGTGAGCTCTCGAGCCCGCTGGCGGACTCGCGGATGGATGATCGCCTCGAGTTCGGCGCGCGCCTGCGCGTCATCGAAGACGATCCGGGCGAGGGCTGCACGGTCGAGCGCCCCGTCGGCGGAAAGAACGCCGGGTCCGAATCGGGAGACCACCGCGGCCAATCCGTCGGTGTCGGGGGCGACGACTTCTCGGGCTAGAGCATCCGCGTCGATGACGTAGGCTCCCAGCTTCTCGAGCTTCGCCGCGACCGTGCTTTTACCGGCTCCGATGCCACCGGTCAATGCGACTTTAAGCACAACTAAAACACTACCCGCCCCAGACCAACGGTCTGAGACGGGCAGTGGTACTTCAGCTTAAGGAGTGACTACTCCCGGAGAGCCGGTCGCCTCCACCTGCGCGGAGGCGGCCGAACGTCAGCTCCCGGCGAGCTTCTCCCGCAGAGCGGCGAGCGCCTCGTCGGTGGCCAGCGTGCCCGCGGGCTCGGCCGGCGCCGACTTCTTCTCGGTCGTCTGCTTCTTCGGAGCCTTGTCGCCACCGCTGCTCTTGGGGGCCTCACCCTCGGCGGGCTTGGCCGGAGCGTCGGTGATGACGCGCTCGGCGATCTGGCGGCCGTGCTCCTCCCAGCGGGCGCGGGCCTCGGCGTACTGCCGCTCCCACTCCTCGCGGGCCTCGTCGTAGCCCTCCATCCACTCGCCGGTCTCCGAGTCGAAGCCCTCCGGGTAGATGTAGTTGCCCTGGTCGTCGTACTGAGCGGCCATGCCGTACAGCGTCGGGTCGAACGCCTCCTCGTTCTCGACGAAGGCCTCGTTGGCCTGCTTCAGCGAGAGCGAGATGCGGCGGCGGTCCAGGTCGATGTCGATGACCTTGACCATGGCGTCGGAACCGACCTTGACGACCTGCTCGGGAACCTCGACGTGGCGCTCGGCCAGCTCCGAGATATGCACCAGGCCCTCGATGCCGTCCTCGACGCGGACGAACGCGCCGAACGGAACCAGCTTGGTGACCTTGCCCGGCACGATCTGGCCGATCGCGTGGGTGCGGGCGAACTGGCGCCACGGGTCTTCCTGGGTGGCCTTCAGCGACAGGGAGACGCGCTCGCGCTCCAGGTCGACCTCGAGCACCTCGACCTCGACCGGCTGGCCGACCTCGACGACCTCGCTGGGGTGGTCGATGTGCTTCCAGGACAGCTCCGAGACGTGGACCAGGCCGTCGACCCCACCGAGGTCGACGAAGGCGCCGAAGTTGACGATCGAGGAGACCGTGCCCTTGCGGACCTGGCCCTTGGCCAGCTGGTGCAGGAACTCGGTGCGGACCTCGGACTGGGTCTGCTCCAGCCAGGCGCGCCTCGAGAGGACCACGTTGTTGCGGTTCTTGTCCAACTCGATGATCTTGGCCTCGAGCTCGCGGCCGACATACGGCTGCAGGTCGCGAACGCGGCGCATCTCGACCAGGGACGCCGGCAGGAAGCCGCGGAGCCCGATGTCGAGGATGAGACCGCCCTTGACCACTTCGATGACCGAGCCGCGAACGACGCCGTCCTCTTCCTTGATCTTCTCGATCGTGCCCCAGGCGCGCTCGTACTGAGCCCGCTTCTTGGAGAGGATCAGGCGGCCTTCCTTGTCCTCCTTCTGGAGGACCAGGGCCTCGACGTGGTCGCCGACGGCGACGACGTCTTCGGGGTCCACATCGTGTTTGATCGACAGCTCGCGCGAGGGGATGACGCCCTCGGTCTTGTAGCCGATGTCGAGCAGGACTTCATCCCGGTCGACCTTGACGACGGTACCTTCGACGATATCGCCGTCGTTGAAGTATTTGATGGTCGCGTCGATCGCGGCAAGGAGATCCTCGTCAGAGGCGAATTCGTCGACCGTGGTGCTGTTCTCAGCGTTGCTCGAGGTGGCCTCGATGCTGCTCGTCATATGGGCTGGTGCTCCGGATACGTTCAAAATCGTGGGCTCGCGCCCGCGCCCGTTCGTGACGCGAATGCTCGCAGTTCTACGCCCTGGCAGTCCCACCGGTGGCGGCTCGTGTCCTGCTCCCTTCCGAGGACACGGACATGCCTAGGCCAGTCCAGGTTACCGTGCGCGATAATGCCGCGCCACTCTGGGCTGGGCGGTGGTGGGGACAGCCACGGTCAGTGCGCCGCCTCTTCCCAGGATCGCCCGAATCCGGACGAGACGGTCAGCGGGACCGCCAGGTCGGCGGCGCCCGACATCTGCTCGCGCACCAGCGCCTCCAGCCGCTCGGCCTCGCCTGGGGCGACCTCGCAGACCAGCTCGTCGTGCACCTGGAGCAGCACGCGGGAGTCCAGCTTCCGGGCCCGCAGCTCCCGGTCGACTCTGAGCATCGCGGTCTTCATGATGTCGGCCGCACTGCCCTGGATGGGGGCGTTCAGCGCGGCGCGCTCGGCCATCTCGCGGCGCTGCCGGTTGTCGCTGGTCAGGTCCGGGAAGTAGCGGCGCCGGCCCATGATCGTCTCGGTGTGGCCGGTCTTGCGGGCCTCCTCGACGGTGCGGTGGAGGAAGTCGCGGACCTTGCCGAAGCGAGCGAAGTAGTCGTCGGAGAGCTGCTGGGCCTCCTCGGTGGAGACCCCGAGCTGCTGGCTGAGCCCGTAGGTGGACAGGCCGTAGGCGAGGCCGTAGGACATGGCCTTGATCTTGCGGCGGTGCTCGGCGGTGACCTCGCCCGGCGCGACTCCGAAGACCTTGGCGGCGACGGCCCGGTGGATGTCCTCGCCGGAGATGAAGGCGTCGATCAGGCCCTCGTCGCCGGTCAGGCTGGCCATGATGCGCATCTCGATCTGGCTGTAGTCGATGGTCATCAGCGACTCGTAGCCCTCGCCGACGACGAACCCGGCGCGGATGTCGCGCCCGGCCTCGGACCGGACCGGGATGTTCTGGAGGTTCGGGTCCGAAGAGGACAGGCGGCCGGTCGCGGCCACGGTCTGGTGGAAGGTGGTGTGGATGCGCCCGTCGGGCTGGATGGTGGCGCGCAGGGTCGCGACGATCTGCTTGAGCTTCTCGACGTCGCGGAAGCGCAGGAGCTGTTCGAGAACCGGGTGCCCGGTCTTGGCGTACAGCTGCTGGAGCGCCTCGGCGTTGGTCGTGTAGCCGGTCTTGGTGCGCCTGGTCTTGGGCATCTTCAGCTCGTCGAAGAGGATCTCCTGGAGCTGCTTGGGCGAGCCCATGTTGAACTTGCGGCCCACGATCTCGTGGGCGGTGTCGGCGGCTTCCTTGGCCTGGGCGGCGAAGCTGGCCTCGATGTCGGCGAAGTGGCCCTCGTCGGCGGCGATCCCGGTGGCCTCCATGCGGGCCAGGACCGGGACGATCGGGTATTCCAGCTCCTCGGCCAGGCGCTGCTGCCGGCGTTCGGTGAGCTTCTCGGTCTCGGTGCGGGCCAGCTCGCCGATGATGGCGGCTTCGGCGCAGTCGGCCTCGAAGCGGTCCTCGGCACCGGCCATCGCCTCGTCGAGCCCGACGAGGGCCCCGTCGTCGGCGGACTTCTCGATGGCCTCGAGCTCGCGCCCGAGGTACTGCATCGCAAGGTCGCCGAGGTCATAGCTGCGCTGCTCGGGTTTGAGCAGGTAGGCGGCGATGACCGTGTCGACGCGCAGTCCGGCCGGCTCGGGCCATCCGGCGGCGTCGGCGCCCCACAGGAATGCCTTGGCGTCGTTGACGACCTTGCCGCGCTCGGGGTCGGAGAGCCACCGCGTCCAGACCTGGTCGTCCTCGGCGTCGAGTCCGGCCGGGTCGAACCACAGCGCCCGATCGCCCTCGGCCAGCGCGATCGAGTTGAAGGAGCCGGTGCCGGACTCGAAGGTCCCGGTGTAGGCGATCGCGACGTCTCCGGCGGCCGTGTCGAGCCAGGCGGCGAGTCCGCCGGGTTCGAGTCGCTCCGCCAGCAGGTCGGCGGCCTGGTTCTCGGGGACGGGGACCTGGCCGACGGCCTTCTCGCCGAGGGCGGTGTTGAGGCGTTCGCCGAGGGTGCGGAACTGGAGGGCGTCGAACAGGGCACCGGTGCGCTCGACCGACCAGCCCTCCCAGGCCAGGGCGTCGAATTCCGCCTCCAGCTCCAGGTCGGTGACCAGCCGGTTGAGCCGGTGGTTGCGCAGGACCTCGTCGAGGTGGTCGCGCAGGTTCTGCCCGGCCTTGCCGCCCACCTCGTCGGCCTTGGCCACCAGGCCGTCGATCGAGCCGTACTTCGCGATCCACTTCGCGGCGGTCTTGGGGCCGACCCCGGGGATGCCGGGCAGGTTGTCGGCCTTCTCCCCCACCAGGGCGGCCAGGTCGCGGTAGCGCTCGGGCGGGACGCCGTACTTCTCCTCGATGGCCTCCGGGGTGTAGCGGGCCAGCTCGGTGACGCCCTTGACCGGGTAGAGGAGCGTCACGTGCTCGTCTACCAGCTGGATGGCGTCGCGGTCGCCCGAGGAGATGAACGTCTTCGCCCCGGCCGCCGTGCCACCGGTGGCCAGCGTGGCGATGATGTCGTCGGCCTCGTAGTTCTGCTTGGTGAGCCACTTGATCCCGAAGGCGTCCAGGAGGTCCTGGATGATGGGGATCTGGCTCTTGAACTCGGCCGGGGTCTCTTCGCGCCCGTCCTTGTACGCGGCGTACTCCTCGGTGCGGAAGGAGCGGCGCGAGACGTCGAAGGCGACGGCGATGTGCGTGGGCTTCTCGTCGCGCAGCAGGTTGATGAGCATCGAGGCGAAGCCGTAGACGGCGTTGGTCACCTGGCCGTCGTCGGTGGCGAACTTCTCGGCCGGCAGCGCGAAGAAAGCTCGGAAGGCCATCGAATGGCCGTCGATCAGCAGTAGGCGGGATTGCGAAGCGGTCACGTCTGAGAGCCTATCGGCCTCCTGTGACAAGCGCGGGTCACTCCCTGACCGGCGTGGCAGCCCCATCCACGGCGAAGGGCCCGCGGCGCTTCGCCGCGAGCCCTCGGAAAGCCTGTGCGGGCTAGCCGCCCGCCTCCTTTTCCTTGGCTTCGTCGATGACCCGCTCGGCGACGGCCTTCATCGAGAGCCGGTGGTCCATCGCGGCGCGCTGGATCCAGCGGAACGCGTCGGGCTCGGCCATGCCGTACTGCGTCATCAGCAGGCCCTTGGCGCGGTCGACGAGTTTGCGGACCTCGAGCCGGTCGGTGAGGTTCTCGACCTCCTTCTCCAGGGCGGTCATCTCCGCGAACCGCGTGATCGAAAGCTCGATCGCGGGCACCAGGTCGGACTTCTGGAACGGCTTGACCAGGTACGCCATGGCCCCGGCCGACTGGGCGCGGTTGATGAGGTCGCGCTGGCTGAAGGCGGTGAGGATCACCACTGGAGCGATGCGCGCGGACACGATCTTCTCGGCGGCCTGGAGGCCGTCCATGATCGGCATCTGGATGTCGCAGATCACCAGGTCGGGCTGGTACTCCTGGGCGAGTCGCACGGCGGCTTCCCCGTCCGCGGCCTCGGCTACGACCTCGTAACCCTCCTCGGTGAGCATCTCGGCCAGGTCGAGGCGGATGAGCCCCTCGTCTTCGGCGATGAGCACGCGCTTGCGCGGCTCCTCGGCGGCCTTGCTCGTCATGCGTGTCCGTACCTTTCATGCGCGTCGGGTCGGTGGGGCGTGCGGCACCGAAGGCACACCAGGCAATCAGCTTATCCGGCCCGGTCGCCCCCCGCACCCGTCTATGTCGAGCGTTTCGGACAGCCGGGCCCGCTGTCGACCGCTCCGCCCCAGGAGTATCATATTCTCCGGCCCGAGCTGGAACCTCGGAGCCCGGGGCGGTATTCCAATTGGCAGAGAAGACGGATTCAAAACCCGTACAGTGTGGGTTCGAGTCCCACCCGCCCTACCACCTGGAGCCGCGGCTCCACTACGAAGCGCGGACCGCCGGCGTCAGTCCGGCTCGATGTTCTGGTTGAGCCTGTAGAAGTTCGTCGGGTCGTATTCGCGCTTGAGCGCCTTGAGCCGGTCGTATTTGTCGGGTCCGTATGCCTGCCTGACCCGGTCCTCGCCTTCGTCCATGAGGAAGTTGACGTAGACGCTGGTGTGGTGGGGTCCGAGGGCAGACCAGTAGTCGCGCGCCCATCGGCGTTCCTCGTCGAAGCCGTCGGACGTCTTGGTGTTGCCGTTGATATTGAACGTGAACCCGGCCTTGCGTCCGTTGAACGCGGTCGCGTCGTCATCGACCCGTGCGACGGCTCCGCCCATCTGCCAGAGGGCGACGCTGCTGATCGGTGAGACGATGCGCCGACCGTGCTCGGCGACGATCTCGATGACGTCGTCGTCGAGTGCGGCGACGTCGCATGCTCGAACGTAGTACCACCAGCCGTGGGGGAACGACGCGTCGAACATCATCTGGTGCGCCAGGAAGGGTTTCGGCTCACAGAGGTCGAGCAGGGGCGATCCGAATTCTTTGAGCGGCCGCAGTATTCGTTCGCCGTCCTCCACCGAACCCGCGTAGCAGGCGGCGATCGCGACGATGAGCCTGCCGACCAGCTCGGGTGGGATGGCGGGCAGCGCCGGGGCTCTGCGTTGCACTGCGATCGTCATCAGCTCATCGGGGCAGTCGGCGATCCAGTCTCGGTAGAAGCGGAGCACCTCCGGAGCGTCTTCCATCGCCCAGAAGACCGGTCCGGCCATGACGTAGGGTCCGACGGGATTCAGCCGGAACTGGAAGTCGGTCACGATCCCGAAATTCCCACCCCCGCCTCGGACTCCCCAGAAAAGGTCGGCGTTCCGGTCCTCGCTGGCGGTGACGAACTCGCCGTCGGCGGTGATCATGTCGACCGACTCCAATTGGTCGATCGCGAGGCCGTACTTTCGCTGGATCCACCCGGTGCCGCCACCGAGGGTCAGACCCGCCACGCCGGTGTGTGTGACGATGCCAGAGGGGACGGCCAGGCCGAATTCCTGCGCCTCGCGATCGAGTTCGCCGAGGAGCACGCCGGCCTGCACCCGCGCCGTTCCCGCGTCGGGGTCTATTCGGATCCCCTTCATGCGGCCGAGGTCGATGAGCACTCCGCGGTCGCACACCGACAGCCCCGGAAAGCTGTGTCCGCCGCCTCGGACGGCTACCGGCTGGTCTGCCTGCCTGGAGAAACGGACGGCGGCCCGCACATCCGCCACTCCGGCGCACCTGGCGATAAGTCCCGGATTGCGATCGATCGAGCCGTTCCAGACCTTGCGATGTTCGTCGTACCCGGGATCCTCCGGACGGATCAAATCCCCATGAAACGACCGCTGAAGTTCGTCCACCGCCCCGGCTTCGAAGACGGAATCGCGCCACCATGAACTCACTGGGCCCTCCCTGTTTTCACAGGTAGATCGGTATGTATGACCCGCGGGGAGACTAGATCTCCACCCTAACCCCGAGAAGGAATCGGCGTTGCGGGAACGCCTACCGTTCAGGCGGGTCGATCGCGTCCACCCGTCGTCGGCGGTGAACCCGAATGCGCCTCCACTGCCGTTGTACGGACCTACCGTGGAGATATGCAGCGTGCTCGGGACCGGGTCGCGTTCGCGTCGTTCGCCGCGGTGTCGTTCCTCGCGGGGGGCAATGCCGTGGGCATCAGGTTCAGCAATCGCGAACTCGACCCTCTCTGGGGAGCCGCACTCAGATTCGCGGGGGCCGCGGTCCTGCTGCTCGCCCTGATGCGACTCAAGCGGCTGCCGCTCCCACACGGCAGGGCCCTGGTCGGGGCGGTCGTCTTCGGCCTCCTGAACTTCGCGCTCACCTTCGGCCTGGCCTACTACGCGCTCGTCCACCTCCACGCCGGCGTCGGCCAGACGCTTCTGGCGCTCGTCCCCCTCGTCGCGCTCCTGCTTTCGGTGCTCCAACGGCAAGAGGCATTCCGGGCCGTCGCCCTCATCGGCACGCTGGTCGCCGTCGGAGGCGTCGCCGTCATCTCCCAGGCGCCGCTCCGCGCCGACGTGCCACTTCCCGCACTTTTGGCGGCCTTCGGCGCCGTGCTCTCCTTCTCCCAGGCCGCCGTCCTCGTCCACCGCCTGCCCAAGCTGCACCCGGTCACCATGAACGCCGTAGGCATGAGCGCCGCCGCCGTCGCCCTCTTCGCGGCCTCGCTCGTCGCAGGCGACCGCTGGGTCCTCCCCGAGCGAAGTGAGACCTGGTGGGCTCTCGGCTACCTGGTGGTGGCCGGATCGGTGCTCACCTTCATCTTCTACCTGACCGTCATCCAGCACTGGGGCCCTTCCCGGGCCGCCCACGTCTTCGTCGCCATCCCTGCCGTCACCATCATGCTCTCGGCCTGGCTCGACGACGAGCCCCTCACCGCCTCGCTGCTGCTCGGCGCCCCGCTCATCCTCTTCGGCGTCTATCTCGGCGCCCTCCGCCCCTCGCAAAAGGCCGCGCCCCGGAGCGAAGCACGGCGGACCGGCGCCTCACCGGACGAACCCGCCCCATGACCGCGAAGGCTTCGACACGGTTCCCGACGGTCGCGGAATTCGGGGTCAGGGCGAGTCTGCGGCGTCCTGCTCGCCGCCAGGGGCGTGCGCCGATCGCGCGGCCGCGATTTCGGTCCGGTGTTCCACGGCCCAATCGGCGAGGGCCGAGAGCGGCACGAGCAGGCTCTGCCCGAGCGGAGTGAGGCGGTATTCGACGCTGGGCGGATTGGTGGGGAACACCTCGCGATGGACGAGGCCGTCAGTCTCCAGTCCGCGGAGCGTGCGGGTCAGCATTCGTTGGCTGATGGTCGCGATCCCGCGGTGGAGCTCGTTGAACCGGTACGGGCGTTTCCCGAGCAGCACGACCACCAGGACCGACCATTTGTCGCCGACACGGCGAAGCACGTCGGTGACCGGGCACTGCTCATACTCCTCGGCCGGCACCGGGTCGGGCAGGGATGCGCTGACCATTGAGGGCACATCCGTGTGCCTACCGGACTGCAAACTGCCTCCTTGTGCGGTCGAGGGCGGTTACTGATGATGGTAGTGCGTACGAACAGTAACTACCTGAGGAAGTCGCACATGCCTGTCCATGAATCGAACGCTCACCAGCCGCGCGTCATCGTCATCAGCGGTGGTACCGACGGGATGGGGCGTGCCCTGACCCTCGCCCGTGCCGAACGCGGCGATCGGATCATCGCGCTCGGCAGTAATCCCGCCAAAGGACGGAACCTGGAAACCGAGGCGGACCGCATCGGCGCCGGCGACCGGGTGCAGTTCCTCCGGGTCGACCTGTCCAGCGTCGAGTCCACACGGCGGGCCATCCGCGAGATAGCCGCACGCCACCAGGCCATCGACGCCCTGTGCCTGTTCGCGAACCGGCAATCGCCGAAACACACCATGACCGGAGAAGGACTCGAACGCACCTTCGCGCTCTACTACCTCAGCCGCTACCTGCTCAGTCATGAACTCTCGCCGCTGCTGCGCCGCAGCACAGCTCCGGTGATCGTGAACATCGCCGGTGTCGGGATCACCAAAGGCGCGATCCGCTGGGACGACCTCCAGCTCGAACGCAAGTACAGCATGATCACCGCCCAACTCCAGGCCGGCCGCGCCAACGACTTGCTCGGTGTCCACTATGCCTCCCAGGCGGACAACCCGGTCCGATACGTCCTCTACCACCCCGGCTTCACCAAGAGCGGTGACCTCAGACCCCTGCCGGTTGCGGCCCGCCTCTTCATCCGCGCAGCGGCCAAGTTCGCCGCGCGGCCGGTCGAGCAGTCCATCGCACCCCTCCACGGATTCATCGACAACCCGCCGTCGGCCCCACTCACGGCGATCGACCGCGACACTTCTCTCCCACTCACCCTGAAAACGCTCGATCCCACAGACGCCGAACGACTCGCCGAAGCGACCAAGACACTGCTCGACACGCGTCTGCCCAAGCCGACCACCGAATGATCGGCAATACCGCCGTGATCCAGAATTCCACCGTCGAAACGGCACTCGGCCAGGTGCCCGGGACCGCGTGGCAGCACCGTTCGGGCGCACCTTTCAGTACTCGGCGTAGATCTCGATCAGGTTTCCTTCGGGATCGCGGAAGAAGAGCGTTCGATGCTGGATTCTGGGGAGGTCGGTCAGATCCCTGACGATGGGCACGCCTGCATCGACCACCTCGGTTCGGCAGGACTCGAAAGCCCGAGGCGGCACACGGAACGCCAATTGCACAGCGGCTGAGCCCTCCTCGGCGGGACCGTCGCTCCCTCCGGCCGGGTCCTGTCCCCTCGGCCGCAAGGTAAGCAGCGTGGCCCCCACTCTGAAGCTGACCCAGTTCTCGTGGTCGTCCTCGACCGGAAACCCCATGACGTCCTTGTAGAAGGCCCTCGTCTCAGCGAACTTCGCACAAAGCAGGACCGTGTAATCGAGGTTCCGGATCTCCTTAAGGCTCATGAAGAGCGAGCGTACCCGCCAAGACCGGAGCCGAGCTATCGCTGCTGAACTCGATTTCGCAGGCCGGCCTCGCACTGAGACATGCCTCCCAGCTCGGGCTGCGCCGGTATCGGTGGTGCGGGATAGGGTTTGGGGATGCCTTTGGATGTATCGATACATGTCGACGCGGGTGACGAGCTCGGGCCGTTCGAGCCGATTCATAGATTCTTCGGGGCCGATGAGCCGAACTACGCGTACATGCCGGACGGTGAGCGGCTGCTCGGTGAGATCGGGCGGCTCGGGGAGGCTCAGACGTACTTTCGTGCCCACAATCTCATGACCAGCGGCGACGGTACTCCCGCGCTGAAGTGGGGATCGACCGGGATGTACTCCGAGGACGCCGACGGCGGTCCGGTGTACGACTGGACGATCGTCGACAAGATCTTCGACGCGTACCTGGACAACGGCGTGAAGCCCTACGTTCAGATCGGGTTCATGCCGGAGGCGATGTCCGTTCGGCCCCGGCCGTACCGGCACGGCTGGAAGCCCGGCGATCCCTACGGGGACATCTTCACCGGTTGGAGCTATCCGCCCAAGGACTACCGGGCCTGGCATGACCTGGTCGCCGCCTGGGTCGGGCACTGCCTGGAGCGCTACGGCCGCAATGAGGTCGAGCAGTGGTACTGGGAGACCTGGAACGAGCCCAACGGTTCGAACGGCTACTGGCGCGGCACGCCGGAGGAGTTCCGCAAGCTGCACGATCACGCCGTGGACGCAGTGCGTTCGGCGCTGCCCACGGCCAAGGTCGGCGGGCCCGATACGGCCGGTCCGGGAGGGCAGTGGATGCGCGACTTCCTCGATCACTGCCTCAGGGGCACCAATCACGCCACGGGAGCCACGGGCACTCCGCTCGACTTCGTCGCCTTCCACGCCAAAGGGGTGCCCGAGTTCACCGACGGGCACGTGCGCATGGGCATCGCCCCGCACCTGCGGGAGGTCGACAAGGGCTTCAGCATCGTCGCCTCCTATCCGGAACTGCGCCGGACGCCGATCGTGATCGGCGAGTGCGATCCCGACGGCTGCGCCGCCTGCTCCGCAGAGGTGTATCCGCCCAACGCCTACCGCAACACGTCGCTGTACGCCTCCTACACCGCCGCCTCCTTCGCCCGCCTCCACGAGCTGGCCGACGTGCACGGTGTGAACCTCGAAGGGGCGCTGACGTGGTCGTTCGAGTTCGAGGACGAGCCGATCTTCGCCGGGTTCCGGGCGCTGGCGACCACCGGCGGGGTCACGCTGCCGGTGTTCAACGTCCTCCGCATGTTCGCTCGAATGACCGGCAGGCGCGTCAAGGCGCGCAGCGACCTCGCGGTCGCGCTGGAGGAGATGATGCGCGTCGGCGTCCGAGGAGAGCGTCCCGACGTCTCGGCGATGGCGGCGCTCGACGACCGAGCCCTGCGCGTTCTGGTCTGGAACTACCACGACGACGACCTGCCCGGCCCGGACGCCGAGGTCGCGCTTCGCCTGGAGCGCCTGCCGATCGACGCGGGCACGATGCGGCTCACCGAGTTTCGGGTGGACGGCGAGCACGGCAATGCCCATACGGCCTGGACGCGGATGGGCGCCCCGGCCGAGCCGACCGGTGAGCAGCTTGCCGCCCTGATCGAGGCCGGGCGACTGCACGAGCTGCGGTCGTCGACCGTCCCGGTCGGCGACGCCGGCGCTTCGATCACGGCGGTGGTTCCACGCCAAGGGGTGTCATTGCTCGAGTTCACCTGGTAGGCACGCGGGGGGCCGCTGGGAACTTCATCGCGATCGGGACCGGGATGCTCGACGGACCGTTCATCTCGGCGATAACGAGCATGTATCCCGACGTCGGCGACGATTCGGACACCGTTTGACTACAGACGGTTGTGCAAGAATGTCTCGCATCCATCCCCAGTTCTTGCCCGTCCGGAGGACCGAATGCGGAGCATCTCCATGAGCACCCGACTACTGAACGCGGTGCTCAAACCCATCGTCGCCGACCAGCACGAACCCGACCGCGTCTTCGATCTCCTCGTCGCCAAGGCCGAGCAGGCCAGCGGCGGCACCGCCGAAGGCGACGAGTCGTTCCTCGACGGCTACCGCATGCTGCTCCAGCAGTACGCCCGGCACGGCGATCTCACCGCGGTCGGGTGGCAGGCCGTGCTCGGGCAGCTTCAGCTGCGCGTCCAGAACCGGTTGCGCGTCCGCCGCGTTCTCGAGGAGAAGCCCGAGATCACCCGCGAGGCGATCACCGCCCCGGTCTTCGTCGTCGGCCTGCCGCGCACGGCCACCATGCTCTCCCGCGACGTCTTCTCCAGGTCCGCGGGCCACCGCAGCCCGCTGCTGTGGGAGATGACCTACACCGACACCGACTTGTCCGAGCGGGACCGCCGGCAGTACGTCAAGTCCGCCGTCCAGCTCTACAAGTCGATGAGCCGCATGTCGCCCCAGTACCGCGACACCCACGACTTCGACGCCGAGCGCCCCGACGACACCGCGCACCTGCTGCCGCACGGGGTCCACCACCTCAGCCGCGCGCACCTGCCCGCCTACCGGGACTGGCTGCGCGAGCACGATTTCCGCCCCGACTACCTGTACCTCAAGCGGGCCCTCCAGGTCCTCCAGCACGGGCGGCCCGGCTCCCGCTGGTTCCTCCACTCCCCTGAGCACCTGGACCACCTGGTGGCCATCCGCGAGGTCTTCCCCGACGCGACGATCGTGTGGATCCACCGCGACCCGGTGAGCGTCGTGGGCTCGCTGTGCAGCCAGGTCGAGGCGACTCTCGCCCTGCACACCAAGGATCCCGACCCGCACCGGATCGGCGCCACCTGGCTCGAGTTGACCGCGGCCTCGATCGACTCGGCCCGGAGCGCGCGCGTGAAGCTGCCCCGCCAGGCGATCGTCGACGTCCCCTATCCGCAGCTGGTGGCCGAGCCCCACGTCGGCGTCCGGCTGCTGTACGAGCGCCTGGGCGCCGAGTGGACCGAGGCCGACCGGGCCAACCTCGACGCCGTGCTGGCGGGGCCGGGCATCGGGAGGTCGCACGAGTACGAGCTCTCGCGTTACGGCCTGAGCACCGACGACGTGGAGGCGGCCTTCGGCGACTACCCGCGCTCGGTGCACCGCCTCTGGCTCCACTGACGGTCGGTCTCAGCGCAGCAGGCCGCCCCGCAGCACCGGTTCCAGGACTTCCGCGCGCAGCGCGGCGGGGTCGTCGGCGGCGACGGTGCGCATGCCGCCGTGGCGGAGGACCGCGAGCCCGTGGACCATCGACCAGGTGGCGCGGAGCGCGGCGTCGGTTCGCATCCGCAGGCGGCCTTCGGCTTCGAGTCGTTCGAGGGCTTCCCGCAGGACCGCGAGCGCGGCGTTTCCCTCGGCGGTGCGCGGCTCCCGGCCTCGGCCGGAGAACATGACTTCGAAGTGCGCCGGGTGTTCGTGGGCGAATTCGAGATAGGCGGTGCCGAGGTCCAGCAGGGCTTCGGCGGGGTCGGCCGCGGTTCCGGCGTCACGGAGCCGGTCGGTCAGCAGGTCGAAGCCCTCGGCGGCCAGTTCCCCGAGCAGTTCGGCCTTGCCCGCGTAGTGCCGGTAGGGGGCGGCCACGCTCACTCCGGCCTCGGTGGCGGCCTGCTTCATGGTGAACGCGTCGGTGCCGTGCTCGGCGATCAGGCGCAGGGCCGCGTCATGGAGGGCCCGCCGCAGCGCCCCGTGGTGATACGGAGCCTTCGCCTCCATGCCGTTCCCCTCCCAAGGCCGCTGCCAGCGCGTATCCGGACGCCCCGACGGCGACGGCCGCGATGGCCATCAGCTTAAGCCAGGCCAGTGCGGCGTGGACGGCGGCGAGCGGCGCCGGGAATCCGAGCGGGTCGGAGAGCATGAGCAGGGAGACGGCGTTCTCGGCCGCGTCCACGGCGGGCGCCAGGGCCGCCCAGGGCGCGAAGCGGCGAAGCCTGGCCGAGGCGAGCGGCGCGCGTACGGCGAGCAGGCGGGAGGCCAGGAGGGTGATCGAGACGAGCGCGGCGGCTAGGGCGGCCATCCACAGGTAGTCGACCTGCTCGGTCCGGATCATCCGGTCGAGCGTGCCCTGTTCGAGCAGGATCCGGTGCCAGTCTCGGGCGGTGTCGGCGTCGGCGTTGTGGTTGGAGCGCAGGAGGGTCTCGGGGTGGTCGACGGTCGCGAAGACGGACTGGAGGAGCAGTTGCGCTCCGACGGCGGCTGCGACGAATGCGGCGGTCGCGAGTGCCGGCGGCAGGACGCGGGGTCTAGGGTTCACAACCTCGATGTTAATGACATTAACATCGGTGGGCAAGGTGTCTTAGACGAGGGACTCTTCGACCAGTTCGAGCAGGTGGCGGGCCGGGGATTCGGAGGTGTCGCGGGTGTTCGAGACGACCGAGACGGTCCATTCGGGTGTCCCGTTGCCCGCCAGCGGCATCGCCCGCAGCCGCTCGGCCTGCGGCTTGGCCGCGACGTGCCGGGGCACCACGGCGATCCCCAGCCCGCGGACGACGAGGTCGAGCAGGGTGTGGACGTCGTTGACCGAGCAGCGCAGCCGCCGGTGCACGCCGTGGGCGGCGAAGGCGGTCTCGTTGAGGATGCGCGCGCCCCAGGCCGTCCCGAAGTCGACGAAGTCCAGTCCCTCCAGTGCCTCCCAGCTCACCGAGGCGCGCGAGGCCAGCGGGTGGTCGGGCGGGGTCAGCACCATCAGCGGCTCCTGTCCGATCTCCTTGCGCGGCAGCAGCCCGAGGTGGCGGTCGGTGGCGACGAAGGCGACGTCCAGCTCCCCGCCGCGGAGCATGACCAGCAGGTCGTGCGAGCCGCACTGGGTGAACTCGATCTCCACCTGCGGGTGCCGCCGGTGGAACCGGTCGAGCAGGGCCGCGATGTCGACCAGGCCGAGGCACTGCTCGGCCCCGATCCGCAGTGAGCCGGAGACGGCGCGGCTGGCCTTGACGACCGCGTCGCGGGCACCGGCGGCCTGTTCGAGCATGGCGCGCGCGTAGGGCAGGAGCGCGAATCCGGCCTCGGTGGGCTCGACGCGGCGGGTGGTGCGGGTGAACAGGCTCGTGCCCAGCTCCTCCTCGAGGCCGCGGATCGCCGCCGACAGGCCCGACTGCGAGATGCCGATCAGGTCGGCGGCGCGGGTGAAGTGCCGCTCGTCGGCGACGGTGACCAGGTATTCCATCTGACGCAGATCCATTGATCTCCCGCGCTTCTCTATCTCATGGCTAAGAGTTGTTGGACTTCTGGATTGTCGATTCCTAGAATCCACGACGTACACCGGCCCGCGCGGTCGTAGCCTCGCACACACGGCCAGCGGCATCCGTCCAGTCCAGGGAGAGCACCCAATGAAGCAGCGCACCATCGGTGATCGGGAAGTCTCGGCCGTCGGCCTCGGCGGCATGCCGATGTCGATCGAGGGTCGGCCCGACGCCGAGCGGTCGATCGCGACCGTCCACGCGGCGCTCGACGCCGGCGTCACCCTGATCGACACCGCCGACGCCTACCACCGGGACGCCGGTGAAGTCGGTCACAACGAAGAGCTCATCGCCCGCGCGCTGCGCGAGTACGGCGGCGGCGCGGACGTCCTGGTCGCCACCAAGGGCGGGCACCTGCGCCCCGGCGACGGCAGCTGGACCAAGGACGGACACCCCGAGTACCTCAAGGAGGCGGCCAAGGCCTCGGCCCGGCGCCTCGGCGTGGATGCGATCGGGCTCTACCAGTTCCACCGCCCCGACCCGCAGGTGCCCTACGCCGACTCGATCGGCGCGATCCGCGAGCTGCTCGACGAGGGCGTGATCGCCATGGCCGGGATCTCGAACGCGAACATCGAGCAGATCGACCAGGCCAACGAGATCCTCGGCGGCCGGCTGGCGTCGGTGCAGAACCAGTTCTCGCCGCGGTTCCGCTCCAGCCAGGGCGAGCTCGAGCACTGCGTGAAGCTCGGCATCGCGTTCCTGCCGTGGAGCCCGCTGGGCGGCATCGCGAACGCCCCCGAGCTGGCCAGTCGCCACGCCGAGTTCCAAAAGGTCGCCGACGAGCTCGGCGTCAGCGTCCACCGGGCCACGCTGGCCTGGGAGCTCGCGCTGGCGCCGGTGGTCGTGCCGATCCCGGGCGCCTCCCGGCCCGAGAGCATCCGCGACTCCGCCGCGGCCGACGAGGTCGAACTGACCGACGACCAGGTCGCGCGGCTCTCCGCCGCCTGAAACCGAGGATTGGACACATGAAGAAGATCAACCTGCCAGGCACCGACATCGCGGCGCCGAACGTGGTGCTCGGCCTCATGCGCATCGCCGACATGAGCGACGACGAGGTGCGGACCCTGGTCGAAGCGGCCAGGAAGGCCGACATCGACTTCCTGGACCACGCCGACGTCTACGGCCACGAGCTGCACCAGTGCGAGCGGCGCTTCGCCGAGGCGATGCGGCTCTCGCCCTCCGAGCGCGAACGGCTGGTGATCCAGACCAAGGCCGGGATCGTCCCCGACGGGCCCTACTTCGACTTCTCCCGCGAGCACATCGTCGAGTCCGTCGAGGGCTCGCTGGAGGCGCTGGGGACCGACTACATCGACATCCTGCTGCTGCACCGCCCCGACGCCCTGGTCGAGCCCGAGGAGGTCGCGAGCGCCTTCGACGAGCTGGCCGAGTCCGGGAAGGTGCGGCACTTCGGCGTCTCGAACCACACTCCGCGCCAGATCGACCTGCTGCGCAAGTACGTCCGGCAGCCGCTGGTGGCCAACCAGGTGCAGCTGTCGATCACGCACGCGCCGCTGGTCGCCCAGGGCGTGGCCGCCAACATGCAGGCGCTCGACCAGTCGATCAGCCGCGACGACGGCCTGATCGACTACTGCCGCCTGCACGACATCACCGTCCAGGCCTGGTCGCCGTTCCAGGCGGGCTTCTTCACCGGCCCGTTCCTGGGCTCGGACGAGTACCCGGAGCTGAACCGGGTGATCGAGCGGCTCGCCTCCAAGTACGACGTGCCGCCGCTGGCGATCGCGGTCGCCTGGATCACCCGGCATCCGGCTCAGATGCAGGTCGTCATCGGCACCACCAACCCCGAGCGCGTGGCCGCCTCGGCGCAGGGCTCGGACGTGCCGCTGACCCGCGCCGAATGGTACGAGCTGTTCCGCGCCGCCGGTTACGTCGTGCCGTGAGCGAAGTCCGTTCTTCGGAGGGAGCGGCTCTCCCTCTTCGGGGGGAGCCGCCTCTTCCGAGGATCGGTACGCTTCGGACATGGCGAACACCTCGGGCGCGCTGCGTCCGCCCAGGAACCGTTTCGACCCCCGCACCGTGGCCTGGTGGCGGGTGCAGCTCCTCGTGGCCACGCTCATCGGTGCCGGTCCCCTCGCCGTGCTGGGCCTGCTCATCGAGTCCGCGCGGGCCTGGCTGCTGATCCCGGCGGCCGCCGTCGCGGGCATCGGCCTGGCCGCCGCGATCGCCATGCCGATCTGGTGGCATCGCGTGCACCGCTGGGAGGTCACCGAGACCGCCGTCTACTCCCTCACCGGCTACTTCTGGCGCACTTGGCGGGTAGCGCCGATGTCCCGCATCCAGACAGTCGACACCACTCGCGGGCCGCTCCAGCGCTCCTTCGGACTGTCCACACTCGTGGTGACCACCGCCTCGTCGGCCGGGGCGGTCAAACTCGAAGGGCTCGACCACGGCCAGGCCGCCGAGCTGGCCGAGCGGCTCACCGAGCTCACCGACGCCACCCCCGGGGATGCGACGTGACCGAACCGCAAGCGGCCCAGGCGCAGCCCGCCGAGCCCGAGCTCCCCTGGCTGCGGTTGCACCCCGACATCATCAAGTCGGCGGCCCTGCTCACCTTGGGTCTGGCCCTGGCGGCCGGAGTGCCCGCCGCGATCGGCCTCGGCGGGATCTCCTGGGTCGTCGCGCTGGCCATCGTGGTGCCCGGGGCCCTGATCGTCGTCGCCGGCGGCACCGGGATCGAAGCGGTCCGCTACCACGTGACCCGCTACCGGATCACCGACACGCGCGTGGAGCTGGTCACCGGCCTGGTGTTCAAGCAGCACCGGTCGCTGGCCCGCGAGCGCATCAGGTCGGTCGACCTGTCGGCCCATCCGCTGTACCGGTTCTTCGGGCTGGTGAAGGTCAAGGTCGGCACCGGCGAGACCGGCAGCGGCTCGGGCTCGACCGGACAGCGTTCGCTGACACTGGACGCGGTGAGCCGGGCCGAGGCCGACCGGCTGCGCGCCGAGCTGCTGCGCCGCGAGTCCGAGACCGCCGCACCCGGCGAGGGGAGGCTGGCCACGTGGCGGCCGGGCTGGCTGCGGTTCGCGCCCCTGTCGTTCCTGACCCCCACGCTGGCGGCGGCGGTCATCGGCTTGTTCTTCCAGGTCTCGGAGTGGTTCGGCCGCGGCGGGCTCCCGGTCGAGCTGGCGGTGGATCTGGCCGACCGCCACGGGCCGTGGACGATCGTCCTCTTGGGATTGGCCGGGATCCTCGTGGTCGGCGTCGTCGGCAGCCTCGCGTTCCAGGCCGAGGCCTGGTGGAACCACCGGCTGGACCGCGAGCCCGGCGGCACGCTGCGGGTGCGGCGCGGGCTGCTGGTCAACCGCTCGTTGAGCCTGGAGGAGCAGCGCATCCGCGGCGTCGAGATCGTCGAGCCGCTCGGCATCCGCTCGGCCGGGGCGGCGCGGCTCGACGTCGTCGCCATCGGACTCAAGTCCGAGCAGGGCGGCTCCGACGTGAGCACGCTCGTACCGTCGGCTCCGCGCGCGGTGATAACCGCCGCGGCCGACGCGGTGATCGGTCCGACGAGCGTCGACCTGCTCCCCCACCCCAAGGCGGCTCTCGGACGGCGCCTCAGGAGGGCCGCGGTGTTCATTCTGGCCCTGGCCGTCGCGGTCGCCGCCGCCCATCTACTGTGGTCGATGCCGACCTTCCTGAGCACCCTCGCCATCGCCGTCGCCGCCCTGCTGGCCGTCGCCTCGGTCCGGATCGCCTTCGACTCCTACGCCTCGCTCGGCCACGGCCTCGACGGCCGGTACCTGGTCACCCGGCGCGGCAGTCTGCGCAGGTCCACGGTGTACCTCGACCGCTCGGGCATCATCGGCTGGCGGATGAGCCAGTCGCTGTTCCAGCGGCGGCTGGGCCTGATGACCCTGGACGCCACTTCGGCGGCCGGTCAGGGTCACTATGCGATCGTCGACGCCGACCAGGACGAGATCGTCCGATTCGCCGCCGAGGCCGCCCCCGGCCTGCTCGATCCGTTCGCCGCCGACCGCCCGCACGACGAGTGAGTCTGAGGCGCACCGGAGGGGCGTCGCTCCTCCGGTGCGGCCGTCAGTCGGCGGGCAGCCAGACCCGCATCGCGGCCGGGCCGCGCGTGGCGCGCAGGTGGAACGGGATCAGGTCCAGTTCGGCCTCGGTGACGTCCTTGTCGGGCGCCGGGCTCGCCCCGTAGGGCCATTCGTCCACGCGCTGGTGGAGGCGGGCGGCGACGGTGACCTTGCCATCCGCTCCGATCGGCAACCGTCCGGTGTCGACGGTCAGGCCCGCGAGGTCGGCGCCGACCGGGAGGTCCACCGACTCGGCGCACAACACCAGCGGACCGCGTTCGACGGCGGCGCAGTCGCGGACGGCGTCGATCCGCGGGTCCGGAACGGTCCACCTGGGCGCGATCGGCAGGTCCAGGCGGACGGTGTCGCCTGCGGCGAAGTCGTGGGCGATCTCGGCGCGGCCGGGGCCGACCTCGCGACTCGCGCCGTCGGGTCCGGTGAGGCGGGCGCCCTCGGCCCAGGCCGGGACCCGTAGGCCCAGGGTCCAACGTCCGCCTTCGCTGCGGTCGACGCGGACGGTGATCGAACCGCCGTCGGGGTAATCGGTCTCGACGGCGACCTCGATCGGCCCGCCGGGCAGCTCGGTGGCGATGCGTCCGGGCGTGTACTGGTGGATCTGGAGGCCGGTGTCGTCGGCGGTGGCGACGTAGGCGGCGATCGAGGCGAAGGTGCGGGCCAGGTTCGTCGGGCAGCACGAGACGTCGAACCAGGCCGCGCGCTGGCCGCCGCGATCCCGGTGCGACAGCTCGCCCTCGGGCGGGGGCTCGTCGGCGGTCCGCTGGTGGAGCGGGTTGGCGTAGAAGAACGACTTCCCGTCCGGGGCCACCGCCCCGGCCAGGACGTTCCAGGTGATCCGCTCGATCATGTCGGCGTAGTGGCTCTCGCCGGTGGCCAGCAGCAGCCGCCAGGCGGTCATGACCGCCGCGATCCCGGCACACGACTCGGAGTAGGCCCGGTCGGGCGGCAGCGCCCAGTCGCCGCCGAACGCCTCGTCCTCGTACTGGGAGCCCATGCCGCCGGTGATGTGCGTGCGGCGGGCCACGGTCCGGTCCCACTGCCCGCGGATCGCCTCGAGGAGTTCGGAGTCGTCGGTGTCCACGGCGACATCGACGGCCCCGGCCGACAGGTACAGGGCCCGCACCGCGTGTCCGCGCAGGACTTCGGCCCGGCGGATCGGCACGTCGTCCTGGTAGTAGACGCCGCCGAACCCGCCCTTGCCGAGCTTGTGCTCGCCGTGCCGGTCGATGAACAGCTTCGCCTGGTCCAGGTAGCGCCGCTCGCCGGTGGCACGGGCGAGTTCGGCCAGCGCCACCTCGATCTCGGCGTGGCCGCAGATGCTCTCGATCCCCCCGGGCCCGAAGGTCTCGCACACGTGGTCGGCGACCCTGCGGGCGATCCTGACGAAGGCGTCCTCGCCGCGGGTGCGCAGCCGCGCGACCGCCGCCTGGATCAGGTGCCCGTAGCAGTACAGCTCGTGGCCCCATTCGAGGTCCGAGTACCGCGGCCGCTGGCCGGGGTTGTCGAACATGGTGTTCAGGTACCCGTCGGGCCGCTGCGCCGCGCCGATCCGCTCGGTCAGCGCCGCGAACTCCTTCTCCAGTTCGACCGAGCCGCTCCGTCCGATCTCCCAGGCCATGGCCTCGGCGAGCTTGTAGATCTCCGAGTCGGAGAACTCTCGGCCGGCCCGCTCGAACGGTCCGCCCTCGGCGACGCGGTCGAAGTTGGCCACCCAGCCCAGCTCCTCCAGCCAGTGCAGGCAGTGCCCGATGGTGGCCTCGGCGTTGACCCGCTGGCGGTCGCCCCAGTACCCGCCGGTGATGCGGACCTCGTCGATGCCCAGAGGGCGCAGGGTCCCTCCCGAAGGCGCCACGGGCAGTTGTTGAGTCATCCTTTGATCGCTCCTGACATGAATCCTCGGACATAGTGGCGTTGCAGCGCAACGAATAGGATCAGGCACGGCAGGGCCATCACGACGACGCCGGCCTGGGTGGCGCCGAAGTCGATGGAGCCCATCGACTGCTGGCGCAGGGTGGCGATTGCCAACGGCAGCGGCGCGCTCTCGGCGTCGCTGATGAGGATGAGGGGCGCGATGAAGTCGTTCCAAGCGGCCAGGAACGAGAACAAGCCGACCGTGATCAATCCGGGCGCGACACCGAAGACCATGATGCGGGTGAGGACGCGGAAGCTGCCGCAGCCGTCGACCATCGCCGACTCCTCGATCTCCTTCGGGATGGCCTCGAAGGAGATCCGCATCATGAACACCGCGAACGGCAGTTGGTAGAGCGTCAGCACCATCGCCAGGCCCAGCAGTGAGTTGCGCAGGCCGAGGTCGCCGAGCATGATGTAGAGCGGGATCAGCAGGGTGCTGTAGGGCACCATGAGGATCGCGATGGTCACCAGGAACAGGGTGTCCTTGCCCCAGAACTTGAACCTGGCGAACGCGTAGCCGCCCAGCATGGACAGCACCAGCGTGAACAGCACGGTCAAGCCCGAGACGAGGGTGCTGTTCCACAGGTAGCGGGGCAGTCCGGCGTTGTAGTCCATGAGGGTCTGGTAGTTGCCGAAGCCGAACCCGTCCTGCTGGGCGGTGGCGCCCTGCGGGGCCACCGAGGCGTAGCCGGTCCAGATCAGCGGGACCAGGAACAGGATCGCCAGTCCTCCGGCCAGAACGTAGTAGGAGGTCCGGCCGAGTGCGTTCGTCCGTTGCATCAGTCCGCCTTCCTGAGCGCGCGGAACTGCGCGATGTTGAGGATCAGCAGTGCCAGCAGGATCAGCACGGATACGGCTGCCGCGGCACCGAGGTCGAAGCGCTGGAACGCCTCGCGGTAGACCAGCTGCACCACCGTGACGGTGCTGTTGTCGGGCCCGCCCTTGGTGAGGATGAAGAACTGGTCGAAGGCCAGGAGGGAGCCGGTGACGCTGAGAATGAGCACCAGCCCGAGCGAGGGCCGCAGCAGCGGCAGCGTGATGTGCACGAAGGCCTGCCAGCGGTTCGCCCCGTCCTGGCGGGCGGCCTCGTAGACCTCGCCTGGGATGGACTGGAGCCCGACCAGCAGGATGATCATGAAGAAGCCGGCGAAGCGCCACACGATGAGCACCACTGTGGAGAACAGGGCCATGTTGGGGCTGCCCAGCCACGAGATCGGTTCGTCGGTCAGGCCCAGCGCCTGCAGGATCTGGTCGATCGGCCCGATCTGGGGGCTGTAGAAGCCCCAGAACAGCAGCGAGGCCGAGGCCAGCCCGAGTGTGGTCGGCAGGAAGTAGGCGGTGCGGATGAATCCGACGCCGCGGCGCTTCTCCTGGACCAGCAGGGCCATCAGCAGCGACAGCGCGAGCAGGACGGCCACGACGATGCCGGTGTACTTCAGGGTGAAGCCGACCGCGGGCCAGAACAGCGGGTTGTCGTTGATCGACTGGTAGTTCTCGGGGAAGTTGATTCCCTGGTCGCCGGTCAGCAGCTGCCAGTCCGCGGCCGACATCCGGCCGACCAGGAACAGCGGGGCGATGAAGAACACGGCCACGAACACCGCGACCGGCAGGGCATAGAGCGCTCCCTTGGCCGAGCGCCGCTGCCACCAGCGCTTCCTGACCGGGGACCGGGGCGGAGCGAGCGCCTCCGGGCGCTCGGTCTGCTTGGTCATTGGCACCTCACATGTCTATGGCCCGCAAGCGCTCTCTGCGAGGCTCGCGAGCCGTGGATCGGCATCGTCGAAGCCGGCCCGCGGGCGAGGCGGATGCGGGCCGGCGGGCCCGCATCCGCGACGGTTCGGTCAACTGCCGAGTGAGTCGGTTATGGCCTGATTGAGATCTTCGAGTCCGTCCCCGGAACCGAATACCGCCTCACGGACGAGCGGGAGCCAGGGCCCCTGCGGGTCGTTGAAGGTCTGACCGAAGTTCAGCGAGTACGGGGTCCGGCCGACCTCGACGAGCTGGTTCATCAGCACCGCGCGCGGGTCGTCCTGCGTGTACTCGTTCTCGGCCAGGTCCGGGCGGGCCATGACGTCGGCGTTCTGGGCCAGGACCTGGATCTGGGTCTCGTCCTCGAGGGTCCAGCGGATGAAGTCCCATGCCTGGTTGCGGTTCTCGGAGTTGGAACTGATGCCGATGCTGTCGCCGCCGACGAAGGTGGACTCGCCGCCGGTCAGGCCGGGGATGGGGGCGACGCCGATGTCCATGTCCTCGGGCATGAGCCCGAGCATGGTCGAGGGCATCGGCATCACGCCGATGTTGCCCTCGGGGAAGTAGGAGACCCAGGTGGTTCCGGTCTCCTCTTCGTAGCCGGGGGCGACGGCGCCGTCGTCGACCAGGCCCTTCCAGGTCTGGTACACCTCCTGGGCCTCCGGGGAGGCCAGGAGCGACTCGGTGCCGTCCTCGTTCATGACCTCGGCGCCCTCGGCCCACAGGCTCGGCCACCAGGTGAAGACGTAGCAGCCGCCGCAGTTGCCGCCGAAGAAGGTGCCGTAGGTGTCGTCGCCGAGCTCGCCCACGGCGCGGGCGTGCTCGGCGAATTCCGCGAGTGTGGTCGGGGGCTGCTCGGGATCGAGCCCGGCCTCGCGGTAGAGGTCCTTGTTGTAGAAGAGGACCGACAGGTCGAGCGTGTGCGGCACCATGTACTTGCGGTCGTCGACGGTGGCGACCTCGATGTGCGAGGGCGCCAGGTCGTCGGCGAAGTCGAGCGCGTCGATGTACTCGGTGAGGTCCGCGAAGGCTCCGGCGTGGGTGAAGCGGGGCGCGAAGACCACGTCCATGGAGAGCATGTCCGGCAGCTCCTGGTTCCCGGCCGCGGTGCCGACGCGGGTCTGGTAGTCGTCGGTGGGGATGACGGTGAGCTCCACCTGGTTCTCGTGAGTGGCGTTGTACTCGTCGACCAGGGCCTGGGACTGCGCCTCGGTGGCCGCGCGGGTCCACATCGTCAGGGTGGTGCCGTCGTCGACGCCTTCGACGTTCGCGTCGACGTCCGAGCCGCCGCCGTCACCGCCGCATGCGCTGGCCAGGAGTAGTAGTGCGGCGCAACCGGCCGCGACCGCGGCGAGGTGTCGCCGCGGTCCGGTTGAAGGGCTTCGTGTCACTGTCTCGTCTCCTTTGACGCAGAGGGGTTGATGCTGACTGCGGTTGTCGGGGACATCCAATCCGAAAAATCAGAAAAGGTTTTCGGAAACCATAAGACGTAGATCACTCGCTGTCAACCAGGCCACCCGCATCATTTTCGTCTCGATCGCCTCAACGCACCCCTGGCGCCAGAAATCTATGGTCAGGGCGGTATCGACTCAGCCTGACGGCCGGTGCCAGTACAGTGGGCAGCGGCCGGCGACGCAGATGCCTCCACATTGGTTGCATTGAGCCTGCACACCGATCGCGGTCAACGCCTGGAGTGTTCGGGGCATTGCCCCAGCGAGCACGAGTCCCACCTTCGAGTGTCGCGGTGTTGTTGTCATACCCGACTTCTATCGTTGCAGGCATGGGCAAGCAGGTCGTGCAGGTTAAGCTCCAGGCGTTCATCGCCTATAAGGCGAAACTCGCCGGAGTCCCGGTTGTGGTCGTGGATGCCCGCAACACCTCGCGACGGTGCCCGCTCTGCGGGCACGCCACGAAAGCCAATAGACCCGATCGAGATGGTTTCGCCTGTGGCGGCTGCGGACTCGCTGGAGCCGCCGACCAGGTAGCCGCGGTCAACGTCCGAGACCGCGCACGCATGACCTGGGCTGTTGTCAACCAGCCTATTGTCGCCGATACGCCGCAGCCAGCGGCGGGCACGAGCGACAAACCACCGGCATCAACCGGCGGTAGTTGACTCGGATTCGATGACGGTCACGGCGGCCTCGGCTTCGAGGGAGGTGCCCTCGACCGAGCCGGCGACGGTGAATTCGCCGGGTTCGGCGTATTCGGCCGGGTCGATGTCGGCCCAGGCGACCGCGGTGGTGACGTTGTCCTTCGAGCCGTCGTTGAAGACGGCGGTGACGGTGCCGGGCAATTGCGGGGCGGTCCCGGCGACGGTGGTGACCTCCTCGGTCTCGATGGCGGTGACCTCGACTTCGTCGGTGAGTCGGACGTGGACGGTGGCGCTCGCGGCGAGCGCGAGCCCGGTGACCAGGCCGCTCACTTCGATGGTGGTGGCCGGTTCGGAGACGTCGTCCTCGGCGATCTCCTCCCAGACGACCGCGAGCTCGGCCCGGGAGCCGTCGGCGTAGACGCCGGTGACGGTTGCGGGCAGTTCTGGGACGGTCCCGGCCTCGGTCGGCTGGTGGACGTGGCGGACGGTCTCGGGGACCTCGGCGAAGACCTTCCATTCGAGGATGCCGACGCTGGCCTCGCCGCTTTGGAGCACGGCGCGGAGCGCGGTGGTGGTGACGGCGGTGAAGGCGACGCTGTTGTACTGGTCGGGAGCGGTTCCGTAGGTGCCGCTGGCGTTCACGTCGGTCCAGTTCTCGCCGTCCAGGTACTGGATCCGCCAGGAGGCGGGGACCCTGACTCCGCCGCCGTCGTCGAAGAAGTACATGTCGGACTCGGCGACGCGCACCGGGTCGTCCCAGGTGAGCTGGACCCACTGCTCGCCTTCCTCGGGCCAGGTGCCCCAGCGGGGGTTGGCGCCGTCGTTGGAGGTGGACGGCTCGATGCCGTCGTTGACGGCGGTGACGTTCTCCCACGAGGAGGTGTAAGAGGCGGTCGGCTCGGCCGAGGGGGCGACGTTGGCGCGGTCGTCGGGCTCGGCGACGGTCAGGGCGACCGTGGAGGCCGATTCGAGTTCACCGTCCGTGGCGGTCAGTTCGAGGATGTACTCGCCGGGTTCGGTGAAGGTGGCGACGGTGGTGGCCGCGGCGGCATCCTCGAACACGACCGAGCCGGGGCCGTCGACCGCGCGCCAGGTGCTGGTCAGTTCGCCGTCGAGCGGGAGCGCGTCGTCCTTGACCGTCCCGGTCGGCCGCGCCTGAAGCGGGCTGCTGAACGACGAGTCGTGTCGGGCCACGACATAGGGTGCGACGTTGTCGGCCGGAGAGGGAGTGTCCTTGGTGCGGAAGGCTTGGAACTCCTTCAGGCCGGTGGTGTATCCGGACTGGTGGCGCAGGATCACGCGCAGCCGGTCGGTCCGGACCTTCGCGAACTGGACGCGGTTGTAGTTGGCGCGCGGGATCGCCGGGGTCTTGGTCGGCCCGGGAACGTCGACCCAGTCGCCTCTGTCGTCGTACTGAACGCGGTAGGAGGCGGGCTCCAGGTGGCCGCCGTCCAGGCGGTCGCGGTAGAAGTAGAGCCGGACCTCGTCGACCCACTTCTTGCGGCCGAGATCGATCTCGAACCAGTCGGTGGAGTTGCCGGACCCGGCGGCGCTCCAGAACGGTTCGTTGATGGTGGTGCCGTTGACCGCGGCGTCGGCGCTGCTGCCTTCGGCGGTGTGGGAGGCCGCGACGGACGCGCCCAAGGCGACGTTCTCGGCGTCGGAGAGCAGGTCGACCCCGGCCTTGGCGAAGATGTCGACGACTCGGCCGGTGTGCTCGACCTGTTCGGGGGCCGACAGTTTCGGTATGGGGTGGCTGTAGAGGACCTCCCCGGTGCCTCCGGTCAGCTCGACTTTCCCGTTGCGCGGGTCGAACACGGCTGGTGCGAGGCTGTCGAGAGTGAAGGCGTGGTCGCCGTTGATGAACACCGAATAGCCTTCGGGGACATCCGGGTACGGGTTGTCGGTGCCGGGGGCGACCCAGGTGATCGAGAGGTCGGAGTCCCGGTAGCGGAGCCCGGCCACGCTGAAGTGATCCCAACCGATATCGATCGGCCACAGCTCGACCTTCCGATCCGAGCGGGGCCGCAGGCCCATGGCGTCCTCGACGATCGTCCAAATGCCGGAGCCCAGGATCGTGTGGTGGATCCACGACCGGTAATCGATCCGGCCGGTGCTCGGGTTCCAGTCGGCCCAGAACTCGTTCGCGTCCGGCCAGGCCACATCGCCGTCGATGAAATGCGCCCAGGCGTTCCAATACAGCAGCTTCTTGTAGTCCTCAGGCCCGACCGCGTCGGTGTCGTAGCGGCGCAGCACCGATGAGAACAGCCGGAACTGGACGGTGGAGTTGATCTGGGAGAAGTTGTTCGACCCCGGGTTCCCCTGCTCGGCTGCTGCCTGCTTGTCGACCTGGTTGGCCGTGTAGAACGGGAACAGCGGGTACTCGGCCGGATCGGCGAACAGCCGCAGCGCCTCGGTGTATGGGGCCTCGTTGGGCACCGCGCCGACGCTGAACGGGTAGTAGTTGTTGATCTCCTTCCACGGCACATGGTCGCCGGAGTCGACGTGGACGTGCTCGAACAGGGCCCGGTCCGGGTTCCACAGCACACCGGTGATCGCTGCCGCGATGGCGTCGGCGATATCGCGCATTTCGGTCGCCTTCGCGCTGTCGCCGAGCAGGTCGTAGGCTGCGGCCGCAGCGAGGGCCCCGGAGTACTGGTAGGCCGACTCGGCCCGGTCGAGGTTGTCCGAGCGCCAGTGGAAGGAGACCGCGTCGGCGTCGTTGCCGGTCATCGCGCCCCAATCGTACTCGATCAGCCGGTTGCCGTCGGTGTCGAAGGTGGCGAGCTGGCCTTTGACGTCGCCTTCGGCGTAGCGGGCCAGATTGCCCGCGATCGGGGTCTGGCCGCCGTGGACCTGGTAGGACCGCCACGCCGCCTCGGCGATGTACTGGGTGTAGGAGTTCGACCAGTTCTCAGGATCCCCGGGATTGTCCATGAACCGGCCCCCGGCCGAAGACTCCCCGGTGGAGACCCAGGGGCCGAAGGCGTACACCGGGTCCCGCAGGTATTTCAGGTCGTCGATGAACATCGGCACGGTCAACGCGATCGCGTTGTTGTAGCCGGTGACGCCCTCGATCGAGGTCGGGAACTGGAAATCATTGCCCGGGATATCGGCGTCCAGGTGGTTGAACCGCATCAGCCACCACCGGTAGTACACGAACTTCTTCAACGCCCCGTCCGGCAGATCGAAATAGGGCAGGTTCTCGGCCCACCACCGGTTATACGCCCGCACATGATCAGCGAACGCCGTCTCGGGCCCGGACTGGCGCACCCGGTCGTACTCGCCGCGCGACTCCGCGATCTCGTCGGTGACCATCCCCAACTGGACCTTGACCGTGACCGACTCCCCCGCGCCGAGCGAGATCTCCCCGGTCAGGCTCCCGTCCACCGGGGTCAGGCCGGTGCCGGACAGGCGCGGGAAGACCGTCGTCAGGCGCTGGCCGCGCGAGTTCTGCATGTCCAGGACCCCGGTCAGCTCGTCGCCGTCGGCCTGCCACGCGAAATCCGAGGCCACGGTGACCGGGACCGTCGTCGCGGCGCCGCCGTGGTTGGTCACGGTTACGTTCGCGACCGCGACGTTGTTGTGGGTGATGAATTTCTGGACGGTGACCGACAAGTCCCCGCCGCCGGTGTGGACACTCCTCCAGTGGCTCGGGCACTGCCGCCGCCGACTGGTGTCCTCGCTGAAGGTCAGGTCGCCCAGCGTGATCGCGAAGCCGTCGCGGTTGCTGAACCGGTCGAACGTCGGGTCGTAGTAGGCCGACTGGCCGCCGAACCCGATCACCTCCGGGTCGTGGACCCGCATCAACAGGGCCCGGCCGCGGGACATCAACCAGTCCCCCGCCGGATCAGCGCCCTCGCGGGCCAGCAACCGGTCTATCCAGAAATCAGTGCCACCGGACTCGGCCTCGAACATCGACTCCATCATCCCGTCCACGACGTACGCGACCGGCTCGGACGGAACGGCGTCACCACCACCGAACACGGGATAGCCGATGGTCTGCTGCGCCGACGCGAGGCGGGGCCCGGTCCCGGTGGCGGCGATTGCGGAGAAGGCCGGAGCGGCCCCGGCCAGGATTCCCAGGCGGAGCGCGGTTCGGCGGGAGATCGGCAGGTTCATGCGGGGTGTTCCTCCGGTGGTCGAGGGGTTCGATGACGGTCGACGGTGCGCCATGGCGTGCCTCCGAGGGATTTGCTGGTCATTCGGAAGGGTGGGATCGCGAACCGAAAACTACCGAAAAGGTTTTCGGTCCATCATGCAGGACATGCTACGGCCATTCATGGACCGATGTCAATGCAGACTCACGGGAGTCCACAACTCGACGCTCGGTCCGCCACGAAAGCCGGTTGGGCGGGTTTTCCGAAGATCGGCTACAGTCGATCCGTCACTACCTGCAACGAAGGACGACCGGGACCGAAGGAGGACGCCATGACCAGACCGACCGGCTCACGCGGCGCCCGTACCGCCACGTTGTCAGACGTCGCCAAACTGGCGGGCGTCTCGGTCTCCACCGCCTCCAAGGCGCTCAACGGCCGAAACCATGTGCATTCGCAGACCCGCGAACGAGTGTTCGAGGCCGCCGCGCAGCTCCAGTTCTCCCCCAACTCGCTCGCCCGGGGCCTGCTGGCCGGACGCAGCGGCACGGTCGGTCTGCTCACCACCGACCTCTCAGGCCGGTTCAGTCTTCCGATCCTGATGGGCGCCGAGGACGCCTTCGGCGCCGGGCAGGTCTCGGTGTTCCTCTGCGACGCGCGTGGAGATGCGATCCGGGAGCGCCACCATGTGCAGGCGCTGGTCAGCCGCCGGGTCGATGGCCTGATCGTGGTCGGTTCCAGCACGGACCCCCGCCCCAAGCTGGCAGATCGGGTGGACGTGCCGGTCGTCTACGCCTACGCCCCTTCCGAGGATCCCGAGGACCAGTCGATCGTGCCCGACAACGTCGGCGCCGGCCGTATGGCCATCGAGCACCTGGTCGCCTGCGGGCGCACCAGGATCGCGCACATCAGCGGCGACCGGCACTACAGCGCCGCCCGCGACCGCGACGTCGGCGCGACGGAGGCACTGACCGAGGCGGGCCTGGAGCCGGTCGGCGAGGTCGCCTACGGTTCGTGGACCGAAAGCTGGGGCAGGGCGGCGGCCGCAATGCTGATCGACCGACATCCCGAGGTCGACGCGGTGGTGTGCGGCAACGACCAGGTCGCCCGCGGCGTCCTGGACACGCTGCGCGAACACGGCCGGACGGTTCCCGAGGACGTGGCGGTCCTGGGCTTCGACAACTGGGAGGTGCTGACGACCGGCTCCCGGCCCCAGTTGACCAGTGTGGACCCCAATCTGGAGGAGCTGGGGCGCGCCGCCGCCCGAGCCCTGTTCGACGCGATCGACGACGAGCACGACCGCGGGGTGCGGACGCTGCCGTGTCGGCTGGTCATCCGCGAGTCAACGGTCAGGGATCGCTAGCGCTTCACGTGGCAGTCGGCCAGGTGGTCGTCGACCAGGCCGACCGCCTGCATCATCGCGTAGGCCGTGGTGGGGCCGAAGAACCGGAAGCCGCGCTTCTTGAGCGCCTTGGCCATCGCCGTCGACTCCGGTGTCACCGCTGGGACCTCGTCGATCGACTTCGGCCGTGGTCGCGGCTCGGGGGCGAAGGACCAGACCAGGTCCGTCAGTCCGCCGTCGAGTTCGAGCACGACCCGCGCGTTGCCGATCGCCGCTTCGATCTTGGCCCGGTTGCGGACGATCCCGGCGTCGCCGAGCAGGCGCTCGACATCGGCCTCGGTGAAGGCGGCGACCTTGGCCACCGAGAAGCCGTCGAAGGCTTTCCGGAACGCCTCCCGCTTGCGCAGGATGGTCAGCCACGACAGTCCCGACTGGAACGCCTCCAAGCTGATCCGCTCGAACAGCGCGTCGTCGCCGCGCACTGCGCGGCCCCACTCCAGGTCGTGGTACTCCCGGTAGATCTCCGGCTCGGCACCCCACGGGCACCTGGCCACGCCGTCGGCCCCCACGATCACATTCTCAGCCACTCCGGCTCCTCTCTGCGGTCTCGACAGTACGACCCGCCACCGACGTTCCGGCCTCGGTGGTTGCGCGACCCTCCCGGCGAAGGTTACGATTCGCACACAGTTGGCAACCCACCAGCCGACTAGCTATTGGCCGAGTTGATCCCCACCGGCAGATCGCATCGACGAGGACCAAAGCGACCCTTTGAGGTGACAGATGAATAGCAGCACCCTGATTCCCACCGTCTCAGGAGCGCGTCCCGTGGTCGGCCACGCCGCCGAGCTCACGCGGGACCCCCTCGGGCTGTTCCGGCGCGGCCACGCCGAGCACGGCTCGATGTTCCGGCTCCGCCTCCCGCTCAAGGACACCGTGGTCCTGCTGGGCACCGAGAACAACAAGCTCACCTACTCCGAGACCGACCGCAAGCTGTCGATCCGCACCGCCTATCCGTTCTTCCTGCGGATGTTCAGCCCCGACTTCTACTTCTTCGCCCCCTACGACGACTACAAGCGCCAACGCGACGTGGTCCTGCCGCGATTCCAGGGCCGCCAGCTCGACACGTACGTGGAGGTCATGGAGCACGAGGTCCGCTCCTTCATGGACGGCATGGGCGAGGCGGGCAAGCTGTCCATTCCCGAGGACTTCGGCCCGCTGATCATGCGGGTGGCCGCGCGCTCCTTCCTGGGTGAGCGCTTCGCCGAGACCACCACCGACTGGTTCGGCGAGTTCCGCCGCTTCTCGGAGGGAGCGGACTTCGTCACGCCCGGATGGCTGCCGGCTCCGCACCTCCTGCGCAGCCGCGCGGCGGGCAAGCGGATCCGGCGGCGACTCCAGGAGATCGTCGACAAGCGGCGGGCGAACCCCGGCGACGGCGAGGACTTCCTCGACTACTTCGTGGAGGCCGCGTACGAGGACGGCGAGCCGGTGCCCGACGACATCCTCCTGCACCTGATCATCATGCTGGTGTGGGCCGGGCACGAGACGACCACCGGGCAGATCTCCTGGGGCCTGATCGACCTGCTGCAGCATCCCGAGGAGCTCGATCGGGCCCGAGAGGGATTCGGTGCGGTCCCCGAGACCATGGCCGCCAAGGACGTCCGCAAGCTCGCGCACCTGGATCGCTGCCTGCACGAGTCGGAGCGGCTGCACCCGGTCGCGCCGATGAACGTGCGCAGCGCGGTCGAGCCGTTCGAGGTCGACGGCCGGGAGATCCCGGCCGGGACGCTGGTCATGATCTCACCGGCGATGACGCACCGGCTCGAAGAGGAGTTCCCCGATCCCGACTCCTTCCGTCCCGACCGGTACGTCGAGGATCCCCGTCAGCTGCGCCGCCTCATCGGCTTCGGCGGCGGTCTGCACCGCTGCCTGGGGATGCGGTTCGCGTACCTGGAGATGACGGTGGTGCTGGCCAGGCTGCTCCAGCGCTACGACTTCGAACTGCGCAATCCCGATCCGCAGCCGATACCCGGCCAGGGCGCGAAGTGGCCCGAGGCCACCGAGGTGACCTACCGCCGCCGTTAAACGGATTGCCGCAGTTGGCCTCCGCTGTGAGGATGTCGGAATGCAGACCGACGCACACGACTGGAACGAATGGCGCGAGGCCAACCGCGCGATGTGGGACGAGCGGGTTCCCCTCCACGCCGCCAGCGACGCCTACGACCACGACGGTTTCCGCAAGGGCCGCGACGAGATCCGCGAATTCGAGGCCGAAGAGGTCGGCGACGTAACTGGGAAGCGCTTGCTGCACCTGCAGTGCCATATGGGGCAGGACACGCTGTCGTGGGCCCGACGGGGCGCGGCTAAGGTGGTCGGGCTGGACTTCTCCGAGCCGGCCATCAAGGTCGCCCGCGGCCTGGCCGCCGATATCGGATTCGGGCCCGACCGCGCCGAGTTCGTCGTGTCCGACGTCTACGAGGCGGCCGCGGCCCTGCCGGACCGGGACTACGACATCGTCTACACCGGTATCGGCGTCCTGGACTGGTTGCCGGACATCGAGCGCTGGGCCGCCACCGCCGCCTCACTGGTGGCGCCCGGCGGGTTCCTCTACCTCGCGGAGTTCCATCCGATCACCCACGTCCTCGACGGGGACGACGGGACCAGGATCGAGACCGATTACTTCGACGACCGCCCGGTCGTCACCGACGAGCCCGGCAGCTATGTGGACTGGCGTGCCGAGACGGCCCAGAACCTCAGTTTCGAGCGGATGCACACCCTCGGCGACATCGTCAGCTCGCTCGCGGCGACCGGGTTGCGCATCGAGTTCCTCCACGAGCACGACGTGACCATGTTCCACCGCTACGCGACCCTGGAGCAGGGCGAGGACGGCCTCTTCCGCGCCCCGAAGGGGCAGCCGCGTGTGCCGCTGATGTTCTCTCTCAAGGCATCACGGCCCGCATAGCCGTCTCAGGAGAGGACGACCAGCTCGGTCTGACCGAGGACCGTGGCCGACAGCGAGGTGCGGAGCCCGGGCTTGATCTGGAGGTTCGCTCCGATGGCCTTCAGCGCGCCCTCGACGGGCTCGGGCTCGGGGCTGGTGGCCTCCAGGCTGATGAGCGGGACCTCGGGCAGGTCGGCCGAGGGGTGGGCGGTCTCGCCCCAGTCGATCAGGAACGGCACCAGTCCGGTGTGGCCGCGATCGCGATCGAGGGTGAGCCGCCAGTCGAGCGTGCCGCCGTCCGGAGTCCGGCGGGACATCTCCCACGGCTCACCGGTGTCGTGCCCGGCCTGGCGTGCGGCGGACACGACCGCGTCGATGTCGCGCACCTGGACGGCCCAGGTGACGAGGCGGGCCTCGCTCAGCTCGTCGATGCCGAACGGGCGCGGCCGGTCAGGTTCCGGCTGGTCCGGGTCCGGTCCGACTATTTCGAGGTAGGCGCCTTGGCCGAGGCCGAGCAGGTGGTTCCTGGTGCCCAGGCCCGGGTGCGCGCCTCCGGGCACCGGCTCGGTGCCGGTCAGGCGGGCGATGTGGGCGGTGGTCGACGCCAGATCGGGCGTGGCGAGGACGAGATGGTCGAGCGATGGCATGGCGGCCAGTCTAGTGCCCGTCTCCCCCACTGACATCGGACGAGCGGTGCGAGGCCAGGCGCTCGGGGTCCGCGAGTTTCTCGAGGATGCCGTCCTCGGCTTCGCGCACCGCGGCTTCGCGCAGCGCGCGCTCGGCCTGCTCCCGGGCGCTGAAGCGCTCGTGGTGGAAGGCGACGTCGATCGTGCCGTCCGGCTCGCGGCGCATGAAGTCTCCGATGCCGTTCGCCAGGATCTGGAAGGCGTGCATCGCGGAGGCGACGGCGTCGGGATAGATCTCGTCGAGCGGCTCCCCGGCCCAGACCCGGCGGATGTTGCCCTGGGCCAAGATGTGCTGGACGTGCAGGAGCTGGCTCGCGACCAGGTGCGCGGTCATCTCGGAGCTGCCCTCCTCGATGAGTACCTCGGCCAGGAGCGACGCGCTCTGGCGGCGGTACTCCATGGCCCGCAGTCCGAGCGCGGGATTCTCGCGGAGGATCCGCTGGACCTGGAGCACCATCGGGTGGTCGCTGAGGCCGGACATCGGCTCTCGCTCCTTGAGCCCGCGCAGGAAGTAGTCGCGCATCACCGAGTGCGGGGTCTCGCCCGGCGTGCGGTCGCGTACCAGGTCGGCGGGCTCGTGGATGTGGGCCTTGGCCCCGGCGACGACCAGGTCCTCCTTGGTGTCGAAGTAGTTGAAGACCGTGGCCTTGGACACTCCCGCCTTGTCGGCGACCTCGGCGACCGAGACGTTGTCGAATCCCCTCTCCTCGAACATGTCGAGGGCGGTGGTCATCAACAGGTGCCAGGTTTCGCGCTTCTTCCGTTCGCGCAGGCCGAGCTCTTCGTTCACACTTTCAGTGTACCAGATCCAAATTTGTACTAGATAAAAATTTGTACCTGGTCAATTTTATGGCTAAGATTGACCGCATGCAGGAAACCGAATCACCCTCCGGAGGATTGATCGCGCTGCTGCGCGAGTTCCTCCGGCCCCACCGCCGCGGCCTCGGGCTGACGGTGCTGTTCCAGATGGTGCAGACCGTGGCGATGCTCTATCTGCCCACGCTCAACGCCGACCTGGTCGACCACGGCGTGGTCCGCGGCGACACCGGCTACGTGCTCCGCCACGGCGGCTTCATGCTCGGCGTGACACTGATCCAGATCACCGCGGCCGGGGCCGCGGTGTACTTCGGAGCCAAGGTGGCCACGGCCCTGGCCCGCGATCTGCGCGGAGCGATCTTCGAGCGCGTCCAGTCCTTCTCACAGCGGGAGGTCGACCGCTTCGGAGCGCCGTCGCTGATCACCCGCACCACCAACGACGTCCAGCAGATCGCGCTGCTGCTGATCATGACCCTCACGATGCTGCTCATGGCCCCGGTCATGGGCATCGGCGGGCTCGCCCTCGCGCTCGGGCAGGACGTGCCGCTGTCGGCCACGCTCCTGGTGGCGATCCCGATCACGGTCGTGGCGATGCTGTTCATCATCCGCGCGATGATCCCCTCGGCCAAGGCAATGCAGGAGCGCATCGACGGGGTCAACCGGGTCATGCGCGAGCACATCACCGGCATCCGGGTCATCAGGGCGTTCGTGCGCGACCGCCACGAGCGGCACCGCTTCGGCGAGGCCAACGGCGACCTCATGAACGTGTCGCTGCGGGTCGGCCGCATCCAGGCGTTCTTCGGCGCCACCGCCATGGCGATCTCGAACCTGACCTCGATCGCGGTGGTCTGGCTCGCGGCCGGGCGCATCGAGGACGGCACCATGCAGGTCGGCTCCCTCATCGCCTACCTGAGCTACGTCTCCCAGATCCTCATGGCCGTCATGATGTCCATGGGCGTGTTCATGATGGCCCCGCGCGCCAAGGTCGCCGCCGGTCGCATCCGGGAGGTCCTGGACGCCGAGCCGAGCGTAGCGATCCGGGCGGACGCGGTCACCGAGCTGCCAGGGGGCGGCGAGCTGGAGGTCAGGGACGTGACCTTCCGCTACGACGGGGCCGAGGAGCCGGTGCTGCGCGGCGTCGACCTCATCGCCGGTCCGGGCCGGACCACGGCCGTCATCGGCTCGACCGGAGCGGGGAAGACGACGCTGCTCAACCTGATCCCGCGCCTGTTCGACGTGGACGGCGGGGCGGTCACGATCGACGGGGTGGACGTGCGCGACATGGACCGGGCGCTCATCGCCCGCACCGTCGGTCTGGTCCCCCAGCGCGCGCACCTGTTCTCGGGCACCGTGGGCTCGAATCTGCGCTACGGAGACCCGGACGCGAGCGACACCGAGCTGTGGCGGGCCCTGGAGATCGTGCAGGCGGCCGACTTCGTCCGCTCCATGCCCGATGGCCTGGAGACGGCCGTGGGCCAGGGCGGGACGACCGTCTCGGGCGGCCAGCGGCAGCGCCTGGCCATCGCCCGGACCCTGGTGGCGCGCCCCAGGATCTACCTGTTCGACGACTCCTTCTCGGCCCTGGACACCGCCACCGACGCCGCCCTGCGGCGTGCGCTGGCCTCCGAGATCGCCGACGCCGCCCAGGTGATCGTGGCCCAGCGGGTCTCGACCGTCCGCGAGGCCGACCGGATCGTCGTCCTCGACGCCGGGCGCGTGGTCGGCGCCGGCACACACGAAGAACTGGTGAGGGACAACCCGGTGTACGCCGAGATCGTCGACTCCCAGCTGTCCCTTCAGGAGGCGATGTGAGCTTCATGGGGCCGGGACGCGACCCGGCGAACGCCAAGCCCGCGGACTTCCGCGGCACCATCATGCGGATCGTGCGCATGCTGCGCACCGACCGGCTGCGCATGGCCGGAATCGTGCTGTTCGCGCTGCTCAGCGCGTCCTCGATGCTCGTCATTCCGACGATCCTGGGCGCGGCGACCGACCGAGTGATCGACGGCGTCCAGGAGGGCGGGGTCGACTACGGCGCTCTGGCACGCCTGCTGGGGCTCGGCGCCGCGCTGTCGGCGGGTTCGTGGCTGCTGACGGTGAGCATGGGCCGCACCATCGCCGGTCTGGCGCAGCGCATGGCCTACGAGCTGCGCGAGACGGCCGACACGAAGGTGTCGGCGCTTCCGTTGCGCTACTTCGACTCCCGGTCGAGGGGCGAGGTGATGTCGACGGTCACCAACGACATCGACAACCTGACCCAGACCGCCCAGCAGGTCTTGCAGCGGGTCCTGTTCAGCCTGCTGATGTTCCTGGGCGTGCCGATCATGATGCTCACGATCTCGCCGCTGCTGACCCTGGTGGTCCTGGCGACGATCCCGCTGACGGTGTGGGGCGCGAAGTTCATCGGCAAGCGCGCCCAGCCGAGATTCGCCCGGCAGTGGGCGGCCACCGGCGGCACCAACGGCCACGTCGAGGAGATGATCACCGGGCACCAGTTGGTGACCGTCTTCGGCCGCCAAGGCGAATCGATCGAGACCTTCAAGGGCCACAACGAGGAGCTGTACGAATCCAGCCGGAGTGCGCAGTTCCTGTCCGGGCTCATCGCGCCGGTGCTCGGCTTCCTCGGTTCGGTCACGTACGTGCTGGTGGCCGTGATCGGCGGTCTGCGGGTCGCGGCCGGGGCGATCTCGATCGGCGAGATCCAGGCGTTCATCCAGTACACGATGCAGTTCTCGGGGCCGGTCAACCAGATGGCCGCCATGTCCAGCCAGATCCAGTCGGCCGTGGCCTCGGCCGAGCGGATCTTCGACCTGCTCGACGCCGAAGAGCAGAGCCCTGATCCAGAATCCGTCCCGGGCAGGCTGGACACGGTCGAGGGTCGGGTGTCCTTCGAGGACGTCTCCTTCCGCTATCTGCCGGACGAGCCGCTGATCGAGCACCTGTGGCTGGAGGCCGAACCGGGCCAGACGGTCGCGATCGTCGGCCCGACCGGTGCGGGCAAGACCACTCTGGTCAACCTGCTGATGCGCTTCTACGACCTGGACGCCGGGCGGATCACGGTCGACGGCCACGACATCTCGGAGGTCGAGCGGGCCCGGCTGCGGCAGCGGATCGGCATGGTCCTGCAGGACACGTGGCTGTTCGGCGGCACGATCGCCGAGAACATCGCCTACGGGCGGCCGGAGGCCACCCGCGACGACGTGGTGGCCGCGGCCTCGGCGGCCCACGCCGACCACTTCATCCGCACCCTCCCGGACGGCTACGAAACCGTGGTCGACACCGACGAGGGCGGCCTCAGCGCCGGTGAGCGCCAGCTGATCACGATCGCGCGGGCCTTCCTGATCGACCCGTCGGTCCTCATCCTGGACGAGGCCACCAGCTCGGTCGACACCCGCACCGAGATGCTGGTCCAGCAGGGCATGGTCGCGCTGCGGCAGGGCCGCACGAGCTTCGTGATCGCCCACCGGCTCTCCACGATCCGCGACGCCGACGTGATCGTGGTGATGGAGGACGGAAGCGTGGTCGAGCAGGGAAGCCATGAGGCGCTGCTGAAATCGGACGGCGCCTACGCCAGGCTGTACGCCGCCCAGTTCTCTAAGCCGGCGATGGAAGAAGAGGAGACCGCCGCCGTATAGAGGCACCCGACGGCGGCCCCGATCTGAGACCGGGGCCGCCCAAACCCTCTTGCCATGCTGCGGCGTGGCTGCTTGGATCGGGCCATGACCGAACGCTGGGAAACCGTAGACGACATCCGTAACGCCCGCCTGCGATTCGAGGCGGCCATCCCCGGCTGGCGGACCCCGGCCGCCTTCGGGCTCGGGGAGATCGACGAGAACAGCAGGATCGACTTCTTCCGCGTGAACACCCGTGACCACGCCCTGCCCGCGGTGGTGCTGGCGACGGTGTGCGAATGCCGGGGCGAGACCGGCTCCCACCGCATGACCCGCGACGACCTGGCGAAGGCGATCGATCTGCTCGCCCCGGCCGAAGCCTGCGACGCCTATCAGCACCCCAACCTGTGGGCCTGGCAAGCGCGGCACTCCGAACTGTCCCCGGACGCCCGCCTGGCCGCGGTCTTCCTGGCCGACCTGAACACCCCGAGCGAAGACCCGCTAGTCGCCGCCCTCCGCACCGCCATCGAAGCCTAGTCTCTGAAAAGAACCGAACCGGCGAAGAGGCATGGCGCGTCCGGCGATCCGCTCCTGGCGCGCCCTGGTGAAGTAGCCTGTGGCGGAATCGGATGTCGGTGTGATCTGGAGGGCCCGAGTTCTTGACTTTTCTGCTCATCTACGTGCTCGGTCTCGTCGTCAACTCCTCCATCGTCGCGTACGTGACGGCCAGACTTCTCGATGTCCACTACACGTTGTGGCGGCTGCTCGTGGTGAGCATGATCGGCCAGACGATCGTCCAGCACGGTCTCATCCCGGTGATGTTCGAGCCGTACGGAGACCGCGCGCCGAATCCTGAGGAACTGCCCGGTTCCATCGCGCTGCTGGCCTTCGCGGTGGTGTGCGCGCCGGTGATCGCGATGATTCTGCTGGTGATCTGGGAGGCGGTCGTTCCGACCGGCACGGTCCCTCCGGTCAGGAGCTGGTTCAAGGGGCTGCGCACGAGGGTCCGGCGCTCCCGCCGGTACCTTCAGATCCTCGCCGTCGCCTCCAGGCACGGCCTGATCGGGCTGCTGCGGGGGCGGCGGCAGATCGGCCAGGACGCCGAGATGGCCCGCTCGCTCCGCCGTTCGCTCGACGACGCGGGGATCACGTTCGTCAAGCTGGGTCAGATCCTCTCCACCAGGCGGGACCTGCTGCCGTCCGCGTACATCGCCGAGCTGGCGAAACTGCAGGACCAGGCCGCCCCGATCTCCGGGACGACGGCCGCCGCTCTCGTCGAGGAGGCGGTCGGCGCGCCGCTCGAAGAGGTGTTCGCCGAGTTCGACCCGGAGCCGATGGCCGCGGCCTCGGTCGCTCAAGTCCACAGTGCTGTCCTGCACGGCGGGGAGGCGGTCGTGGTGAAGATCCGCCGCCCGGGCGCGGCCGAGGCCATCGAGCGGGACCTGGACATCATTCAGCGCCTGGCCCGCCTGATCGACAGGCGCACCGCCTGGGGGCGTTCGATGGACGTCCTCGGTTTGGCGGCCGGGTTCGCGGCCGCACTGCGCGAGGAGGTCGACTTCACCGTCGAGGCCCGCAATCTCGCTCAGGTCGCGGCCGCGCACGACCGGCGCCGCTCCGCGGTCCGCATCCCCCGGCCCCACCCGGACCTGTCCGACGACGGCGTGCTGGTCATGGAGCGCTTCACGGGCGTCCCGCTCTCCTCGGCCGGTCCGGTCCTGGCCGAGCGCGGTCTGGAGCCGGGGCCCATCGCGGCCGCGCTCCTGCGGGAGATGCTCGACGAGATCATGATCGACGGGATCTTCCACGCCGACCCGCACCCGGGCAACCTGCTGCTGCTCGAGGACGGCAAGCTCGGACTGATCGACTACGGCTCGGTGGGCCGGCTCGACCGCGAGCTGCGTACCTCGCTCCAGGCGATCCTCATGGCCGTCGACCGCCAGGACGGCCCCGCGCTCGCCGACGCCCTCATCGGCGTCTCGACCCGCCCCGACGAGCTCGACCAGGTCGCGTTCGAGCGGGCGCTCGGCTCGTTCATGGCGCGCCATCTCATGGCCGGTTCGTCCCCGGACATCCGCATGTTCACCGAGCTGTTCCGCATCATCGCCAAGTACCGCATCGCGATCCCGCCCGAGCTCGCGGCGGTCTTCCGGGCCCTGGCCACGTTGGAAGGATGCCTGACGGCGATCGATCCCCGCTTCGACCTGGTGGCGCACGCCCGCCGCGCGGGCGAGGCGTACGCCGAGCACCACATGCGCCCGACCGCGGTCAGGGACATGCTGACCGAGGAGGCCGCCGACCTGCTGCCGGTGCTGCGCAAGTTGCCGCGCCGCCTCGACCGGCTGGCGGCCGCGGCCGAGGCCGGGCGACTGACCGCGAACCTGCGGCTGTTCTCCCGTTCCGAGGACCGCAGGACCGTCACCGCTTGGCTGCACCAGGCCCTGCTGACCATCCTGGCCGCCGCCTCGGGCCTGATGTCGGTGATCCTCATCGGCATCGACACCGGACCCGACATCAGCGAGGACCTGGGGCTCTATCCGTTCATCGGCCTGACGCTGCTCCTGATCGGCTCGGTCATGGCGCTCAGGGTCCTCGCCGACATCTTCACCAAGAACAAGGCCCGGGACGACTCACGCTGACGCGGCACCGGTTTTCCAGGACCAGGCGAGCCAGGCGATCAGCGCGTTCATGCCGACGCTCAGGACGATCAGCATGTCGTCGAAAAAACCCTGGTAGGGCAGGCCGGAGAGGTTGAACGCGGCGAGGGCCGCCGAGGTGCCCATGGTGATCCAGCTCAGGGGCCGGGCCGCCGCCAGGAGCGAGGTCATGATCATCGCGATCGGCACCATCATGATCCCGGCGGCGAGGGTCCACATCCACTCGGGCACCGGCTCGCCGCCCATCCGGCCGGGCTCGAAATGGCCGGCGAAGACCCGGAGCACGTCGCCGAGCAGGTAGATGAGCATCAGGCTGGTCCAGCCGCCCGCGAGCACGACTCGTTCGCGTTCGACGGTCATGGCGTGCCGTCCATTCCGGGCGCGATCACGAGGTTGCCGACCTTGCGCCCGGTGTCGATGCGCCGGTGGGCCTCGCGCAGGGCTTCGAGTCCGCCGACGACCTCGGCCACCGGGTCGAGGTCGCCGCTCGCGGCGAGTTCGAGCAGGAACGCGAAGTCCTCGGCCCGTTCGGGGGCCGGGCCCGCGAGCACCGGTCCGCGGGCGAGTACGGTGTCGAGCAGTCCCGCGACCGCCAGGATCAGCGATCCGGACGGGTTGAGCAGGCGCAGCCCCTCGGCGCGGGTGATGTTCCCGACCGCGTCGAAGACGATGTCGAACCGCTCCTCCAGCCGCGCTACCGGGGTCTCCGCGTAGTCGATCACCCGCCCGGCGCCCAGGTCGGCCACGAGGCTCCGGTTCCGCGCGCTGGTCACCGCCGTGACCTTCGCTCCGAAGTGGCGGGCGAGCTGCACCGCGCTCGTCCCGACCGCGCCGGAGGCGCCGTTGACCAGGACGGTGTCGCCGGGCGCCACCTCGGCCCGGTCGCGGAGGAAGTGGAGTGCGGTGGTGCCGCCGAAGAGAACCGCGGCGGCGTCGGCGTGGCTCACCTCCGTGGGTTTGTACACGAGCGCGGCGGCCGGGACCGCGACGTATTCGGCGTGCGAGCCCATTCGCGCACCGGTCATGCCCGCGACCTGGTCTCCCGGGGCCAGGCGCGTGACGTCCGGCGCGACCTTCTCGACCCGGCCGGAGAGCGTTCCGCCCAGGGTGCGGGCCCGGGGGCCGCGGAGGCCGATCCCGAGTCGCGCCAGCGCGCCGAACCCCTTCGGGAAGCGTCCGGCGCGCATGCGGGCGTCGCCGGCGGTGACCGCGGCGGCCTCGACGCGGACCAGCGCTTCTCCCTTGCGCGGCTCGGGCGGCGGCGTCTCGGTGATGGTGATCCGTTCCGGCGGCCCGTACCGATCGACGAATGCGGCTCTCATCAGATTCCCCTTACAGGTGTAAGCCTCTTTGGGGAATAGTATCCTTACACTCGTAAGATCGCAAGGGGGATGCATGAACCAGCGCGAACCGCTGACCGGGGCAAGAGTCATCGAGGCGGCGGCGGCGGTCGCCGACCGCGGCGGGCTACCGGCGCTCAGCATGCGCACCGTCGGCCGCGAGCTCGGCGTCGAGGCCATGTCGCTCTATCACCACGTGGCCGGCAAGGAGGCCCTGCTCGACGGGCTCGCCGACTGGATCTTCACCGGGATCGAGCTCCCGGACCGGGACGCGCCGTGGCGCGAGGGCATGCGGCGGCGGGCGGTCTCGGCGCGCGAAGTCCTCTCGCGGCACCCGTGGGCGCTCACGCTGATCGAATCGCGCGCGAACCCCGGGCCCGCGCTGCTGCGGCACCACGACGCCGTCATCGGATGCCTGCGGCGCGGCGGATTCTCGGCGGTGCTCGCCTCGCGGGCGTTCTCGATGATCGACGCGTACGTGTACGGGTTCGCGCTCACCGAGCGGAACCTGCCGTTCGAGGCCGACTCCGGCGCCTCCGACTTCGCGGCCGAGATGACGGCCGCGCTCGAGGGGTACCCCGACCTGGCCTGGCTCGCGCGGGAGCTCATCACCGGAGGCGACTACTCGTTCGCCGCGGAGTTCGACCGCGGCCTCGACATCATCCTCGACGCACTCGATCGCCGACTGGGCGGCGAGCCGACCGGATCTTGATCGAACTCTGAGCCGCTTCAGCGTTGATTCGGAGGAGCCCCGGGACTCTAACCCTGGGAGGAACCCGGGTCCCATAGAGACTGTCCCAGACTCGCCGGGACGGTCCAAATCCGTCGGGCGCCATGGTGGTTTGTGTGCTGGATCATAACGGGGCAGGTTTCGGGACGCTCTGGATTGTCGGACCCTGGCTCTAGGGTTGCGGGCGTGAAGGTCACCGTCACGGTCAAGCTCGTATCCGCCCCGGAGGTGGCGCGGGCGTTGGGTGCGACCCTGGCGGCGGCCAACGAGGCCGCGAACCTGGTCTCAGCGGTGTGTTTCGCCCGCGGGGTGCCGCGCGAGTACGCGCTGCGGGCGCACACCTACCGTGAACTGCGTGAACGCGGACTGGGATCGCAAGCCGCCCAGCATGTCATCAAGAAAGTCCGCGATGCCTACACGACCCTGCACGCCAACGGTCGGGCCGGGCACCTCGGGAAGCCCGGTTCTCGGCGGCGGGCCAAGGCCACCGCGAAGCCGATCGCCTTCCGGCCCGATGCAGCCCAACCTTTCGATGACCGGTGCCTGTCCTGGGACCTTGACTCGGGCACGGTCTCGATCTGGACGGTCGAGGGCCGGGTTAAGGGCATCCCCATCGTCGGCTCGGCCGAGCATTTCAAGGTGCTGCGCGACTTTCGCAAGGGTGAAACCGACCTGGTCTGCCGCGACGGGGAATTCTACCTGGCCGCGACCTGCGAGGTCCCCGAAGCGGCCATGAACGACCAACCGTCGGGTTGGCTCGGGGTGGATCTGGGGATCGTGAACATCGCGACCACTTCGGACGGGAGGGTCCGCTCCAGCCGGGGCCGCAACCGCCAGCGCAAGCGGGAGGCCGAGCTGCGCGCGAAGCTGCAGGCCAAGGGCACCAAGGCCGCGAAGCGGCTGTTGAAGATCCGGCGCCGCAAGGAGCAGCGCCGGACCAAGGATGTCAACCACAGAGTATCGAAGCGGATTGTGGCCGAGGCTGAACGCACCGGGCACGGGATCGCCCTTGAAGAGCTCAAGGGTCTCCGTGAGCGGGTACGGCTCCGCAAGCCCCAACGGGCCGCAATCCATTCCTGGCCGTTCGCGCAACTGGCGGCGTTCATCGCCTACAAGGCCAAACGTGCAGGGGTGCCGGTCGTGTTCGTCGATCCGGCTTACACCAGCCAGGAATGCTCCTACTGCCACCATGTCGATAAGCGGAACCGGCCGAATCAGGCCGTATTCCGGTGCCGGTCGTGCGGGGTCGTTGCCCATGCCGACCGGAATGCTTCCCGCAACATCGCCGCTCGCGGCGAGACCGCGTGGGCAGCGGGGCGCCAGTCACGCGTCCCTCCATCACCCGAAGCCGGATGATGGTGGACGTAGGGGCGCCTGCGGCAGCCAGCCGCAGACACCACCTACAAGCTCCGTCGTTCACAGCGGAGCTAAGTTGACACCAATACTTTGAAAGTGCCGTACGCGACGCTCAGCGCCACCGCCGCGATCGACACGGCCGCGGCGGCGGCCAGGATCAGCCAGTCGGCGCGGCGCATGCGCTGGGTCCTGGCGTGGGTGCGCGGCACGGCGGAGTCGAAGCCCCTGGCGTCCATGGCCATCGCCAGGCGGCCCGCGCGGCGCAGGGCGCCCACCAGGAGCGTGAACATCGTGGAGGCGAACAGCCGGGCCCGGCGGATCGGGTTGCGGCCCCCTTCCATGCCGCGGGCCCGGCGGGCGGTGGTGATCTGCCGCCATTCGGCGCCCAGGAGCGGGAGCATGCGAAGGGCCGCCAGGGAGCCGATGGTGAACCGGGGCGAGGTGCGCAGCTGCTGGGTCAGCGCGTCGGCCAGGTCGGTCGGGTCGGTGGTGGCGAATCCGAGGACGCCGGCGGTGGCGGCCACGCACACCCGCAGCCCCAGCGCCGCACCGTCTATCAGCGGGTCGCTCGCGATCTGAAGGGGCCCGGCGGAGAGCAGGGTCGTCCCCGTCTTCTCGGCGGCGAACAGCGTGTTCACCGCCGTCACGGTCCCGGCCGCGAGCCACAGCCACTTGAGCCGGTGGGCCAGCGGCCCGGGCCGGATTCCCGTGAATGGGACGATCGCGGCCAGCGCCGCCAGCAGGAGCAGCGGCGTGAGCCAGTCCCCCGCCAGCAGCGCCGTCGTCGAGACGAGCGCGGCGGCGGCAACCTTCGCGATCGGGTTGGCCCGGGCGATCGGCGCCCGCTCGTCGCTGACCGGTGCGAGCGTCAGCATCGGCCGACCTCCCGGTCCACTTCGCCCCGGCGCAGCACCAGCTCGCGGTCGGCCAGGGCCGCGGCGAAGTCCCGGTCGTGGGTGACGGCGAGGACGGCCGTGCCCTCGTCGCGGATGTTCGCGGTCAGGTCGACCAGTTCGCCCCAGGTGCGCCGGTCCTGCCCGAAGGTCGGCTCGTCCAGCAGCAGCACCCCGGGGGCCGCCGCCAGCGCGCTCGCCACCGACAGGCGGCGGGCCTCGCCGCCGGAGAGCGTGTGCGGATTGGCCTCGGCCAGCCTGTCGAGGCGGAGCCGTTCGAGCAGTTCGTCGACGCGCGCGTCGATCCGGGGCCGGGCCCACCCGGCGGCCTTGGGGGCGAATGCCAGTTCGCTTCGGACGGTGCCGGTCACGAACTGGTGCTCGGTGTCCTGGAAGACCGAGCCGACCCGGGTGGTCAGGCGGCGGGCCGGGAGCCGGTGCAGCGGCCGGGCCTCCCCCGGGACGCTCGTCCTGCCTCCCGTGGGTTTCATCAGCCCGCCCGCCAGCAGGCACAGTGTGGACTTGCCGGAGCCGTTGGGGCCGGTGACGGCCAGCAGCTCGCCTTCGCGCAGGTCGAAGTCGACCCCGGACAGGGCGGGCCGGGCGGCCCCGGGGTAGGTCTGGGTAAGCTGTTCGCCCCGCAGCCGCGAGGGGCCGGCTCCGCCGCCTCGCCGGTCCGGGACCGGGGCACCGGGCACCCAGACCCCCTGTTCGGCGAGGGAGCGGCCGTGCTCGGCGAAGACCGCCTCGGGAGGCCCGTCGGCGACCGGTTCGCCGCCGGGGCCGAGGGCGACGACGCGGTCGATCAGGTCGAGGATGTCGGCGACCCGGTGCTCCACGACGATCATGGTCGCCGAGGTCTCGGCCAGGGACTTCCTGATGCTCTCCCGGATCGCTTCGGCGCCTTCGGGGTCGACGTTCGCCGTCGGCTCGTCCAGCAGGATCAGGTCGGGGCGGCGCGCGAGGACCCCGGCCAGAGCCAGACGCTGCTGCTCGCCGCCGGAGAGCGCGTGCGTGGGATGGGAGAGCGGGTAGGGGAAGCCCACGGCGGCCAGGGCCTCGCGCACTCGCGGCCAGATCTCCTCGGCGGGCACGGCCTGGTTCTCCAGACCGAAGGCGACGTCGTCGCCGCTGCGGGCCATGACCAGCTGCGTCTCGGGATCCTGGAAGAGGATGCCGACCCGGCCGCGTCGGGCGGCGGCGTCGGTGCCGTCGAGCAGGACCCGGCCGCTGCTCTCCCCGGAGTCGGTGGAGAGCAGCCCGGCGAGCGCGGCCAGCAGCGTCGACTTGCCCGACCCCGAGGGGCCGAGCAGGAGGACCCGTTCGCCGGGTTCGATGCGCAGGTCGACACCGGAGACGGCCGGAGCGCGCCGCCCGGCGTGCCGCCAGCCGAAGTCGCTGAACTCGACCGAGATCACGGCGGGTTCAGATCCGGGTCCGCTCGCGCCCGGCCGGGAACGAGTCGAGGACGCCGGTCGGCAGCATGGCCGCGACCAGGGCCTTCGAGCCGAGTCCGGCGATGACGGCGCCGGAGACCATCGCGAAGGCGACGTACGGGAGCTGGAAGGCCCAGAAGTCGAGGTTCTGGTAGTAGGCGAACAGGTCCCAGACGGTGGCGGCGCAGCAGGCCGTCGCCCCGGCCGCCGCGGCGATGCCGGTGCCGAAGCGGCGGTAGCGTCCGGCGGCGAACACCAGCTCGCCGCCGAGGCCCTGGACGAGGCCCTGGTAGATCACCAGGACGCCCCAGAACGAGCCCATCAGGGCCGAGACGACGGCGGCCAGGGCCTCGGTGAAGACTCCGGCGCCGGCCTTGCGGACGATCAGCGGCGCGAGCACGGCCGGGATGAGCCAGACGCCGTAGAGGATGCCTTTGAGCGGCAGGAGGAAGGCCAGGGCCGGTTCGAGGCCGGTCCACACGAAGTTCCAGGCCCAGAAGACCACGCCGAACGCGACGGCCAGGACCGCGCAGGTGACGATGTCGAGGGTGCGCCAGCGGGTGAAGGCGGTCGCGGTGGGGCTGTCGTTGGCAGGCATGGGCGTTGCCTTTCGGTTCGTTCGGACACGGCGCGACAGCGGCACACGAAGACTTCCTACGCCGGTGCTAACCGGATCAGGTTCGAGGGTCTGCGGTCGGTTCCGCACTCTCAGCCGTTCGGCTCCCCTGTCGTCTCCGACGTTAACACCAGGAGACGGTCCCGTAGCGCGCAGCGAGCCCGGCAGTGGCGGAGACCGCCCGTCGGCGCCTGCCGATAGGCTGCGCGCATGGCCACTGAGCAAGACTGGGAGCTGGTGCGGCGGCTGGTCGCCGCGCTGCCCGAGGGGACCTGGACCTCCTACGGCGACCTGGCCGAGCTGATCGGCACCGGGCCCCGGCAGGTGGGGGCGTTCATGCGCGACGGCGGCGTGCCGAACGCCTACCGGGTGCTGACCGCACGCGGCGTCGTCTCCGAAGGTTTCCGCTGGTCGGACGGCAGGAGCGGCGAGGACGTGCCCGATCTGCTGCGCGCCGACGGCGTGAAGGTGAACGCGAAGGGCGCGGCCGACCAGGGCCGGCGCATGTTCGTCTACGACCTGAAGCTGCTGGCCCTGGAGCTCGACTGAGTCAGTGGATCGACTCGTCCGGTTCGGTCAGCCGCCAGGAGGTGAAGGTGACCGTCAGTCCGGCGCGGGTGGGGGCGCAGCAGAACGGCCCGGCCTGCGCGCTGACCGCCGGGTCGAACGGGGCCAGACGCACCAGGTGCCACGGTTCGTCGTCGACCCTGGCGCGGATGGCGACCGCGTCGTTGATCCGGGAGACCCGCATGGTGACCTCGCGGCCGGCCCATTCGGGCACCGGCGCGTTCGACCAGTCGGAGTCGCCGTCGGTGACGACCGCGCCCAGGTTGAGGACGCCGTCGGCGAACTCCAGACCGGTCTTGATCCAGCGCTCGGCGTCGACGCGGATGAACAGCCCCGCCTGGTCGAACTCCCGGGTGAACTCGGCCTTGAGGCCGATTTCGACGGCCCGTTCGCGATTCCACTCCTCCAGGAGCGCGTGCTCGTTGTCGTGGACGAAACCGTAGGCGGTGCGGCGCCAGGCGTCGCTGCCCTCGACCGCGGTCACCATCAGGCGGCCGTCCTCCTCCACGGCAGCGGCCGGCAGGGTGGTCCAGGTCCCGGACTTCCAAGGCACTTCGATAGTCATGCCAGCCGAGCCTAGACCGATCGGGGCCGACCGGTCCAGACCCGCCGGTTCGGGAATTTCCGGGCCCGTTCGCGTCCTGTCGGTCCGGCGGGGTAGAACAGTGCCCATGGCGGGGAGCATCACCGAACAGGTATCCAGGGACGAGGCCGAGGAGCTGCTGCGGGCGCTGGCGGGTCCGGACGCGCGGTTGCGGGAGGACCAGTGGCGTTCGATCGAGGCGCTGTGCGACGGCACGGGTCGGCGGGTGCTGCTGGTCCAGCGCACCGGGTTCGGGAAGTCGGCGGTCTATTTCGCCTCCACGGCGCTGCTGCGGCGGCGCGGGGCGGGGCCGACGGTGATCGTCTCGCCGCTGCTGGCGCTGATGCGCAACCAGATCGAGGCCGCCGAGCGCGCGGGCGTGCGGGCCCGCACGATCAACTCGGCGAACCTGGAGGACTGGGAGGCCATCACCGAGGCGATCGCCGCCGACGAGGTCGATGTGCTGCTGATCAGTCCCGAGCGGTTGAACAACCCGGCCTTCCGCGACCATCAGCTGCCGCGGCTGGCGGCCGGGTGCGGGATGCTCGTGGTCGACGAGGCGCACTGCATCTCCGACTGGGGGCACGACTTCCGGCCCGATTACCGGCGCATCGCCACCTTCATCGGCGGCCTGCCGGACTCGGTGCCGGTCTTGGCGACCACGGCCACGGCGAACGCGAGGGTGAGCGCGGACGTGGCCGAGCAGCTCGACCGAAAGAATTCGGAGACGTTGGTGCTGCGCGGGAGCCTGGACCGGGAGTCGCTGCGGCTGTCGGTGGTGGGGCTGCCGGACAACGCGCACCGCATGGCCTGGCTGGACGAGCGGCTGCGGAGCCTGCCGGGGTCGGGGATCGTCTACACGCTGACCGTGGCCGCCGCCGAGGAGGTCGCCGAGTACCTGTCCGAGCGCGGCCACCGGGTGGCGTCGTACACCGGCCGGACCGAGGGCGCCGACCGGCTCGCGCGCGAGGAGGCCCTGCTCGGCAACGAGTTGAAGGCGCTGGTGGCGACCAGCGCGCTCGGGATGGGCTTCGACAAGCCGGACCTGGGTTTCGTGGTCCATTTGGGAGCGCCCTCGTCGCCGGTGGCCTACTACCAGCAGATCGGTCGCGCGGGCCGGGCCCGGGATCGCGCGGAGGTGGTCCTGCTGCCGGGGGCCGAGGACCGGGCGATCTGGGAGTACTTCGGTTCGCTGTCGTTCCCGGCCGAGCCTGCGGTGCGGCAGACGCTGGAGGTGCTGGCCGAGGCCGGTCGTCCGTTGTCGACGGCGGCGCTGGAGACGCGGGTGGACCTGCGGCGCACCCGCCTGGAGATGATGCTGAAGGTCCTCGACGTGGACGGCGCGGTCCGCCGCGTCAAGGGCGGGTGGGAGGCCACCGGGCGGGACTGGTCATACGACGCCGAGCGTTACGCGAAGGTCGCGGCCGCCAGGGAGCACGAGCAGCGGCGGATGCTGGCCTACGAGGCCACCGGGGAGTGCCGGCTCCAGTTCCTGCGCGGCGAGCTGGACGACCCGGAGGCGGCGCCGTGCGGGCGCTGCGACAACTGCACCGGCGAGCGGGAGGAGGCGGCCGTGTCGGCGGCCGAGGTCGAGTCCGCCGCGGCGGCGCTGTCGCGCCCGGGGGTCGCCTTCGAGGCCAAACGCATGTGGCCGACGGGCTTGCAGGCGATCGGGATCGATCTCAAGGGTCGCATCCCGGCCGAGGAGAGCGCCGAGAGCGGGCGGGCGCTGGCGCGGCTGTCGGACATCGGCTGGGGCACGGCGCTGCGGGATCTGCTCGGCGACGGGGTCGACCGCGAGGTGCCCGACGACGTGTTCGCCGCGGTGGTGAAGGTGCTGGCGGCCTGGGACTGGGCCGAGCGGCCCGGCTCGGTGGTCTCGATGGGTTCACTGTCGCGGCCGCTGCTGGTGGACGGGTTCGCCGAGCGGATCGCGAAGTTGGGCCGCATGGACTATCTCGGGCCGCTGGGCCGGGTTCCCGGCGCGGAGCCGGGGCCGCGGCGGGCCAACAGCGCCCAGCGGCTGCGGCAGGTGCTCGGGGCGTTCACCGTGGATTTCGCGGTTCCGGCCTCGAGCGTGCTGCTGGTCGACGACGTGCGCGACAGCGGCTGGTCGATGACGGTGGCGGCCGGGTTGCTGCGGCGAGCGGGCGCGACCGCGGTCCACCCGCTCGCCTTGGCGTTGCAGGCCTGAGCGGTCACAGGGCCGCCGACAGGGTCGGGTAGTAGCCGTGCAGGTGTCCGTCCACGTTGGGGTGGTAGGGCACCTCGAGGATCGTGAAGCCGTGGATCCACGGTTCGTCGTCGCAGATCGCGTGGCTCTCGAAGGCGTCTCGCATGTCCACGAAGGTGAATCCGTGGTCAAGGGCGACGCCCTCGATGGTCTCGGCGAGCAGGTCGGCTCCGTCGTTCATGCGCGCCTGCTCGTCGATGCTGATCAGCCCCAGGGCGTCGCAGGAGTCCTGGGCGGCGAACAGCCGCGGGTAGCCGGTGACGTAGACCTCGGCGGACGGCGCGGCCGCGGCGATCGCGGCGTAGACCGCATCCAGTTTGGCCGGGAGTTCCTCGACGACCTTCCGCTCGGCCTCGGCGATGTCCGCTGTGCAGTTGTGGAGCGGGATTATGCACGCGAGGATGGCGTCGGTCCAGCCGATGTCGTTGCCGCCGACGCCGATGGTGACCAGGTCAGTGTCCTGGTCGAGGGCGTCGATCTGCTCTTCGAGGACGTCTTCGGTGGTCGCGCCGCCGCAGGCGGCGAAGGTCAGGTTGGCGTCGAGCTCGGCGGCCAGCAGGACCGGATGGGCGTTGTCCGAGCGTTGGCAGATGAAGTCGGTGTACGGGCCCGCGCCGGAGCCCGATGAGTACGAGTCCCCAAGGGCCGCATACTCGATGATGTCCGTTCCGGTCGCCTCGGCGGAGATAGGGAGCAGGACGGCGGTGGTCGCGGCGACCAATGCCAGTGCGGTTCTTCGGAGTTTGCGCATGCGGGGCTCCTTCGCGGGTCGGCGTTGCTGTGACCCACATTGTCTACCGATGGGTAACTTGTGAGAAGATTCAAGTCGGCAAATTTACATATTTCGTTCTCAATGGGGCGCCCGACGCCCGCGGGGTTCAGATCAGCGCGGCGATCTCGGGCAGATAGCCCTCGGAGTGGCCTCGGGCGTTCGGGTGGTAGGAGTCCCCGATCGGGTGGCGCAGGCCGTTGATCCACGGCGCCGGGTCGCACACGGCGTGCCCGTCGAAGGCGCTGCGCACGTCCACATAGGTGAATCCCTGCGCGCGGGCAGCCTCCTCCGTGATCCCGGCGAGCACGTCGGCGGTGCGGTTCATGCGCTTCTGCTCGCCGATGCTGATCTGGCCGAAGGCGTCGCACTCGTCCTCGGCGTTGAACAGGCGCGGGTAGCCCAGGACGTACACCGAGGCGTCCGGGGCGCGCTCGGCCACGGCGCCGTAGGCGGCCGCGAGCTTCCCCGGCAGCTCGTTCTCGGCCCGCCGCTCGGCCTCCTCGATGTCGTCGATGCAGCCGGTGAACGGGGTGACGCAGGCGCGGATCGCCCGGGCCCAGTCGATGTCGTTGCCGCCGAGGGTGATCGTGACCAGGTCCGTGTCCGCGCCGAGGCGGCCGGCCTGGCCGGACTCGACGTCGGCGGCCCGCGCGCCCGAGCAGGCGGCGAAGTCCAGCTCCGCGCCGATCTCGGCGGCCAGCAGCTGCGGGAAGGCCCGATCCGAACGCCGGCAGCCCTGGTCGGAGTAGTCGCCGATGCCGGTGCCGGACGAGTAGGAGTCCCCGAGCGCGACGTAGTGGAGCGGCGATTCGGCGGCAGCCGGGGCGGTCGAGGCGGTCAGGGTCGTCATGAGGACGGCGGCGGTGAGAGCGGCATGGACTGGGGCATGGAGTCGAGTGGTTCGCATACAGGCTCCGTTCCGAATCTTGGTCGACGGGCGGAACCATATACGCATCCGAGCCGAATATTGGCGAATATTCACGAAAGCGGAACAAGCACTCATGCCCCATCGCTTAGGCTGAGGAAATGAGTGAGACTCCTGCGCGGAGGCGGGCGAGCATGTCCGACCAGGCGCTCATCGAGGGCACCGGCGCGGACTGGAAGACGTGGCTGGCGATCCTCGACGAACGCGACGCCGCCTCGCTCGATCACGCCGCCATCGCGCACCTGCTGGTCAAGGAGTTCGGCGTCGACGGATGGTGGGCCCAGTCGATCACCGTCGGCTTCGAGCAGGAGCGCGGCCTGCGCGAACCCGGTCAGCGGGCCGACGGCACGTTCTCGGCCAACGCCTCCAAGACCGTCCCGGTCGCGATCGGGACCGCCTTCGAATGGGTCGCCGACCCCGACCGCCAGCGCGAGTGGCTCGGCGCCCTGGAGCTGTCCCAGCGCTCGGCCTCGCCGCCGAAGTCGGTGCGCTTCGACGCCTCGGACGGCACCCGCGTGCTGGTCAATCTCTCGGACAAGGGCGGCGGCAAGACCGCCGTGCAGGTCGAGATCCCCGGCCTGGCCTCGGCCGAGGAGGGCGCTACCGCGAAGTCGGCTTGGCGGGAGCGGCTGACGCGGCTGGCCGAGGCTCTGGCTCGCTAGTCCCGGGTCCCGAACGCGGGCGCGAGCGCGAGATCGCCACGCCCAGCAGGCACAGCGCGCCGCCGCCGAGGGTCAGCCAGCCGGGGACCTCCCCGAGCAGCAGCCACGACATGGCCACCACGATGGCCGGGACCGCGTACGTGGTCGCGCCCATCTTGCCGGCGGTGGTGAACTTCAGGGCGTATCCCCAGGTCAAGAACGCCAACGCGGTCGGGAACAGGCCCAGGTACAGCACATGGAGTCCGGGGACGGGCCCGGCGGCGTCGAGCTCGGTGAACAGGGCCGGGGCGAACGGGAGGAACAGCACCGCGGCGATGGCGTTGCCGAAGGCGGTGAACTGGAGCGAGGAGGCGTACTTGAGGGTCGGCTTCTGCACGACGACGCTGACGGCGTAGGCGACCGCCGAGAACAGGCACAGCAGCACGCCCAGCACCGAGACGCCGCCCGCTTGGGAGGTCGACAGGCTGACCACGGCGACTCCGGCGAAGGAGACGGCGATGCCCACGAACAGGCGGGGCGCGAAGCCCTCCTTCAGCAGCCAGCCGCCGAGCAGGGCCATCAGGATCGGCCCGACGTTGACCACCAGCGCGGCCGTGCCCGCGTCGACCAGTTGCTCGCCCCAGTTGAGGGCGGCCATGTAGAGGCCGAACCACAGCACTCCGGCCGTCAGGATGCCCGGCCAGGCTCGCCGCTGCGGCAGGCCCTCGCGGCGCAGGGCCAAGACCGCCAGCAGGACGACCGCGGCGACCGCGGCCCGCCCGAGCGTGAGGGGGCCGGGTTCGAAGTACTTTCCGGCGTCGCGGATCGACACGAACGCCGAGGCCCACAGCAGGACCGTCACACCGGCCGCCGCCATCGCGCGGCCGTTGATCGCTTTGCTCATCGGGGAGGACTCCATCGATTCGAGTGGCGCTCGGGTGGGCGCCGGGATGAAACCTAACACCGGGGAGCGACAGGAGGGAACCGAAAATCGTCCGCCCGCGTCGAACGTGGCATGGGTACCGAATCGATGCTTTTGCGCCTCGCCTCGGCGGCGGCGCTGATGGCCCTCGCCGCGTGCGGCGCGGGCGAACCGGATGCAGGGAACGGCGGCGAGAGCCCCACTGACTCCGATGCCGGGACCGGGGCCGATGAGGAGCGGGTCTACGAGGGCCTGCTGACGGTCATCGAGACCCCCGACCACGGCCCGCAGCTGGCCGGAGCGATCGCGCAGTCCTACCCGCCGCAGGGCGGGGGCCTGGACGTCACCGGCTGGGACTGGGAGGCGGTCGAGCACGAGTCGTCGCAGGGAACGAGCTGGGGCGACTACGTCGTGACCGGCACTTTCGACGGCGAGGCGTTCGTGCTGACCGAGGACCCGGTCCCGGCCTCCGAGGTCGATCCGAGCGAGTACCGCGACCAGGACGAGCCCGAGGTCACCGAGCCGGCCGAGCCGCTGAGCAAGGCCGACATGGAGGAGATCTCCAAAGACCTGACCGAGCGGTTCCCGGAGACGGTCTTCGCGAGCCGGCAGGACCCGGAGCTGGGCGTGGTCTACATCGACACGGTCCTGGTCCCGGTCGCGCTCGAGGACTACATCGCCGAGAACTACCCGGAGGACACGGTCGTTCTCTCGGCGATGCTCCGGCCGGTCGAGTAATTACCGGCTCGACCAGCGCTCGGCGTCGGTGACCGCCCGGTCCGGGACCATCGGGCCGACCGGGCGGTGCTCGTACTGCGTGGACAGGACGATGTGGGTGCGCATCTCGCCGTGCTCGCCGAGCCGCTCGATGAGCCCTTCGAGGTGCACGAGCGAGGCCGACCGCACTTTGAGCATCGTGCAGTGCTCACCGCTGAGCTTGTGGACCTCGGCGATCTCGGGGAGGTCCTCGGCTCCGGTGGTCTTGAGCAGGCAGGCGCCGAGTTTGCAGCGCAGCTCGATGAACGCCAGGAGCGGTTGCCCGGCCAGCGCCGGGTCGACGCGCGCCTCGTAGCCGGCGATCACCCCCGACTCCTCGAGCCGCCGGACCCGCTCGGCGACGGCCGGGGCCGAGAGGTGGACGCGGCGGCTCAGCTCGTTGTACGACAGGCGGGCGTCCGCCTGGAGTTCGGCCAGGATGCTCCAGTCCACTTCGTCCAATTCCTGCGGTCGCAAAGTCGTCATCGGTTTTTTCCTTTCGTTCCCAAGGCGAACGGGGCGAGGACCCTATCGTCGCCCATTCAAACTCGGCGCGCTGATTCATAGCCTCAAAGCATGCGAAATGAAACCACTGCACGCCTCGCCCCCGAGCGTGCCACCTCCCCCGGCCCGATGCGGGCGGTGCGCCTGGGCGCCGCCGTCGGCGGGCTCGCCCAATCCCTGACCGGCGCCGCCGGCGCGCTGCTGGCTCACCAGGTCAGCGGCTCCGAGGCGGCCGCCGGGCTGCCGCAGACCGCGCTGGTGGCGGGCGCGGTGATATCGGCCGCGACCGCTTCGCGCCTCGCGGCCTCCTTCGGGCGCCGCCGCGTCATGGCAGCCGGAGCGGTCGCTGCGGTGATCGGCTCGGCGCTGGTCGCGGCCGGGGCGGCCGAGACCGCCCTGGTGCCGATCCTGGCCGGGTTCGCGATGCTCGGCTCCGGGACGGCGGTCGTCATGCTCTGCCGGTACGCCGCCGCCGAACTCGTGCCCGAGAGCGACCGCGCCAAAGCCATGTCCTCGGTGCTGGTCGCCACCACGGTCGGCGCGGTGGCAGGACCGAACCTGCTCGCGCCCGCCGGAGCCGCCGCCGAGGCGGTGGGCCTGGCCGCCCTGATCGGGCCGTTCGTCTTCGGAGTGGTCGGATTCGCCCTGACCGCCCTGATCCTGGGGGCCGGAATGGCCGACGCCCCGAGACCGGAACCGGATCGGGACACGCCCCGGGCCGGATCGGTCCCCATCTCCTCGGCGGCTCCCGCGCTGGCGGTGCTCGCGCTGTCGAACCTGGTCATGGTCGCGGTGATGACGATGGCGCCGGTCCGGATGGGGCACTTCCACGCCTCCTTGTCTCTCATCGGCCTGGTCGTCAGCCTCCACGTCGCCGGGATGTTCGCTCCCTCGCCGCTCAGCGCCCGGCTGGTCGACCGGATCGGCGCGCCCCGGACCGCCGTCCTGGGCTCGCTGGTGATGGCCTCCTCCTGCCTGGCGGCCACGGTCCTGGACGGCTCGGCGCTCGGGATGGCGGTGACGATGACCGGGCTCGGCGTCGGCTGGAACCTGGGCCTGGTCTCCGGCAGCGCGATGCTGACCGCTTCGCTGCCGCGCGAGGTCCGGCTGCGTCGGGAGGGGACCGGCGAAGTCGGCATGGGACTCGCGGCGGCGACCGGCGGCATCGCCTGCGGCCCGGTGGCGGCCTGGGGCGGGTACGGACTGCTCGCCGTGGGCGGCGCGGCCGCCGCCGGACTGATCGCGGCGATCGTGCGCAGAGTGGACTCAGAAGGGTGATTGTGCGAAAATGACGCGATCCACCGCAGACTCAAGGAGCAGCCCCCCATGCGCCGCAAGTCGATCACCACCTCAGTCCTCAATGTTCTGCTGAAACCCACGGCGGTCGGGCAGCGCAACCCCGACCGCGCCTTCGATCGCATGGTCGCCGCCGCCGAGAAGGCCACCGGCGGCGACGCCGCCTCCGACGCCGAGTTCGTCGACCAGTTCAGGTTCCTCATGCACTGCTTCGTCGGCCATGAGGGACTGAGTCCGATGGGCTGGCAGTCGGTGGTCGGGGACCTGAGCAACCGCCTGGAGAACCGCCTGCGCATCAGGCGCCTGATCGCCGAGAACCCCGCGATCGCCGACGAGCCGATCGAGCGGCCGCTGTTCATCGTGGGACTGCCGCGCACCGCGACGACGCTGTGCCACAACATCATCGCCAAGTCCGCCGGGCACCGCGGCCCGAAACTGTGGGAGTGGATGTTCACCGACCTCGCCGGCGACCCGGCCGCCGAGCGCCGCTACGTCCGGACGGCGAACCAGCGGGTCGGGGCGTTCATGCGGCTGTCCCCGGCGTTCAAGGTCATCCACCCCCTCGCCGCCGAGAAGCCCGACGAGTGCAACTACCTGCTGCCGCACGGCAGCATGCACTTGGCGCGGGTGCTCATGCGCGACTACCACGACTGGCTCGGCGAGCGTGACGCCCTGCCCGACTACGAATACCTCAGGCAGGCGCTCCAGGTGCTCCAGTACGGGCGCGAGCGCAAGCGGTGGATCCTCAAGTCCCCCATGCATCTCGATCACATTCCCGAGCTGCTGAAGGTGTTCCCGGGCGCGACGGTGGTGTGGACGCACCGCGACCCGGTGACCGTGCTCGGCTCGCTGTGTTCAATGGTCGAGGCGACCCAGCTGCTGCACGTGCGCCGCCCGGACCTGCACGCCATCGGCAGGATGTGGCTGTCGATCCAGGCGGGCGCGATCGATCGGGGACGGGCCGCGCGCGTGGCCGCGCCGCGCGAGTCGTTCGTCGACGTCCCCTACACCTGGCTCAACGCCGAGCCGCACGATAAGATCCCGCGGCTCTACGAGCTGATCGGCGCCGAGTGGACCGACGAGGACGCCGAGAACCTCGACGGCGTGCTGGCCCGGCCCGGCATCGGACGCCAGCACGAGTACGAGCTCTCCCGCTACGGGCTGACCCCCGGCCAGGTCGAGGACGCCTTCGGGGACTACACGAAGATGGTGCAGGCCATGCGGTTCAAGTGATCCGGGTCGTCCGCTATTTGAGGCTGCCGAGGGTGACGCCGGAGCGCCAGAACCGCGACATGGCGACCATGAAGACCGCCAGCGGGATGATCGACAGCAGCGCGCCCATGATCACCAGGCCGGTCAGGTCGGTGCCGGTCTCGACCCGCTTGCCGGCCCAGGAGTACAGGCCGAGGGCGAGCGTCCACTTCTCCGAGCCGCGCAGCATCATCAGCGGCAGGAAGAAGCTGTTCCAGGAGCCGACGAAGGCCAGCAGGAAGATCGTGGCCGCGCCCGAGCTCATGATGCGCACGACGATCTGGCCGAACACGCGCAGCTCTCCGGCGCCGTCGACGCGGGCGGCGTCGATCAGCTCGTCGGGGACTGCCGAGTCGCAGTAGACCTTGGCCAGGTAGACGCTGAAGGCGTTGATGAACGAGGGGATCAGGACCGCCCAGGCGGTGTCGACCAGGCCGAGCTTGCTGAACAGCAGGTACAGTGGGAAGGCCAGGAGCATGCCCGGCACCAGGAAGGTCGCGACGATGAAGCCCATGGCGATGCCGCGGCCCCGGAACCGGAACTTGGAGATCCCGTACCCGGCGGCCAGGGCGATCACGGTGCTGACCAGGGCGCCGGTGCCGGAGTAGAAGATCGTGTTCAGCGTCCAGCGGGCGAAGATGCCGTCGTCGTACGTCAGCACCTGCGTGAGGTTCTCGACGAAGTTGAAGTCCTTGAACCACAGGCCCTCCACCCCGGCCGAGGCGTAGAGGTCGCGCTGGTCCTTGGTGGCGGCCACGATGAGCCACCAGACGGGGGCGACCGAGTAGACGAAGAACAGGGCCAGGCCGGTGAGCACGAAGATCTGGCTGGCGCGGGACTGGCCGTGCCCGCCGGGGCTGTCCTCGGCGGCGCGGGGCTTTCGGCGTCCGCGGCGCGGGCGGGTCGAGTTCGGTGCTGCTGTCTTGGTCGCGGTCATGAGGCGGGCCTGTTCGCGAGCTTGTAGTAGACGAAGGACACGGCGCCGACGACCAGCGCCAGTACCACCGAGAGCGCGGCGGCGTAGTTGTAGTCGTTGGCGTTGAACGCCTGGTTGTAGATGAACAGGATCGGGGTGAAGTCCTTGGTGACGGTCTCGGGCGAGACCTGCCTGAACAGGACCGGTTCGTTGAAGATCTGCACCAGGTTGATGATGGCGAGCATTCCGGTCAGGGCCAGGGGCCCGCGCACGTGCGGGATCTTGATCGACCAGGCGATGCGCCACTCGCCGGCCCCGTCGAGGCGGGCGGCCTCGAACAGTTCGCGCGGCACGCTCAGCAACCCGGCGTAGATGATGAGCATGTTGAACCCGATGGTGTTCCAGACGATGAGGTTGCCGATCGAGATCCACAGCATCTCGGAGGCGAAGAAGTTGACGCCGATGCCGAGGCCGTCGAATACGGGGGTGATCGGCCCCGAGCGCGGACTGTAGATGTAGATCCACATCAGCGCGGCGACGATGCCGGGGACCATGTACGGGACCAGGAAGCCCAGCCGGTAGAACCGCACGGCGGTCCGGCGGGCCATGTCCAGCAGCAGCGCCATCGCCAGGCTGATGGAGAGCATGACCGGGACGAGGATGAACGCGAAGACCAGGACCCGGATCATCGCGGTCCAGAACTTGGGGTCTTCGAAGACATCGGCGAAGTTCTCGAACCCGACGAACTCGGTGACCGTGCCCGACAAGCCGAGCGAGCCGGCGGCGCGCTCGCGGTAGAGCGACTGCCAGACCGCGTAGCCGAGGGGAATGATGAACAGCAGGACGAATCCGAGGAAGAACGGGGCGGTGAACGCCGCGCCCTTCCATTTGAGCGCGTACGTCCAGTGGCGCGGGCGCTTCGAGGCGCGCGCGTCGGCGCCTACGTCGGCGTCCGGGGCGAGACCGGTGGAGGTCACGGAGGAAGGTCCCTTCAGTCAGTCAGGAGCCTGGTCGGCTCGACCGATAGATACCGGTCTCTAGAGACTAGGCGCCGAGTGACGGCAATGCAAGCCCAGGATGTCGAATTGTTATCAGGGTTCTGGGTCTCGACAAATTCGCGATAGATCATTACCGTAGAAACCGATATCTATCCGGTCTATCGAAGGATCGCCCATGTCAGACCTCCCCCCGGCCCTGTTCGCGCTGGACCCCGAGCACCTCCCCCGCCTGTTCCCCGAGCCGTATCTGCGCCGCCTCACCGCCGCCCTCGACATCGACCCGCGCCGGGTCGCCCGCGACTGGTCCGACCCCGAGACCGCCGCCCGCCTGGCCGAGGCCGAGGTCATCGTCTCCGGCTGGGGCGCGCCCAGGATCGACGCCGCCGCCGTCGAGGCCGCCCCGAACCTCCGGGCGATCCTCCACACCGCCGGGAGCGTCAAATGGCTCGACGAGGCCGTCCACGAGCGCGGCGTGGCGGTCTCCTCGGCGGTGTCGGCCAACGCGCTGCCGGTCGCCGAGTACACGCTCGCGGCGATCCTGCTGGCAGGCAAGGACGTGTTCGGCCTGCGCGAGCGGTTCCGGGCCGAGCGCGGGTTCGAGCTGGGCCTGGTCCACCCCGGCGTGGGCAACTTCGGGCGCACGGTCGGCCTGATCGGGGCCTCGCGGATCGGCCGCCGGGTCGCCGAGCTGCTGCGGCCGTTCGATCTGGAGGTGCTCATCACCGACCCGCACCTGGACCGGGCCGAGGCCGAGAAGCTCGGAGCGCGACCGGTCGAGCTGGACGCCCTGGTCACCGAGTCCGACATCGTCTCGGTCCACGCCCCCGACCTGGCCGAGACGCGCCACCTGATCAACGCCGAGCGACTGGCCGCGATGAAGGACGGGGCGGTCGTGATCAACACCGCCCGGGGCAACCTGGTCGACACCGACGCCCTGGTCGCCGAGCTGGAGACCGGTCGGATCTCGGCGATCCTGGACGTGACCACCCCCGAGCCGCTCCCGGCCGACTCGCGCCTGTTCGACCTGCCGAACGCGTTCCTCACCCCGCACGTGGCCGGCTCCCAGGGCAACGAGCTGGCCCGAATGGGCCTCTACATCGTCGAGGAGGCCGAGCGCCTGACTGCGGGCGAGCCGCTCGTCCACCGGATCGACCCGGTCACCCTGTGGAAGCAGGCATGATCGCGCCCGGCCTCCGCATGCTCGGGGCCCGCGCTCCGGAAAGCGGGTAGCCTTTCATCAAGGGTTGAGTTAAGGTCCCCCCGAAGTTCCCCCTCCGGCATCGACGAGCAGATTCGACGAAGTGAATCCGTGGAAGGAAACCTGGCGATGAGCCGAACCGACAACTCTTATGTGGAAAGCGTCAGTCCCGGCACCGGGCGCCTCGAGCCCCGATCCGCGCCGGTGACCGACGCGGCGGCGGTCGACCTCGACGGCGACTGGCGCTTCCGGCTCGCGGCCGGGCTGCACGACCTCACCGAAGGCTTCGAGGAGCCGGGCCTGGACGACTCCGGTTGGGATTCGCTCGCGGTCCCCTCGATGTGGCAGATGGAGGGCGTACCGGGCACCCCGAAGTACGGCGCCCCGGCCTACACCAACACCGTCTACCCCTTCCCGATCGACGCGCCGCGCGTCCCCGACGAGAACCCGACCGGCGAGTACCGGCGGACCTTCACCCTCCCGGCCGAGTGGCCCGAGTCCGGCCGGACCGTGCTGCGCTTCGAAGGGGTCGACTCGGCCTTCGCGGTGTGGCTCAACGGAGTCCGCCTGGGCGACGGCAAGGGATCGCGCCTGTCGACCGAGTTCGACGCCACCGAGGCGATCAAGGCCGGCGAGAACACCCTCGCGGTCCGCGTCCACCAGTGGTCGGCCGCCTCCTACCTGGAGGACCAGGACATGTGGTGGCTCTCGGGGATCTTCCGCTCGGTGTCCCTGCGGCACCGGCCCGCAGGCGGCATCGACGACGTGTTCGCGCACGCCGGATACGATCACCGCACCGGCCGGGGGACGCTCCGCGTCGAGGCCCCCGCCGGGGCCCGAGTGACCGTCCCCGAGCTGGGCATCGACATCGCCGCCGGGGAAGAGATCAGCACCGAGGTCGAGCCGTGGACGGCCGAGACGCCGCGCCTGTACGAGGCCGAAGTCGCCACCGACGCCGAGCGGGTGAGCCTGCGGATCGGCTTCCGGACCGTGGCACTCGAGGACGGCCTGCTCAAGGTCAACGGCAAGGCCGTCCTCTTCCGGGGCGTCAACCGGCACGAGTGGCACCCTGAGACCGGACGCACCCTCGACCTCGAGACCATGCGCCGCGACCTGGAGATCATGAAGCGGCACAACGTCAACGCCGTCCGCACCAGCCACTACCCGCCCGACCGGCGCTTCCTGGACCTGTGCGACGAGCTGGGCATGTGGGTCATCGACGAGTGCGACCTGGAGACCCACGGGTTCGTCCACATCGACTGGAAGGGCAACCCCAGCGACCTGCCAGAGTGGCGCGAGGCGTACATCGACCGGATGCGCCGCACCGTCGAGCGCGACAAGAACCACGCCAGCGTCATCATCTGGTCCCTGGGCAACGAGTCCGGCAAGGGCGAGAACCTGCGGGCCATGTCCGAGTGGGCCAAGGACCGCGACCCCGACCGGCTCATCCACTACGAGGGCGACTGGGACTCCGGCTATGTCGACGTGTACTCGCGCATGTACGCCGATCACACCGAGACCGACCGGATCGGGCAGCGGACCGAGGCTCGCACCGAGGACCCCGCGCTCGACGAGCACCGCCGGAACATCCCGTTCGTCCTGTGCGAGTACTCGCACGCCATGGGCAACGGTCCGGGCGGGCTGTCCGAGTACCAGCGGCTGTTCGAGCAGCACCCGCGCTGCCAGGGCGGTTTCGTGTGGGAGTGGATCGACCACGGGGTCGCCCAGCGCACCGAGGACGGCCGCCCGTTCTTCGCCTACGGCGGCGACTTCGGTGAGCCGCTGCACGACGGCAACTTCATCACCGACGGCCTGATCTTCCCCGACCGGACCCCCTCGCCGGGACTGGTCGAGTACAAGAAGGTCATCGAGCCGGTCAAGATCGTGATCGACCCGGACGGCAGGACCGTCTCGGTCGCCAACGGCTACGACTTCGCCGACACCGCCCACCTGGCCTTCACCTGGAAGGTCGAGGACGGCGGCGAGCCGGTCGCCGCCGGAAACTTGGACGTCCAGGTCCTGGCCGCCGGTGAGTCGCGTTTCGTCGCCTGGCCGGAGGAACTGGTCAAGGCCGCCGAGTCCGGGTCCGACGGCGAGCGCTGGGCGACCGTGAGCGTGCACCTCGCGGCCGACACCGACTGGGCCGAGGCGGGCCTGGAGATCGCCTGGGGCCAGGCGCAGATCGAGACCCCGGTGGCGCGACAGGCTCCGGCCGCGACTGCCGCCGAGGCGGTCTTCGACGACTACGGGCGGCTCACCTCCCTGGGCGGCATCGGCATCGAGGGACCGCGCCTGGACCTGTGGCGCGCCCCGACCGACAACGACCTGCTCGGCTGGAGCGGCTCGGTCGCCGAGCCGTGGCGGAAGACCGGCCTGCACCGGTTGCGGCACAAGCTGCTCGACCTGTCCGAGGAGAACGGGCAGACCGTGGTGCGCACCCGCGTCGCCCCGGCCGCGACCGACCTGGCGATGGAGGCGGTCTACCGCTGGCGCTTCGAGGGCGGTCGCGCCTGGGTGACCGTCGAGGTCACCACCGAGGGCGACTGGGTCGGACCGATCCCGAGGCTCGGGCTGCGGCTCTCGGTCCCGAAGGAGCTGGACCAGGTGTCCTGGTTCGGTCTCGGGCCCGGCGAGGCGTACCCGGACTCGCGCGCGGCCGCCCGTGTGGGCCGCTACACCTCGGACGTGGCCGGGCTCCAGACCCCGTACGTCCACCCGCAGGAGAACGGCAGCCGAGCCGACGTGCGCTGGGCGTCCCTGTCCGGTGGTGGCCGGAGCCTGAAGATCCTGGGCACTCCGCACTTCGCGTTCACGGTCCGGCCGTGGACCAGCGAGGACCTGGACGCGGCGAAGCACCCGACCGACCTGGTCGAGCGCGACCGGCTCTATGTCAACGTCGACGCCGCCCTTCAGGGCCTGGGCACGGCCTCTTGCGGACCGGGCGTGCTGCCCGAGCACCGGCTGCTGGCCGGACCGGCCTCGTTCACCGTGGGGTTCGAAGTGCTCAGTGAGTGACTCCGAGTCGCGGTGAATTACGCTGGCGGGGATCGATCGTGGAGGGAGGGCCTCTCGTGCCCAAGAGATCCGACGGCGGCAAGCGGCCCACCATCCGGGACGTGGCCGCTCGCGCCGGCGTATCGGTCCCCACCGTCTCGCGGGTGCTGGCCGGGAACTACCCGGTCGCACCCGCCACCCGCGCCAAGGTGCTGCGCGCCATGCGCGAGCTCGACTACGTGGTCAACGCGCACGCGCGGGCCCTGGCGGGCGCGACGACCAAGACCGTCGCGTTCGTCGTGGACGACGTGACCGGACCGTTCTACGCCTACATCGCCCGGGGCGTGGAGCAGCAGGCGTCCTCCGAGGGGCGGCTGTGCCTGCTGTGCACCACCCACGGCGACCCCGAGCGGGAACTGGCGGTGGTCGAGCTGATGCGCGAGCAGAACGCCGAGGCCGTCATCGTCGTCGGCGGGGCCAGGGACAACGTGCACCACATCGAGCGGATGACCTATTTCGCCCGTGCCCTGGACAAGTCGGGCTCACAGCTGGTGCTCTGCGGGCGCCCGTCACTGGGCGAGGGCGTCCCGGCGATCAACGTCGAGTACGACAACGAGGGCGGCGCGTACGCGATGACGGCGCACATGCTGTCGGCCGGGCACCGCACGATCGCGTACGTGGGACGAGCGGTGGGGCTGTCGACCACCGACGAGCGCGTGGCCGGTTACCGGCGGGCCCACGCGGACTACGGGGTCGACCTGGACGATTCGCTGATTCTCCCGGGCGAGTTCACCAAGGAGAGCGGCAAGTCCCTCACCCTTGACCTGCTGGCCGAACGCGACGACGTGACCGCGATCTTCGCGGCCACCGACATGGTGGCGGCCGGTGTCCTGCGGGCACTACGCGAACTCGGCATGCGAGTACCGGAGGACATGACGGTGGTCGGCTTCGACGACATCCCGCTGGCCTCGGACCTGACCCCGGCGCTGACGACCGTGCACGTCCCGCACGAGGAACTGGGGCGCACGGCGGTGAGGATGGCCCTCCACCGGGACGAGGACGACGCCGCGGATCGGGTGGTGCTGGGCACCCACATCGTGGTCAGAGACTCGGTGGCCCCGCCGAGAAAGGCTTGAGCTGAAAGCAGAAGTCCCCCGGCGGATCGCCGGGGGCGGTTGCGTTCTGGGGCCTCAGCGCTTCGCGGGATGCAGGAGGGAGAAGAACTCGGCCGTGTCCATCTGGAGGATCGGCGAGTCGTCGCCGAGCTTGGAATCACGCACCTCGAACTGGCCCTCCGCAACGCGAACCTCAACGCAATCACCGTTGGACCCACTACTTGAGCGGGTGGACTTGCGCCACTCGGTAGTCATCTCAGGTACCCCTCTAGCGGTTCTGCTGCCCTGTCGTGAGCAGAAATGAAATTCTGCTCGAACCTAGACACTACAGCGGGCTGCTCCACGTAGCGGGAACCGTCCGGGTGGTCCATGAACACGATGGGCGGCAGGCCATCACTGGGATCGAGGAGATTGAAGGCTCCCAGTACACCTGCATTTATCCTGGTCAGTACCCGGACATCAGCAAAGGGCATCGCGTTGATCTCGCGGAGTCTCGCGATCTGGCCGTCGCGGACCTTGCGTGGCATCGCCTCAAGGAAGTCGATTGCCGCGGTCGAGATAAGGAACTCCAGCTTGGGAGGTCGACGAAGGCTGAACAGGCGCTCTTGTCGAACGCTCCTGAGCCCGAGTTTCGGCTCGGCAAGGTCTTCCTCAGTCGGAGGTTGGGCCGCGTCGAGTTCGAGAAGGTACTCCCGGGTCTGCGCCAGGCCCGGGATCAGCGCGAGCTCCAGCACTCGAATCCTCTTGGAAGCCTGCTCAGTTTCAAGGAACAGCGGGATCTTCGGCCGAAGACCCTTTCCGGTCACCGTGTCGAAGAACGGTTCCCACCAACCGCGCTCGTTGCTCTTGACCGCCAGCTCGCACAGGTGGCTCTTCTCCGCCCCCTCGATGCTGAAGAACTCGCAGAGCCCCTTGGCCACGACAAGCTTGATCCCCTGCTCCCCGTTCTCCATGCGGCGTATAGCGTCCCGCTTGTATCCGAGGGCCTCCGCCACCTCCCTGTGGACCAGGCCCCGCTCCTCACGGAGCCTGCGGATACGTGCACCGAACGCTCTTCGAGCCAGTGTGGGTTGCGCATCGCTCATCCAGCGAGTGTCGCATGATCTTCCGACATTTTGGACCTCCAACCTGGGTGCGCATTTTCAGCGCCTTTTTATGCGCACTCTTTTTCGCGCACCATGTTTCTCCTGTTCAGAGGCTTGACGTGCCACTAGCGTCGAAGGCGGACGACGCACGGCTGCCGTTTAACCTCGTCGGGCGCCGTCCACCCTCCACAGATGGCGGCCTGCCGGTTTCTCGATCGTTCACTGACCCACCGGCAGGCCGCTCACACCGACCCAGGAGGCGCGATGGAGACCTTGTTCAGTTACGGCGAGCCGCCCGAACCCGAACCGGAGCCGCTCGCCGACCGCTTCGACCTCATCGGAGAATGGACCACTGAGGACGATGAAGCGTTCGAGCTGTACGCGGACAGCACCGGGGGCGACGGCTGCCTGCTCCATATCCCCCGCCGGGCCCCGGCAGAGGCCATCGGCTCGATCTACCACGCCGGAGGAGTCCTGCGCGGCGTCGTCTGGTGCGGCTTCGCCTGCGACCAGCCCGCCTCCTGGCGCGCCGTCCTGCGCCACACCATCGCCGCCAACGTGGCGACGTGGCACGCGGAGCACCCGCTGTGAGCACAATCGGAAGCTTCCCTTTCGGCCACGGCAGGATCGAAGTCCAGCGCACCCGCTCGCCAGACAGCGGCGTGACCGCCCTCTGGCTGCGCCGCATCGACGACGGCCCCGAGATCACCGTGGCCGTCAAACGCTACGGCAACCTGGTCTTCACCAACGGCATCCCGGAATCCGACCGACCGGCGATCGCTGTCGCCCTGGAGAAGTTCCTCCTCGACCTCTAGAACACCGAATTCAACGGTCCAGGCATGCGGGGTGAGCATCCGGATCGGGATCCCGGAGGGTCACCGGTCGAGCGCCAGAACAGCGTCCACAACGGGAGCATGACGATCCGCTTGCGACGAGTCCCATGCGTTGACCAAGTGAAGCGTCGTAATACGGAAGGCCAAGGCGCGCAACAACAACTGCTCCCACTCCGCGATGCTCCGCCCCGCCACGGGCAGCAGCTCGATCGGAGCGCCGTGCCAGCACACCGCGTCCACCGCAGCGATCGCGGCACCGAGACCAACCGGCCGCCAATACGGCGCCCAGTCGATGATCGTCGGCGGCTCGCCTTCGGCGAAGAGGACATTGCCGAGCAAGTCACCGTGGATGAGCTGCGACGGCGACTCCACCAGACGGAACTGCGCCGCAAGACGTTCGAGCATCGGATCGGAAGGCATCGGCGCCTCTCCCCATACGATGCGATCGGCGCGAGACCAAGGGTCGTCGGTGGTGTCGATGAACGCCGGACGAGCCAACGCCGAGATCGCCTGATGGAACGCGGTTCCCACCCTGACGACGTCGAGGAGGCGCGACTCGTCAGCGGTGCCGGGCACCCACTCCAGCGCTTCCCATCCATCGACGACCCACCGCCCCGATGCGGCCCTGATCGGCCGCGGAGTCCGGAACTCCTCCGTGTGCGCGAGACGCTCCAGCACTCCTGCCCGCCAGTTCGCCTCGTCCGGATCACCGGCCGGGCGCACGACCACGGTTCCCGCTTTCCACGTCAGCCCGCGACCACCATTGAGCCGCTCGGGCCGCGCCTCCCCACCGCCGAATGCGGAAAAGACCTCATCTGATGGCCTGCTTTGAGCTGTCACACGCGAATGCTATCGAGCTGGCCGTCGCCCCACCCGCTCCAGCCTGTGGTCCTATACGCCCAACAAGTCAGCAGTCACAGCGCGGCGCTCACGCCGCACTACCGTCGTCGGCTCCCGAAAGGATGCTTCGGTACGGGCGCAACTGTTCGAGCACCTCGTCGATGGCGCTCGATTGACACCACAATTCGTACCACTCGTTGTCCTCCGGCACGCAGACCCGATCGAGCGCGCGCCGCGCCAGCGTCCGCAGTTCCACGGTCGCCTCGAATGAACAAGCCGCGAGCGCTTCGACGACCTCTTGATCAACAACCGCGACCCCGACGCGAGCGGCGGCCGAAGCCGCCGCGGCCACCGCCGCGTCCGCTTCACGACTATCGATGCGCCCGTCGACGTCAACGACTGCCGACATCGCCCCGGTCACCTGCGCAACGACTTGGCGCGGCTCGGCTCCGCCCAACTCGTCGACGAAATCCCATGCCCCGTCATTGCTGTGAAGGAATTCCTGGAGACAGTCGGTGAGCGCCCGTCTAGCGTCGAATGGCAGCCAGCGCCGATGGCCTCAGGAGCCGTCGAGACCGGCATCGACTCCGACCGGATCGATCAAGCCCATAGGGCGAATATTCCGGACAGTCGCAACAGGAACTGGAAACCATCCAGCAGGCGGACCGAGTTGCCGGGCTTCGACGCGATGATCAACCATGCCAGAGCCGTGCCCGATCCATGCCAAATCCATGCAAAAGCCATGCGGACTTTCCGCAAGATTGTATGCGTTCCGGTCAATACCCCCAGGCAACCGGCTCCAACTACTGCGTTCGAACCGAAATGAGGGTCCTCAGATGAAGATAAGACGATTGGTGACGCTGGTCACCGCGATAGCCGCTCTGCTCGTCACGAGCCTATCGATGGCCGCGCCGGCGAACGCGGCGACCCCGCTTCCGAACCCGAGCGTCTCGACGACCTTGAGCTGCGGCGGGGCCAAGGTTCACCTCCAGATCGCCTGGCGAGGCGCTGACAAGGCCCGGATCTACTGGAAGGTCTGGGACACCGACAGGAACGGCCGCTCCCCGGTCCTCCGAATCGTCGCCTTCCAGAGCGACTACACATACACCTCCTTTCAGTTCCGCACGGGCAAGCCCTACTTCAAGTTCGGCGGCGGCGCCGGGAACTCCACGACCGGAGGAGTGTCCGAATGGAACCCCAGCGGCGTCGGTCGCGTCAACCACATCAAGCTCAAGATCAAGGATGGGTCGGAGTCCGAGGGAACCGAGTGCAGGGCCGCGAGGAAACTGTTCAACTGGACCCGCATCGCCTACGCGAACGCGTTGCAGCAGGAGGGGGACCCGTACAGGCTCGGGGCCGAAGGGCCCGATGCCTTCGACTGCTCGGGACTGGTCTTCAACTCCTACAACCGGATCGGGCACTTCACCGACTGGCCGGTTCGGACCGCGAACGACATGTACAACTGGGCGGTGAACAACCAGGGAAGTATCGGGAAAGTCTACACCAGACAAATACCGTTCTCCGAACTGAAGAGAGGTGACCTGATCTTCTACAACACCGTTCCCGGCAACGATCGCTACATCGACCACGTCGCCTTCTACACAGGCAACGGGGTGATCTTCGACGCGCAGCAACCCGGGGTGGACGTCGGTTACCACAACGACTACACCAACAGTCGCGTCGCCGCCTTCCGCATCCAAGGAAAGACCAACGCCTGACGCAGTTCGGAGCGACCGGGCGGGGACGGAGCAGCCGTCCCCGCCCCCAGGGCTTGTTCAAGTTCCTGAAGGGTTCGGCACCACAATGATCACGAGCCCTGCGCCTGCCTCACTATGCGCCCCAACCCGTTCCATCCAGGCCCCTCACACCATCGCGGAGCTGGAACGAGTCTTGGACCTCGATGGCTCGCTACAGTCGGTGCATGCCAGTGCGAGTTGCCGGGACCAGTGACGTCCCGAGTCTTATAGACCTCTTCGAACAACTCGGCTACCCCACTACACCTGGCAGGCTCACGGCTCGTCTTGAACGCAACGCGACCTCGGAGTACCAGGCGTGGGTGTTCGAGGCCGACGATCGCTCGAGCATCATCGGGTTTGCCGGAGGCCACATCCTGCATCCGTACGAGGACGATGCCCCTGCCGCGCAACTGATGATCCTGATCGTCGATGAGCAGCGTCGAGGCTCTGGTGCCGGGGCGGCTCTGGTCGCCGTCTTCGAACAGTGGGCCCAGCAGCAGGGCGCAACCCGCGTGGGCATCAGTTCAGGCGCGGAGCGAACGAAGGCCCATCGGTTCTACGAAGGCCGAGGCTACAAGGCCACAGGACTCCGATTCGGAAAACGCCTCTGACCTCTCACGTCAAGAGCCATCCACGGTTCAGGTGGCGACGGTCGGCCATGTCCAGCGGTCGGCGGCCTCGGGATCGCGGACCTAGGGGACGGTCCAGCCCAGGGTCTGCTTGAGGAACCGGAAAGTGTGCTCGATGTCGAAACGGCGCAGGGTGGAACGTACGCGCTGAAGAAGCTCAGTCAGCGGGGCGGGGCAGTACGGCGAGGGCCGTCCGGGCTATGTCGGTCAGCGTCTCCTCGCTCACTCCGGCCTTGCCCAGCGCTTCGATGCCGCGCAGTACGGCGAGCACCAGCGCGGCCAGTCTTCCCGGCTCCACGTCCGCGCCGATGTCGCCATGGCGCTGGCAGGCGGCGATGTCGTCCTCCAGTAGCGCCTGTAGCGCTTCGATGGCCGCGCGCGCCCGCTCGGCCACCGCTTCGTCGTGTTCGGCCAGCTCGGCGGCGCCCTTGGCCAGCAGGCATCCGCGGCGGTCGGTGTCCGCGGCGGTCGCCGCCGCCACCGCGTATACGTGTGCGGACAGCCGCGCGTACGCGTCCGCGTCGTTGCCGTCCAGCTGCCGGCTCACCGCATCGACGACGGAACCGCAGTAGTCGTCGAACACGCGGTGGAACAGTTCCCGCTTTCCACCGAACGCGCCATAGAGGCTGCCCTTGCCGAGCCCCGTCGCCTCGGCGATGTCGTCCATTCGCGTGGCGGCGTACCCGCCCGACCAGAACCGCTCCCGGGCGGTGTCCAGCACCCGTTGCTCGTCGAACTTCCTAGGCCGCGCCATGAGACACAGGTTACCAATAATGGACTCGTTCGTCCACAACTGCTAGCGTTATGGACGAACGAGTCCAGAAATGAGGAGTGAGAGTGTCATGACCGAAGAACTCGCAGGCAAGGTAGCGGTGATCACCGGAGCGAACAGCGGCATTGGACTCGCCATCGCCAAGCGGTTCGCCGCAGAAGGAGCACGGGTGTTCCTGGCCGGTCGCCGCCAGGAGCCGCTCGACGCGGCCGTCGCCGAGATCGGGCCGGCGGCCACCGGCGTGAGGACCGACGTTTCGGTGCAGACGGACCTCGATCACCTGTACTCGGTCGTGCGCGAGGAGGCGGGCCGCCTCGACGTGCTCGTTGCCAACGCCGGCGGCGCTATCCCCCAGAGCCTCGGCGAGATCACCGAGGACGCCATCGACGCCACGTTCGGTACCAACGTGAAGGGCACGATCTTCACCGTGCAGAAAGCCCTGCCCCTGCTGTCGGACGGCGCCTCGATCATCGTGACGGGATCGACCAGCACCCGCCGCCCCGAATCGGGCCTGGAAATCTACGGCGCGTCGAAGGCGGCGGTGCGAAACCTGGTGCGCAGCTGGGCGCTCAGCGCGCAGGAACGGAAGTTCCGGGTGAACGCGCTGAGCCCCGGCCCGACCGAGACCCCGGGTCTGATCGGCGCCGTGGGCCCGGACCACCGGCTCGCCTCGCAGGTGCCGCTCGGCAGAATCGGCCGCCCGGACGAGATCGCCTCCGTGGCGACATTCCTGGCCTCGGACGCGTCCAGCTTCGTCAACGGCGCCGACTGGTTCGTCGATGGGGGCCAAGCACAGGTCTGACCGCGCCCCGGCGAGCCCCCCTCCGTCAGGCCCCGCCCGTCATCCGTCATCGGGTTCCATCAAGGACGTCGAGCCGCAGAGCAACTGAGGTAGAGAACTTGTCCCAGTTGGTTTGGGTCACAGCGGAAACCGCTGTGGGTCAGGGGCGGTGGGCTGCCGGGAATAGTCGTTCGACGGCGGTGACGATGGCGGTGCGGCGGTCTCGGAGGAACTGCTCGCGCTCGGCGGGGTCGGTCGGGGCGAGGTCGAGATAGCTTGCCCATGAGGCGGCGATCTGCGTGAGCAGGACCAGGATGTCGATCGGGTCCCATGACGGGTCGAGGATGCCGTCCTGCTGCGCCTGGCGGAGGCGTTCGAGCTTGCCGGCCATGGTCGCGCGGACCGGGTCGTCGGCATCGGTTCCGGCGGGGTCGAGTTCGAGGCGGCCCCACTGCATGAGCCGGTACCGCTCGGGGTGCGCCGCGAAGTAGTCGTGGACCCGCCCGGCATAGCCGGGCAGGTCGGCCGGGTCCAGGCCGGTCGCCTCCACGATCGCGGCCAGCTCCTCGGCCGAGACCAGCCGGTAGAGGGCCTCCTTGCTGGCGAAGTAGGCGTAGACGCGTTCCTTGCTGGTCTTCGCCGCTTTCGCTATGCGGTCGATGCGGGCGCCGGCGATTCCGTAGCGCGCGAACTCGGCACGGCCTGCGGCCAGGATGCGGTCACGGGTGGCTTCGGGACTGGAGGCGGGCGGCATCGGTCCAGCGTACCTGCCCGAACCGAACGGTTTGACGATTGCGCTTCTCCGGCGTATGGTTCAAACCGAACCGTTTGGTTTGATGAAGGGAACTCTCATGCAGCACCGCGCACTCGGCACCCAAGGACTCAACGTCTCCGCGATCGGCTACGGGACCATGGGCCTGACCATGGCCTACGGCCCCGGCGACGAGACCGAAGGCCGCGCGACCGTCCGCCGCGCCCACGAACTCGGCGTGGACTTCTTCGACACCGCCGAACTCTACGGCTGGGGCACCGGCTCCAACGAGATCCTGCTCGGCGAGGCCGTCAAGGACTTCCGCGACGAGATCACCATCGCCACCAAGTTCGGCTTCGACATGACCGACCTCCAGAACGGCTTCGGGCTCAACAGCCGCCCCGAGAACATCCGCAAGGTCGCCGACAACAGCCTCCGCTACCTCGGAACCGACCGCCTCGACGTGTTCTACCAGCACCGCGTCGACCCCGACGTCCCCATCGAGGACGTCGCCGGCACCGTGAAAGAGCTCATCGACGCCGGGAAGGTCACGCACTTCGGGCTCTCCGAAGCCGGACCCGAGACCATTCGCCGCGCGCACGCCGTCCAGCCCGTCTCGGTCCTCCAGACCGAGTACTCCCTGTTCGAACGCGACGTCGAGGAGCTCTTTCCCGTCCTGGAAGAACTCGGCATCGGGTTCGTCGCCTACTCGCCGCTGGGCCGCGGGTTCATCACCGGCACCGCCAAGCCCGCCGATCAGTACGACGAGACCGACCTGCGCCGCGTCGACCCGCGTTGGCAGGCCGGCAACTTCGAGCGGAACGTCGAAGCCGTCGACCGGCTCGGCGAGCTCGCCCGGAGTAAGGGAATTACGGTCCCGCAGCTGGCCCTGGCCTGGCTCCTCCACCAGAAGGACTACATCGTCCCGATCCCCGGCTCCCGCAGCCGGACCCGGGTCGAGGAGAACACCGCCGCGGCCGGCGTCCAACTCACCGACGCCGACCTGACCGCAGTCAAGGAGATCCTCCCGACCGGCGGCTTCGGCGCCCGCTACGCCCAGATGCCCGAATGGGTCTGATACGCGATGACCGAACCGCGGGGCGACCGGCAGTGGCCGGTCGCCCCCCC